>CAYNMR010000054.1:0-1571 GCA_964398455.1 uncultured Vicingus sp. | reverse complement strand
ACCATAGTCGTTAACTTAAGGATTCTTGATGAGGTTTTTTTATATAGAGACAGGTGCCCCATTGGGGCAAATTTTGTAATTTTCTCCCCATGATTTTTTTGTTTTTTATTTTTAAAAGCAGGTTTCTTCCCAAGCCTGCTTTTTTTGTTGATGCAAGTTAACCATTAGGGAGAAACCGATTAAATATTGACAAAGAAATGTTTATCAGAGATCAATCTGATAGACTAAGCCGTATCATCAGTCAAAATTTTTCTGACGATCAAATTAACCAGATTGCCAGGCGCACGGGTTTTGTAAAGCGAGCACGGAAATTAAATGCCAGTCATTTTCTAAACACGCTTATGTTCTCTGCTGCTAACCAGGCCAACAGGAGTCTGCCTGATATAACATCTGATTTGAATGAGCATTTTGCAATTGACATAAGTAAAGAAGGCCTACATAAGCGTTTTAACAAACAAGGGGTTGCATTCCTTAAGGAACTAGTAAAAGACCAGTTATCGCATCATGCACTCCTATTCAAACCGGACAAGAACTTCACACGTCATTTCTCAGGGGTGAACATAAAAGACTCTAGTAAATTTTCTCTACCAGCCATAAACAGCGATAGATACCCTGGGTATGGAAACTTTAGCAAAACAAACGGATTGATGAATTTACAGTACGAATTTGATTTAATAAGCGGTAACTGGAAAGTACTTGATTTGGTAACGATTAAAACCAATGATCAGCTTGATTCGAAAAACACAATAGACTCAATTTGCCAAGGAGAATTGTACATTCGTGACCTTGGCTATATCACTCCCACTTATCTGAAAGCTGTGATTGAAAAACGGGCTTACTTTCTTAACCGTATGCCGCCACAGGCGGTACTACATACGCTCAGGAAAGAATCCATTCGGTGGAAAAATATCAAAAAAAGATTTGAAAAAACCGGAGTTCAGGCACTGGACATGGATATTTTGCTTTACGAACAGGGGCCAGTTAAATGTCGTTTAGTAATTGAGCCTGTTTCAGACACTGAATACAGAAAAAGACTAAAAGCAGCATATCGTTCGGCAAAAAGACATGATGTTGGAATTACCTACGAGCACAAAATACGATGTCGTTACAACACCTTTATTACCAATGTAAACAGAGAAATACTTCCGCTCGAAAAAATAAGAAAGGTTTACCATCTACGCTGGCAAATTGAGTTGGTTTTCAAAACATGGAAATCAACCTTTGAAATTCATAAAGTGAAAAAGGTGAAAACTGAGCGTATGGAATGTCAACTTCTTGCTAAGTTACTATGGGTATTATTAAACTGGAGGTTATTCCAATGTTCAAACCAGTACGTAAAAAAGCACTCCCCAAAAATGGGTGTAAGCTTGATAAAATTCTTTAAGCGCTGTGGCCAGTTTTCACACTCGCTTCGGTTCGTTATTTTAAGACGAATCAATCTTAAAAAGTGGATGAACCAAACATTCTTACCTCTTGTCGAAAACACAAGATGTGAATCACCAACCAATAAACAAACTCACTACCAAATCCTTCATTCTTTAAATACCTTTCCTTAAGTTAACGACTATGGT
>CAYNMR010000053.1:0-1664 GCA_964398455.1 uncultured Vicingus sp. | reverse complement strand
CATTGGAATAGTCCAAAACTCCCATAGTATGATGTCCTGCAAGAATTACTTTTGAACTTTGTCGTGCTTCTATTAAAAATTGTTCCGTTGAACTTCCGCAATCTTCGTCAATTAAGATAACTACTTTTTTCGTTGTCGGATAAAATGTTTGTAAAGTGTCGGTATGGTCTTCAAAAATATTTACCATTTGATTGGGCTTTTCTTTCATTTTTGCAACAATGTCCGAAATGTCGTTTCTTACGCTTTTAGGTAGTTTTGGGTTGTCGTCTATGACACGTTGCCACGCTTGTGCGTTGTCGGGTGTTGCATACACATCAACCCCCACTTTTTTTATAGGTTGAGTGTAAATATATGGCATTAGTGGACTGTATGAAAAATCACTGCCTCCACCATTGTAGCGCAGGTCTATAATTAAGTATGGTTTTGTCTTTAATTTTTTCTCGTTTGCTTTAACAACTGATTTAATTTTCTTGGCAAAGTGGTCGTCAAACGATTTTATGCGAATGTATGCTGTGCTGTCATTTACATCTCTGTAAGCGGCAACTGTGTTAGAAGTTTCAATGTCGTTGTATGGCTCAAATCCTTGTGGTTTTTCTGTTTTCGCATTTTCTTTTAAATAATCTCCGTTACTAAATGCACCGTTTTTGATTTCATATTTTTGAAAATTAGGGCTGTAATCAGCATAATATAAAATGCCTTCAAAATTATTTTCGGCAGTTTGCTTTAACTCTAATTTTACCATTCCTGCCGTCCAATTTTTATTTTGCGAGTTGATGATGACACCTGCATAATCACGAAAATTAGTTGGCGATTTAATTAGAGCAATTTCATAGTTTTTGCTTGATGAAAAATAAATTCCCTCAATATCGTCTTGTGTTTTTTTTCTTAATTCATCAATCTTTTCAGACGAAAGCATAATGGTTTCGGGAACAAATGTTGCCTTTTTTTTAGGATTAGGCATTAAATAAACGTGTTTGTCGTTAAAGTAATTCAGCCAATTTTGAATATAAAAACGACAATAGCCTGTTTGTGTTACGTCCTTTGTTTTTTGTTGCATTTCTTTTGAAAATGCGTCATATTCCGTTTGTTTATTAGCATTGACAATTTTGTCAGCAAAACCCGCATAATTTCTTTCCATATAATTTTTTACGAATAGAAATTCTTGCTCGCAGTCGCAAGTTTGTTGTGCAAAAATTGTCTTGCAAAACAAAAAATAAATTATGGTAATTATTTTTTTCAATGTCATTTGTGTCTAAAGTGAAGTTAATTATGGAGTTAGTTTCTGTCAGGGCACATTACTTATAACGTAGCGGACGCTTTGCGAAGCTACGAAGAAAAACGGAGTTTTTCGTAGGAGTTTTGCAAAACGGCCTGTTGGGCGAAGCCCAGCGGGACGTGCAGCGTCCGCTACGTTGGGTCGAAAGCCCGCTAGGGTTTCGACCCAACGTTTTGCGGCTTGGCGTAGTGGGGGCTTTTCAGCACTAAACTTGATACGAAGCACGAAGTTCAAATTTAGCACAAATTTTCATACGAAGAACGTCCGCCCCCATTACGCCAAACCGTTGTTATCGGCTGCCCTTCTTTCGTCCGTTTTGTTGGGTGTCCAAATGCAGAAAAGCCCTGACCGTTTTGCAGTCAAGGCGATTTTCTTGTCTTTAAGATGA
>CAYNMR010000052.1:0-1804 GCA_964398455.1 uncultured Vicingus sp. | reverse complement strand
GTTTATGAACCTTTTTTAATAAAAGAAGGTTTTCTGATGCGAACCCCAAGAGGTCGAGAAGCCACCGAAAAAGCATTCAAACATTTAGGTAGAATACAACACCCAAATCAGGGGAATTTGTTTTAAATAAAAAAGCTCGTTTGAATTCAAACGAGCTTTTTTATTGAGATTATGATATTCTTATCCAATAGCTTTAATCATATCTTGTTGAGTAATAATGTGATGTTTGTCTCCATCATAATTTACCAATACAGCTTTTACACCATTTTGGAAATGTTTTGATACATTTTCAAAGGTAGTTTCTGCTTTAACAACAGGAAAAGAATCTTGCATTACATTTCTAACAGGCAACTCTTTTAACTCAGGTGTTTCTATTAGTTTTTTAAACAAGTAGTTGTCGTTTAATGAACCAACGAATACATTGTTGTCCATCACTGGAATTTGAGAAATGTTGTATTGATTCATTAACAAAATAGCCTGAGAAACTGGTGTGTCAGAACTTACTGATACGAGGTGTTTACCCATGTGGTCTTTAATTAAATCTAAAGCAGTTTTCTTTTCTTCTTCTAAAAACCCTCTGTCACGCATCCAATCGTCGTTAAACATTTTGCCTAAGTAACGTGTGCCATGGTCGTGGAAAATAACAACAACAACATCACCAGGTTTAAACATGTCTTTCATCTGAACCAATCCAGCCATAGCACTACCTGCGCTATTACCAACAAAAATACCTTCTTCACGCGGTATTCTTCTGGTCATAATTGCTGCATCTTTATCAGTAACTTTCTCGAAATGGTCGATTAAACTAAAATCAACATTTTGAGGAAGAAAATCTTCACCAATACCTTCTGTGATGTAAGGATAAATTTCATGGTTGTCGAAAATACCTGTTTCTTTATATTTTTTAAATACAGAACCATACGTATCTATACCTAAGATTTTAATGTTTGGATTTTTTTCTTTTAAATATTTAGCAGTTCCACTAATTGTTCCACCTGTTCCAACACCAACAACTAGGTGAGTAATTTTCCCATCTGTTTGTTCCCAAATTTCTGGACCAGTAGATTCATAGTGTGCTTGAGCATTACTTGGATTGTCGTATTGGTTTGGTTTCCATGAGTTAGGTACTTCATTTACTAAACGACTTGAAACAGAATAATAAGAAGCAGGATCTTCAGGAGCAACATTGGTTGGACAAACAAAAACTTCGGCACCAAAAGCTCTTAATGCGTCAAATTTTTCTTTTGATTGTTTGTCGGTTGAAGTAAAAATACATTTATAACCTTTTATAACCGCAGCAATGGCTAATCCCATACCTGTGTTTCCACTTGTTCCTTCAATAATGGTTCCGCCTGGTTTTAATCTACCATCTTTTTCGGCATCTTCAATCATCTTTAAAGCCATACGGTCTTTAATACTGTTTCCAGGATTTACCGTTTCAACTTTAGCTAATACTAAAGCAGGAATATCCTTTGTAATACTATTGATTTTAACTAGCGGAGTGTTTCCAATGGTTTCTAAAATGTTGTTGTAATACTTCATGTTTAAGTTTAGATTTTTATTTTGCGTAAAAGTAATAAATACCTTTTTATTAATCGAATCGAATGGCTTTTACAGGAGAAATTTTTGTAATAACGTAAGATGGTAGAATTAACATCACAAAACATACTGACAAGGTGCCAACATTAAGTATCAAGATAGATGCAATATCTAATTCGATAGGAACTTCCGAAACATAATACGATTCTTCGGGTAATTTAATAAATCCAAATTGCATTTGTAATAAGCACAACCCTATTCCAAC
>CAYNMR010000051.1:0-1853 GCA_964398455.1 uncultured Vicingus sp. | reverse complement strand
TTGCTTAGGTGATTTCATTTTTTAGTGTTTATTTTAGGTCGAACAATAAAAAAATCAATTTATTAACAAATAAATTGTTCATAATGTTGTTGGATTAGAAAAATAATCCTAAATTCGCAGCCCCAATTTAAGGGACATTATATTTAATATATTGATTAAAAGCATAATAACGTGAATACATTAAGTTACAAAACAATCTCGGCAAATAGTGCTACAGTAAACAAAAACTGGGTACTTATCGATGCAGAAAACGAAACATTAGGAAGATTATCAAGTAAAATTGCTAACCTAATAAGAGGAAAACATAAAACAAACTTCACACCTCATGTGGATTGTGGAGATCATGTTATTGTTATTAACGCTGACAAGATTACCTTAACTGGTAACAAGTGGGAAGCTAAAGAGTATATCTCTCACACAGGTTACCCAGGCGGACAAAGAACTACCAACCCAACTCGTTTAATGGCTAAAAAACCTACATACATGCTTGAACATGCAGTTAAAGGAATGTTGCCAAAAAACAAAATAGGAAGTGCAATGTACCGTAATTTATATGTTTATGCTGGAGCAGAGCATCCGCACGAAGCACAAAAACCACAACAATTAAAATTAACTGAGATTAAATAATACGCATGGAATTAGTTAACGCAACAGGAAGAAGAAAAACAGCAGTAGCAAGAGTTTATCTTACTAAAGGCAAAGGAAATATTGTAGTAAACAAAAAAGACTACAAAGTGTTTTTCCCAACAACAGTATTACAAGGTAAAGTACAACAAGCTTTTGTTGCTACTGAATTAGTTGATACTTTTGATGTAAAAGTAAATGTTTATGGTGGTGGTATTACTGGTCAAGCTGAAGCTGTAAGACATGCTATATCAAGAGCATTAGTTAAAGTAAATGCTGACAACAAGCCATTGTTGAAAGTTACTAGCTTATTAACGAGAGACCCTAGAATGGTTGAGCGTAAAAAACCAGGTCGTCCAAAAGCTCGTAAGAAATTCCAGTTTAGTAAACGTTAGTATATTTTTTGGAATAAATCCAAATCTATTATAAACCTATTGTTTAGTATCTAAATTTCTGAGACTTGGTTTTATCCAACTACTTAGGAATTGAGTTATTAAAGAATGTAAACAATAAAAAAATGTCAAAAGTAACTTTTCAAGAATTATTAGAAGCAGGTGTACATTTTGGTCACCTTAAAAGAAAATGGAATCCTAAAATGGCTCCTTACATTTTTATGGAGCGTAACGGAATTCACATTATCGATTTACACAAAACATTAGTAAAATTAGATGAAGCATCTCAAGCTTTACAGCAAATTGCAAAATCTGGTAAAAAAATAATGTTTGTTGCAACAAAAAAACAAGCAAAAGAAATCGTTTCAGAAAAAATCAAAAACATTAACATGCCTTACGTTACCGAAAGATGGCCAGGTGGTATGTTAACCAACTTTGTTACTATTAGAAAAGCAGTTAGAAAAATGTCTTCTATTGATAAAATGTTAGAAGATGGAACAATGGCTACTTTATCTAAAAGAGAGCGTTTACAAATTGCTCGTCAAAGAGAAAAATTAGAAAAAAACTTAGGTAGTATTGCTGATTTAACTAGATTACCTGCTGCAGTTTTTGTTGTAGATATCATGAAAGAACACATTGCTATTGCTGAAGCAAAAAAATTAGGGATTCCTACTTTTGCAATTGTTGATACCAACTCTGACCCAACTTTAGTTGATTTCCCAATTCCAGCTAATGATGATGCTTCAAAATCTATTGAAAAAATTATCGACATCTTGTGTGTATCAATTACTGAAGGATTAAACGAAAGAAAACAAGATAGAGAGAAAATCAAAGACA
>CAYNMR010000050.1:0-2210 GCA_964398455.1 uncultured Vicingus sp. | reverse complement strand
TCAATTACTGAAGGATTAAACGAAAGAAAACAAGATAGAGAGAAAATCAAAGACAAAGACGAGAAAAAAGAAACTTCTAAAGAAGAAGTAATCGAAGAATAATATTTAGTTATAACATTATAAAAAGATAAAGTAACATGTCAAACATTACAGCAGCAGACGTTAACAAATTACGTCAAACAACAGGTGCAGGAATGATGGATTGTAAAAAAGCCTTAGTAGAAGCTGAAGGCGATTTCGAAAAAGCCATTGACATCCTTAGAAAAAAAGGTCAAAAAGTAGCAGCTAACAGAAGTGATAGAGATGCAAAAGAAGGTTTAGTGCTTGCTAAAACTACTGCTGATGGTAAAAAAGCAGTAATGGTTGTAGTAAACTGCGAAACTGATTTCGTTGCAAAAAATGATGATTTTAATGCATTTGCTACAAGAATTTTGGACGTTGCAATGGAAAAAAATCCAACTAGCATCGACGAATTAAAAGCATTAAGTTTTAACGGAAATGGTTTAACCATTGCTGATAAAATAACAGAACAAACTGGTGTTATTGGTGAAAAAATTGATGTTTCTGGTTACGAAGTGGTAACTGGCGAATTAACAGTAGCTTACAATCACCCAGGAAATAAATTAGCATCTATTGTTAGCTTAAACAAAGCTGGCGGTTTAGTTGCTGATGCAGCAAAACAAGTTGCTATGCAAATTGCTGCTATGGATCCAATTGCAATTGACGAAACTCAAGTTCCTGAAGCTGTTGTAGCTAGAGAAATGGAAATTGGTAGAGACCAAGCATTGCAAGAAGGAAAACCAGCTGAAATGGTTGATAAAATTGCTGAAGGTAAAGTAAAAAAATACTTAAAAGAAAATACCTTATTAAACCAACCTTCAATTAAAGACAACAAAAAAACAGTTGCTCAAACTCTACAAGAAGTTGAAAGCGGACTAACAGTTGTTGGCTTTAAGCGAATTATGTTAGGTTAATATAAATATTATTAAAAAAAAGAGAAGCTAGCTTCTCTTTTTTTTTGACTAAAACTTTTTAAAAATGGCTTTTAAAAGAATTCTTCTAAAACTTAGTGGCGAATCGCTAATGGGTGATAAACAATTTGGTATCGACAACAACCGATTAAATACCTATGCAAAAGAAATTAAAGAATTGGTACAACAAGGTGTAGAGGTAGCTATTGTTATTGGTGGAGGAAATATTTTTAGAGGTATTCAGGCAGAGCAGGGAGGTATGGAACGTACGCAAGGCGATTACATGGGAATGTTAGCAACCGTTATCAACAGCATGGCTTTACAATCGGCACTTGAGGCGGTTGATGTAAAAACACGTTTGCAAACTGCTATTGAAATGAAAGAAATTGCCGAACCTTTTATTAAACGTAGAGCTGTTCGACATTTAGAAAAAGGAAGAGTGGTAATATTTGGTGCAGGAACTGGAAACCCTTACTTTACTACCGATACCGCAGCAAGTTTAAGAGCTATAGAAATTGAAGCTGATGTAATTTTAAAAGGAACAAGAGTGGACGGAATTTATACTGCCGACCCAGAAAAAGACCCTTCGGCAAAAAAATACAACACCATTTCGTTTGACGAAGTATATCAAAAAGGATTAAATGTAATGGACATGACTGCTTTTACCTTGTGTAAGGAAAACGAATTGCCTATTATTGTTTTTGATATGAACAAGCTAGGTAACCTTAAAAAAGTGGTTAATCAAGATGCTTCAATCGGAACATTGGTTGAAGGATAAAAATTATTATTTTTGAAAAAATAATATCTCATGAACGAAGAATTACAATTTATATTAGACAGCACAAAAGAAGCCATGCAAGCGGCTATTGAGCATTTAGATAAACAATTGCAAAAAATACGTGCAGGAAAAGCCAGCCCAATGATGCTAAGTGGTGTTATGGTTGATTATTACGGAGCAAAAACTCCTCTTGCACAAGTAGCCAATGTTAATACCTTAGATGGTAGAACCATTACCGTTCAGGCTTGGGAAAAAAACATGATTGGACCAATTGAAAAAGCTATTATTGACTCCAATTTAGGGTTAAACCCACAAAATAACGGTGAGCAAATAATGATTAACGTACCGATGCTTACCGAAGAACGTAGGAGAGATTTGTGCAAACAAGCTAGAGCAGAAGGCGAACATGCAAAAGTGGGTATTCGTAATGCTAGAAAAGATGCCAACGACGAAGTTAAAAA
>CAYNMR010000049.1:0-2338 GCA_964398455.1 uncultured Vicingus sp. | reverse complement strand
AAGAATATTTGCCTCAAATTCGCGACCAGTTTGACCGATTTACGGCTGTTGAAAGCTTGGCTTTTCAGCAGAAATTTTTAAAAAAACCGCTCATTAACATTTGGGCAAACGAAATTGCTGCAATTGTAAAAACTCATTACCCTCAATTGGTTTTTCCTGAGAAAAAATTCAAGTACATTTCAACCATCGACATTGACAATGCTTATGCATACAAACACAAAGGACTTTTAAGAATTACAGCAGGAATGCTGAAAGCCATTGTAAAAGGTAACGATTTTGGAAAACGAGTAAAGGTATTGTTAAACTTGGCTCACGACCCCTACGATACTTTTAAAGAGCAGTTTGAAATACATCAAAAATACCACATCAAACCCATCTACTTTTTTCTGTTGGGCGATTATGGTTTTAACGATAAAAACATTTCGGTAAAAAACAGAAAATTTCAGTCGTTGATTAAATCTATTGCTGATTACTACGAAGTGGGCATACACCCGTCGTACGCCTCAAACAGCGACGTGGCTATTTTAACTAAAGAAATAAACCGACTGAAAAACATTATGCACCGTGATGTTACCAAAAGCCGACAACACTTTTTAAAACTAACCTTACCCGAAACTTACCGAAACCTTATCGACAACGATATTACTCATGATTTCACGATGGGTTATTCTGGTCAGCCAGGGTTTAGAGCAAGTATTTGTTCGCCTTTTTATTTTTACGATTTAGATACCGAAACTGCCACCAACCTACAAATTATTCCGTTTGCAGTAATGGAAGCAACTTTTAAATACTATTTAAAATCATCGCCAGAGGAAGCCAACAAAGAAATACATGAATTGTTGGAAGCCGTAAAATCGGTAAACGGAACTTTTGTAAGCGTGTGGCACAACGAATCATTATCTGACGAAGGAAATTGGGAAGGATGGAAAGAGGTTTATCTAAAACTATTGGAAAAAGCATCGTCAACCATTTAACGTATAAAAAAGCTAACTTTACATCATCAACTTTTATAAACTTTAAACTCATTAAAAATGGAAATAATCAACTTAGGTGCAGGAAACTCAATTTTTAATCAGTTTATTGCTGAAATAAGAGACGAAAAAGTACAGAAAGACAGCATGCGTTTTAGAAGAAACTGCGAGCGTTTGGGCGAAATTTTTGCTTACGAAATCAGTAAAAAAATGGAGTACGAAAACCGTGAAATTACTACTCCGCTTGGTGCTTCTATTATTCCGCTAATGAAAGAGCAGCCTGTTTTATCAACCATTTTAAGAGCTGGTTTGCCTGTTCATCAAGGTTTATTAAATTATTTCGACAAAGGCGATAATGCTTTTGTTTCGGCTTACCGAAAACACCACAAAGACGGTAGTTTTGATATCGAATTGGAATACTTAGCAAGTCCCGATTTAACCGATAGAACCATTATTTTGTCCGACCCCATGTTGGCTTCTGGAGCTTCTATGGTGGTTACCTACAAAGCTTTATTACAAAAAGGACATCCAAAAAAATTACATGTGGTGGTTTTAATTGCCAGTACATTAGGTTTGGATTATGTTCAACGATTTTTACCTGAAAACACCACCATTTGGGTTGGTGCAATTGACGAAGAGTTAACTGCTCAATCTTACATTGTTCCTGGTTTGGGCGATGCTGGCGATTTAGCTTTTGGTTCAAAAGAGTAAGTTTTATTCGTCATTATGGGTTAAGCCAGTAATCTCTTCCAAAGACTTTGTGTAAATAAAAAATAATTTATACATATATAAAAATTTATATATGTATTTTACTTACCTTTGCACGAACAATTCCAAACATGGATTCGATAATTGAAATAGGATTACTCTTAATTTTTGCTGCCATTAAATTTTTGTTTGCAGCAGGATATTTGTTGATAGACAAGGGATATCCTTATTACCAAACCGTGTTGCTACTTATCGTAGGCGGAACCATTGGCGTTTTTGTGTTTTATTATTTTAGTGGCTGGATAAACCTGTTGATTAACCGACTCATTAAACGAAGCAAACCACGAAAAGTATTTACCAAACAAAACCGAACCATTGTAAACATTAAATCGAAATACGGAATTTATGGTATTGCCTTTTTAATGCCCATCTTTTTTTCTATACCCATTGGCAGCTTTTTGGCCTCACGGTTTTACATGAACAAAAAAAGCACCGTACCTATTTTATTGTTAGCGGTGGTGTTTTGGTCGTTGGTATTGCCGTTGATTAAACTGTATTGGTAGTTTTTAAAACTTACCAACAATACTTGACTTTCTCTTAAAAAATCTCGAACTTCGTTTAACATCCTGTAAAAAACATTAAAACAATTTCTTACACAG
>CAYNMR010000048.1:0-2543 GCA_964398455.1 uncultured Vicingus sp. | reverse complement strand
ATCGCAATCACTTTTAGAGCCCATCTTGCAAAATGAATTTAAAGCCGAGCCGCCAAGACCAAACTGTTTTTGTAAAAGCAGGAAAGATATTACTGCTCCAATAGTATTAAAAAGATAGGTGGGCATGCTACCCCAGGGTATAACAAAAAATGGCAATGCCCATAAAACCATTAAGAGCACTAACAACAGGAATAAACTTGCCTGCTCAAAAACCTCTTGTTTATGCTTTGGCTTAAAATCTTCCTCTCCTGATTTTGCATTGGTTTCAAGCAGAAGCAATGCTCCTGTCCAATCATCAGCAAACTTATCGATTACTTTTGAAATAGACCCTGCAATAGGGTCTGTGTAAAAAACCGAGCCTGATTCGACTTTCTGAAGAATAACAAAATGACCACCGCCAGTGCTTAAGTGCGCTACTGCGGGATAGGGCATTCCCAATAATTGCTCCTTATTAATCTTGACTGCAAGGGTATCAATATTCCATTCCTTCAGTTGATCAGAAAGAGAAACCAAGTTGGAGATTGCACTGCTATTACTTAACTCAATGGCTTCCCTGGATACCTTAATTTTCAATGACTCCGCAATAACCGTTAGAAGTGTACGTTTCATAGATTATCATTACATTATCCTAATTTTATTCATTCAACAATTTCACAAGTGTGGAATGGAGACGCGGGTCAGATGGGCGAGGTGCATCAGGCGAAAAAATATTGCCCCTCCTGTCTATAATAATGTATTTAGGAATAGTCTGTAAAACGAACAGGTTCTTGAGTTTTGAGTCGTTTCGGAGTAAAAAATTCTTACTTGGATCTGATTTCAGTTTGTTTATTGCTCTTATCCAAGAATCATTATTCTGATCTATGGATACATACAAAAATATTATATTCTTGGTATTCAAAGAATCTCGTAACTTAGTAGAGTGAGGCATTTCTTGGAGGCATGGCTTACACCAACTAGCCCAAAAATCTACATATATTACCTTGCCCTTGTTCAAATCTATAATTTCTTTCCATGTTACATCAGCACCATTATACGATACTAATTTCTCATTTGACAACGTGATCATATCGTTTGTCAGGTCGCTTGGAATTAGGCGAACCAAGTATTCTCGATAATCCGACTCAGAATACTCTCGCAAAAACGCTTCTGCACTTCGTTGAAAATCAGGCAACCCCTTACCAGTATATTTTTTGAGAATAAGAAACATCAGGAATTCTCTTGACTTTCCGGAAAAATGTTTTTTTGCATTCTCAAACATTGATACAAATTCCTCACTTGTGTTGAGTGAACTTCTGGATAGGTATTTACAGTAGTTCCAAAGCGCTAATTGGTACGATTGAAAATTTAATTGAGAGTCATCAAACACATCATTCGTTTCATTATTTAGAATATCATGATACTCAGCCGGAAGATTTTCAAAGTTGTAACCAACCGAATCCTGGCCTGCATAAACAGGGAATAGTAGGCTTAGCAGATACTTCTGATAAATGAGTTTTTTTATTGTAGCTTCATATTCATTAGAAATAGTATGACTCTTTTTATATTCTTTAATAAAATGAACTCTATCTAAGTATTTTTTTTTGATTCCATCAACTATGTACATGATATCTAATCGATTGGTAATAGTAAGTCCCAAATTGTCAGGCAACACAAAGCCATGAGTTCCTTCGATTGCTGTAAGAATTGCGAGATCGTCAATTCCATGGTTATTGCTTTGGAAAATAAATTCATTTTTGTCATTAGTGTACGCCTTGCAAGTGTCTCCTGGATATAGTAATACTGGAAACCCAGTCGTAATCCCCCCGCTAGTAAACACAACAACCAAAGGTTCGTCTGTTGTAATAACATAACGATTAAGATATTTACCGGATGAATCCTTCTGCCTTAAGATCAAGGAATTCCTTAAGTCATTAAATTTGTCCGCGTAAAAAAAACCGAAATTCTTAAGGGCACTTTTGTTTTCGATAATAATCGTAGATGGATTTGCGCAACAAAAAAAACTACAGACTGAGATGAGAATTATTAAATAAAAATTTAGCATAATCTAAATACTCATTTTAATGTGTCTTCCTGAAATCTAAGTAGGATTTTTATAGGTTAACTTAATCTCAATCATCTATTCACTTATTATTCCAATTTTAAATAAAATAATAAATCTAGATGATTGAGATAGTTCAGTACTAATTTTAACGAAGATTATGCAGTACAAACAACCTCACAAGAGGTTGCCCCCATACCGCCTGTGTACGAACTACAAAGACTTGACCCATACTCATTTTGACATTGGTCAGTATTGCCTCCAGAACATTGTCCAATGTTTACAAACCCTGATCCATCAGGAAACCCTACATTTACTGAACACCATATTTCCATCCCTCCTTTGATGTTCTTCAGTTTTTCATCATCAATCTTAAATTGAACGAAGTTAGCAATTTTCATAAAATTTTAGTTTTACAAATAAGTCACCTACTCTATTCGCTTTTCGGTTTCCGCGGCAATTTGGTCTGTGCCTTATTGCACCAGCAAGTTGCTAAATGCCAGTC
>CAYNMR010000047.1:0-2647 GCA_964398455.1 uncultured Vicingus sp. | reverse complement strand
TATGTTTGTATTCAAGATACTATTAAACCTACCACTGTTGTTAGTGCTGCTCCAAATCCTGCAACGGATGATTTTAATACCAATTTTACTGATGCAGATAATGTTGGTGGAAGTGGAGTAAAACACCGTTTTTATCAAGTTGCTGATTTTAATGGAACCGACTGGCTATCAAACAATCAAAACGGATTTTTTAATGATGAGTTTAATGCCACGCTAAATCCTATCTGGACTTCATTTTCGGGAATATGGAATGTTACTTCATCTAACTTAATTCAAACCGAGCAGGTCAATACCAACAGTAATATTTATGTTGCTTGCGACCAAAATAATCATGCTAAATACTTATATCACTATAAATTTAACATTTCTGGTACGGCAGGAAACCGACGAGCAGGCTTGCACTACATGAGTGATGATGCTAATTCAACCAATAGAGGAAATTCGTATTTTATTTGGTTTAGGCAAGACAACGCCAAGTTGCAATTTTACGAAGTAACCAACAATGTGTTTGCGTTGGTTAAAGACGTGCCGTTTACGTTTAGTGCAAATACGTGGTATGATGCAAAAGTGGTTTACGACAAAACCATAGGGCAAACCGATGTGTATGTTAATGATGTTTTTGTAGATTCTTGGACAGACGCTACACCACTAACAACAGGTAATTACATCTCGCCACGAAGCGGTGATTGTATTTACGAAATAGATGATTTAATGGTGTATAAAACAAGAACTGGAGCTGAAGTAGTTACAGTTGGACAAAACCCTACTGATGATATTCGCTATGAGGGGACTCCCGCAGGAAGAATAAACTCGATAGTTATTGACTCGGCTTATAATGTTTCGGTGGTGAATACGCAGTTGGTAAATGTAGATTTTACAACAGCTGTTAACGAATGGGAAATGGATAACTTAAAAATTTACCCTAATCCTGCGAGTAAACAACTTACCATTGAGTTGGGTAATAGTGGTAACAACACTGAGTTAAAAATAAAAGATGCAACGGGTAAAATAGTGTTTAGTCAGCAAGCTGTTGAAAATAAAACAGTTGTTCCGCTAAACCATTTTGCAAACGGGGTTTATTTCTTAGAATTCAATAACAAAGTGGTTAAGTTTATTAAGGAGTAAACTTGTAGGTTTTAGTGTACAATTAATTTCTTTGTTTCTAAGTTATTTTCCGACTCAAACTTTATAAAATAGATTGAAGGGATTAAAGCAACTTGCAAGTAATTTCCTTTAAAGTTATTTTTTGAAAATACTATTCGACCACCTAAATCAATTATAGATAGTTTTTTGTATGCAATTTCTCGACTAAATTTTATTGTTTGATGAGTAGATGGCGATATGATTTCAAAATCGTTATATAAAGATTTTTCGTTAACAGAAACGGAGAGAGAGCAAGAATCAGAAAGCAAATTCTGATCTTCAATAATGCCCATAGGTGTTAGTGTTTCTCCAATAAAAGCGGCATAATCTGCAGGATATTTTTCGGCTCTAAAAATTCCGTTTTCACCCAAAGGTATTGTTGAGAATTGGTTATATACTACTGATCCCACAGGGTTTTTATATGACCATAACACATCTCCATTTTTATTTATTTCAGAAACTCTACCAATAGAACTCTCACAAATCATCATGTTTCCGTTGGGTAATGAATGTGTTCCAGATTTGTTTTCTTCATGAAATGAGGTGCCAAGGGTTGAACCGTCAAATGTCCACTCAAAATCAGCTGGTAAAAATTTACCAGATTGAAGTTGGTAATTACCACTACTTATTACAGGTGTAATTAAATGCACCGAGCTGAACGTATTAGTGCCATCTCCATCATTGTTGAATACAGTTATTTTCCCTTCGTCTAAAAAACCTTGCTCAACAAATTTTGAGTCGTGTTGTAAAAATAACTTTTGGTCATTGGCATTTCCTTGTCGGTAAACTTGTGGATTTCCCCATCTCCAAAGCAAATCACCTCCTTTATTCGAATTTCCTCCCGAATGACTGGCTGCTTCTAACGATGTAGTACTATGGTCAACAATATAAATTTCATTTAAATGTCGAGCACTAATTATTATTTGATCGAGCAAAGGGTTGTAATCAATTCCATTTAAATGAATCCAATCGCTAGGATAGCCGTTGTCGTAATTGATATCAATTAACTCGGGGTGAGTATTTACATCTCCATAATTAGCTTTGGTGTTGTCGAAATCTTGAATGAGGTGGTCGAAAAATTTCCATTCCCAAACAATAACTGCATCATTATTTCCAATGGGTTGAAGTTCAATTATTTTTTCTAGTTTAAAATTTGCGTTTGTTATACTTGGGTTTCTTCCCGCAGCAGTCATCTCTGTTTTTGTATAGGTATCAGCGGCAATACATAAAATATTGCCGTTAGGCAATGGTTCAATATCGTGATGTTGCTTAATTCCATTAATGGTTGTAGCATACGACCATATCAAATTATCATTCCAATCTTTAATTTGAATACTGTCTTTGCCAGCTCTAAGGAGGTTGCCAT
Organism: uncultured Vicingus sp.; assembly: GCA_964398455.1. Classification (GTDB taxonomy): domain Bacteria; phylum Bacteroidota; class Bacteroidia; order Flavobacteriales_E; family Vicingaceae; genus Vicingus. The sequence continues at coordinate 138 of CAYNMR010000047.1, read as the reverse complement.
TTTCTAGCAAATAGCAGGTTAAACCAGGCAATTCGTTAAAAGTCCACTCTTTTATTTTTTCGCCACAGTTATTGATTAAATAAACATTGTTGCTATTTTCTGGTGTAAATAGGGTGTATCCTTCGTAAGCAGAAGGCA
>CAYNMR010000046.1:1489-3193 GCA_964398455.1 uncultured Vicingus sp. | reverse complement strand
TTTGAGCAATTAATGTGTTAGATAAAATTACAAATAGGATGAATAAATTTCTCATAATGTTATGCGTTGATGCACTACAAAAATAGCACTAAATTTTTCAACGGCTTTTATGTATATTTACGATGAAAATTTTTAGAAATTTTAAAACGACAAAAGTGTTTATGAGAGTATTGATTTTATTGATTAGTGTTATGTTTTTACTTAATTCTTGTGGAGACAAAATAGTAGAAAAAGTAGAAGAAACATATCCTAATAGTAAACCAAAAACAACCTGTTTTTATAAAGTGATTGACGGAAAAGAAGTAAAAGTGAAAGAAAAAGAATTTTACGAAAATGGCAAGCTGAGAATGGAGGGTGAGATTAAAGATGGTAAAAGAACTGGGATGTGGAAAGCTTATTTTGATGACGGAACCCTTTGGAGTGAAGGTGAATTTGTAAATGGAGAACGAAACGGTTATGGATTAAATTATTATCCCAATGGCAAGTTGAGAGCAGAAGGAAATTACAAAGACGACAAACAAACTGGCAAATGGAAGTACTATAACGAACAAGGAGTTTTAGTAGAAGAGAAAATAAAATAGATAGAAGTTGGAAGTCAGAAGACCGAATCCTGATGCTAACTTCGGTCTTCTGACTTCAGTCTTCCAACAAATTTATGATACCAAAGCATACCATAGACCAAATTTTTGAAGCTGCAATAATCGAAGATGTTGTAGGTGAATTTGTGGTGCTTAAAAAACGGGGAGCCAATTTATTAGGAAATTGCCCTTTTCATAACGAAAAAACGCCTTCATTTACGGTATCTCCTGCTAAAGGAATTTATAAGTGTTTTGGTTGCGGAAAGGCTGGAAACTCGGTTAACTTCATTATGGAGCACGAGCATTATACCTATCCAGAAGCACTTAAATATTTAGCCAACAAATATCAAATTGAAGTTGAAGAGCTAGAAGAAACCGACGAACAAAAACAAGCTGCCAATGAAAAAGAAAGCTTGTTTATTGTTTCCAATTTTGCCTCCAGTTATTTTCAGAAACAACTGCATGAAACCCAAGAAGGTAAAAGCATTGGGTTAAGTTATTTTATTGAACGAGGTTTTAGAGAAGACATTATCAAAAAATTTGAGTTGGGTTATAATCCCGATTCGTGGGATGCCTTTACATCAGAAGCACTAACACAAGGATATCAACTAGAGTTTTTAGAAAAATCGGGTTTAACTATAGTAAAAGAACAAAAGCATTTCGACCGATTTAAAGGCAGGGTAATGTTTCCGATTCATAACCTTTCGGGAAGAGTATTGGGATTTGGAGGAAGAATTTTAAAAACCGACCCAAAGGCTGCAAAATATGTAAACTCGCCAGAGTCTGAAATTTACCACAAAAGCAATGTGTTGTACGGTATTTATTTTGCCAAAAAATCGATTGTTGAGCAAGACAATTGCTATTTGGTAGAGGGTTATACCGATGTTATTTCGTTGCATCAAGCAGGAGTTGAAAATGTGGTGGCATCATCAGGTACATCGCTTACCGAAGGACAAATTCGTTTAATTAGCCGTTATACTCAAAACATTACTATTTTATATGATGGTGATTCGGCAGGAATCAAAGCCTCGTTTAGAGGTATCGACATGATTTTGCAAGAAGGGTTAAATGTTCGTGTGGTATTGTTCCCCGATGGAGAAGACCCTGATTCGTATGCAAAAAAACA
>CAYNMR010000046.1:0-1389 GCA_964398455.1 uncultured Vicingus sp. | reverse complement strand
GATGAAGAAAAAAAACCAAAAGAATACGTTGCCTTAGCCGCAGTTTATATTATTTCTAGTATTGTTGAAGATCAATTACAATTTGAAAACAAAGTTTATCAAGCTATTTTTGATGAATATGTAGGCATGATGAATGAGGAAAAAGTACCTACTCATCAGGATTTTATTAATCATACCAATCCCGAAATTAACTCTTTAACCATAAGTATTTTAACTAACAAATACGACATTAGCGAAAATTGGCTAAAACACAGTATTACAGTAACTAAAGAAGAGGATTTAATAAAAATGGCTGTAGTAAACAGTGTTTCTGCCTTTAAATCAAGCAAGGTTGATAAAATACTATACGAGCTTAAAGAAAGTCTTAAAACCCAAGAGTACGAAGACCAGCTCATTACTGTTGCTGAAATAAGCAGGTATGAAATGGTTAAGAAGCAGTTGGCAGCTCAGTTGGGCAGAATCATCTTACGATAATTACAACCTTCCAATCAACTCGGTATATAAAGTGGTTAGTTGTGGTTCTGCAATAGCAGCAGCAGCCAAAATTTCTTCTAACGATACAGGTGACAGATGATCTGGGTCGCACTCATCAGTAAGTACCGAAATGGCACAACAAGGCAGTCCCATGTGGTTAGCAACAATAACTTCAGGAACAGTACTCATACCAGCAGCATCGCCACCCAATTTACCAATCATTCGGTATTCGGCACGAGTTTCTAAGTTTGGTCCTATAACAGGAACATAAACACCTTCGTGTAATAAAATACCTTTTTCTTTGGCAATTGTTCGTAGTTCGTTGTTTAACTTTTTTGAGTAAGGCTCACTCATGTCTGGGAAACGAGGACCTAATTCAGGGTAGTTTTTTCCTATTAAAGGGTTTGATGGAAATAAGTTGATGTGGTCAGTAATTAACATCAATGTGCTTTTTTTAAATGCTAAATTTACAGCTCCAGCAGCATTTGAAATCAACAAGTTTTTTACACCTATCTGTTTCATTACTCTAATAGGGAACGTAATTTGTTGCATGTCGTAACCTTCATAATAATGAAAACGACCTTGCATTGCCAATACTTTTTTTCCTTTAACTATTCCGTAAATCAATTTTCCGTGATGTGATTCTACTGTAGAAACAGGAAAATGAGGTATTTTATCGTAATCAATGGCTTTTATTACTTCAATTTCTTTTACTAATCCGCCTAAACCTGTTCCTAAAACAATTCCTACTTCAGGAGCTTCAATTCCTTGTGATTGAAGAAAAGCGGTGGTTTCTTTAATTTTATTTAGCATATTTAAACAGTTGTAAGTCAGAAGACCGAAGTCCGAGGCAGTTTCCTACTGCGGACTTCGGTCTTCCAGCTTCTAGTTTACTTTTCTACCTTTAACTTTAGT
>CAYNMR010000045.1:0-3353 GCA_964398455.1 uncultured Vicingus sp. | reverse complement strand
TAACCTGAGAATTGATAAATTGGGTATTTTATGGAGTTGCGTATATTTGAGAGTTGGCAGCAAGCATAAAGACAAACGACACAGATGAAAAGACCATTTAACATATTCCCGAGTATAGGATATAGAAATAGCCAATTTCAAATTGTTTCATCGGTTGACAATTTGAAAATTGACATTTACGACCAAGACAAATTAATTAAGTCTATTGAAGCTAATTCTAAAAATCCCACATTACTTACAAGTCTTAGTGCAACAGGCAAATTGATTGCAAAATGTAATTTTAACTATACCGTTTTTCAGCAAGAATTGGAGATAAAAGAAGCCTTTAGGCTTGGGTCAAGTGAGTTTAAAAAGGCTTTTGCTTTTGACGACACAGAATATTCCTTCTTTCTAATGAAAGACAGATTATTGCTTTATGATGAGAAAAAGAAAATATTACTGACTGAAAACCATTATAGTCCAACAGAAATTTATAAAATCAACGGAACGAATTTTCTATTTGTAACCAGAGTAGGAAACTCTGCAAGCGGGATTATTAACCTTGGAGTTTACAATACGGAAAATTTCTTAATGGTCGGAGAATTATTAAATGATTATCGTGAAATTAAGATACTAGCCGACAACAACAAAGCTTGGCTTTATAACATAAAATCCAAAACAATTCATTGTTATGAATTAGCACACCAAACCAATAAATACTTAACAGAGTTAAAATCATTTGAAAATTTTAATGATTACTTTTTAGATGATGCCAACCTAAATATTTATATCAATCATTATGAAGTATTGAAAGTTTCGAGCTTGAACAATCTTCATAAGTCCTTCGAAATACCAAAAAAGGAAAATAACGCAATAGACAAATTAGGTAATGTATTCACACTTGAAAACAAGACCCTTAAATGTACAAGTTTACATACAACTTACTCTGAAACGGTCAAACCTGATTTTGAAGTTAATTTGCAAACCGATAATTTCATTCATATTGGCAAGCATCTAAAGAGTGAAGGCGAATTAACCGACCTAAATAGAAAAGCAGAAGAAATTAAAGAAGAAGTAATTTCTTCACTTCCAGATGCTAAAACATATCATTATCACGCACTTTCTGAATCCCAAAAAATATCAGAAATATATACAACCCACAAATTTTACCCGACTAAAAATGGCGTTTTTATTATTCAAAAGAGAATAAAAAGAGATTTTAATGGAGTCACTCTAAGAAAGTACCAAACCACGTGGACTGCTACACCATACAAAATAGAAAATACGGAAATAACCCTTCTGCTTTTCAATTCGGAGAAAGCAGATATTTTAATCGACAAATCTCCTAACCTGTCAGTTTACGGATATCTAAAAGATATGCTTGTTGTAAGCCATCAAAGTTCGAAAATATTGTTTTCAGGAAAGAATAAAGTTACCATCAATAATGAAGACTCAATAGAGCTACTCACAATTAACGAAATAGGATACTTTTTAATTAAAACCAAAGAAAGGTATTCACTTTTACGTTCAAGCAATCCAAATACTGCCTTTTTAGAGCAAATAGAAATTCTAAATCCTGACCTGTTCAAAAAACATCAAATCATATGGTATCGTGGTAAAGAAAAAAATATATCCAACACAAAATATTTGAATGCCTTCGATTTGAAAAATTGTACAAGAATACTTATCGATGAGCAAAAGGTGCAACACTCGCTTTTTAAAGACGCTTTGGACTTTAAATTTTTTGAGAAGTATGCTTTATCGTCTAATCAAATAGTTTTTAATCCAGAAACTCTTGAAATAAAAGATGCATTTATTGGCAACATTGAATCTCATTCTAAGCAACTGAACAAAATTGTATCGCATCGAACTAACAAAATCTACCTTTCCAAATTTAATCCTCAAATTGCAAAGTATGAGTTATCCGAAATATCAATAGATGATAACAAATACAGGGAATCATATCTTTCCCCAAACGGTCAATTTTTGGTTCTTCAAGATGAAAGCAGTAAATATTCCTTTTATGACATCGAAAAAGGCGAAACAATAAACTTTATTTCCGGGAACTTTTTAGCTTTTAGAAATGACGGTAGTCTTATAATAGAGCAAGATGGTACAAGGGCAGTAAAAATAATTGACCCAAAAACATTTCAGGATATTACTCCACCAAATTATCATCATTACAGATTTATGAGTCCTGATGGTAAACTTTATGCACAAGTGTCATACAAAGTAAGGTACTTCCATAAACTCAATGGTAAAGAGTTGAAAGTAGAAGAAGTATCAAAATTTAGACAAGATTTAGACGAACCCAGTTTTTATCTAGAAGAAAAAGAGAAGGAACAAGCAAAAATAAAGGTTGATAAAAATCGACTACTAATTTTTAATTCCTACAAAGAGCAATTTCAATCATTAGGACTTGAAGATTATACTAAAATCAATTCACATAACGTGGTGAAAATCGAGAAGTATACCGAATTTGGGATTACTGGAACCAGTATAGTCAAAGAAATAGTTTTGCCTGATGATACTCAATTCTATAATTACGCATCATTTAGTTATGATAACAAGTATTTGGGTTTGGTTTATCGTTTGGGAACTGGTGGTGGTATCCATTTCATAAAAATAAACTTCGATGAAAAGAAGAGTTCATTAGAAATACTTGATACATATTTAAGCAGATACCCAAGATATGCATCTTGGGTTTGTGGCATTTCTAAAACAGGTTTTTTCGCTACTTATGACAGCACACCAGATACATACATAATCAACGTTGCTGAAAATCTTTTTGAGAACAAGACAACCGAAAACGAACTAAGACAAAATATTTACAAATCAAAAACAAATATCTATCACACTTATAATAAATGGAATGAAATTAAAGGAAAGAATTTTCTCTGTTTCAGTCCGACTGGTGATTATTTAGCATTATCTGAGCAAGGCTATGAGCCTTTGACTTTAGGTGGATATGGGCATCAAGAATCAAATGTTGTTCATATTGCAAAGACAGTAAGCGGACAAATAATTGACTCTTTTACAGGCCACGGAGATAAAATCAAAGACAACAAAACTAAGAAAGTGACCTTTGTAGCATTTTCCGAAGACGAAAGTAGAATTATGACACTAAGTTCTGACGGTGTTGTAATTATAAGAGACATCAATATAAGTGATAATGAACAAGACGACAAAATGCCAGCTGCCAACAAGCGTTTGGCGGCAATGGCGGGTGACGTGGTTAATTGAACATTCTACCTCGCATCAACTTTTGTGGTGTATTGACAGTTTTGTGCTCCGAAATCCGCCACTGCGCCAAGCGCCAAAACGATATCTATGATCAAAACAATCTCTTTGTTAATTATTTTTGAGTTGTAATT
>CAYNMR010000044.1:0-3364 GCA_964398455.1 uncultured Vicingus sp. | reverse complement strand
TCGGTGACCAGACGACGTTCGAGCTCGTGGTGACCAACGCCGGGCCGTCGACCGCCACCGGGATCGAGGTCACCGACGTGCTGCCCGCCGGGCTGACGTACGTCACCGACGACGGCGCGGGTGACTACGACATCACCACCGGTGTCTGGACGATCGGCACCCTCGCCTCGGGCAGCAGTGCTGCGCTCCGGGTCACGGTGTGGGTCGACGCCCTGACGACCGAGAACTTCGCCGAGGTGACGGCGGTCGACCAGGACGACGTCGACTCGCAGCCCGCCGAGGGCCCCTTCGGCCCGGGCGATCCTGCCGACCAGGACGACGAGGCCAGCCAGCCCGTCGCGGTCGCCGAGCTCGTGGACCTGGCGCTGGTCAAGACGTCGACCCCGGCCACCGTCCAGCAGCTCGACGCCGCCTCGTTCACGATCACGGTGACCAACTCGGGCCGGTCGGACGCCACCGGTGTCGAGGTCACCGACCTGCTGCCGGCCGGCCTCCAGCTCGACCAGGTGACGACGTCGCAGGGCACGTACGACCCGATCACGGGCATCTGGGACGTCGGGACGGTCGTCGTCGGTGGGAGCGCCGAGCTCGAGCTCGACGTCACCGTCCTCGCCGCCGGGACGATCGTGAACACGGCCGAGGTCACCGACGCCGACCAGGACGACGTCGACTCGGTGCCGGACAACGGGTCGTCGCAGGAGGACGACCTCGACGCCGCGTCGCTCTCGAGCGACCCGATGGTCGACCTGTCGCTCACCAAGGAGGTGTCGGCGACGTCCGCCCACGTGGGCAGCACCGTGACCTACACGCTCACGGTCGCCAACGACGGCCCGTCCGACGCCACCGGCGTCGAGGTGGCCGACGCCCTTCCCGTCGGCACCACGTGGCTGTCCGACGACAGCGGTGGCGACTACGACCCGACGACCGGGATCTGGTCGGTCGGCACGGTGGAGGCCGCTGGATCGGTGGCCGTCCACGTCGTCGCCCGCATCGACGCCGCCGGCCCGATCCTCAACGTGGCCGAGGTGGCCGCCGCCGACCAGGCCGACGTGGACTCCGTCCCCGCCGAGGGTCCGCTCGGGCCCGACGACGCGCCCGACCAGGACGACGAGGACGCCATCGAGATCGAGGGCATCCAGATCGACCTCGAGCTCGACCTCGCCGTCGACCAGACCGACCCCGACGTCGGCGACACCGTGACCTTCACGATCACCCTCACCAACCAGGGCCCGTCCCCGGCGACCGGTGTCGCCGTGGCCGACCTGCTGCCACCGGGCGTCAGCTTCGTGTCGGCCGATCCCGGGGCGGGGTCCTTCGATCCCGCCACCGGCACCTGGACGATCGGCGACGTCGCCGTCGCCGAGGTCGTCACCCTCGAGATCACGGTGACGGTCGTCGCCGCCGGCCCGGTGACGAACACCGCGCAGGTCGCCACCGCAGTCGAGCCCGACGTCGACTCCACGCCCGGCAACGACGCAGCGGCGGAGGACGACCAGGACTCGGTGACCCTCATGGCCCACCAGGCCGACCTGTCCCTCACCAAGGTCGTCGACGACGCCCGACCCGACCTCGGGGCCGAGGTCACCTACACGCTGACGGTCGCCAACGACGGTCCGTCGACGGCCACCGGCGTCATCGTCACCGACCGGCTGCCGTCGGGGACCGACTGGGTGCGCGACACGAGCGCCGGCGCCTACGACCCGGCCACCGGCACCTGGACCGTGGGCACCGTCGCGGTCGGCGGCTCGGCCAGCATCGACATCACGGTGGTGACGACGCGGGTCGGTGAGATCGAGAACTCGGCCCGCATCGAGGTGGTCGACCAGCCTGACCCCGACTCGACGCCGGGCGACGACGACCCGACCGAGGACGACGCCGCCTCCGTCACGATCGATCCGCAGCCGGCCGCCCTCGGCGGCACGCTGTGGCTCGACCTCGACGGCGACGGCGGGCGCGACCCCGGCGAGCCGGCACTCGCCGGGGTCACGGTCCTCCTCTTCGACGACGAGGGCGACCTGGTCGGCTCGACCACCACCGACGACGACGGCCACTACCACTTCGGCGATCTGCCGCCGGGCACCTACACCGTCGAGGTCGACCTCGACACGCTGCCGGAGACGGTGGCCGGCCAGTCCGTCGACCCCGACGACGTGCTCGACAGCACCCACTCGGTGACGCTGACCGCCGGCGAGGACCACGAGGGGATCGACTTCGCCTACGTGCCGGTCGCCGCCCCGGTGGCGCCCCCGACCAGCCCGTCGCCCAGCTCGGGTGGTGGTTCGCTGCCCCGCACCGGCGCCGCTGTCGGCACGCTGCTCCTGGCCGGCGCCGGCCTCTTCGTCGCCGGCAACGCCATCCTCGCCGCCCGCCGTCGCGCCGCCGACGTTGACAACCGTTGATACCAGCGGCAGCCTGTCGGCATGAGCCGCAACACCATGAGCTTCGCCCTCCCCGAGGAGTTGCGGGCATACGTCGACGAACGGGTGGCCTCAGGCGACTACGGCAACACGAGCGAGTACCTGCGTGAGCTGATCCGGCGAGATCGCCACGTGCAGTCCGTCAACCGACTGCGCAACCTGGTGGCCGACGGGCTCGACTCCGGCGACCCCGTCCCCCTCACCGATGATCGTGTCGAGCCGGGCCGGGTGAAGCCTGCTGCGCTGCGGGCGCTGGCCGAGGCCGACCTCGTCCAACGAAGTCGTGACTACAGGAGAGCTGGTGGGGGCCCGCTCGGCGACCGCTTCTTCGATGCGGCCATCGCGGCGCTGCGCACGATCGAGGCCGGCCCGGGCATCGGCTCGCCAAGGGTGGGCGAGCTGATCGGCCTCGACGGTCTGCGACGCGTCGGCGTCGAGGGTTTCCCCTGCGGCTGGTTCTACGTCGAACGAGCCGAGGTCATCGACGTGATCCGCCTCCTCGCCGACCGCCAGGACCTCGCCGCTGCCCTCGGCATGCCCGTCGACGACTGAGGGCGGCCCGACGACGTGCCGAGGCAGCGCCCCCAGGCGGACGTCGGTCCGCGCGGGGGCGCTGCCTCAGCGGTGCACGCGGCGGTCAGTCGCCGCCGTTGTTCTTCGCGCCGGAGTTGCCCGGATCGCAGTCGGTGGCCGGCGTGGTCTCGCTGCCGTTGCCCCGCCCCGAGTTGCACTTGGCCGTCGGTTCGGGGGTGCCCTCGGCGAACACCGGGGTCGCGGCCCCGAGCGTGAAGCCGGCTGCGAGCACAGCAGCAGCAAGAGCCTTGCGTGACCTGGTCATACCCTCATCTCCATCTGGTCGTGGACTGAACGAGTGGCACCAGTTCGGGTGTCGGTTTCGCCACTCGCTCCCCCCGAGGCAGGCGACCAGGTGCGCCCCGGGGATCTCC
>CAYNMR010000043.1:2803-3670 GCA_964398455.1 uncultured Vicingus sp. | reverse complement strand
CGCCATCGCAAGCAGGGCGTCGATCATCTCGTTCATCCGGTGCGCCGCGGCGACGATGCGGTCCAGGTGTCCCTGGGCATCCTCGGGGATCGCCGAGGCGAAGTCCTCGAGCAGGATGCGGGCGAAGCCATCGACGACCCGCAGGGGCGCGCGCAGATCGTGCGATACCGTATGGCTGAACGACTCGAGCTCGCGGGCGGTGACCTCGAGCTCCAGGGAACGGGCAAGCTGTTCGCGCCTCGCCTCCTCGCTGCCCGCCGCCAGCGTGCGCAGGCGGGCACACTCCGGCGTGACTGTATCGATCAGGACGATGCGCAGGGGGCGCCCCCCGGCCCCGGGCTGCGGTTCGACCACCAGCTGGGCCGGGGTCGATTCGCCGAAGCGATTGAGGACGGCAGCGGGCAGGCGACACCCCTGCTCGGCGTCGAGCGATTCGGCGAGGCTCGGGCGCGCGGCCCCGTCAGCGGACTTGCCCGGAACGATCCAGCGGGCTGGATCGATCGAGCCGAGTTCGATGGCATTGAGCCCGGTCAGGGTCGACGCTGCGGCATTGGCCCAGGCCAGGCGCCAGTGCCCCAGCCGCGTCTCGAGGATCGCCACCGGCAGCGGAATCGCCGCGAGCGCGCCGAGGTCGAACTGCGAGACCGAGCCCGGCATGTCCCGGCGCTCGCGGATCAGGCCGACATAGCCGAGGAATCGGCCATCGGCGTCGTACCTCGGCTCGCCGCATTCCTCGACCTCGATCTCGCTGCCGTCGGCCAGCGCCCGCCGACTGCAGAGCTCGTCGAAGGGCTGGCGGCGTTCGATCAGGGCCGCCGTGCGATGCCAGTGGGTCGGTTCGTCGACGCGCACTCCGGTTTCGCGCGT
>CAYNMR010000043.1:537-2793 GCA_964398455.1 uncultured Vicingus sp. | reverse complement strand
GAAACCGGGCGAGCGCCGGATCGGACCCGGCGTCGATGACGCGATAGACACCGTCGGCATCCTGTTCCCAGTAGGCCCAGCCGTTGATCTGTCGATGGACGGCAAGCTGGGACTCACGAGCCTCGACCATGTGGCGCAGGCCCGTGTTGACGTGGGCGAGCTCGGCGGCACGGGTGGCATCGCGGATCGCGCGCCGCTCGGCTCGCCACCAGCCGGCGCCGGCTGCGACGATCAGTCCCCCGGCGACCAGTCCGCTGAGCCAGAGCCAGCCCGGATGCGGGTCCTCGGCCAGCACCATGCCTTCGTCGCCGGGCCTGGCGTCGAGCAGGGACAGCCCGACAAGGGCGCCGATGGCGATCAGCGCCAGGGCCATGAATACGACCGGTCGCAGGGAAATCGACTCTCGGGCGAACCCGTGGGCGGCTTCACCGACGCTGGCTGGCACGCTTGTTCTGCTCATACGCCTGCGATCTTGCCAGATGTTGGCTAAAGGTCCCCTTCCGGAGTGCCGTTATTGCCCTGGATACGACGATCGACGGGCGAGGGCGCCCGGTTCGGATTGCACCCGGGTTACTCGATGATCACTGACGCATCACGCAAAGCGAAGCAGCCACGACTTCACGTCGTCGACGACGACGCGATGTGGCGCTACCTCGTCGCCAGCGCCTTGCGCGAACGCGGCTTCGCGGTGGAGGAGTTCGACAGCGCCGCCGGCCTGCTCGAGGCCCTCGATGGGGCCGGCAGGGGCGAGCGGCCCGACATGCTGCTGGTCGACGCCCTGATGCCGGGAGTGAGCGGCTTCGAGCTCTGCCGCCAGCTGCGCGATGGCCAGGTCCTGCAGGACACGCCGGTCCTGATGATGACCAGCCTGGACGACGACTCGTCCATCTCGCAGGCCTACGAGGCCGGGGCCACGGACTTCTTCATCAAGTCGACGCACTGGACCTTGCTGGCGGAGCGTGTTCGCCAGGTGCTGCGCCAGGTCGAGACCCGGACCGCCGGGCGAGCGCAGCCGGCGCCGGCTGCCATGCTGGTCGACGAACTGACCGGCCTGCCACAGCGCTCGACGTTCCTGGCGGACCTCCAGGGCATGCTCGGCCCCGGCCCCGGCTCCAGCGACGCGGCGCAGCCTGGCAGTGTCGCGGTACTGGTCCTCGACATGGATCGATTCCGGGCCGTGAACGAGTCCTTCGGCCTGCGGGTCGCCGACGAGCTGCTGGCACGCGTCGCGACCCGGCTTGCCCGCACCGGACCACAGGCGGCGGGTCGCCTGCTCGGCGACAAGTTCGCCCTGGCCTACGGCGGCTGCCATGACGAGGCCGGCATCGGCCTGGTGGTGGCGAAGGTACGTGGCGCCTTCGCCGACCCCTTCGAGGTCGAGGGCCACGAGTGCTTCCTGTCGGTGTCGATCGGGGTGGCCGGCTGTCCCGACGACGGCGACGATGCCGCCTTGCTGCTGACCCACGCCGAAGCGGCGCTCGGGGAAGCGAAGGAAAACGGCCGCAACCAGGTGATGCGCTTCGTGCACCGGGAGGCTGCTTCGGGGCGCCGGCGGCTCGACCTGAACAACGCATTGCACCGGGCGCTGGAGCGCGGCCAGATCTGCCTGTACTACCAGCCGGTGATCGACGTCCGGGGATCCGGTTCCTGGTCGGTCGAGGCACTGATGCGCTGGAAGCACGACGGCCATTGGGTGCCGCCGTCCGAGTTCATCCCGATCGCGGAGGAGTCGGGCCTGATCGTCCCGCTGGGCGAATGGGCGGTCCGCCAGGCGCTGGCGCAACTCGCCGCCTGGCAGGCCTGGGGGCATGGCGTGGACACGATTGCGGTCAACATCCCGACGCAGCACCTGGGGCGTACGACGCTGGAAGCGACGATCCGCGAGGCCCTTGCCGAGACCGGGCTGCCCGGACGCGCCCTGGCCATCGAGCTGACCGAGAGCGGCCTGATGCGCGACCTCGACAGCAGTGTCGAACAGCTCGCGCGCTTCGACGCGATGGGCGTGCAGATCGCGATCGACGACTTCGGCACCGGCTACTCCTCGCTCTCGAGGCTGACACGACTGCCGATCGACACGCTCAAGATCGACCGCTCCTTCGTGCAGCAGCTCGGCATTGCCCGCGAGGACGCCGCCGTGGTCAAGGCCATCATCGGCCTGGCGCGCGGGCTTTCCATGGACGTCGTCGCCGAGGGTGTCGAGACCGAGGAGCAATTCACCCGCCTGCGCGCGGCCGGGTGCCATCGTTTCCAGGGCTA
>CAYNMR010000043.1:0-527 GCA_964398455.1 uncultured Vicingus sp. | reverse complement strand
GCGCCCCCGGCCGGCAAGCGAGATCGAGGCGATGGAGGCCGCCGTGCGCAACGGACTCGCCGGTGCCCTCGGGCAGCGGCGCGGTGCCACCACCGTGGTCGAGGACTGAACATGTCGGTGGCAACAGCCGTTTCGACCCGCCCGGGAGCCGCGGAGCTCGCCCGGCAGGCGATGCGGCTGATGGCGACCCGCAGGCTCGCGCCGACGCCGGCCAACTACCGGCTCGCGTGGCGGGAGGTCGGCGGTCTGGAGGATGACCTCGAGCCGGTGCCGTCCGGCGCGGATGCAGGCGAGCCCAGCGCCGGTCGCGCGGGCGACGACGGCTGGCCGGAGCGGATCGGCCGACTCGTCCTGGCACTCGACTCGACCGTTCCGGGCTGGACCCCGGCGCGCAAGCGGGATGGCCTGCGGCGGGTACTGGGAAGCAGCCCCGATCCCACGGTCCTGGCCGAGCGGATCGACAAGCTGGTTCTCGGCTGGGGCCGTCCCTGGGGCAAGCTCACGGAGCTGGCGCCCCCCGGTGGCGA
>CAYNMR010000042.1:0-4176 GCA_964398455.1 uncultured Vicingus sp. | reverse complement strand
ATGTGTATAAAATTAGAGCTAAAGATATCTTTGATGAATGGCATGATTACATCGGTAAAGTTACTTTGATTAAGTAAAACTAACTTTATAATAAAAAAGAAGCCTATGATTTTTATAGGCTTCTTTTTTATAGTCATTTCATTAATCTCTTAAATCTATAATTTCTACTTTAGGATGTTTTGCTTTATCAAAAGTAAAAAGACTGTCTGGTAAAGCTGTATTAGTTGTAAAGGTTTTTATTTTATAAGTAGCTTCACTGCCATCTTTGCCATAAACTTTAACCTCCTTGATTTCATTCTTTATTTTATCAACGAATAAAGTTATACGATGAAAAGCTTTTGAGCTAGCATCCTTTGGATAAAGATTGATAGAATGAATGTTGTTTTTTTCTTCAACATATTTATATTTAAAACCAGTCTCGTAAAGTGTAAATAATTTATCAGGACTAAAGGTTCCATCATTTTCATCATTTGAAATAGTGTTGATATGAACTTCCTCAGATTCTTTAATGTAAGTCCAAACTGTTTTTCCATCAGAAATTACCTCTTGGCCTTTAATAGAAAGATTGTATTTATTACCCTTTAACTGAATTGAACCTGATTGACTTTCATTAACCCCATCTTTTTTACTAGTTATGGTTAATAGAAATTCTGCTTTTATAGAAATGTATGCTTTTGTTTTTTTACTAAGGTTATCTAATATAGTTTTAGCTTTAGGATCGTCTTGTGCATTGATTTGAATTGCAAATAAAGTTGCAAATACGAATGTTATAATCTTGTTCATTTTAATGTTTTTTAATTGTTTTGATTTTTCATATCTGACAAATATTGTTCCAAACTTGCAATGTCAGTTATTAACACTTGTCGGGCTTTGCTTCCTTCAAAAGGCCCAATAATTTTAGCTTGTTCCATCTGGTCAATTAATCGACCTGCTCTGTTGTACCCAATCTTCATTTTCCGTTGAAGTAAAGAGGCTGAGCCTTGTTGGCTTGAAACAATAATACGAGCGGCATCGTCAAACAAATTGTCTTTATCTTCATCATCAAAAGAGCCTGTTCCACCCGATGCAGATTCACCAACAAATTCGGGTAAAGTAAATATTTCAGGATAACCTCTTTGGTTGCCAATAAATTCACAAATTTGTTCTACTTCCGGTGTGTCTACAAATGCACATTGTACACGAATAAGGTTGTTGCCTTGTGAAATTAGCATATCTCCTTTTCCAATTAATTGATCGGCACCACCAGAATCTAATATAGTTCTAGAGTTGATTCCTGAAGTAACTCTAAAAGCAATTCTGCCTGGGAAGTTTGCTTTTATAATTCCAGTAATAATATTGGCGTCAGGTCGTTGTGTGGCTATAATTAAGTGAATACCTATGGCTCGTGCAAGTTGAGCTAATCTAGCAATTGGTGTTTCTACTTCTTTGCCAGCAGTCATAATTAAATCTGCAAATTCGTCAATTACCAATACAATGTAGGGTAAATATTTATGTCCGTCGTTCGGATTTAATTTTCGTTCAATAAACTTGCTGTTGTATTCTATGATGTTACGAACCATTGCATCTTTTAACAATTCATAACGTTGATCCATTTCAATACATAATGAATTTAGCGTGTTAATTACCTTCTGATTGTCAGTAATAATAGCTTCATCTGTGTCGGGTAACTTTGCTAAGAAATGGCGTTCAATTTTATTGTACAGTGTTAATTCTACCTTTTTTGGGTCGACTAAAACAAATTTTAATTGTGAAGGATGTTTCTTATATAATAATGAAGTTAATACGGCATTTAGTCCGACAGATTTTCCCTGACCAGTTGCTCCAGCCATCAATAAGTGAGGCATTTTGGCAAGATCAAAAACAAAAGTTTCGTTAGTAATGGTTTTCCCCATTACAATAGGAAGTTCCATTTTCGCATTCTGAAATCTCTCAGAAGCAATACAAGTTCTCATGGATACTATTTCCGGATTTTGATTCGGAACCTCAATCCCAATAGTTCCTTTTCCAGGCATTGGAGCAATAATACGAATACCTAAAGCAGCCAAGCTAAGTGCTATATCATCTTCTAGGTTTTTTATTTTAGAAATACGTACGCCTGCCTCAGGTACTATCTCGTAAAGTGTTACTGTTGGTCCAATCGTGGCTTTGATTGATGCAATTTTAATGTTGTAATTTTGAAGTGTTTCTAAAATTCTATTCTTATTTGCTTCTAACTCTTCTGAGGTTACTGTTTTTTGAGTGTTTCCAAAATCTTTTAATAACTCAAGTGGAGGAAGTTGGTAAGACGATAAATCAAGCGTTGGGTCGTATTCGCCAAATTCAGAAACCTTTTGATTAATTTCTGCTTCTGTTAGAATTTCTTCTTTCTCTTCAACTTCTTCAACCACAAACGAAACATTCTCGTTTTTAATTACAGGTTCAATAATTGTGGTTCTTTCAGTAGTTAGTTCTATTGGTTTTTCTTCTTCAATTGGCCTAGGAGGAGTAATTATCTCCATCACTTCTTCTTTCTCAATTGG
The DNA here is from genome assembly GCA_964398455.1 of uncultured Vicingus sp. Lineage (GTDB taxonomy): Bacteria > Bacteroidota > Bacteroidia > Flavobacteriales_E > Vicingaceae > Vicingus. The sequence goes on along the minus strand of CAYNMR010000042.1, from coordinate 1,657 downwards.
CTTTTGTTGCTCAACACTTACAGGGGTAATAACTCTGTTTTCCTTAAATTTATTTTCTGATTTAAGCACAATATCATCTTCATTAATCTCGTCTTCAATATCATCTGTTTCATCATCAGCTGTATGCTCTTCTTTAGTTTTAGAGATACTACCGAATGTAATATTGAAATTGATAATAAGGTAAATAAGTAATGAGAAAACCAAAACAAGTCCAATACCAATTTTGCCCAAAATACTAATCAACCAAATGTTGCTTTGATATCCAAATGCACCACCTAAAATGGGTTGTTTTGAAAAAACAAAAGCCAATGCAACAGATAACCAAACTATAGAAAAAAGGCAATAATTAAAGGACTTCTTTAAGGATAGTAATTCTACTTTAAAAAGTAAACGGAAGCCTAAAATAAATGCGAGAAATGAAAAAATAAATGACGAAACACCAAATCCACTAAAAATAAACTGATGAGCTAATAGTCCTCCAAATTTACCCATCCAATTCTCAAGAACTATTTCGCTATTAAATAGAATGTTATACCAAGTTTCTCCCAACTTATCCTGATCTATCTTCCAGGTAAATAGGTAAGAGGCAAAGGATAAAACAATAAACAATGAAAATATAAGTAGCGTTACTCCAGTTATTTTCACCACTTTTTCGCTAGCAATAAATTGCACAATTCTTTTAAAGAAATTTGTATCCGATTTGGGTTTAATAGACTTTTCTTTCGCAACGTTTGTTGTTTCGTTTGCGACGTTAGGTTGAGCCTTAAATTGATTTTTTGTCATTTAGTTGAAATTTCTTTAACAATCAAAGATATTTAATTCGATGGCAACAAAATGGTCGCAAACAGTTATTAAGTAACAATATAGTGTGAATAAATATTGTTTAAAAAAGCTAAAGAAAAATGATGGGCTAACTATTTGAAACTATCAAATATTTCTTGCATTTCTTTGTCCATTTCTGGTTCAGAAATTAGTTTATATCCCGAAGGGAGAAGAAAATCCTCGTCGTCAACTTTTTTGAATTCAATTTTGTTTGCGGTAAAACGCATACAAACTCCATATTTTTCATATTGGTATTCTAGCATCACACCTGGTATTTCTACAAATTCATTACACCAATTTGGAGTTTCAATATTTATTTTATCAGTATAATAAACCGTAAAAGCATCTTTCGCTTCATTATTTACATTTACTATAGCTTTGTTGCAATGATAACCAATAATTTCTTTTACTTCATCAGTAAATTCTATGGTGTAAGCAGGCTTGCTTGCCATCGACTTTGAAATTCCATCACCATCAAGTTGAAGAGCATATTTTTTATTGATGAGTTTTACTAGCTGAATGTATTCGCTATTTTCTTTGCTACAAATAAAACTCGATTTAAACATTCCCATACCAGCACTAAGGCTATTGGAATAAGTGTTGTTTTTAAATTTTACGTGCATTTTATCTGGCATAAAGTCACGCATAAAGTTATCTTTCTCCATTTTTGGATAAGTTACTTTGTATTCAATAACACCTTCTGTTTGGTTGCTTACGCCATCACCACATCCTACAAAAGCGAATGTAATAATGATTAAAAATATAAGATTTAGTAGTTTATTCAAAACCAATTTTTTGGCGTAAAGCACAAATATATTAATCTTTTTAAGATTAA
>CAYNMR010000041.1:0-4812 GCA_964398455.1 uncultured Vicingus sp. | reverse complement strand
AGCAACTTTGTTAGAGCAAATCAGCAAAACTTCTATTAAAGCACCTTTTAACGGTATTGTAACTGCCAAACTTAATGAAGAAGGCGGTTTTGCAGCACCTGGAGTTCCTTTGTTGCAAATTACGGATATAAGCACTTTACGCTTTACAGTCAATGTTCCCGAAAATGATTTGGTAAAATTCCAAAACAATCAAACTTACAAAATCAATGCAGATGTTTATCCCGACATTTCAGTTTCGGGCAAAGTATCAATGATAGGAAGCAAAGCCAATATGGGCAACAGTTTTCCAATTCAATTTCAAGTTGCAAACACCAAAAATCTAAGTATCAAATCAGGAATGTTTGGTAAAGTTAATCTTTCTGAAAGCGAACAAGAGCAAGGTATTCTTATTCCCACATCTGCCATTATTGAAGAAAATGGAATTGCAAAAGTTTATGTCATAAAAAACGGAAAAGCTGTATTGCAAACGATTACAACGTCTAAAACTATTGGGAACAAAACGCTTGTTTCAAGTGGCTTGAAAGAGAACGATATCATCGTTACAAACGGATTTATCAATCTTTTTGACGGAGCAAATATTTCAATTAAAAATTAAGAATTACGAATTAAAAATCTTTGAAATGAAAGAGAATATCATACAACAAAAGAGTTTTGCTTTTGCAATAAGAATGGTGGAACTGTTTAAATATCTGCAAAACGAAAAGAAAGAATTTGTCTTATCCAAACAAATACTTCGTTCCGGAACAAGTATCGGAGCAAACATCGAAGAGTCTATCGGAGGTGCTTCTGATAAAGATTTCTTACATAAATTAACCATCTCCTACAAAGAAGCAAGGGAAACAATTTATTGGTTAAAACTACTTCATGCTACACACTATATTTCAGAAAAGGAATTTAATTCTTTGCACAATGACGCAGAAGAAATCTGTAAAATATTGGGCAAAATCCAGATTACTCTCAAGTCCCGTAATTCGTAATTTTTAATTCGTAATTAACTATGAACATTACAGAAATATCCATCAAACGCCCATCGTTGATTATCGTGCTTTTCAGCGTGTTTGCCCTGTTGGGAATTATCGGCTACAAGAATTTGAGTTATGAATTAATGCCCGATTTTAATCAACCTGTTGTGGTAATTAAAACAGTCTATCCCGGAGCAGAACCCAATGAAGTGGAAACTTCGGTTTCTCGAAAAATTGAAGATGCTCTTTCCAATTTGGAGGGCGTAGATTATTTGGTTACGAAATCTTTACCCAATGCCTCTATCATTATTGCCAATCTGAAATATGGTACTGATTTAGACAAAACAATGCAGGATGCACAGCGCTATATTGACAATATCAAAAAGGATTTACCAAAAGATATTCAAAATCCGGTAATGAGTAAAGTTTCACCAAACGATTTACCGATAATGTCAGTAAGTGCTACAAGCGATTTAAACCCGACTGAATTTTATCAAAAAATGAAGGATGATTATCTGCCTCAAATTCAGAAACTAAAAGGAGTAGCGGAAATTACCATCCTTGGCGGAGAAGAACGAGAAATTCAGGTAAAGGTGGACAAAGATAAATTGAAGCTCTATAAAGTTTCATTGTATCAAGTAGTTGAAGCCATTAACCGTTCGGGAATTGATTTACCTGCCGGAAAAGTTCAAACAGACCAAGAAAACAGTTCAGTGCGTTTAGTGGGGAAATTCAATGACTTGAGTAGCATTCAAAATGTACAAGTTGCAATGCCAATGCCGGGCAGTCCTGTTTATGTGAAAGACATTGCAAATGTGGTGGACGGCATTAAAGAAACAAGCTCTATTAGCAGATACAACGGTAAAAATGGTATCGGGCTTTTAATCAAAAAACAAAGCGATGGTAATGCTGTTGATGTTTCTAAATTAATCAAAGCACAATTTCAAACCATTGAAAAAAACAATGCTTCTAATAATGTAAAATTTGTAGTTACGGACGACAGCACGGATAATACCATTGCTGCTGTAAATTCGGTGGTGTTTGATTTGATTTTGGCGGTTATTTTGGTTTCTATCGTAATGCTATTGTTTTTGAGAAGTTACCGAAATTCTTTGATTGTTGCAGTTGCCATTCCTACTTCATTGATTACTGCTTTTGGAACAATGTGGTTGTTGGGTTATACGCTTAATTTGATGACACTTCTTGCAATGTCTTTAGTGATTGGTGTTTTGGTGGACGATGCCACGGTAGTTTTAGAAAATATTCAACGCCATTTGGATATGGGAAAAGACAAGCGAAAAGCCGCTATGGACGGACGAATGGAAATTGGTTTTTCTGCATTGTCTATTACATTGGTGGATGTGGTGGTGTTCTTACCTATCCTTTTCTTACAGGTTTTTGTGGCGGATATGCTCAAGCAATTTTCTGTTGTAATTATTGTAACGGTATTAACGAGTTTGTTAGTCGGGTTTACACTTACACCTTGGTTAGCTTCCCGAATTGGAGAGAAAGAAAACCTCCAACCGACCAATTTTTTCAACCGATTTTTACTTTGGTTTGAACATCAGTTGGATAAATTTATTGCGTGGTATGGCGGTAAATTAGATTGGGTTTTAAAACATAAACTCATTTTTACAGGCTTCGTGATTTTTCTTTTTATTGGAACTGCCGTAATGATGAAACAAGGAATTATCGGTAAAGAACTCATTGCAACGGGAGACCAAGGTAAATTTCGTTTAGGATTAGAATTTGACAAAAACACTTCCATTCAACAAAACAATTTGATTTCAGAAAAAATTGAAACTTACATATTACAACAACCCGAAGTAGCCTCGTTGTTTAGCAATGTTGGCGGGCCAAGTACAGGTATTGGAAGTTTGGGAGTTGGTTCAGCGAATAAATCCGAATTTACTATTCAATTAAAACAAAAAAAGGAAATTAATAATCTTTCCACTGAAAAATTTATGACTGATTTGCGTAGGGATTTGCAAGAAAAATTCTCAGGTATTAATTATTCGATAAGTGGTTTGGGGTTAATTCCAAAAACAGCACCCATTGAAATTACATTGAGTGGTTCAGAGCTAAATCAGGTAATGCAAACAGCACAAAATTTAAAATCAGTAATTGAAAAAATTCCCGGTGCAGACAATGTCCGCTTATCTGTTGAAGCAGGAAGTCCGGAATTTAAAGTGATGCCTGACAGGGATAAAATGCAACGCTTGGGTTTAAATACCGCTTATGTAGGAATGAATTTACGTACTGCTTTTTCTGGGAATGATGATGCAAGCCTAACTGAAAATGGAACAGAATATCCTGTACGAGTTTGGTTAGATAAATTCAGTCGTCAAAATTATGATGATATTAATAATTTGAATATTGTCAATCCAATGGGTGTTCCCATTGAAGTTTCCCAGTTTTCAACAATTGAAAAAGACAATTCTCCCTCATTATTAGAACGAAAAGACCGACAACCAGCCGTTACCTTAACTGCCGATGCTTTGGGTCGTCCTTCAGGAACAGTTGCCGATGAAGTTGTAGCTTATTTAAAAGATAATCCTTTGCCTAATGGCATTGAAATGACTTGGGGAAGCGATATTAAAAGGCAAAACGACAGTTTCGGAGCATTGGGGTCTGTACTTATAATATCATTTATTCTGATTTATCTTATTATGGTTGCTTTGTATGATAGCTATATCTATCCATTTGTAGCCTTATTTGCTATTCCGGTTGCAGCTATTGGTGCGTTTTTAGCCTTGAATTTATCGTTAAGTCATTTAAGTTTATTTGCGTTATTAGGTTTGATTATGTTAATGGGATTAGTAACCAAAAACTCCATTTTAATTGTTGATTTTACCAATCAATTAAAAGCCGAAGGAAAACCGTATCGTCAAGCCATTATCGAAGCAAGCAAAGGCAGAATGCGACCTATTTTAATGACTACTTTATCAATGGCAATCGGAATGTTACCGATAGCATTAGCCACTGGAACATCAGCCGAATGGAAAAACGGATTGGCGTGGGTAATTATCGGAGGTTTACTTTCTTCATTGGTATTAACCATTTTCTTAGTGCCAATGGTGTATTATGTAGTAGATAGAGTGAAGGAGAAATTCAGTAACAAAAATATAAATTAAAATGAAACAAATACTTATTGTGTTTTCAGCACTATTATTCCTTTCTTCATTCTCAAATACAAAAGAAGAATACAGTTTAACAATTGAAGTAGAAAACTTACGCAATTCAAAAGGTGTTTTACAAGTAGCTATATACAACAAAGACGGCTCAATTCCAGATGAACAATACAAAAATTATTACAAAATTCAGACTACAAATATTGAAAAAGGAAAAGCCGAGATTACTTTTAAAAATCTCCCGAAAGGAAAATATGCAATAAACATTTTGCACGATGAAAACAAAAATGGCAAAATTGACAAAGGCTTAATCTTACCCAAAGAGGGTATTGGTTTTTCAAATTATCAATCTATCGGTCTAACAAACAGACCAAATTTTAAAAAAGCAAGTTTTGATTTGTTTCAAGACAAAGAAATTAAAATAAAAGTGATTTATATGTAAGCCAAGCACAGGTGAAAGCACATTTGCAAGCCGCACAAGTCCAAGCTCAGACCAAAGCTTGCAAAAGAGCTTTCACCTCTCCAACGCTGACAAAGATTGAATTAAAAAAATCCTTCCCTTCAAAAATAAAAAAATACACAATCACACAGACCAATACGACAAAGGAAGAGAGAGATAGTATTTACAATGGTTTGCAAGGACATCGGACAAGAACCACTGGCTATAATCGAGTAGGCGGCTCCGCCAGAGACTGACGGAGTGCACCTCTCACACCACT
>CAYNMR010000040.1:0-5181 GCA_964398455.1 uncultured Vicingus sp. | reverse complement strand
TGGTGTGAGAGCCTCTCCCTGTCAGCACATGCTGGCGGGGCGGGCTACTCGATTACCTGCACACCCTTTTAAGATTGTTTATTGAATACTTTGCGGAACAACTAATTTTTATCAAGTTCAACCAATTTAATATTATTCGTACTTAATTTTTGAATTAACCATTTTTTGAGTTTTAAAGTATCTATTTCTTCTTTCTCTTGATGATGAAATAGCACTACTGTTTCAATCTTAGCACTATCAGAATTAGGAAATAGTAGAAATTTTCCAATTGATACGTTTTTAGCTTCAGGAAAAAGAATTCCTATCTCTTTGTAGGTTTCTGTATCATCGAACTTAAATTCTTTTATTTCATTCTGCAAATTGTTAATAATAATGTCCTTTTCGCTGAGTGCCTTGTTTTGAGTACCTAATTCGTTTAATATTTCTTTTTTCAAATCCTGCGTACCTTGTTTAATTATTAGTGAAGTATTGAAAATTTGATACTGATTTAAACGATGGTTCAATTGCTTTTCTTCCTCATTACTGAACCTTTTTGATAAAAAAGCCAGCTCTATTTTTTTAGGACTTGTATTATATTTTATTTCTTTGAAGATAATGGGATAACCATTAGCCGTAAATTCATTTTCAATAAATTTTGAAACATTATCATGAAACTGTTTTTCTTTCAGTAAGTTATAGGCTAAATAAAAACTAGGAACTATCATCAATACGAGAAGGAAAGAAATCCCGTATCTTATTTGTTTTTCAAATCTTATGTTCTTAAACTGAACCGGTGTGTATTTTAGATATCGAACAATAAAATAAGTGGCAATACATATGAAAAAACAATTAATACTGTATAAATAAAATGCACCAAAGAAATAGGAAAAATTACCCATTGCTAAACCATATCCAGCCGTACAGAGCGGTGGCATTAATGCAGTAGCAATCGCTACCCCTGGAATAGGATTTCCTTTTTCTACCCTTGTCAAAGCTATTACACCGACTAACCCACCAAAAAAAGCAATTAACACATCATAAATAGTTGGTGATGTTCTGGCTAACAATTCCGGTTGAGCGTCTTTGAATGGGCTGATAAAAAAATAAATAGCAGAAACCACTAAACTGACTATGGTTGCAATTAATAAATTTTTACCACATCTTTTAAGAAGTTCAAAATCAAATACAGCTAAGGCGAATCCGGCACCTACTATTGGTCCCATTAAAGGCGAAATAAGCATGGCGCCAATTACAACTGCTGTTGAATTAACATTTAAACCAACGGATGCGATAACTATCGCACATGCCAATATCCACAAGTTTGAACCCCTGAAAGAAATACTCTGCTTTATATTTTCTAAAACGGATTCTCTTTTTTCTTCGCCTTGATGCAGGCTGATGAAATCAAACATTTTATTACTCATCTTGTGAAATAGTATTGGTTAGCGTTATCTTTAAAAAAAAGTATCCTATCGTCCCGGCTATAAACGATGACATCAGAATAACTAATTTGGAATTATTTATGACTGTGTCATTGTCGAAAGCAAGCAAAGAAATGAAAATGGACATTGTAAATCCAATGCCTGCTAAAAGTCCTACACCAAAAATTGATTTCCAATTTAGGTCTGTCGGGAGTTTGCAAAGTCCCAATGAAACAGCTAAAAATGTCAAAAGGAAAATTCCCAATGGTTTACCTACAATTAGTCCCAGTGCAATACCTAAACTATTGTTTTCAGTCAAGGTTTGGGCTATGTCGCCACTAAAAACTATGGCTGTGTTTGCTAATGCGAAAATGGGTAAAATTATAAAAGCAACTGGTTTGTGTAAAAAGTGTTGCAAAATGTATGAAGTTGATTTTTCGCCTCCGTTGCCAAATGGAATTGCAGAAGCCAAAAGCACACCTGTAATTGTGGCGTGAACGCCTGAATGAAGCATAAAATACCACATTGCAACCCCACCAATTAAGTATGGAATTAAGTTTCTTACTTTCAGTCTGTTAAAAACCAAAAGCAAAGCAAAAATTCCTAATGCAATGAATAAGTTTGACCATAACAGCGTTTTGGTGTAGAAAATAGCAATGATGATGATTGCTCCCAAATCGTCAATAACAGCAAGTGCTGTTAAAAATACTTTTAGAGAAGTCGGCACTCTGTTGCCTAATAAAGATAAAATGCCCAAAGCAAAAGCAATGTCTGTCGCCATTGGAATACCTGCACCTGATTGTGTAGCAGTTCCATAGTTGAAAAGCAGGAAAAGTCCGGCTGGTACAAACATTCCACCAATTGCTCCAAAAATTGGCAGTAAAGCGTCTTTAAGTTTTGAAAGTTCGCCAATGTAAATTTCTCGTTCCAATTCTAAGCCAATGAGTAAAAAGAAAATTACCATTAGTCCGTCATTTACCCAATGTTCAATGCTGTGTCCTTGAAATTGTGTTTGCCAAAAATGGTGGTAGTCTGTCCCAAAAGTTGAGTTGGCAACTACCAAAGAAATAATAGTGCAAGCAATTAAAACAAGCCCGCCTGATTTTTCACTGTCAAAAAAGTCCTTAAATAATTTTGTTACTCTCATTTATTTTGTCTGTCTGTTGAATATTTGCAGGGTGTTTGTTAGGGTTGCAGGTAACGTTTTGCCGCTACCCGAAGGTGGCGATTTCGAAGCGATTCACTGGCAACCAAGCACAAACTTTGATAGAAGCACAAGGCTTGATTTAACCACTTAACCGCCACTTTTGGGTAGGTGCTGTTAGGTGCTGGTGTTCTGGTTTTCATTGATGCAATATACTGTTAGTCAAATAGATTAGCTTGAATAGCTTTCGGATTATTGTTTTTTGATTTCACTTTATTAATCAAGTCATCCAAGGTTTTTTGAGTCAAAATAGTAATATCTCTTTGCTCTGCAATTAATTGTCTATTCAAGTCAAACATTGGATTTTCACTATCAAGACTTTGGTCGTACATAACAGCTCTTGGTATATTGTAATCTTTTGCAAAACCCATTGCTAATCGTGCTCCACTGTCAAGTTTTTGTCCGAACATTTTCCACCTTTCAGCTGAATCTTGAGCGTAGCTAGCTGCAAGAATAATTGCGTCACAATATAATGCTTGAAGTCTATCTCTGTCTTTATAGCGACTACTTAAGTCCATCGCAGATTTATGTTCATCATAATACTCAGTTATTAATAATCCACCTTCTTCAACTATTTCAAAAGCTAATCCTTTATTTTTAGCAGGCATAATGTTGTTTAGTGGGCTTGGCAAAACAGCAATTGTTTTTCCACCTTTTAATGCTTGTTTATGCGCAATACTATCACAACCTAAAGCTAAACCACTAACTACAAAGACGTTTCTTTTTACAATTTCAGCAACAATTTTTTGCTCTCTGATTTCGATTTTTTCATCTGGGTTAAGAAGTCCGATAACTGTAATGCAGTAATTTTCAATGTCAAGAAGGCTTAAATCACCTTTGTAAAAAAGATATATTGGTCTCTCACTTTCCTTAACATTTCCCCGATATTGGGGAAAATTTTTATCTCCAATTGCAACTAATCCATCGCAAGAGTCTTGGAATTTCTCGATTTGATTAATAATTTGATTTTTATCAAACTCAAAATCATCAATGGTGATTAATTCATCCTGTTTGGAATTCTTATTAATCAATGAAACTATTGTTTCAACACTTTCATTGCCTTTTAACATTTTATTAATCCAAGCTCTGCCGATTCCTTTATAGGTTTTTGCAGTAATGATGTTAATTGCATTATCAGTATATTTCATTTGAATCCGTTAAATTAATCATGAATTGTATTTCCAATTGCGTAAAAAGTAACTGTGTTAGCTCCATTGTTTAACAATGCTTGAATCATATCTTCATCAATGTTTACAGTTCTTGTGTAAATATCGTCAATTAATAAAATGTCACGACCATTTATGTTTGCAGAAAAACTGCAAGTATCAATGCTTATACCTGGATATGGGTCGGAACCATCATTCACAAATCCTTCCATAGGACGTCTTAAATGGGTAGTTTTAGTATTAGTATGGCGAGTAATAAAGTTAGTTCCGTCAACTAAACCGTTTCCTAATCTATTTACAGCAGTCCTTACAGTAGCTTTGAAAAGTAATTGATTTGGTCGATAAGTTGAGTCAGCTTTAGCCCTTGGGACAACACAAACAGTCAAGGAGTTTCTGTTTGTTTGAGCCAAAACATTAGGTAAGTCATTTAAAAGCACCGCCAATAATTGCTGTTGTGCTTCTTGCATTCTATATTCAGTCCAATTATGGTGTGGGTCGTTTTTTAGCTTGTATAAGAAATTTGGATTATTTGGTAGTTCCACACCACCAAAATTCGTATGATAAAATCCTTGAATGTTTTGTGTAAGATAATTATTCCTTACGATTGTAAAAGGTGTCATATTTTAATGTTTATAATGTTGTTAGTAGGTATTCCGGCTTTTATGGCTTCATCGATTTCAAATTGTTCATTTTCAAACAAAATTATCATTTGAGGCTCTAGCTTAAGATTATTTAGAGCATTCTCAAATTTATTTACGTGTTTGTTTTTTCCTATCGACTTCCGAAATATTTTATGCTTGAATTTATCTGTTAATCCGTGATGGTCTAGTGTCATAATAGCTCTTTCTTCTCTGCAATTTGTCACCAAAACTGTTGTGTTAATTTCAAAAAACTTGTTTAAAATTTCGTTCGCAAAGGAAAGCAACTTTGTTTGACCAATATTTTCAGAGTAAAATCCTTCCTTCTGTTTAATTATTTCTTGATAGTCTTTTTCGTCAAGATTTGGAAATTCTCTAAGTAAAATTGTCCTATTAAATCTTTCCAATGGATTAAAGGGAATAATAAAGTCTGGATTTAGAACAGTCTGAATTGCCTGTTTAAATGACAAATAGTTCGCATAGTCAGTATCAACTAATGTTCCGTCCATATCAAAGAACAGAACTTTGTCCTGAGTAATAACTTTCAGTATGTCTTGTTTACTGTCTTCCATTATTGTTACGGTCTCTGTTACACTTGCACCTAACGGTTTAGGGCTTGGCGAAGTGGGGGAATTAGAAGCACAAATGTTCAATAAACCACAAAAGTTGATAGAAGTACAAATGCTCAATTTAGCATTTCTGCCCCCATTTTGCCAAACCCTTGTGTGTGCTTTGCATGAGCATAAGCACACGCTAATTCAAGCTATCATAAA
>CAYNMR010000039.1:0-6115 GCA_964398455.1 uncultured Vicingus sp. | reverse complement strand
ACGTGGAACAATGACGCGCTTCGAAATCCCTGCACGTCATATGCATAAACGTTGGTGGCAAGGCGGTGGAAAGAGCGAGTTAATTACAACGTATTGACAAATAATTGGGTCTAACTGAATGCTATGAAGACAAAAACGACACTGGGACTGATTTTGACTTTAGTATCAATTTTCAGTTGTGACAACAATGACAGTTTATCCATTCCGACAATTGACGGACTTTCACTCTATTGGGACCATGAAATATTTGGTGACGAAGGAAGAAGATTAAGATTTGAAGCTACGACAACGAATGAATTCGATAACGATTATGATTTGGAATTTCAGACTTCCCTAAACGATAAAACTATTACCGCGACTTTGACAAAGACTATTGACAAAGGTAAATGTCAATGGTTTCCTATGCCGACCACTGGAGGCGATGACCCCAATAAGTGTAACGCTTCAGGTGGATTTTATTTAACCGACAAGGAACTAAGTAACGGAACTTATTCATTGACAATCACAACTCCGAATTTTAAAGTGACTTCTGAATTAACTGTAACAGATGAACGGGTTACATTAGACATTCCTGCAAACGAACACTTGAGCAGTTCGATTAAGTATGTTTATCCTATTCCAGAAAATATATTATTTGGTTCTGTTGTTTATAAAGGTTCAAACAATACAAATGACGCGAATGAATTCCTTCTGTACTTGACAAACTTAGGACTTATTGAAACAACAGTACCTAATTACCCTTACCGCTATTTAACTGTTGACGAAACTGGACATCTAGCTAACAGTAATTGGCAGGGCGACAATTATTCTATTGGAGTTCTGTATAAAATGAATAATGTTGACGTTAAGACGATTTTTGAAGAGTCAAAGAAACATTTCGACCAGACAAACTTGAATATAACTCTATTTACAAGTAACGGAGACGAAGCACACTTTAGTAAGACTGAAGGAATAACAATTGTTTATTCAAAAAAATAAAGAACAGCGGGAAACCGCCCAGCCACCAACAAAATGCTTATGCAATGGTGGGGTTTGGTGTAAATTTGTAGCTTTAGTTTTCAAACAACGTTTTGTCACGGTTGACAGTGACGTGTAGGTCGCGCTAAACATTCCGCTACGCTCCATTTTTTAGCGCTCCTATTCCCGCCACTGCATAAGCACAAACGTTATGTGTAAGGCGGTCGGACTCCAAAGACATGAGGTGTGATTTTACAAAGACTCGCCTTCAGATAACGTAGGACAAAACCACGAAAAAAAACACCCCCATCTGACAAATAGAATCGCGCGAAGCGCGAATTTTTTTTGCATTTGGACAAAGGAAAATTAGAAAAATCGAAATCAAGAAAATTTTCGTTTATCCCGACTAAATAACAACTGTGCGCAGACAATTTGTGACGTTGGAGAAGATTTCGTTACGCAGACAATAAAAATAAGGAGTTGTAAACGTAGGACGGTTCCGTCTGACCTGGACTCGTAGGTCGACACTGACTCGTGGGACAAATTCAACTTTCAACGGTCGACACAGACTCTTTAATATATAACGGTCGGACGAAACCGCCCTACACATAACAACGTGTTTATGCCAACTTGGGGGTTTAGTGTCCATTGCACTTTCGTTTTCTTTATTTAGTTTCGTAACGGTGGACAGTTTCGGAGTGGTCGTGTTTGTCATCCGCCAGATGGCGGATTTAACAAACACTCCTACTCCCCAAGCCGTCATAAACACAAACGTTACCGGAAACCCTAGAGAAAGAAACCCACACTAAAAAAGTTAAAAACATGAAAGTTCATCTTATACGGACACCTGAATATGTTATTGAGAACTTTGAAGAAGTTCAAGAACTGCTGAGTTCCTTTGATGGACCATTGGAATTTATTACGGACAACTACGAGTTCAATCCTGAACAATTTCCATTTCTTCAAAAATTTTGGGAAGACTTTCGTTTCCCAGCATACGAATCTGATGTCAAGAAAATTAGTTTTGATAAGGACAGAGGCAAGCCATTAAGTTGGCGGGAACTTTTCTCACTTTGCGAGTTTTACAGAAGCACCTTCAAAATAAAAAAGAATGACTTCGTTGTTCTTCTTACAGTCAGGAAAAATGCATTAAACTGGTTTAGTCATTGCGATAAAAACAGAAACATTTTTGTTCACACAGGCGACTGGGAATACTACACAAAAGCACCGCAGAAGTTTCCAGTAGCTTATCAAGTCGTTGAGAATATTATGCAGCATTTAATGAAACTTGACAGTGAGCAAATTCCGAATCCAAATATACATGTTGAACCACTTGGCTGCATGAATGACTTTTGCCAAAACAAGCAACAAGTTATTTTGAAATTGCGGACTGGCGATATCTGCTATGCCTGTCTTGAAAAAATGAGAGAGGAAAAAGTTGATGACGAAATAATCAATCAGGCTATAGGAATTTTTGAGGCAATCAGAAATCAACTTTTATTCAAACAGGGATTTACAAGAAACTTGTCACCCAAGCCAGTTAAGATAGAAGCCAATGGGAAAATTTTCATTGGAGATAAGCAAATTGACTTGAATCCACTTGAATCCACTTTGTTTATTTTTTTCATAACAAATAAGCAGGGTGTTACTTTAAATGATTTGGAGCGTTATAAAGAACAACTTTTGAAAATTTATTTGATTTTAAGACCATCCGGAGAAGAATCAAAAATTGATAACTTAATTAGGCCAAAAGGAACCGGAACTTTCCCAAAAAACAAAAGCTCCTTAAACAAAAAACTAAAGGAGCAAATTGGTGAGCCTTTAGTAAACTTCTACTATCTTGACGGTAATAGAGGAGATGCGTTCAAAATCAGTATCAATGCTGATTTCATTACATCTGATATTCGGTATTAGTCCCTGTTTGTAACATTACAAACGGACTTTGTAACCTTACAATGCTTCGTTTCCTTTTTTAGCCATTCTACTTTTGCTTTATCAAACTTATAAACGGCTTGACAGAACAAAAACAGAATCGGCAAAAATGCAACATCAAGAAACGAACACTTTAAGACAGTTAGCCAAAAGCTGGAACAATCTTGACACCAGTTTTATAGAGAGAGAATTGGCTGACGATTTTATTTACGAATCACAATGGGTGCTAACACCTATTGAAGGAAAGAGACATTTCCTTTCTTATTTACATTCAAAATTTACCGCTATTAAAACAGCTATGCAGTCGCAAACTATGACTGTAACGGCTGAAATTGCCTTGCATCCTTCTATGAAGAATAGACCTTGTATTGTATTGACTCAAATCACAGCAGAAGAAATCAGACAAGTTTCATTGCTAGTTAATATTCATGACAAAAAAATTAAACGCATTGATGTGTGTTTCATACCAGACCCAACAGAAGCAGTATTAACAGGAGAATTTCCAAAGTAACTTTTAAATCAATAAACAAATGACAACAGAATACAACACTCTATTAAAAAGACCACAATGGTTTGAGAAGAGGAAAATCATTTTGGCAAGAGACAATAACAAGTGTCGTTGTTGCGGTGCAGCAACCGGACTTCATGTGCATCACAGGCAGTATCATGTGAGCAAGCGGACAGGGAGTTTCCAACTTCCTTGGAAATATGAAAACAAATATTTAGTAACGCTTTGCGATAAATGCCATTCAGCAGGGCATACAAAATTTAAAGTTCCAACATTCACAATTTAAAATTAAAAACAATGAACATTCTAAAATCCATTTTCGGCAGCTCAAGTAAAAATGAGCATTTAAGTGCAGAAACATTTGCACCACTTTCATCATCAGTAGTTGAATCGCCACACGAAAACAACCCACCTATTGACTTATTTATTGACAATGAACCACCTCAAGGTGACCAACAAAAGATTGGTTCTGAATCTAAGAGTAAGATTTCGACATTTTTGGAGCGTAGTTATCATTCTATTGGAATTAACGATGGCTATGAATATCACTCTTTTGAAACACTTGAAACCGGAAAGAAGAAAATTAGGTCAGAATTTCAATTGATTATTGACCAAATGATTCAGGAGAAATCAGAAAGACGTCTTCAACTTAAAATGATGATAGTTAACGTTGAGAAAATCGCAGACGAAACTCGAAGAAACCTTGAGTTAACAATTGATGAATTAAATACTTCCATTGAGCTACTTTACAAACAAAAGGAGCTTTCATCTGAAAATGAAGGATGGGTTATGAATGCTATTCATAGCTATCATCAGGGTTTTGTTCAAGGTCTGAATGACTTCATAGCAAGTGAGAATTTATTGAATTCCATTAAAAACTTTTAAAATCAATTGTCATGTTAAAGTATTATAGTTTAATAATCGGTGAAAACCCAGAATACACCAAAACATTCCAGCCAGCCAGCAAACGAAAAATAGCTTTGTATGCAAATTGCATGATGGTTCCCGTAATTCTTTGGTTTATTAATACATTCTTGCTTGTTAGCCATGTTCTTGAAGGAAGTATGTTTTCTGCTATTGTTGCAGCAACAATAGCAGGCTTTATAATCTTTCTGATAGAAAGAGCAATTATTATGTCAAACGGCAGTAAACCAATTTTCCGGTTTAGAATACTTCTTGGTTTTATAATTGCCTCACTTGGCTCAATAAGTATGGATGAAGTAATCTTTAAGCATGACATTGATAACCAAGTTACAGTTTACAGACAGTATGAAATTAATAATGCTTTAAAAAGAGTAGAAGAAGATTTTACTCTCAAAATTGCAAATCAACAAGCTATCGTTGCTCAAAAAACAACAGAATGGAACCAGGCTTTAAAAGATGCGAAAAGTGAAGCTGACGGGACTGGTGGTAGTGGTAGAAAAGGAGTTGACGGAATCACTAAGATAAAAATGAGCATTGCATCAAAGCTTGAATCTGATTACAATGCTGAGAACGTAAAATTATCTGCTTTGCAATCTAATCTTGAATCTGAAAGAAATAATGCGAAATTAAAAGCTGAATCTGATTTTAATGGCAATGCCCTTTTGATTAGGATTAGAGCAATGTTTGACCTGATTGCACAAGATAAATTTATGATGGGTGTATACATACTCTTTACCTTTTTCCTTTTTTGCCTAGAATTCTTAGTAGTGCTTATCAAAGCAGGAAGCAAGAACTCAATTGACGAAGACCTTGAGAAAGCAAGAGAAGCTCTACTAAGAGCAAAAACTCAAAAGACTCTAGACAGAAGTGAATTATTTTATAAACCAGAGAATTTTGTAACTTCTGTGCAACAAGCAAATGCCATGATGAAACAAAACTCTTTGACAATATTCTAAGCAGGACAAATAATAGAAGGGCATCCGGTAACAGCGGTTTTGCAAAAGCGGGGGTTCAGTGCTTCGGTTGACAGTTTTTTCGTATAATTGAAGTGCGGTTTTTCAAATGAACGGTAGTGCTAAAAATCCCAGCCTTCGCAAAGCCGCAAAACGTTATAGCCAATGGTAGGACGACACTCCGAACATTGAACAGACAACCAAAACTTAAACAGAGAGCAAACCATTTTTACAACGAGTAAGCTAACACTCATTTCCGACCCTTCTGTATTTTTTATTTTTTCCATCGCACTTTTTTTAATTCAATTTTATTGCCACCACACAAGTGGCACATTTGGTATTGTCCCGACACACAAGCCAACGCTTCACAAAACCAAAAGAGCCACTTTTTTGCCTACACTCTGAATGTGTAAACAATAAATCAAAACTTTCTTTGAATTTCATTTGTCCAATTGAAAATTAGTTTCTACTTTTGTGAGTGAATACTAACTAACATAAAAATAAATTAGACAAGTATGCAAGAATTTACAGACAGACAAATAGAAATAATGGAAGCGGCTACCAACCGTATTTCAAAATATGGTATTCAGAATTTGACAATTAAAACTTTAGCTGAAGACATTGGCTTATCTGAACCTGCATTGTACAGACATTTCAAAAGTAAAAATGAAATCTTATTGAGCTTGTTGGAATACTTTAAAACAGAAATGAAAAACCGTATTCAGTCTATTTCTTATAAACCGACTGACACGACTGCTGATGAGTTAAGAGCAATTTTTAATTCTCAGCTACAAACTTTTACTAACAAACCAGCAATAGTGAGTGTCATTTTTGCAGAAAG
>CAYNMR010000038.1:0-6161 GCA_964398455.1 uncultured Vicingus sp. | reverse complement strand
CCGATAGCTATCGGTAGCACTCCGTCAGTCTCTGGCGGAGCCGCCTACTCGATTATCGGTTCGCCCTTCTTGTCTGTATGTTGTTTGTCCGTTCATTTGGTCTGTCGTTGTGCGTTGGCTTGGTGGCTCTTTTGCAAACTTTGGTTTGTGTGTCGGCTTGTGCGGTTTGCAAATGTGCCACCAAAAGGGTTGGCTTAGTGTTTTGTTTGTTTTAAAAATTCCTTTAGCGTTATTGTCGTTATGCCTAAACCTTTGGCTTTAATTTGCAATCCGTTGTCAGATGTCAGCATAATTGGGTTTTCGTCTTTGTATTTTAATGCAACCGTCAAAATAAAATTGTCTGGCGATTTTTTATTAAAGTCGTTTGGAAGCAAAGTTAAGTCTGCTGTGTCCATTTTAATGTTTCGTTTGTCAATACTTTCGTTGATTTGTCGCAATGCTTTTTGAACATTTTTCTTTTGTTCTTCTGTCAATGAAATTTTCAAATAGTCCAATTCGTCAATGACTTTTGCAGATAAAACTATTTGATATTGTTTGTCAATTTTTGAAATAATATCAGGGTAATCCACAAAAACATTTGTATCAATGATGTAAAGATTTTCCTTGTCTTTTTTTATTTCCTTTTTCGGTTTTTCAAATTTTGAAAGGTCTATTTTGCCAAGAACTTTTAATCCTGTTTTAGTTTCAGATTCATCTTTTTTTGGTTCTGTTTCGTTGTTCTCTGATTTTGCTTTCTCTACTGTTTCCTGCTGTTTAGCTTCGCTAATGCTGGCAACGGCTGAATTATCAAATTGAATGTAAAATGAAAATTCCTCATTCAATCGTTGAAGATAACTTTTAACTTCATTGTCAATTTGTGAACGTGTTAAAACGTCTTTGTCTGTAATAATAAGTGTGTGTCGCTTTGAACGACTTGTCGCCACATTGAAAAGTCGGTTTTCCAACGAACGATGATAACTTGAATTAGGAACAACAAAAATAGTTACGTCAGTTGTCAAACCTTGAACTCTTGATACTGTTTCAATCAATAAGTTTTTATGATAACCGACTGTTTGAAAAATGGCTTTTTGCAATGCTTTGGTCGTTTCAACGAAATAAGTCAATACTGAAATATGCAGTTTTTCGTTTGTTCTCAATAAATGCTGAACAAGTTCAGTTGCAAGTTTCAATGCATTATTAGGTTTGAACTCGCCTGCCTTTAAATCAGTCTTTATCAAAGTAGAACCACCATAAGGATTAAACAATTTTCCATAATCTAAATTCATTTCCGAATAGGAAAGGCGAATGTCTTTTTTTGCTCTTGACTTTAAACTGTTTTTATAGAAAATACCTGAATAATTTGCGGCTCTTTCAGTCAAACGATGTGTTTCGGTTAGTTGAAAAATGGGCAATAATGCGGTTTCTGAAATGGATTTTAGTCCGTCAACTAATGCACCATAATTTTTTCGGTTTACCTTATCGTCACTTAATGCAACAACAGGCGGAAGTTGTTTAGTATCGCCAATCCAAATGTTTTTCTTTCCTAAAAGTTTTGCACCGCCAAACATTCCAAGCAATGCTTGGCTTGCTTCGTCCACGATAACGTAATCAAACGGTGGTTCGTTAAACGTTTTTGCAGCTTGTCCGCTTGTAATGAAAAAAGTTGAAAGAATTAAATTTGCAGGTTGTGGACTTACTTCTTTTGTTTGTTGTAAATTTTTGATTGCCCTTGCTTCATCAACCGAAAGTTTTGTTTTAAAAATTCTTTGTTCTTCTAAAAGTCCTTTCAATGCAGGTTTTTCAACTATTTCAATTAAAGCCCTGTTTGTAAGTGCTGTTACTAAAACAGATTTCCCTTGATTGCATAACTTTTCGCAAATTTCAGCAATTAGATATGTTTTGCCCGTTCCGGGCGGACCTTGTATAATTAAAGTATCTTGCAGAGCTAATTGTGTTAAAACAAAATCCGAAATATTGCTTTTATTGTCAAGAAGTGCAGGTGTCCAATCCGAAACTTGAAAATCTTGGTCAAGAATTTTGTTTACCGATTCATTGTTTTTGTTCTGAACAATGCTTTGAAGATTAGCAATATATTCAAAAGGCGGTTTGTTTGCACCCAAGATAAGTATCATTCCTTCGGCTTCTTGTATTTGAATCGCAAATTCAAGTTCAACACCTCTGAAACCCGCAATGCTAAAATCTTTCTCAGTTGATGGTGTTTGCCATATACAAACGACTTCTGAATAATTGGTTTTGGCTTTTATTAAATCGCCATAAGTTTTATTACCCCAATCTCTGTAACTTCTTAGTTCTTTTGGAACTGTAAAACAGTAAAGATATTCGCCTTGTCTTGGTATTCCTCTTGTGTTGGGAAATTTCAAAATCATTTCTCCGTCCTGAAATTTTAGAAATTGTGCAACAAAAAGTTCTTCGCGGTCTTGCAATAGAAAAAGGGCAGAAGTATCTAACTTTTGCTTGTAGGCTTCTGTTTGTGCCCGAAGTTCTTCTTCTAAAAATCTTGTATGTTCTTCTCGGCTGTAAATCATTAAAGCAATAAGTTTTTATCGTCCGCAGATAACTCGTTTGCACTTGGATTTCGTTCACTCAAACCGAACTGTTGCAAATAGTCTGTTGTGCTTTCTGGTGATTCAAAGATAAAGTGCGTATAAGGCAGATATTGAAAGAATTTAGCAAACACTTTCAAATTGGTCATTGCAAAAGATTGGGTGTTTAATCTCATATGAAATGTGTCATTAAGAGATTCAATATCTGAAAGCGTTACGTTTCTAACTACGTTGCCTCTCGTTACTACAAATAATTGAGTGTCGGTTTCTGTCAATGCAATCCATTCATTTGGGTTGAAATAAATTTTTCCCGCTTTGGCACTCTTTACGACTAATTTGATAGGGTTTCCCAACGGATTTGTGACTCCTTCTACTATCGTATAATTTATTTGAATAGTATCAGGAACATTAAAATTGTTTTTTCTCAATTCTTGAAAGATAATTTCTTTTGCGTCCTCACTTAATGAAATTCTTGATTTTTCACTTGAATTATCTGTTAGAGTTGAAATTTTAATATCATCTTCCGAACCGACAGGATATAAACCACCCGAAGCAACTAATTGCTGTTCATTTGATGTAGTTTTTAAAATGTCTGCAATGTTCGGATTGGTTAAAAGTGCTTTCAGTTTGTCTTTAACCTCTTTTGGCGACAAACCCGTTTCGCCAATAATTTCATCTAATATCTCTGCTTTTTCAAGGTTTGCCGCAATTTCGTCATCATCGTATAGTTTGTGCTTGTTGTTGTAAAGACTTTCAAATAATTCGTTGGCTTCTTTTTTATTTTGATTAAACCAACGGAACAGCGATTTGAAAATTTCTTTTGTTTCTTCTGAACGTGGAAATTCTGAAAAACGTGGTGTAATTAAACGTGTTATTTCATCTGCGACAAACTCTGCATTTCTTTCTCGGTTTTTAGGCAGTTCAAGAAAAATATTCTTATCTAATAATTCAGTTTTAATTGGATAACCTAATACTTCCAAGATGTCTTTTAAAGATTCATCAATTTGACCGTTATCTAAAAATAAATCGTCTTTAATACAAAAGTTGCCTTTTTGGTTTGGCAGAATTGGCGATGTTTTGAGATTCAACTTTTCGGATAAGCCTTGTTGATTTAAAAAGACAATAAATGAATTAACCCAATCAAATGTTTCTTGTAACGACTTTTTTTCTAATTTGACTTGTAAGGAATTAATAGTTTTTATTTCAGATACGAATGAGACAAGCCTACCAATTCTCGGTTTGTCGCAATTTTTCCAAATAGATTCTGACCATTGCCCAATTATTTTTTTCTCTGAAATTTCACTTGGAATCAAATCTGTGCAAAATTGATATAGTATTTCTCTGTGTTTCAGGAATGCCTCGTCTTCGCTGAAAAGACTTATTAGATAACTAATTGCTCTACCTGAATTTGGATTCTTATTTGTTCCTGTTCCTTCTAATATTTTATTTATTTCATCAATTACATTTTCTTGTGTTCTTGTGTGATAGGTTATTTGTCCTTCAGATGTTTCTTTGTATTTGCTGGCTGTTATAATTTGGTTATGCCTTAGACTCTCTCTAATATCAATACCAAGTATTTCTAAAACATTTTTTAGCTCTTCTTCAATTTTTTGGTCAATTTTTAATTCGGATTTTTTCTTGAATTCCCCTTTTTGGTTTGGAATAACAGAAAACTTATCTGTAATAATATTTTCAATAAAAATTTCTTCAAAATTTAGCAAGTCAAAATATTCATTTAACCATTCTACGGATTTCGCTACATCATTATCTAATCTCTTAGAAAACTCATCAATTTTTTTTTCTTCTTGAATAAATTCTGTAATTGCTTTTAAATTGTCTTTAAAGCAATCATTCCAAACTACCTCATACCAATTATGAATGTCTTTTTTTGCAGGAACTTTGTTGGGAAATAATTTGTATTCAAGTTCCCAAATTCTTTCACGAACCTCCTCTTTTAAGTGATATGGAAAATAAACGTTCGCTTTGCCTTCTTCATTTTGGATTGATGTTTTTTCGCCATTTTCTAAAGTTACAAGCGGTAATTGTAAGAGTTTGACTCTAATCGGTTTTTGAATATTTTCTTCAAACCAAGATTTGGAAAACCACTTTTTTTCTGTTGGTGTTTCTGTGTTTGCAAGTAGAAACAAGTTTTCCCAATTATTTTTAATTGAAAAGTCCAATAACTCAAAATACAATTCTACACTATTTAAGAAAATCTCTTTGTTCTCAAGTATTATAGCTTCTGCATTGTGGTCTGTAAGCCAAACACCATCTCTCGGTTCAGTAGGATTAAAGTTAGGATTGTTAATCGCAAAAGGCAATGTAAAATCGTTCGTTCCAATTAAAGGGAAATCGCAAAATATTTTTGGCAATTCATTAGATAAACCTTTTAAATAAGTTTTGTCGTTATTTTGTTCAATTTCAACTGCTATTATCGTGTTGTCCTTTTCAAGCGTAATTATCTTTAGTTCTGTTGTTTCAGAAGATGTTTTTTTATGTATCGTAGATACTTTGATATTCTCTGTTAGGTTTTCAATCTTTGATAACTCATAAACGACATTTTCGTGTTTAATTGATACTGACCTGATATTTGGTAAAAATGCAAGCGTATAAGGTAAAGATAGATGTAAATCATCTACACCAACATTTGCTACCTTATATCCTTCTTCATCTAAGTTGTAAACAAAAGTTGTATTGAAATTATTTGGGTCATAATTTGCTAATGCTGGTTGAGAATCCAAATTATCTCTTACAGAAATGGATTTATTTACGCTTTCAATAATTTGGTCAGTTGTTCTTCCGCTTCTGTCTAATGGTAAAACAAAATTTCTGTAATCCAAATCGGGTTCTTTAACTACTCCTGATACTTCTACTTTTTCAGAAAGTAAGTGTGTTGTCAAAAAACCTGTTCCAAATTTTCCTGTTGTTTTTGGTTTTTCGTTTTTCTCTGTTGAGTTACGTTCCTTTGTAGAAACTTGTTTTATCAAAAATGTAATGTTATCTACGGAAAACGGTTTTCCATTATGGCTAAACGAAACACTTTTTGTTCCATTTTGATTTTGAATATTTATTTCTGTTGCTACTTGTTGTTCGTCAAACGCAACATCTTTAGCATTTTGCAATAATTCCCATATCCAACGTCTTTGTGCGTTCTCATTTGAGTCAAGACGAAGTTTGTCCATTAAATCAAGAATCTTCGTTGCAATGAGAGAATTTAGGGCTTTTTTATCTGATTGTTCAAACTTGTCTTTATAGCTCATTTTATCATCGTCTTTCTGATTAAATACTGTCCGTTGTGTGGTTGGGGCAAAAGCAAATGTGGTGCAACTGTGCGTTAGCTTGTGGGTGGCGTTGCACCTCTTTTGATTTTGCCGAAGCGTTGGCTTGTTTTGTCATTTGTCTGTCTGTTTAATGTTTGCACTGTCGTTCATAGGGTGACCGATAACGGTTTGCGTGTTGCCGCAGTTGGCGATTTCGGAGCACTTCACTGTCAACCTGCACAAAAGTTTGATAGTAGCACTCAGCTTCAATTTTGCACGTCACCCCGCCTGACGCAAAACCCGTGTGTGTGCTTTGCATGAGCATAAGCACACGCTAATTCAAGCTATCATAAAATTC
>CAYNMR010000037.1:0-6882 GCA_964398455.1 uncultured Vicingus sp. | reverse complement strand
AAATTGAAAGCCCTAATAAAAAAGTACAATTTAGTACTTAAAGAATCAATGGAAATTGCTTTGATGGAAGACTTGTTTAACCTAATTATTGTAAATGCCGACGATAAAGATTTTGAGTTAAAAGATATGCTTCTCGACAAAGAGAACCTCAAAAGTTTTATTATTCAAGAATTTATCAAACTAAACAACAAACCTATTACTTCTCAACTCAAACACATGGAAGAAGTAAAATTGAATTTGGTAAAAAACAAACAACAGAAGTTGAATTTTTAAAAATCAGTCTAAAATAAATCTTAACCCAAAAATAAAAGAAAGAGGCGAGGAAATAGGAATGTAAATATCATCGTTAAGAACTCTCTTATAACCGAGACTTGTCAAAAATTCTTCATAATCCTCAGCCTCTTGATTATTAAATCCATAATTTATTCCAATTGAAAGATAGATTTTCTTGGAAACTTTAGGCCCTGTGTCTAAACCTAAACTAATTGAAGGTCCAATAATTATCTTATCGTATTTTCCATCATTCGTTTGTAGTGGATTGTTAGATTTAGTACGGAATGATCTATGATACCCATAAATTAAAGAAGAGTAAGGGATAAATCTTGATTTTTGCGATTTTGAATAGAAACGATATTTAATCCCAGAGCTATATGACAAGCCTACTACTGGATAACCTATTGCTCCAAAAACCCCCAAATTCAACCCTTTTGGATAATAAAGAACACTCAATCCAGATCCTGCATGCTCTCTACCTAAACCCCAAGAATAAGTTAATTTCTCTCTATTAATAATTTCTTCTTGAGAATATGTGGGATTTAAAATTAAAATAAACAGAATTAAAGAAAGACCTTTTATATTAAATCCCATTTATAGAACCTTTAAGCTTCTACTTTAATGTTTGCTTTTTTCTTAGCAATTGAAGCTTTTATATCATCCAACTCTCCTTTAGGAATAGCACTAATCAATTTCTTAGTGTATTCTGTTTGAGGGTTGTTATATATTTCGTCGGCTAAACCCATTTCTTCAATTTTACCTTTGTTCATCACCACCATTCGGTCGCTCATAAATTTAACTACCGATAAATCGTGAGAAATAAAAATGTAAGTAAATCCAAATTCGTGTTTTAACTCATTTAATAGGTTTAACACTTGTGCTTGAACAGAAACATCTAATGCCGAAACAGATTCATCGCAAATGATAAATTTTGGATTTAGTGCCAATGAACGTGCTATACAAATACGTTGACGTTGACCACCAGAAAACTCATGAGGATAACGGTAAAAATGATGCTCAGGTAAATTTACGCGACGAAGCAACTCCATTACTCTGGCTTTTCTCTCTGCATCGTTTGCCAATACACCATGTACTTTCATTGGTTCCATAATAGCTTCACCAATGGTAATTCTAGGGTTTAATGATGAATAAGGATCTTGAAAAATAATTTGCATTTTTTTTCTATATTCTCTCATTTCTTTAGCTCCCAACATAGTAATGTCAACACCTTCATAAATAATTTGACCCTCGGTTGGTTCTAATAATTTTAAAATGGTTCTACCAAGTGTAGTTTTTCCACAACCCGACTCACCAACCAAACCTAATGTTTCACCTGGATAAACATCAAAAGTAATATCGTCAACAGCTTTAACGTATTCTTTTGATTTACCAAACAAACCTTTGCTTATTGGAAAATATAATTTGATATTTTTTAACTGCAATAATGGTTGCTTAGCATAAAGCACCTCATGTTCTTTTGCAGTATCTTCTTTAGTAACTATTAAACTATTGGTAACTTCTTCAACCGATTTATTGGTTTCGTGCATTTCGCCTTCTGCATCAACCGTCATAAAATCGGCAACAGTTGGCAACCATTTTAAACGCTTAGTTAATGGTGGTCGACAAGCCAATAAGCCTTTTGTATATGGATGTTGTGGATTTGTAAAGATATCTAATACCGAACCTTGCTCAACAATTTTACCTTTGTACATTACCACCACTTTATCAGCTAATTCAGCAATTACACCCAGATCGTGTGTAATAAACATAATACCCATATCATGTTCCATTTGCAACTTGTTCATCAATTCCAAAATGGTTTTTTGAACAGTTACGTCAAGTGCCGTTGTTGGCTCATCAGCAATAAGTATAGAAGGATTGCAAGACATTGCCATAGCAATCATTACACGTTGCTTTTGTCCTCCAGAGATTTGATGTGGATAGGTGTCAAAAATTACTTCTGGACGAGGTAATTGCACTTTATTAAACAACTCAATGGTTCTTATTTTTGCTTCTGCTTTACTTACTTTTTGGTGAACAATAATTGCCTCAGCAACTTGGTCTCCGCAAGTATAAACAGGGTTTAACGAAGTCATTGGTTCTTGAAAAATCATGGCAATTTCGTTTCCACGAAGTGTTCTCATGGTTTTTTCGTCAGCTTTAGCTAAATCTACAATACCATTAGAAGAATGGAAAAGAATTTCTCCTGAAGCTATTCTTCCTGGAGGATTTGGAATTAACCGCATTACCGAAAGCGATGTAACCGATTTACCAGAACCTGATTCACCAACAATACCAACAGTTTCCCCTTTGTTTAAAGTAAATGAAACATTATTTACAGCTTTAACTGTTTCGTCTTCGGTACGGAATTCTGTAACCAAATTTTTAATTTCAAGAAGCGTTCTATTTTCCATGAATTGAATTATATGCTAAAAAGGCTTTAAAGATAAGTGTAAAAAAAAGATTAAACAACTATTGAATTAATTACCTTACAAAAGATTAGATGAAAAGCAGATTATCACTTATTAATCAATAATTTAAATCGCTTATTAGAATAGAAATGTAACCATACTCTTGACTATCGTTAATCATAGCTACTTCCACTCCATTTCCTGTAAGTCTGCTTTTGGTTCTCCAAGAGGTATAGCCATCGGTGGCAACTTTTCCTGCACCGTATTTTTCTGTAAAATGATTGGTAAATTCTGTAAACAAGTTGTTTGCATCATCAATCACATCAAAATAAATAGAGACTTCTATTTCGTAAAGTTTATTTTCTGAAAAATCATAAGAAATGGTATAGCTATTTCCCATATCGAGTTTATAGTCGTAATAAAGATATTCTGCCATATTATCAACCAAGAATTCTTGGTTTTCAAGCGTTTTTACTTCTTCTATAGAATTTCCAATTTGAATACCTCTAAAAACACCTTCTTCTGATTTTAAAATAGAATCAAAATAGGTTGAATTGCCTTTTTCACATGAGATCATTACTAAAAAAAGCGATATGGAAATAATGTATTTAATTTTTGACATTTTATGTTTCTTTGTTTTAACTGTAAATAATGTTATCGGGTAAAATTAATGGTTCGTTTCTGAATCTCAAAAATAATTGGGTTAAAGCTACAACATCTTTCTGACAATAATTGGCAATTCGTTCTAAATCGTTATCCTGCCAATACACTTGATTTACCATACTTCCATCAATATCATCCTTTGGGGTTGGTATATCAAAAATGGTGGTGAGCAAATTTAGAGAGGTGAAATGTTTGTAATCGCCAAATTTCCATAATTGTAAGGTATCTAGATGTTGAACTTCCCATGGTTTTTTACCTGCCATATCTAAAATAGAAGGAATACTTAATCCATTTACCAAGCCTCTTCTAGCAATGTAAGGATAGTCAAATTCTTTTCCGTTGTGAGCACAAAGCAGGTGTTGTGGCGTGTTAAAATGTTTACTTAATAATTCAAAAAAATCAATCAACAATTCTTTTTCGTTGTGGTTGAAATATGATTTTAAACGAAGCTTTTTAATCCCATTTTCTATTTTAATGAATCCAACTGAAATACAAACAATTTTTCCAAACTCTGCATAAATTCCTGCTCGTGAATAACTTTCTTGAGGTGTTTCACTTTCTTTAGCTATAAAATTAGATTTGTGTTCCCAATGTTTTTTAAAATCATCAGACAAATCGTCGAAAGATTTTACTGCAGATGTGGTTTCGATATCTAGAAACAGAATCTTCTCTAAATTAAATTGTTCTAACATTTGGTAAGTTTAACAATGTTAACCAAAGTTATATAAAAAATAGAATTTAGACAATAGCTTTGTAACGAAGTGCTACTTTATCATAATTCCTCGCTTCTCAAGCACAGGAACTGAAGTTAGGTTTTCGTCTTTTATGGTTTCTGCAAGAAAAATGTATTTTTTATCGAGCAATTCGTTGTCTTTAAAAAAGCTCACCCAATATTCGTTGTGTAATCCAAAAACCTCTTCAACAATGGGTTCAATTTTAACAAAGCTTTTTGGTTCAATATCTCCTAAAGCGTGTCGTAATACTGATGTTTTGGTTTCCTCTCCATTTTCAAGCTTTAGGTAGCCTTTTGAAGAAACTAAAACTTGATTTATTTTCTCGTTTTTCATGTTGATTAGATAAACATTCCAAACATCTTGATTCAACTCGTTAACTTCTTTAACAACAGCAACTGCAACATCTTTAATTTGCGGAGGATTAATATCTTTCTTCATTTAAAGTCTACTTATTTATCTTAAAACTAGATATGGCTTCTTGAACAGTTTTATCTTCGTCGTTTATAATAACGTAATAACCAAAATTTCCAAACAAATCCTTACTAATTGTGGCTCGAAGTGTTCTGTCAATTAATTCTTTCGATTGTTTTATTTCTAATAAGTTTCTTGGTAATTCACTCTTTTCAGCAAATTTGATAAGACTATTAAACAAGTCATTATTTACTCGAAATTTATTTTTAAACTCAACTGCATTTTTATATTGCTTCTTTAGTTTATTTCTATTCTCATCCACATATTGTAACGAAAAATCTTGCATAATTCCTCGATATCTTAATTCATAAAAGTAATTGGTATTTCCAATGGTATCAATTGGAACAAATATATCTGGCATTATTCCCCCACCACCATAAACAACTTTCCCTGAAGGTGTATAATATTTTAGAGAATCTGGAAACTGAATACTATCTGCACTTAATAATTCCCCATTGGTATACCTGTTATACGATTCCATGTTATAACTTTCCAACCCATCTTCATAAGGTTTTTGAATACATCGCCCTGAAGGTGTATAGTATCGAGCAACTGTTAAACGAAGTGCAGAACCATCAGGCCACATTACTTGTTCCTGAACCAATCCTTTTCCAAAAGAACGTCTACCTATTATTGTTCCTCTATCATTATCTTGTATTGCTCCAGCAATAATTTCACTAGCTGATGCAGAACTTTCGTTAATTAAAACAATGATATTTGTTTTTTCTAGTATTCCTCTTGCAGTTGAATAAAACTCTTCTTTATTTCTCGATTTTCCTTGTGTATAAACTACCATTTTGTTTTTAGGGAGAATTTCATCAGCGATATCAGTTGCTGCAGTCATTACCCCACCACCATTACCTCTTAAATCGATAATCAAACTTTCCATACCTTGTTTCAATAAAATTTTTGTAGCCTTTAAAAATTCAGGATAGGTTGTTTTTGCAAAACGATTAATCTTTATAAATCCAATTTTATCATCAACCATATATGGCGATTCCACACTAAAAATTGGAATTTCATCTCTTGTAATGGTATATTTCAGAGGCTTATTAATGCCTTTTCGGGAAACAGTTACATTAACTTTTGTTCCTTTCGGTCCTTTCAAAAACTTAATAACTTGTTCATTCGTAATGCCTATACCAGCAATCGTTGTTTTGTCTACTTTTATTATTCTATCACCAGCTTCAAGACCAACTTTTTCTGATGGTCCGTTTGCAATAACTGAAATTACCATTACAGTATCTTCAACTATTCTAAACTCTACTCCTATCCCTTGAAAGTTTCCTTCTAAAGGATCATTCATTTCATTAAATTCTTTTGCTGGAATGTAATAAGAATGTGGATCGAGACTTGCTAAGATACTTGCAATTGAATTTTCAGTTAATTCGGTGGTGTTAACCGTATCAACATACATGTCTTTAATGAAACTTAAAATCTCATTTAGTTTATTGGTATTATTAGCATGTGGATTGGCAGAAAAGATAATGGTTTTATCCGTTGAATTTTGAGATAAATATGCTCCCAAGTATATTCCAACCACAATACAGAAAGAAATAATGGTTGGTAAAATGATGTATAAAAATGTTCTATTCTTGTTCATATTTGTTACGTAAGATTAATCTAATGATTCAATTTGTTCAACTACTATACCTGATTCTTTTAAGAAATTAACACCAGATTGATCTTTATATCCATTATGGAAAACAACTCTTTTTATTCCTGCCTGAACAATAAGTTTACTGCATTCTTTACAAGGAGAAAGTGTAATATAGAGTGTTGCTCCATCTGCATTATGCGTAGATTTAGCTACTTTTAATATAGCATTTGCTTCTGCATGTAAAACATACCAACGAGTTTCCCCAGCTTCATCCTCACAACAATTATCAAACCCTGTAGGTGTTCCATTGTATCCATCCGAAATAATCATTCTATCTCTAACAATCAAAGCACCCACTTGTTTTCTTTGGCAATGCGAAAGTTTTGCCCACTCTAAAGCCATTTTTAAGTAGGCTTTATCATATCTCATCTGTTTTTCCTTGCTGTAATCTAAATTCATAGTTTGCAAAAATAGACATTTGAATTTGAAATTTTAAGCATAAAAAAGAGGCTGTTATTGCAGCCTCTTTTTTGTTGTTTTGATTGGATATTCTTTTGTTTTATTTTACTGAATGATTGTTACATGGCCTATTCGTTCATGTTTCTTTCCGTTAATGTCTTTAAAGAACAGTTTCCACACATATACTCCCTCTTGTACTCTCGTACCTTTATAAAATCCATCCCATGGTTTGAACAATATGTCCGTATCAAACAGTTTTTCACCCCAACGA
>CAYNMR010000036.1:0-7502 GCA_964398455.1 uncultured Vicingus sp. | reverse complement strand
AAAGTTACTATAACTATTGCTATTTTTAGCATGAAACAAATCTAAAGGTTGGCAGCAAGTGTAACGGACGACCCGACAACAACAAACAGACGACTAAAAACGATAAAAAAGTAAACCATTTTGACAGGTGACCAAAGACATAGAAACGATATTACAAACGGACAACGAGTAAGCCGACACTCATTGCCGACCTTATGTTTTTTATTTTTTTTCCACCCGCATTTTTTAAAAACAATTTTAAGCCAGCCCGCAAGTGGCACATTTGGCTTAGCACCAACACACATAGCCAACCCTTCGCAAAGCCAAAAGAGCCACTTTTTTGCCTTCGCACAGACAAAATGTATAAATTTAAAGTGTGAGATTTCTAAACCTACAATTAATAGCATTATCAAATTAGTATGAGAAAATTGAAGTTCATTGACTTATTCGCAGGACTAGGCGGTTTTCATCTTGCCTTATCAGACTTAGGACACAAATGTGTTTTTGCGAGTGAACTCAATCAAGAGCTAAGAGAACTTTACGAGAGAAACCATAAGACGAAAATTCAAGGCGATATAAACCAAGTTGATATAAATTCTATTCCAGCACACGACATTTTATGTGCAGGTTTTCCTTGTCAGCCATTTTCTAAAGCAGGTGCACAATTGGGACTTGACGACCCAAGAAACGGAAACTTGTTTTACCGTATAATGGAAATCCTAAACGAACACGAACCCGAATATGTGTTTTTGGAAAATGTACCAAACTTGAAAGGACACGATGATGGCAATACTTGGAAAGTAATTCATAAAGAACTTTCTAAACTTTATGATGTTCGTGAAGAAATATTATCACCACATCATTTCGGTATACCACAGCACCGTTCACGAATATACATTGTCGGACGACTAAAGAAAAAGGGTGGTTTAAAAGATTTTCAGTTTCCTGAAAAACAAGAAAATGAAAATGTTAGTATTCACGACATCATCATTACAGATGATACAGACTTTATGACTTTGCGACAAGACACAAAGAATCATTTAGAAGTTTGGCAAGAATTTTTAGACCATTTGCAACCCGAAGAAGTTCCACGTTTTCCAATTTGGGCAATGGAATTTGGAGCAGATTATCCATTTGAAGGCAAAGCACCAATTAAATTACGAAAAGCAGAATTAGAAGGAAAGAAAGGAACTTTTGGAAAGAAAATAAAAGGTAATTCATTGGATGATATGCTTCAATGTTTGCCAATATACGCACAAGACGGAGTTAAAGGCGATGAAAAAGAATTTCCAGATTGGAAAAAATATTACATAAGAGCAAACAGAGAATTTTACAAGAAGCATAAAAGTTGGTTGAAAGATTGGATACCGAAAATTCAAGAGTTTGAAAACAGTCACCAAAAATTTGAATGGAATTGTGGCGAAGTTCCTTTGACAATCAATGACAAAATTGTACAGTTCAGACCATCAGGAATACGAGTTAAAATGCCAACTTATTCTCCTGCATTGGTTTTGACAACAACACAAATTCCAATTTTCCCTTGGCTTGGAAGATATATGACAAGAAAAGAAGCTGCAAAGCTTCAATGTATGGAAGAATTAACTGAATTGCCACCCACAATTGCAAAAGCATTTAAAGCTCTCGGTAATGCAGTAAATGTTGGGGTGGTAAAGAAAATAGCTGAAAACTTAATACAATGAGCGTAGAAACAGTTTCAATAAAAATACAAACAGGGGTTTACGGACAATTCCGCAACCTTAATAATAAAGTATGGTTTGCATTAGGCGAGTATGTAGATAATGCTGTTCAAAGTTTTGAGAACAACAAAGAATCTCTCAAAAAAACACAAAATGGAAAATATCAGTTTGAAGTTAGAATTAACATAGATAGAGAAAACGACCAAATCAAAATTTATGATAATGCCGCTGGCATTGACTCCAAGAACTTCCAAAGAGCTTTTGAACCTGCAAACATCCCTATTGACAATAGAGGTTTACATGAATTTGGAATGGGAATGAAAACCGCTTCTATTTGGCTTGCAAACTTTTGGAGTGTTAGAACAGCAGCGTTAAACGAAACTGAAGAACGCTACGTTGAATTTGATTTAGATAAAGTTTTAAAAGAAAAGAGAGAAGTCCTCAAAGTCGAAAACACAAGGAAAGAAAAATCAAAGCATTTTACTGAAATCACACTTTCTAAATTATCTCAAAATGCACCTTCAATAATGCAAATGGACAAAATCAGGAGGCATTTAAGTAGTATTTACCGAAAGTTTATTCGCAATGGAGATTTACAACTTTATATCAACGATATTTTACTTACCTACGAAGAACCAGAAATTTTAAATGCACCATTTTACACAGACCCAAAAGGGAAACCTGTTTTGTGGAAAAAGGAAATCAATTTTTCATCGGGCAAGTACACCGTTACTGGATTTATCGGCATTCTAAATACAATGAGTACAAGTGAGGTGAATGGACTTTCACTTTTTAGACGAGGAAGAGTTATTGAAGGTAGCCACGATGAAAAATACAGACCAAAAGCTATTTGCGGTCAAATCGGTTCACCACGTTACAAAAGGATTTTTGGTGAGTTAGAACTAGAGGGATTTGCGGTAAGTTTCAATAAGGGCAGTTTTCAAGAGCAAGAAGATTTAACCGCTTTAATGGAAGCTTTGCAAGCAGAAATTTCTGCAAAAGATTTTGACTTGTACACCCAAGCAGAAAAATACATTAAACCTAAAACGCAAGATGACAATGTGAAAGTTGCGAAAAGCATTGTCAGTAATATGAAGAAAGCAACCAAAGTAGAAAATTTAAAAGCTAAGGTTGAAACTTCATTAAAAGAGATAGACAACAAAAGTCTTGCAACCAAAAATGAACAACTTTCTAAGAAAGCAAAAGCAATTGACAGCCACGAAGATTTCATTGAAATCAAAGACGAACAAATTAAACTGAAATTTGAATTTATTTCCGAGCCGTCAATTACAGATTTGTACACTTTGGAAATGGGAGTAAATGACGAGTTGTTTGATAAAACAGCAACTTTCAAATTAAATCTTGCTCATCAATTTTTTACACGATTTGAGAAGTTCAAGACTGATGAAGATTACCAACCCATAATTTCAATTATACGAGCATTGGCTTTAGCAGAACTTGCCGCTTCATCACAAGGTGCGAAGCACGCAGGATATGTGAGAAACAACTTCAACAACTTTATACGCAATCTATAATGCAATGAATGAAACGATAAAAATAATTCAGCCAGCGACAACAAATTTTCCAATTGTTCAAGGTGAAAGGACAGTGGATTTAGTAAGTCGTTTTACAAAGTTGGATAATGAAGAACGAGAAAATTTATTAAACGAAACAACCTCTATTCTTTCCCAATGTATCAATCCAGTTGAAACAATAGGAAGCACAACGGGAATTACAATTGGTTACGTCCAAAGTGGCAAAACAATGTCTTTTACAACATTGACAGCCTTGGCAATAGACAATGGTTTCAGGATTGTAATCTATTTTGCAGGAATTAAAAACAATCTTTTAGACCAAACTACAAACCGTTTAAAGAAAGACCTTTTAACAGATAGCGACAACGCAAGGGTTTTCAAAGTATATAAAAGCCCAACAATTGCAGACGATGTTCATACAAAAATTCAACAAGCATTAAAGCTAAATCACAAACCAGCAATTTTAATTACCGTTTTAAAGCATTACAAACACATTAGCGAACTGACTAAAATATTTAAAAAAGTAGAGGTTCGGGAAGCATTAGGAAACAACGGAGTTTTGATTATTGATGATGAGGCAGACCAAGCAAGTTTAAATACATATGCAAGGAAAAACAGCAAATCTGAAGACTGGGAAGATGATGAATTTAGTTCTACCTATTCAAGTATTTTAGATTTACGAGCTTCCCTTTCTAATCATTCATACATTCAATATACAGCAACACCACAAGCACCGTTGCTCATTAACATTATGGATTTGCTTTCGCCAAAATTTCACGTTGTGCTAACACCGGGCAAAGCTTACACAGGCGGTAAAACATTTTTTGAAGATAACACCGACTTAATAATTACAATTCCTGACAATGAAGTTTATCATCATAAGCATAACCAACTATCAGAATGTCCACAAAGTTTGATAGATGCTTTGCAGTTGTTTTTAATGGGTGTTGCAATAACTGTTAACATTCAAGAGAAAGAAAAATTTCTTTCTATGATGATACACGCAGATAGAGAACAAGATGCAAGCAAAAAATTCTATGGTTGGATTAAAAACCTTATTGGTATTTGGTCTGAAATTTTGAACTTAAATAGCAATGACCCAAGCAAAATTGAATTAGCCAAAGAGTTTTACAAAAATTATGATGAAGCAGTAAGACGCATTGAAAATCCGCCAAGCTTCGATGAAGTTATGGAAGAAGTTTTGCAGGTAATTCTTGATACAAACATTGAATTAGTAATCAGCAATAATGCCGCTGGTAAACAGAAAAAGAACAATGAAATAAATTGGGCAAATTATTCTTCACATATTCTGGTCGGTGCTGAAATGTTGAATAGAGGTTACACCGTTGAGGGCTTGGCAGTTTCTTATATGCCACGTTACAGCATTGGAAAATCCAATGCCGACACCATTCAACAACGTTGTAGATTTTTCGGTTACAAACGCAATTACCTTAATTCTTGTCGTGTTTTTATTCCTCTTGATTCAACAATTGAATACAGAGAATATGTAAAGCACGAAGAAATAATGCGGAATATGTTGAAAGCTAATACACTTGAAAGAGCTGAACAGTTACTTATTCTTGACAGTTCAATGAATCCAACAAGAAACAATATACTTTCAGCCGATGTAGTTTCACATAAATTGAGTGGATGGCGACAAATGAACGCATTACAACATATTGAAGAAAACATTTCGTTTGTTTCAAATTTTCTTTCCTCTCAAACATTCACTGACTTTCAGAATTACGGTACACCCGACAGAAATCATCGTTATGTAAAACTTGAGATTGAAAAGGTAATTGAGTTTTTGAAGGACTTCAAAATAATGAATATGCCTGATGCCTTGCGTAAATCTTCAACTATTCAATATTTACGATACTTAGCTGACAAACATGAATTAAGACACGCTTACATTTTTGAAATGAGTTATGCTGTTACCAGTGGTCGTGAGAGAAGTTTAGATACAGAAAAAGATGTTTTAAAAATAAGTAACATTTTTTCAGGTCGTTCTACAAGTGGCTCACAGACGTACCCTGGGGACAAGGGAATTCGTTTTGAAGATTCTTTTTGTATTCAAATTCACAAAATCAAATTAAAACATTCATCAATGCAGTGGGGAAATAAAGTCCTTTATACTTTGGGTATTTATTATCCTGAAGATTTTGCTCATTCATTTGTTGGAGTTGGTAAATAAAATGCAGAACATTTTTAAAATATTTCAAAACTTAAGGAATGAATCGCCAAGAGATGGCGACAGTTTTGCTATTGCATCATTGCCAACTATTAAAAATCATAAACTTGGAGTTTCATTAAATGGACAGCCAATGTTTTTTATAAAATGTGATGAAAAAACAAAGGCAAAATCATTGGATACAAATCTTGAATTTATATCCGTCCAATTCAATCGTCAATGCCAACTGATAAATACTAAAGGAAAAATTGTAGAAGGCATATACACAATTATTTCGTTAAAATCTGATTCCGATTATTTGCAAGAATATTTTTTGAAAATTGTTTTTGTACTCCTTAAAAACCTTTCGGAAAAGCCCCTTTTAAAAGAATTGAAAATTGAAATTGAAAAGTTGATAAACCTTTTCACTAAATTTTCAAAACCCGCTTTAAAAACAATTCAAGGTCTTTGGGCTGAATTATTGATAATCGAACAATCAAAAAATCCTGATTACTTAATTAAATCATGGCACAACTCAACTTCTGACAAATACGATTTCAATGACGGAAACGATAAAATTGAAGTAAAAAGTACAACTAAAAGTAGAAGAATACACAACTTCTCATTAGAGCAACTAATTCCAAATGCAAAATCGAAACTTATCATTTCTTCAATTTTGACAATTGAAACAGGAACAGGAACAAGCGTTTTTGATTTGGTTGAATTAATAGAATCAAAGCTAAAAGACCAAAACTTAATTTATCGTATCAACGAAATCGTGGCTTCAACTCTTGGCAAAGACTTTGAAAAAGCGTTTGACATATACTTTGACTATAAATTTTCTGTAGATTCTATTCAGCATTATGACAGCGTTGACATTCCAACGATAAACATTAGCAGTATCCCATCTAACATTTTGAATGTGAGATTTGATTGCGATTTAACTGATGTAAGAACTGCAAACAAAAAAAGAATAAAATCTAAACTACATAACTCTATGTTTTAAGATATGAGAAAACTAATTGCTAAAGATTTAAAGATAAAATTCATAGAAACACTTAACGAGTTAGACGAGTTTAGTTATGAAGAGGGAAATCCGTTTTTAATAAAAATCGGAACAAACAAATACTTTGTATTTCTTAAAAATTTATCACCAGCATATTTTAAAAATTCACCTGATGTTACAAGAGTTCAACTTCCTTACAGTGAGCATTTTTCAAAGATTTTCAAAGCAGACATTCCTTTCATTATCCTTGGCTACGATGTTGATACAGATACAGTAGTTGCTTGGAATCCGACAAAAGTAAAAGAAAGACTAAATGCAAAAAGTAATGTTTCATTGTACTCCCGTTCTTCATTGCAGGAGAATGTAAAAGATGATGAATTTAGATTTGGTTATTTATCAAACGGAGAAAGAATTATTGTTTTCAAACGTGAAAACTTGACAAACTTTTTTGATGTTGTTTTTGACTTATTTAAAGAAAACGCTGTACCTAAAACAACAGAACAAAAACAACCATCCACGCTGACTGAAATAACAGACAAAGAACTATTACAAATTATAAAGCCACTACTAAAGAAAAACAAAGTTTTACAAGCAGTTGAAGAAACATCAAAATATTATGAGAATAAACATAAGAATATGACATTTAGAGATTGGCACAAACTTGTAAGTGAACTTTATAGGAAAATGAACGCATAAGCCAACGCATTTTGCAAGCACATTGCCAAAGCTCCACGAGCCAACTCACAGAGCAAAGCTTTGTCAAAGAGCTTGCAAAGCCAACGCAAGACAAAATTGTTTTTAAAAATTTTCCCAACCCTTCAAAAAAAATAAAAAACGCAACGCACAAACCGACACGGACAGACAAAAAAGCAAACAGACAATGACACTCAAACCCAACACAGACAATGGTTTACAAGGACGGACGACAGAACACCAGCTGCCAACAGCGGTTTGGCGTAATGGCGGGTTCAGTGCTTCGTATGACAGTTTAGTGGTAGGTTCAAGTGCAGTTCTTCGATTGAACTTTTGTGCTAAAAATCCGCCACTACGCCAAGCCGCAAACCGTTGTGTGCAACTTTTAGAAACGACCGCTTATGACAGTAAAAATAATTGAC
>CAYNMR010000035.1:963-8063 GCA_964398455.1 uncultured Vicingus sp. | reverse complement strand
TCGTTGGGGTGAAAAACTGTTTGATACGGACATATTGTTCAAACCATGGGATGGAACCTATAAAGGGAATGCTGCACAACAAGATGTTTACGTATGGAAATTATTTTATAAAGATATAAATAATAAGAAACATGAATTGATGGGACATGTTACTTTAATAAAGTAACAACCTTTTTAATGAAAATTACGTCTGTCACAAATGCATTAACAACCTATTGTTGAAATTTAACGATTTGTTGTTGTGATAACTGTTTAAAACAGTTAACTTTGTGAGGATATATGAAAGACAATATTATACATAATAATTCTTGCAGAAAGTCCTTGATAAATGGGGTTGAAAGCATTAATGATTTAAGAGATTTGGAGTATAAGGGAGTTGAATTATCACCTCAACAGAGACTGGCATTAAAAAATTTTGATAGATATCGAATTAATCAGCTAAATAGTCAAAAATCGGAACAAAAATTTCATCAAAAATATTTACAACTTCAGGTAATGGCTAATTTATCTCCTTACCAAGAGTTTTTGAAAGAAGAATATTACCTTTAGTCACCTCGTTTATATTCAAAACATGAAAAAGATTTACGTTTTAATACTTTTTATCGCTAGTTCTTCAGTTGCAGTATTCGCACAACCTATACTGAATCAAAGTAATTTTACATTTGCATTCCCAGATTCTACTTTATACTATATTGCAGATACCAATACCGTATTGAATAATACTATAGGAGATGGAGTTGTGTTTGATTATACCACATTAAGAGGTTATGGCATGACTCAAAAAGCTTATTATATTGACCCTGCTTCAACATCAAGCACAAGTGATTTTCCAACAGCTAATTTAGCTGAGAAATCGAGTCTATCTGCGGTTAATATTGTTTATTCATTAAGTTCTCTTGATAGCGTTACTAATCTTGGATTTGTTGCTGATATTGTTGGTTTTGGTTTTACTACAGCTAAATACGATATAGACCCTGAAGCTGTTATAAGATTTCCTTTTAAATATGGAGATAATTATACAGATAATTATGCTGGTACTTTTTCTGCAAATGTTGCTATAGTGGGAGTTGTAAGTACAAACGCTGCTGGATCAGTTACTGTTGAAGCTGATGCTTGGGGAAGATTAGATTTGGAAACCATATCTATTGATTCTGTTCTTAGAGTTAAGCGTGTAGAGAATTTAGTTACAGATCCTATTATTTTAACTCCTCTTCCTACCATTACTCCTTTAACAGTGAATGCGACAGTTATTAATTACTATAAACCTAGTTTGAGTAAAGCTCCATTAATATCATTTGTTGATGCTTCTTACTCTCAAGATGGTAGTATTGTTCAAGCAAACAAAACAGTATTGTCGCAATACCCAATGAGTTTTGTTTCGGTAGAAGAAATTAATTTAATCAACAGCATTCAATTATACCCAAATCCTTCAGCAAATCAATCAACTAATTTGGTATTAGATATTGAAAAATCTGTTCAAACTAGAATTGAATTGTTAAACTCATTAGGGCAATCTGTTTATGAGGTTGCTAGTGGAAAACTTCCTTTAGGTAAGAACACTTTCCAACTAGATTTAACTAAACTATCTAAAGGTATTTACTTTGTTTCTATAAGTATAGATAATAAAGTTAAAGTTGCCAAGAAGTTAATAATAGATTAATTAAAAAAATATTTAACATTTTTTTAATTGTCTTAAACAAACATTTACTTTTTTTACTGCTGTTTGTGTTGTAAATTTGCAACATGAATAAAATTGCGATTATATCGTTACTTCTTATTTCTATTTTATTATCAAGTATAATACTTACCTCTATTTCTAATGTTGATAGATTTATTGTTTCTATAGAGCTAACAGAAGAAGATATTTCAAATAAAAATAAAACCAATTCAAATAATCCTAATTTGTTAGAAGAAGAAGAAAAACATTTTTCTCTTAAGGGATTATTAGATGCTTATGTTTACAAAATAAAAGAAGTTAAACCATTGTGCTCAGCTCAAAAAACGACTTCCGTTTTTATAGAGATAGTTACCCCTCCTCCTCTTGGTTAAAAATAAGTTAGTACATTTTGTAGTAAATTATTATTAATCAAAAATTCAAATTAATGGATAATAAAAATAAAGTGGGAATCTTTTCTTCATGGAAGAATGATTTACCTGCTGGGTTAGTGGTCTTTTTGGTCGCTTTACCCTTATGTTTAGGAGTGGCATTAGCCTCTACTGGTAGACCAGATTTACTTTTTTCTGGAATAATTGCAGGAGTAGTAGGTGGTATAGTAGTTGGGTTTCTTAGTGGATCTTCCCTTGGTGTTTCAGGTCCTGCAGCAGGATTAGTTGTTATTGTACTAACAGCTATTGAAACGTTAGGTAGTTTTGAGGCATTTCTTTTAGCTGTTGTACTAGCAGGAGCCTTACAGCTTCTTGCAGGATATTTACAAGCAGGAATTATAGGTTATTATTTCCCATCTTCAGTTATAAAAGGGATGCTTACAGCAATAGGTGTAATATTAATTCTTAAAGAAATTCCTCATGCTCTTGGTTATGATGAAGATTTCATGGGTGATTTTTATCTAGAACAACAAGATGGCCATAATACGTTTACCGAATTATATTATGCTTTTAAATATAGTAGCTTAGGATCAATCATTATAAGTTTAGTTTCATTAGGTTTATTAATTCTATTCGACATGAAGTTTATGAAGAAAATAGGTCTTTTTAAATTCTTACCTGGGGCGCTATTTGTAGTTCTTTTGGGTATACTTTTAAACTATCTATTCTCAATTTATACTCCAAGTCTAGCTTCACAAGGAAAACATTTGGTTCAGTTACCAGTTGCTAATAGCCCTCAAGAGTTTTTAAGTTTTTTTAAACTACCAGATTTTAGTTCAATTAGTAATCCACAGGTATATGTGGTGGCAATTACTTTGGCAATAGTAGCAAGTTTAGAAACATTGCTTTCTGTTGAGGCTACCGATAAATTAGATCCTTATAAAAGGAGGTCTTCAACAAATAGAGAGCTTAAAGCTCAAGGTGTTGGAAATATGATTTCTGGATTAATAGGAGGATTACCTATAACTCAAGTTATTGTAAGAAGTTCTGCAAACATTGCTTCTGGTGGACAAACTAAATTAGGAACAATAACTCATGGTGTTATATTACTATTGTCAGTAATCTTAATTCCAACATTTATTAACCTTATTCCATTAGCTTCATTAGCAGCTATACTTTTAATGGTAGGGTATAAACTAGCAAAACCTCAAGTATTTATACAAATGTATAAGCTAGGAAAACTGCAGTTTCTTGCATTCATTGTCACTGTTATAGCAATTGTTTCTACCGATTTATTAAAAGGAATTGGAATAGGTATGGCGGTAGCAATCTTCTATATTCTTAGAAGAAATTACTTGAATGCCGCTAATTTAACCAAAGAGATTAATAATGGAGAAGAAGTTTATCGACTAATCTTAGCAGAAGAAACTACTTTCTTAAACAAAGCAAGTATTGCAAAAACATTGAGTGAATTGCCAGAAAATTGCACGGTAATAATTGATGGAGAGAAATCCTATTTTATTGCTTATGACGTGTTGGAAAATATTCAGGAATTTGCAGAACATGTATCAAAACTTAAAAATATTAAAGTAATAACTAAAGGAATCGAACCAGTAGAATCTGCAGGAGCACATTAATTGCTCTTTAAAAAATAAAAAACATGGAAAAAGCATTTTATAAAAAACTGATAGACAATAACAAAGAGTGGGTAGAAAAGAGATTAGCTCAAGACCCTAATTATTTTAAAAATTTAGCAAAAGGTCAACAACCTCCAGTATTATGGATTGGTTGTGCCGATAGTCGTGTTCCTGCTAATGAACTTATTGGAGCTCAACCAGGAGAGGTTTTTGTTCATAGAAATATTGCTAACATGGTAATCCATACTGATATGAACATGTTGAGTGTATTAGATTATGCCGTAAACGCACTAAAGGTAAAGCACATTATAGTTTGTGGTCATTATGGTTGTGGAGGTATAAAAGCTGCAATGGGAAACCAACATATTGGTGTAATAGATAACTGGATTAGACACATTAAAGATGTTTATCGTTTTCATCACGATGAATTAGATTCTATTTCTAACGAGGAGAAAAGATTTGACCGATTTGTAGAATTGAATGTTAAAGAGCAAGTGTATGATTTAGCAAAGACATCAATTGTTCAAAATGCTTGGGAGAAGAAACAAGAACTTTATATTCATGGATGGGTTTACGATATAGGAACAGGCTTAGTTAACGATTTAGGAATCAATTTCAATGACAATGATGAGCTAGATGACGTATATCAACTCAGTTTTATTAAATAATTCAATAAATTGGTGGTGGAAATTTATTCTACCACCATTTATTAAAATAATAAGTGTTGTTTATTTTCAGTTTAAGAAAGTAAATTCCAGTGGTTTTTTATTTAAGTATATGCCAAATTAATAGTTTTTATGATAACCATCACACGAAATCAAATAACATGAAAAAATATCGTTCAATTATTGTTTAATAAATTTATTTCTTAATACAGAATAGCTACTTTTGTCGGACTAAAAGAAATATTTTGAATTATGGCAGACGATAGATTTCAAGCACCTGATTATTACAACCTAGATGAGTTGTTAACAGAAGAACATAAACTGATTAGAGATACTGTTAGAGCGTGGATTAAAAAAGACGTTTCTCCAATTATTGAAGAATATGCTCAAAAAGCTCAGTTTCCAAAACAAATCATACCAGGCTTAGCAGAAGTTGGAGGTTTTGGTCCATATATTCCTGCTGAATATGGTGGTCCTGGGTTAGACCAAATTTCGTATGGTTTAATTATGCAAGAATTAGAGCGTTGTGATTCGGGTGTTCGTTCAACATCATCTGTTCAAAGCTCGTTAGTAATGTATCCTATCTGGAAATATGGTAATGAAGAGCAACGTATGCGATTTTTGCCAAAATTGGCAACAGGTGAATTTATGGGTTGTTTTGGTTTAACAGAACCAGACCACGGTTCAAATCCAAGCGGAATGGTTACCAACTTTAAGGATATGGGCGACCATTATTTATTAAATGGAGCTAAGATGTGGATTACCAACGCACCAATTGCTGATGTTGCTGTAGTTTGGGCAAAGGATGAAAGCGGACGAATTCACGGGTTGTTAGTAGAACGAGGAATGGAAGGGTTTACAACACCAGAAACTCATGATAAATGGTCGTTAAGAGCTTCTGTTACAGGGGAGTTGGTTTTTGATAATGTAAAAGTTCCTAAAACGAATCTATTACCAGGTAAATCTGGCTTAGGAGCACCGCTTGGTTGTTTAGATTCCGCTCGTTATGGTATTGCTTGGGGTGCTATTGGTGCAGCAATGGATTGTTACGATTCTGCTTTAAGATATTCTAAAGAACGTATTCAGTTTGGTGTTCCAATTGCATCATTTCAATTAACTCAAAAGAAATTAGCTGAGATGATTACTGAAATAACTAAAGCTCAGTTGCTAACTTGGCGTTTAGGGGTTTTACGTAACGAAGGTAAAGCTACTTCTGCTCAGATATCAATGGCAAAAAGAAACAATGTTGATATGGCATTAAAAATTGCTCGAGAAGCACGTCAAATTCA
The DNA here is from genome assembly GCA_964398455.1 of uncultured Vicingus sp. GTDB lineage: Bacteria > Bacteroidota > Bacteroidia > Flavobacteriales_E > Vicingaceae > Vicingus. Next base: position 2,426 of record CAYNMR010000035.1, on the reverse strand, counting down.
TGGTGGAATGGGTATTACAGGAGAATATTCAATTATGCGACATATGGCTAATTTAGAATCAGTAGTTACTTATGAAGGAACTCACGATATTCACTTGTTAATTACTGGTATGGATATTACAGGAATTAGTGCATTTAAAAACGACGGAACACAGTTTTAAATTGGTCTTAATAACCCAAGTAAAACGAAAAAGGGGAGAATAAATTCTCCCCAAATCCTAACTAAACTAAACTTACTTCTAAAAAATTTATCTAATCAGATTACAAAGTTTGATTTTTGAAGCTTCTTTTAACAACTATACATCCACTTTGCACTAATAATATTGATGTTATTCAAAACAAATATTAGTTCTACCACCATCAAACAACGATCTTTTTCTAAGAATTCGATTATAGAACTCTTCTCCTGTTTTTGTAAACAGTATGTTATGAGCTTCCTTAATTACAATTTGACACGGCTGATGATTATTTGAATCTATCTTCTTGATAGTTTTTATAATCCCCTTTATTTTTTCAATATTTAACATGTCAGAACTAGTGCATCTGACAATTATTTCATTTGTATTTTTAAAAACTGATATCATGGGTCTAAGATTAAAAATTATAAATATTAATAAGTTAAATAAAATAAAGTATTGTGTTTCTCCGATTTCATACTATCTAATAAGAGTACACGCTCCTGTTTTGAAATATTCTTCACCATCCATACCTTTAGCTTTAATGATGTAGAAGTAGGTTCCATCGGGCACTTCGGTTCCAGCTTGTGTTCTACCATCCCAAGAACCCTTAACACCCTTCCATTCGAACATTTTTTGACCCCAACGGTTAAAGATTTCACCTTCCACACTTTCTAGGTTAGTACCTTCCACAGTAAACACGTCATTCGAACCATCTCCATTTGGTGTAAACACGTTTGGTATTAAAATGGTGGATTGACCTATCACCTCTATCACCACTGTAGCAGTATCAAAACATACTCCATCAGTAACTATTAGCGTTGCGGTGTAATTACCTAAGTTGGTGTAAGTATGTGTTGGTTCAAACTGGATAGAATTTGCTGTTCCATCACCAAATACCCAAACATAGTTTACTGTTGGTCCTGTAGAGCTATTGTTGCCAAACACTACATCTAAAGGCATAAAACCAGAAGTAGGAGTAGCATTTATTGCAGCAGTAACACCATTAACCGTAATTAATCCATCTGCAGTATTACTAGAGCAACCAGTAATGGCATCAGTAAACACAACGGTAGTAGTTCCTGTAGCAATACCTGTTACTAAACCAGAATTGTCTACCGTAGCTACTGTTGGATCAGTACTAGACCAAGTACCACCTGTTGATGGAGTAAGATTGATGGTACTTCCTTCACAAACCATTCCTGCATTAGGCACATTGATGGTAGGAATAGGATTAACCGTAATTAATCCATCTGCAGTATTACTAGAGCAACCAGTAATGGCATCA
>CAYNMR010000035.1:0-863 GCA_964398455.1 uncultured Vicingus sp. | reverse complement strand
AGTACCACCTGTTGATGGAGTAAGATTGATGGTACTTCCTTCACAAACCATTCCTACATTAGGAACATTGATGGTAGGAATAGGATTAATGACAATCTCAAACGAGTCTAAAGCACTTGCACATCCTCCTGAAGCAGCTAAATTGTTATAAATGGTATATGTTCCAGGGGTTGATGAAGTTAAATCAATTTCACCAGTTGAAGTGCTTATAAAGGTAATTCCTGTTGGATTTGCGGTAAAAGTACCTGCAAAATTGTTTCCAATAAATATTGGGGATGTATTGATATCTCCCTCACAAAAAGGGGTGTTATAACTGAACTCTGCACCAGGAGCATCAACAATAGTTATAATAGTCGAATCAATAGTTGGACAAGGATTACCAGCACTTGCAGTATTATAGTAAACAGTAAACGTTCCTAAACCACTAGCACTTAGGTCAATTTCACCAGTAGTTGAATTAATAACCCCAGGTGATGATATAGTAAATGTTCCACCAGTTGTTCCTGTCACGGTAGCTATAGGGTCTATTCCTGTTAAACAATGGGTATTACTTACATAACTAAAAGATGAAGTGTCCTCAGGACTTATGGTGATGGTTGGCGTAGTCTCCTCACACGTATTTGTAGCCGTAAAAGTAAAATCAACAACACCATTACCAACAATAGAAACAATACCCCCAGCAGTTACCGTAGCAACACTCGTATCATTACTCACCCATGTTCCACCAGTAGTTGGAGTTAAAGAAATAGACCCATTTTCACAAACATTGGTACTAGAAGCAGTTACAATCGGTGAAGGCAGCATATCCGCATTACTAAAATTAGCAGTAGCCGTTGAGCTACAAGAGCCGTTATTAGCAGTAA
>CAYNMR010000034.1:0-8267 GCA_964398455.1 uncultured Vicingus sp. | reverse complement strand
TGCAGGAAAAATAGTATTTGAGCAAAACATATTAATAGGTAACCATACTAAAATTACACCTGATTTACAGCATGGAACTTATTTTATTAGTATTCAACCTAACAATAATACTATAAAACCGTTTAACGGTAAAGTAATGTTTATTGAATGATGTTTCGTAAATATTATATATTAATCTTAAGTTCCTTCCTTCTAGAGGGGGCTTTTGCACAAATAAATTTGGTGCCCAATCCTAGTTTTGAGAATTTATCACAATGCCCGACATTTCTTTCTCAACTAGAATATGCTACCCCTTGGTTTCAGCCTTATCCTGATACTCAGGAATCCAGTACAGACCTTTTTTCTTCTTGTTGTACAGGATTTTGTGGACTTATTAATAACACTAGAGGTTCTCAAATTCCTAGAACGGGAAATTCTTATGTAGGTAGTGCTTATTATTCTGATGGTAAAACAAATGCTCGTGAATTTATAGAAGTTAAATTAAATGACAGTTTACTAAGTAACAAAGATTATTGCCTAACATTTTATATAAGCTTAGCTGAAAAATGTAAATATGCAACCAGTAATTTTGGTGCTTACTATTCTATGGACAGTTGTCTTACTTTAAATACTGTTTTTCCACCACCTTACACTCCTCAAATAGAAAATCCATTCAGTTATGTAATAACTGATAAAGATAACTGGATTCCTATGCAGTTAATGTATAATGCACAAGGAGGAGAAAATTTTATTACCATAGGAGGATTTAAACCAGATAGTTTATCCAATATTATAATTGTCGATAATTCAATGCCACCTGGTGCCTACTACTACATAGACGATGTAAGTGTAATCGACATCAGTACACCCGCCTATGCGGGTACCGATACCACTATTGCTTTGGGGGAATCTGTATTTATTGGTAGAACACCAGAAATTGGCTTAAACGATGATTGTATTTGGTATGTAAACGGTAACCCTGTTGATACTGTTGCTGGGCTGTGGGTGATGCCCGATAGTACTACTACCTATATTTTAGAACAAACCATTTGTGGTTACACCACTTACGATACAGTTACGGTAACTGTTTTGCCAACCAATATAAATGAGTTGTTTAAAGTAAACAATTTGAAGATTTATCCAAATCCGAGTACAGGTGATGTATGGATAAATTTAGATAATAATTTAACTGTTCAGAGCAACGTAATTATTTACGACATTGCAGGAAAAATAGTATTTGAGCAAAACATATTAATAGGTAACCATACTAAAATTACACCTGATTTACAGCATGGAACTTATTTTATTAGTATTCAACCTAACAATAATACTATAAAACCGTTTAACGGTAAAGTAATGTTTATTGAATGATGTTTCGTAAATATTATATATTAATCTTAAGCATCTTCTTTTTTGAAGAGGCTTTTGCACAGGTAAATTTAGTGCCTAATCCAAGCTTTGAACAATTAGTTTCTTGTCCAAACTCACAAGGTCAAATTAACCTTGCAAATCCGTGGTTTCAACCTTTTACAGATAGCAACGGTATACAGCAATCGAGTACAGACCTATATTCTTCTTGTAATAATGGTAGTTGGGGGATTAATAACGTTAATGGTTTTCAATTACCAAAGACTGGGAATTCTTATATTGGAGCTTCTTACTATGTTGGAGTTGTTACTCATCGTGAATATCTAGAGGTAAAATTAAATGACTCATTATTAAATAATCAAACATATTGTGTGACATTTTATGTAAGTTTAGCAGATAGATGTAACTATGCTGCTAGTAATTTTGGAGTTTATTTTTCAAATGATAGTTGTCTCCATGTAATTCCACCAGATACTATAATTCCATATACTGCTCAAGTATTAAACCCTTCTAGCAATATAATAACTGATAAGGATAACTGGATACTTATTGAATTACAATACCTTGCTCAAGGAGGTGAAAACTTTATAACAATAGGAGGTTTTGATCCTAATAATATTACTACCATAGGAGGTGGCAATGCAAATGTTGCTTACTACTTCATAGATGATGTAAGTGTAATCGACATTAATACACCAGCTTATGCAGGAGTAGATACCACTATTGCTTTTGGGGATAGCATATTTATTGGTAGAACACCAGAAATTGGCTTAAACGATGATTGTGTTTGGTATGTAAACGGCAACCCTATTGATACTGTTGCAGGGCTATGGGTGATGCCCGATAGTACTACCACTTATATTTTAGAACAAACCATTTGTGGTTATACCACTTACGATACAGTTACTGTAACTGTTTTGCCAACAAGTATAAATGAGTTGTATAATTCAACTAATGTGAGTATTTATCCAAACCCAAGTACAGGTGATGTATGGATAAATTTAGATAATAATTTAACTGTTCAGAGCAACGTAATTATTTACGACATTGCAGGAAAAATAGTATTTGAGCAAAACATATTAATAGGTAACCATACTAAAATTTCGCCTGATTTACACGGTGGAACTTATTTTATACAAATAATACCAAACAATAGTTCAATAAATCCGTTTAAAGAAAAAATCAGTATTATTGAATAATGTTTCATAAAAGATATCTTATATTGTTTATAAGCCTCTCCTTTTTAAGAGAGGCTTATACGCAAAGTTTTGTTAATCCCTCTTTAGAGTTTTGGGGAGCACCTGATACGTGTTATGTAAATACAGCTCCAAATGATTGGTCTGATTATTCAAGTTCAGGAGGAGCTGGCATGGATAAGATAGATTTTTTATTATGTCCAACAACCAGACCTTCTAATACAACTGATGGCAATAAATGTGGAAGAATGAATGGAGGTACTTCTTCAGGAGAAGGTATGTATCAAGAAATATTGGGTTTTATCGTTGATAGTCTCTATAACCTTTCATTTGATTATGTAGGTTCTAATTATTTAGGTAATTTCTCGGGTCAAAATCAAATCCATTTATTTATTGATGATATAGATGTTGGTCAAACACCCATTTTTAATACTACTGATTCCTTATGGAATACTTATAATTTTAATTTTACAGCGACACAATTAACTCATAAAATTGGTATTCGATTGTATAAAGTATCGGGACTTACTGCCAATGCTGCTGTAGATAATTTTCAGTTAGTATTAAATAATTCAACCAGTATTAATCAATATGAAGTAAATGAAAATAACGTAAGGCTTTATCCAAATCCTAACAATGGAACATTTACTATTGAACACAACCTGAATGGCAACAATTATGTATTGGAAATTGTAGATGTTATGGGAAATACCGTACACCATGAAATAATAACTAATGGCAACCAACAAAAAATTGAAACCAAACAGTTGAGTTCAGGTATTTATTTTGTTAAAATTCTTAATCAGCAACAACAAGTAAGTTCTCATGCAAAAATGAGTGTTGTTAGATAAATAGGTAATGATATATTATGGAAAGATATTAATATTTTGTGTGGGGCTTTTTTTATTTTTAAAAAGTCCTGCACAGATTAATCTCGTACCAAATCACTCTTTTGAAAATTATACATCTTGTCCATCAGAACCAAGTCAACTTCCATTGGCAATTCCATGGACAGCACCTACAAATAATAGTAGCGAGTATTTCAATGTTTGTGCCACAAATCCATACTATGGTGTACCAGACCAAGTATATAATTTTCAAGAGGCATATTCTGGCAATGCTTTTATTGGCGGTTATTTATGCCAAAGTCCAGGGTCTAACATTAGAGAATATGCTCAGGTGCTGCTCTTAAGTTCTTTAGTAGCAGGTCAATGTTATTTTGTAGAGTTTTTTGCTAATCGTGCAGCAGGTATTGGTAAATATGCCGTTAATAACATAGCCTGTTCTTTTACTAATACAGCCGTTAATAACACGGGAACGGGTTTTGTTTTAAATTTAACGCCTCATGTTTTAGCATTTAATAATCCTATTATAACTGACACTATAAATTGGGTAAAAATATCTGGAATATATACTGCTATTGGAGGTGAGCAATACATTACCATCGGTAATTTTGCTAACGATGCCAATACTAATATTTTAACCGTAGAAGATAATTTATCATTCCAAGCTGCTTATTATTTTTTTGATGATGTTTCTGTTATACCAGTAGACAGTATCTCTGGTGGCATGTCTGCTTATGCAGGAGTAGACACTAATATTACACTTGGAGATAGTGTATTTATTGGTCAACAAATAAGTAACTTAAATTGCAATTGGTACAATGCTAGTGGTAATTTAATAGCAAGTGGTGCTTCGGGTATTTATGTTAGCCCAACTACAAGCACGTTTTTTGTAGTAGAACAAAACCTATGTGGTACTATTACTTACGATACAGTTACCGTAACTGTTTTGCCAACAAGTATAAATGAGTTGTATAATTCAACTAATGTGAGTATTTATCCAAACCCAAGTACAGGTGATGTATGGATAAATTTAGATAATAATTTAACTGTTCAGAGCAACGTAATTATTTACGACATTGCAGGAAAAATAGTATTTGAGCAAAACATATTAATAGGTAACCATACTAAAATTACACCTGATTTACAGCATGGAACTTATTTTATTAGTATTCAACCTAACAATAATACCATAAAACCGTTTAACGGTAAAGTAATGTTTATTGAATAATGTTTCGTAAATATTATATATTAATCTTAAGCCTCTTCTTTTTTGAAGAGGCTTTCGCCCAAGTAAATTTGGTGCCTAATCCTAGTTTTGAGCAGATTGATTCTTGCCCAACTTCATTAAATCAAATTATGTATTCATCACCATGGTTTCAACCTTTTACAGATGCTTCAGGAAATCCAAATAGTAGTAGTGATTTGTATTCAACATGTTGTACTTCTTTTTGTGGTGTTCCTAACAATTCTATTGGAAATCAAGTTGCAAAAACAGGTAACTCTTATGCTGGAATAATATTTTATGCTGAATCATCTACTCGTGAATATATAGAAACCATATTAATAGATACATTAAAATCATCTACATCTTATTGTATTCAATTTTATATCAGTTTAGGAGATAATTATAAATGGGCAGTAAGTAATATTGGTGCATTTTTTTCAAACGATAGTTGTTTACAAGTAATACCTCATATTGCATTACCTTATATGCCCCAAGTAGAGAATATTGATACAATAATAGTAAAAGATAAAAATAATTGGCAAGGAATTTCACTTCCTTATCAGGCACTTGGAGGAGAACGTTTTATGACGATTGGTAACTTTCATGATAACATTAATTCCTTTAAAATATTAGTTGGTGGAACTATACCTAGTGCCTACTACTTCATAGACGATGTAAGTGTAATCGACATTAGTACACCAGCCTATGCGGGCAACGATACCACTATTACAATTGGTGATAGTATATTTATTGGTAGGCAACCTGAAATTGGCTTAAACGATGATTGTATTTGGTATGTAAACGGCAACCCTATTGATACCGTTGCAGGACTGTGGGTGATGCCCGATAGTACTACCACCTATATTTTAGAACAAACCATTTGTGGTTATACCACTTACGATACAGTTACCGTAACTGTTTTGCCAACCAATATAAACGAGTTGTTTAAAGTAAACAATTTGAGGATTTATCCAAATCCAAATGATGGAACATTTACTATTACACACCACCAAAACACCAACAATTATGTGTTGGAAATTATAGATGTTATGGGAAAGACTGTACACCGTGAAATACTAACTAAAGGCAACCAACAAAAAATTGAAACCAAACAGTTGAGTTCAGGCATTTATTTTGTTAAAATTCTTAATCAGCAACAACAAGTAAGCTCTCATGCAAAAATGAGCGTTGTTAGATAAAAAGGATTATTTTAAAACACCACCATAACATTTAGCACAAAAGCAAAAACAGAGCCTCACTTTCTTCTGTCAACTTTATAAAAAACCTACTGTGAATAACTGTTTTCTTGTTTCTAGAAACTAACCGATTCAATATCACTAATTTTACCGTGATGAATCTATCAAAAATAGTATTTCTCGTTTTTATTTACGGCTGCTCTTTTGCACTAAAGGCTGAAGTGCTAAACATTGGCATATTGTCTGGTAAAAAAGTAACGTCGTTTATTTTTTCGCCGCAAGTTGGCACTTACACCATTTTTACTGAAAACGGAAAACTCACCGAAATTTCTATCGAAGATATTATACAATTGACGTTTTCTAACAACCAAATTGTGTTAAAAAGCTTAGACAAAGATTTAGGTACATTTAAAAAAGTGAAATTTATTGGCACGTCATGGAAAAACTCCTTTAAAATAAAAACCAATAGCCCCGAAGGAAAAATTACTTTTTATGAAGATAACTTGCTGGTAAGCATAAACAACTACTACAACTACTTTCAGCTGATTAACAACATTGACATTGACAACTATGTTGGCGGTGTGGTAGAAGCCGAAGTGGGTAGAAGCCCACCCGCAGAATATTTTAAATTGCAAGCCATTATTTGTAGAACGTATGCGTTAAAAAACATCGACCGCCACCAACCCGAAGGCTTCAGTTTGTGCGACCAAGTGCATTGCCAAGCTTACCACGGCGAACCAAAATCGGCAATAATAAAACAAGCTGCCATAGAAACCAAAAATGTGGTGATTGTAGATAGCGATATCAACCTTATTACAGCCACTTTCTATTCCAACTGTGGCGGACAAACTGCAAACTCTGAAGATGTATGGCGACAACCCATTTATTACCTTCGTTCGGTAAAAGATACTTTTTGTACCAAAGAAAACAATGCTGTTTGGACTAAAAAAGTGGCTAAAACGGATTGGGTAAAATACTTAACCAACAAACATCAATTTCCGCAAGAACAAGTTCAACAAGAATGTGGTTTAGATTATTTTCAATGCAACCGAGAGCAGCATTTTGAAAATCAAAACATCAAAATACCTTTTATTGATTTACGTAAAGATTGGAACTTAAAATCGGCTCTTTTTGATGTGGAAACAACCGAACACGAAGTAATTTTAAAAGGTAAAGGTTACGGACATGGCGTTGGTTTGTGCCAAGAAGGTGCTATGCGAATGGCAAAACTAGGCTACAGTTATGCCGAAATTTTGCATTTCTACTACAAAGATGTGCACATGATTGATTTACAAGCGTTGGATTTCTTTAAGCAGGATTTCTAGTTACTCCAAAATCAATTTCATTTTCGAGGATTGTTCCACTTCTATTTGATTCTCCTTTTCAATAAACATGGTGGGAACACCATCAAAATCGGTTAATTTACCTTTAACGGTGAGTTGTTTACCCATAAATTCGGTAAGCGGATTGTAGCTAAAATTCACAATATTTTTTGCCATTATCATTACACTAAATATTTGGTTAGGACTGCTTTTATCCAAATTAAAAAACAGGTGTCCGTTTTTGGTTTCTTTGGCATCAACCACCGTTCCTGTTACAGTAACCGTTTTGCCCGATTTAATGTGATTTTTGGCAACCACTGTATTAAATGTTCCTGGTGGCAATGATGGTTGATGAATGGGGTCGACGTCATTTTTTTGTTTTTCGGGTAACCAATCGCTCACTATTTTTTGAGATTCTAATACTTCTTCAAGAGAATCGTTGAGTTGGTAAAAGAAATTAATCCCTGTAATTTTTTCCACATCGTTTATCGGAACAGCATAAGATGCTGTAGGATATTCAATCTTTTTGTTTGGCATAATAAACCCAATGGCTTTGTTGTTGGTTAAATCTAGAGCCACTTTGTAATAAAATTCAGGAATGGTTACTTTGTTTTTAGCTCGCTCTAGTTTGGGTAAAGTATCATACAAAATAGGACCAGTAACTACATACAACTGTGTTTCGGAATGAGAGGTAACATATTCTCGGAAAATTCCTTCTAAATCTGCCCATTTTTGGCGGTTAAACTCTGGCAATTGTGGCGACATGTTAGAATAATAATACGATTCGGACAGCGCTTTTTTCGACCACCTAAAATCTGCCGAAGGAGCTAAATGCCCTCGGTCGTAACCAAAACCATCGTACTTAATTTTTCCATCGGGTTGTTTAACTTTTAAGAAATAATCGTCGTCGTCGGCAGTTTCGGTTTTTACCAACGTATCCTTTCTAAAATTGTTGGTTCTTCCCTCCTTTCCGTTTACAATATCGGGCAAGATAATGTGAGCAACCCACTTGGCTTGTTCGTGTTTTTCTTCATACACCAAACACATTGCCGAATGGCAAATAATTTCATCTGTTGCATTAATTTCTGGCATACCCACCAAGCGCAAATCTTCTCTGATTTTTTCGAGTTTAAGGT
>CAYNMR010000033.1:0-8318 GCA_964398455.1 uncultured Vicingus sp. | reverse complement strand
CCTTAGAAACCTGAATCAAATGCACACTTTCCTTTTCCAAGTTGAACAACACATCGTTTACCGATTTTCCTTTCCAAGTATCGGTAACCGTGTCTTTAATTAAACCAACAGCCGAAAGGTTGGTAAAACCGTTTCTTGTTGCAGTATTATCCTCCTCAACAAACATCTCGTTAGCCTCGCTAAATGAAGATTGAACAGTCATCATACTAGAAGATGAACTTCCTCCACCTCCACCACCGATACTGCACTCCATACAAGTATTGTTAGGTACACAAGTAGAATAGTCGGTATGAATTAACGGAATGTTTACAGGATTTCCTCCTTGTGAAACACAAGCATTTGCTGTAAATGAGTATTGATTGGATTGAATATCAGGAGGATTTACACCCCAAAAATTACCTTTTGCATTTATTTGAGAAGGAGCAACGGCATCATCTCCATAACAAATTTCAAAAGTTTTGTAAGCGTTGTTGTCAAAACGGTTTGGTTTAATAATGTTGTCACCTCTGTCAATTGAATGCTGAACAGCATCAATGTTTAATAAAGCATCAATACCAAAAATACCATGGTTGGAGTTGTTATACACTGAACCACAACCAATATCACCCATGGTTAACATGGCATTATAATTTCCTAACCCTGTATCGTAAGCTCCATAAATTTCAACACCGTTTATATTATCGTATGCTCTTGCTCCGTTACGCAAAAATACCAACGAAGCTGTTGCATAAATACCAATGTTGTTATCGTGAAGGTAGGCATGATTGGTAAAATAAGCACCTGATACGTTTTCCAGTTTTGCACCGTAGGTCGCGTTTTTAAGTTCAACGCCTAGCACTTCTATTACTTCCGAATCGTAGGCATACAAACAAGTGTTTCCTCCATTAATAAATCCATTGGTAAGTTTAACATTTGCCGAAGCATCAACCTCAACTCCATAGGTGGTCATGTCGGTAAATTTACCTGTTTGGATGTGAACCAATGGAGTTCCACCATCACGAACAATTACACCTTTATTTAACTTGTTAAAATCACAACTATTGAAGAAAGTAGCTCGTGGTTCTATTAATTCAACAGCAGTTGAAGTAGTTTGCGGATTACTTGTTGGATTATAAGTACAACCGATGGAAGTAAAATCTACATCTTGCAACATTATTTTGGCGTTGCTACCATAATGTATTAATCCTGTATTCCAATCCATATCATTGATAGTACTAATGTTTAATGTGGTATTATTCGCAAGTTCTACCATCTTACGCGTTTTTCCTTTTCCTGTAAATTTAATAGGAACAGAGCTAGGAATAGTTAAACTGTGAAGAGAATGAAAACGATAGAAACCATCACGATAATGTTCCCATTTTGAATTGGAATTGAATGTGATGTTTCCTTTTACTTCAACCATAGCAGGGTTTCCTGTATATGATGTTGAACCAACCAACAAACCTTTGTTTGCTGTAAAGTTGTTGTAATCCATACTGGCTTCCGCATCAATAATTAGTTTAGCACCTGATTTTAAGTAAAGCTCTGCTCCGTTTTCAATAATCAACTTGCTGTTTACTTTGTTGATAATCAAAGTTGCTCCACTTTCTAACTCCATTTTTGAGCCTGCTTTTAGGTGCAAGGTGCTACCGTTTAACACATCAACTGTTGCATTTTGCTCTACGTGAAAATAAGCTCCCGATTCAACAGTAAATGTGGTTTTATCCACAAAATACTTGTTCCCACTAATAATCAATGGATTATTAGTTTTTGTAGCAGTATAACCTTGGTCAATGCTCATGGTTTTGCCTTGTTTGAGGTTCAACGAATAACCATTTGACCCAGTGATGACAGGCAATTGAATTTGATTTGCAGCCCAACGCACATCGTTTTCCACATCAGTTTTATCAAAATCCACTTTTACTTTAATACTTCCGTCTGTTAATTCCTCTATTATTTCAATTGATACTCCATTTAAGTAGATAAGTCGGTTTTGCTTCGCGGTATCAACTAGAGCAGTATCATGTCTTTCAAAAGTAAGCATAGAGTTAGCCGAAGGATTAGTTCCAACGCTAATTTTATTTACATTGTTTTCTTTAAAAGCATGGCGACTATGCCCTAGAAACGGAAGATTGGTATAGTAGAAACTTCCTATTTTTTCGATTGTTTGCTGAATACCTTCCGCTCTTTGTATTCCAGGAATAGTATTTAAATCTGCTGCTGGATATTCTAAATCTTGCGAACCGGTTAACGGATTAGCAAATGCAGTTTGTTTTTCAAAAGGATAAAACCAGTAACCCCATGAAACACAAAAGTTTTGCAATTGTGTACTATCGAACTGTAAATCGTACATGCCGTCAGCAGGGATAAATCTTAAATAATGTCCGTTTTGTGTGTAAATACTAGAACCTATTTTGATGTCTTTGCCTGCCTGCAAATAGGCATACAAACCTGGTGTTGAAGAATCCATACAGTTGGAATGACTGTGTTCATAGATAAAATGGTCGAAATCACTATTGTTATTTACTCCAGTTTGATGGTTCTCTAACCAGATGTATTCTTGATGCTGTCCCGAAGGTATAAACGGTAGTTTTATACGTAACGCATCTCCTGTAGTAATAAAGTCACGCAACACATACGTTCCAGAATGGGTGCTGTTAGTAGCATCTAAATCACCATTCACTTCTGTTCCACTAGTGTTCATTGCACTGATGGACATGGTTTTTCCAGGTCCTTTCCAATCCATTCGGTCTCTGTCCCATGCATTACAGGTTTGGAACGAAGATCCCGAACCTCCCAACATACTCCAGCCACCTTGGTTTGGAATAAAGGTAGTACCACCAACCGAATGAGAACCGCTAGCATGAAAGTTATTACTACCAAACAACAAGTGACTGTATTCGTGACGGATGATGTTAAACGGAATACCTCCCCCTCCATTTTGTGCGGTATGAGTATCTGCATGATATCCAAATAATGCACCAGGTGAGCCCCAGCTTGCCCATCCGCTTTGGTCACTATACTGATGATTGTTTCTAAAAATAAACATAATGTGATCATAAGAGTACGGGCTGTCAGCTCCAACAACATTCACTTCTCCTGGCATCGTTTTATCATTCCAATTATCTAAATCTAGCACTCCAGCCCCTCCTTTTGTAATTGAACTTAATGAACTCATTTGATTGATTTGATAAAATGCATTTGAAAAGATGTCTCCATCACCAAAGAATGACGGTAAGTTACTCTCTTTTACTGTTATTACAGTATCGATGTAGTCACCAAGAACTTTGTAATTGTTAAGCGAACATTCAGCAAAATATTTTGTCATAATACCTTGAGGTGTCCCTGTCCAATTCAAATCAAATAGATTGTCTTTGTAAGTTGGTAATTGGTTTTTTGCCCAAAACGAAGTTCCATTAGGGAAACGATCTCTTGAAGGTATTACATCATAATCTATTTCTATATAAACCACAAGAATTCTAATAGTTCCACTTGAAGTAATATACCATCCATTTTTTGCTTCTGCCACCATTCTAGCTGAATAGTGAGAAGTATCATCTTCCATCATACACTGAGCATGGACAAAAGTAATTAAGCTCATTAGCAAGATTGCTAATAAAAGAATTGATTTTTTCATATCATTTAGTTTAGAAACTTTTCCTAAGTGAAAACACTAGAAAAGTTGTTAATACTTGATTATTTTTTCTCGATAACTGAAATTATCAGTAAACACTTCCACAATGTAAATCCCTTTTGATAACAAGCTTACATCAAGTTTTAGTGATTGACCATATTGTTTTTTATAAATAAGTACATTTCCAACTGCATCCAAAACCTTTACAGCAAAGTCTTTTATTTTTTCATCTGCAACATCAACATAAAAATAATCACCTACTGGATTTGGGTAGATATTTAAATGATTCCATTCGTTCAATTTTTCATTTGTACTTAAAAAAGGGTCATAACCAAATGAAAAAACAAAGGGAAATTGACTTTGAGAACCCCAAGTAAATGTTGGTAGATTTACATAATCAGAATCAGCAGTTAACATGTTGTATTGATGATGTAAGCTGCCATCACTCTGAAAAAAGAACCAATCATTATCTAATGATGCCGTATTAATGGTAAAAGGTAGGTTGTTATTAAAAAACAAGGAGCTGTCCCAACTCATGGTAAGAGGATAGATATAGTTTTGAGCTTTGATTTGAGTTGAAACATAAGAATTGTTAGAAGAACCAGCTATCGTTTTCACAGTCCCTCCCCAACTTTCAATATAAACCTCAAATTGATTAGCAGACAATAAAACAGGTTCTTCTCCAAAAATTGGGTCGTAATTCGGTGTCCCTAAAGAATCAAAAATAAACCAAAGCGTATCTTTAGCACCAGTAGCATCTTCAAAAGCTAGATGGAATTTAAATTGGGGAATACCAATGGTGTAAAACGAGTAAGGTCCAGCCCAATAACTAACACCTGAGGCATCATAATTTGCTTGTACATAAAACTGATAATATCTGCCCGGGTCTAACCCTGTTAAATTAAAAGGGTTAGCAGTTACTTCATTAATAATATTTCCTGTGCCAAGCACAAAACTAGAGGTATCCCACTGAATGTTCCACTTAGTTGCTGTACCACTTTCTGTCCAAGACAAGTTTGCACTATTGGTAGTATTTTCCAAGACGGTAAGATTGGTTGGTGGTGGTCCAGGGTGTGAAATGCCTCCAAAGGTAATGTTGGCTATTGCTGTTACTATAGAGCTTGCAGTTGCAGGAGAAGAAGGGTTAATACTATTTACTCCTGCTCGTAGCGACAATGCTCTGTTGCCATTAGCTGCTGTACAATAAAAATCATCACTTGGACTATTTGCACTTGGCGTATTTTCATATATTGCAACAACTAAGTTATCTATCCCATTATAAGCAAAAGGTGTATCAAATATAATGGTAGCAACGCTACCTGATAAGGTTACAACACCCGAAAAAACTTGTATAAGATTTGAATTTGACACCCAGTC
The DNA here is from genome assembly GCA_964398455.1 of uncultured Vicingus sp. Lineage (GTDB taxonomy): Bacteria > Bacteroidota > Bacteroidia > Flavobacteriales_E > Vicingaceae > Vicingus. The sequence goes on along the minus strand of CAYNMR010000033.1, from coordinate 3,328 downwards.
TGAAGTGCTAGAAAAAACACTTTTGGTAGTGTGTCCCAAATAAATTGTCCAGTTATTTGCATTAGAGATTACTGTAGTTGGAGTAGCATAGTAAGACAACGATGTAATATTTCCAGAAGTATAAATTTCAGAAGACAAATAAATTGTTTGAGTATAGTTATAATTTGCAGAGGGTTCAATAGGAAGTCTCTTATCAACTAAATTCTCTGTACCAACAGTTACTTGTGCATCAAATTTACTTATTATAAAGAATAAGCAAATGATTATCAGTTTTATTTTATTCATCGTGTTTAATATTTTCAGTTATAAAATTGCTTTGTAAAATCTTATTTCACAAAGAGTACTCATCCTTTTTTATGTTTTCATAGCTAATAGTTTTATAAAGTTAAACAAAATCCCAATATGTTAACGAGGGTTTGGGTGTTTTCTCGGTTACTAATATAATTAAATTGCACATATTGTGCAATTTAAATGCGAAATAAATTACATTTATTCATTCACATATTTGTAACATGTATGTGCATAAAGGAGAATTGATTGAAAAAGCTGTAAGGACAACAAGGTTTCCGATTACATTGTTAGCAAGACGTTTAGGAAAAAGCAGAAGGCATGTTTATTATTTATTTGAAAAACCTGATGTTTCGTTAGATGTGGTTTTGCAAATAGGAAAAATAATACAATATGACTTTACCAAAGATTTACAGGAAATTTCCAAAATACCTATCGATTATCAGTTGGATGTAATTACTAATCCAGATATTTCATTTGAAGATTTAAATTATTGGAAATCAAAATATTTCGAGTTACTTGAACAGCATAAATTTTTACTAAAAAATAAATTGGAAGAATATTTTAAGAATAATAACAAATAACGATGAAATTTTATAAAACAGAAAAAGCGGCTAAAAGCCGCTTTTTCTGTTTCATCTACTTTGTTTTTTAAACAGATACACCTGCAAATATTACCAAGAAAGCAAAGATGATACCTGGTAACCAGAATAAGAATGTCAACAATAAATCAACCCAAAAGTTAGCCGTAATAGCATCTTCATGCAGATAAACGGCTAAAGGGGGAAGTAAAATTGCAACAATTGCCAACACAATTTCATTAACTCTTGCCGAACTTGCTGATTTTTCTGAATAATTGTATTGTTCTTTAGAAACCAATAATTCGTTTTCATAAGTTCTGTTAAACTTATCCCAATTACGGTATTCTTTATCAATTTGTTTAGTGATTTTTTTCGGAGTAACCACGTTTGTTAACTTAATAGTCTCGGAAGTTAAAGTAACATTATTCTCTTCTATAACAAGATTTGTTGGAGTAGTTGTTTCAAAAACCATTTCTTCGGTTTTAGCTTCTTCTAGTTGAGCTGTTTCGTCTTCAACAATTACTTCGTACGATTTTTTACTTTCTTTAAAGTTTTTCAAGTATTTTCTTTTGGAGAAAGAACTTAAAACATCGCTTTGTGAGCTACATGATACCAACAGAAGGCTACCAATAAATACACCCAATGTGCCTAATACAATTTTTTTCATTTCTTTTTAAATTTAGTTAATAGTAATAAAGCTAAATTAATCATCCATTTTTGGATAAGCTCCTCAAACAAATTAGAGTTATCAACAACATTTTGATTAAAAAAATTACTTTTGCAGCATGAGTTTACAAGAAGAAATTGCCAAAAGAAGAACCTTCGGAATTATCAGTCACCCCGATGCAGGTAAAACTACCTTAACCGAAAAATTGTTGTTGTTTGGAGGGGCTATACAAACAGCAGGAGCGGTAAAATCGAACAAGATTAAAAAAACGGCTACTTCCGATTTTATGGAAATAGAAAAGCAAAGAGGTATTTCTGTTGCTACTTCTGTAATGGCTTTTAATTATAAAGATGTTAAAATAAACATATTAGATACTCCTGGTCACAAGGATTTTGCTGAAGATACTTACCGAACTTTAACTGCGGTAGACAGTGTTATTTTGGTTATCGACTGTGCAAATGGTGTGGAAACTCAAACCAAAAAATTAATGGAGGTTTGTAGAATGCGTAACACGCCTGTTATTGTGTTTATCAATAAAATGGATAGAGAGGGGCAAGACCCATTTGATTTATTAGATGAAATTGAAACTACTTTAGGTATAAAAGTTCGCCCATTGAGTTGGCCAATTGGTATTGGAGCAACATTTAAAGGGGTTTACAACATGTTTGAAAATCATTTGAATTTATTTGATGTAAACAAAACTAAAATTGAACGTGATATTGTTTCGATAAAAGATGTAAACGACCCTATTTTAGATACTCAAGTAGGAGAGAAGGCAGCAGCTAAATTGCGAGAAGATATCGAATTGATTGAAGGAGTTTATGATGAATTTAGTGAACAGAAATACCAAGAAGGAAATTTAGCTCCTGTGTTTTTTGGTAGTGCGTTAAATAATTTTGGAGTTCAGGAGTTGTTGGATACGTTTATTAAAATAGCTCCTTCACCACGAGGCAGAGAAACTACTTTAAAGGTGGTTGATCCAACTGATGATAAGTTTAGTGGTTTTGTGTTTAAAATTCATGCCAATCTAGATCCAAATCACAGAGACAGAATAGCCTTTTTACGTATTTGTTCAGGTAAGTTTGAACGAAACAAGTTTTATTATCATGTTCGAAACGACAAAAAAATAAAGTTTAGCAACCCTACCAGTTTCATGGCTCAAGATAAAAGTGTTATTGATGAGGCTTTTCCTGGTGATGTAATTGGTTTGTACGATACAGGAACATTTAAAATTGGCGATACCTTAACAGAAGGCGATAAAATGCAATTTAAAGGTATTCCAAGTTTTTCTCCAGAGATTTTTAAGGAGTTGATTAATAAAGACCCGATGAAAACCAAACAGTTGGAAAAAGGTATTGAACAATTAACAGACGAAGGAGTTGCTCAATTGTTTACACAACAACCGGGAAATCGTAAAATTATTGGTACAGTTGGAGAGTTGCAGTTTGAAGTAATACAATACCGTTTAAAGCACGAATATGGAGCATCAGCAGAGTTTCAAGCAAAATCGTTGTACAAGGCTTGTTGGATGACCTGCGATGATTCAGCTAAAATTGATGATTTTATTCGTCGTAAAGCTCAATATATAGCAACAGACAAAGATGGAAACTATGTGTTTTTAGCTCAGTCGGCTTTCTTGCTGCAAAGTGCACAACAAGATTATCCAGACATTACTTTCCATACCACATCAGAGTTTAAAAGAGCAATGGTTTAGGTTAAATATCTAAATTTTTTAATTTGAAATGATAATCGGATTGATTTCGAACCATTGTTCCATCCAATTGTTCGGTTA
>CAYNMR010000032.1:0-8440 GCA_964398455.1 uncultured Vicingus sp. | reverse complement strand
CCATTAGTTAAAGTTTAATTTATGCGTCTCTTTTTTAAGCGCCTGGCCTACAACGGTTCAGGGCTTTGCGAAGTGGCGGAATATTAGCACTAAAGTTCATTCGAAGCACAACTGTTGAGCCTTGCACAAAACTGTCATAGAAGCACGTCACCCGCCATTTTGCAAAACCCATGTTACAAGCTGCCCTTCTGTCTTTCGTGGTTTGTCTGTCCGTTGTGTTGCTGTGTCTGTGTGGTTGGAAAGGCATACTCTTTTGCAAGCTTTGGCTCGTGGGCTGGCTTATGGGGCTTGCAAATGTGTATGACTTTAGCGTTGGCATTTTATTTAAGTCTTGCTTCATGGAATTTCATTAAGTCATTGAATTTTTTCCAAAATTTTCTGCTTTGTTTTTTAACATAATTGTCCCCGTTTATTGATTTCATTGATTCATTAGCTTTGTTTATGTAGCTAAGATAATTTCCCCAATAATATTCATTCGTTTTTTCATATATTGTTTTGTCTGACTTTGATGGTCTATAAATAAGTTTTCTTTTAGCTCCTCTGTGGGTAAAACGTTTATAAAGTCTTGACTTAAATAAACTCTTGTCAGGATTTTTACTATGTATTGCTAACGAAGTTGATTTTTTAAACGAGCTTTTCATTGCTCTATAAAACTTTGAAAAACCGGATGTTTTTATCAAAACCCTTTGTCCGTCAAATGAGAATCCTAAATACTCCAGTGTTTTATTATGATTTGGTGCTTTAGTTTTTTCGTCTATTTCAAAACCAGTAAATTTTCCTTTCACTTCTTCAAATCGAAAAACCTTGGTCTTATTTGGTTCAATTTTCAAATCCACAACAGTTTCAATTTTATCTCTGATTAGTTTAATAATATCGTCTTCATAATGTTGCTCGCAAATAATTATTAAATCATCGCTGTATCGTTGATAAAAGCCACCAATTGAAGAAACTTTATCAAATATTTCTTTGTCAAATTCCAACATATAGATATTTGCTAATGTTGCACTAATCGGGCTTCCTTGAGGTATTCCTTCCGTATTGTTTTTCGAAATAACAAGATTGAGATTGTTTTTTAGGAACTCTTTTTTATCACAATAATGACTAGCTCCTTTTTCTTTGAAGAATTTGCTGTTTTTTATTTGCTTTCTTACAAATTCGGTTTTGTGTGAGGAATTTGGGATTCCCTTTTTCACCATCATTGTATTAGAGTAACTTTCAAACAATTGGTCACCTTCAATGTACTTTATATTTGTAAGAGCTTTAAATACATTATAGTGGTCTTGGGGTAAAGTGGTTTCATTCAGAACTCCTGTCCATTGTTTTTTTAATATTTTATGATTCAGATTGTCAAAGAATGAAGTGACATCAGCAACGATTGCAGTAAGCTTTTTTGTATTGTTATTTTGGATAAATTCAAATGTTGTTTTTGCAAAATCAATATTGCATTTATTTTTCTTTGAACCCTTTGAAATTGGTATTTTGCGGTATGCAACTACTGATTCATTGAAATTTAGATTCTCGATATACTTCTCGTAAGCACGTGCTAAAATTTCATTGTATTTGGATAAAATTAATGAGTCAAGGTGTGAGGCAAAGAAAATATCACGAACTTTTGGCTTACCTAATACTCTTTTTCTTTTTCCGCTTGGATTGAGAATTGGTGCTGATAGGTCTGCTCGAAATCTTCTTTTTACAATTGATTTATGAATTAAAGGAAGAAAACTATGTAACCTAATTTTTTCAGGATTTTCGACATACTCCTTTACCCAATTATAATCTTTGATTGTAATTGGTAAACCTATATGAGGATACTTTTTTGTTTTAAACCACGTTTCTAATTCCATTTAATCAAGTTTAAAAAAGAGGGGGCAGATACTAATAGTAGCAGGTTAAAAATGTACATGCTCTGTCGAAGCTTTGACCCTCTTTCGAGGGAGGCAACGCTACTCATCTCAGGTATAGAAATTGTTATCTTTGTCTGTAAATTCATAAACACAATAAATATGCTTATAAAATCCATCTGCAGAACCAACTTCAGGGCTTCAACAGTTGTTACGCTGTTGATAACTCTTTCCTCATTAATTCCTTTGCAGGAAAATTTGGAAATTGGTATTGTCCTTCCCAGCTAGCGTATGTCCTAGACGTGGTACCATTTAGCAAAACGTATCATTCCGACCATCTGCCCCCAAAATCTTTATTTATCTATTTCATTTTCTAGTACTTTATTTGTTTCAAAAGTTTCGTTGAACATTGCTTTCATCAAGGTTTTTCCGTGTTTGTCGAGGTTTTCAATTTCTTGACTTAGTTTTAGGCACTTGTTCATAAGCAGTTCCACTTTTTCAATTATTGCTTTTTGTTCCTCTCTTGGTGGAAGTGCAAAAACAAAATTTCTTAAATAAGTTTGGCTAATGTTAGGTTGCGACATTCCCCAAGAATCAGAAATCATTTTTGCTCGTTGTGCCATTAAAAAATAGAACAGATATTTTGTTTCTATGAATTCATTGGGAAAGAAACCGCAAATTGCTTGGTTTGTACTTGCATCCCTGTTAAGTATTGAAAGTTTCCCTGCCGTTGCTCCATACATTGCAATCAGTAAAGTTCCTTTTGGAAAGAATGTAGCAGAAGATTCTTTTAATCCAATTTCTGAAATCTTTTCTTCCGATTCAGTATCTAAATATGAATCATTCAATTCGCCTGATTTATACCAAGTAATGTTACCATGCCAATAGTTTGCATTTGCTCTTAATGGTGTACCACCAGAGGTTGTTGAATACAATTCACCAAGTCTGCACCAAATCCAATTTTCTGGGATTTCGTGTGGAATTTCATCTTCTGCTATTGGGTCAAGCTCTTTTTCTTTCTTGATTTTCTTTTCTTTGATTTTTTTCTCTTTGTCTTTTTTAATGAGTTTATACAATTCTTCGGCAGATTCATTTTCTTTATTGTTCTCACGCCAACTCGCAGTTAAACTCCCGTATATCGCATCTTTTATGATTGACTGCTTAAGTAGCATTAAAAGTTTTGTTTCATTTTTTATATTTTCATTAAAACTGTCAATCAAATTAACAGACTTGAACTGTTTTAGTGAATATTCCTTTAAGTCATCATCAATTTTATACTCATCAAAATTTGGGATTTTTTTTGCTAAAAAGGATTCCCAGCAATTATCAATAAAGCGAACAAATTCTTTTTGTTCTTCAATTTCAGGATAACTAAACTTTAACCCTTTAATACTTTCTTGATTTAAGATTGGGAATGACATACTTTTGGCAAATGACTTAATATAATCCTCACGAACTAAATAGTAATAATATGCATACTCAGGAAATATATTCTCTTTGAAAGTTAATCCAGTAATTTGCTGATTTGACGAGCCCTCTCCTTTTAAAATTGAAACTCTACCAACACCGCCACCGATACCAATCATGAGTAATGTTTCTTTAGGATAAATTGTTGCTTTCTTTTCTTTTACGGCAATTAAAGAAAATTGCTCTTCTGCATCAACCAAATATTTTGAATAACCTATATCACTTGGTTTGAACCAATTTACATCTCTGGATTCATAATATTTTGAAATAGCCTTTGGCGGGGTTTTCCCTGTTTGAATTTTTGCAATTACACTTCCAACATTTGTTTCTCCAATAGCCTTAGATATTCTTTCTGTATAATAAAGAATAATACCTTTCAAAGGGCTATTATTGATTTTTCTATATGCATCAGTTGCTTTCATTAATCTATCAATTTTTCCAGTTCACTAATAATTGATAAATTATTATTAATACTACTTTTTATTCGGCTAATTATTTCGACTGTTGAATCCAATTCGGTTTCTTCAGTTTGAGTTGAATTTTTAATATCTAAATCCCAATTTTTTAAATCGGCAACATTAACTTTCCATGCCAAATCATTTTCAGTTCTGTTATTCCACCATTCAATAATAGGTTTGAATTCTTCAAACTGAATTGGTTTTGTTTTAGAATAACTTTTTTGACCTTGGGGCAATTTATGCTCATAATACCAAATTTCATTTGTTGGTGAACCTTTTTCAAAAAACAGAAGGTTTGTACTTACCAATGCCGGGAAAAATGTGCTTTGAGGTAGTCTAATTATTGTATGAAGATTGCAGTCAGTTAATAATTTTTCTCTAATTCTTGCTTTTATTCCATCGCCAGTTATTGAGCCATCAGGCAATACAATTGCACATCTTCCAGTAGGTTTTAAAAGTTGTAACATGAGAATTACAAATAAGTCTGCCGATTCTTTGCATCTGTATGTTGAAGGAAAGTTTGTTTCTACTCCTTCCGCAATACTTGCCCCAAAAGGCGGATTTGCAAGAATTACATCAACTTGGTCTTTCTTTCCTATGCTGTTGTACTCCTTTTTTAAACTGTCTATGTAATGATAATCAGGAACATCAATTTCGTGAAGTATCAAGTTGGTTAATCCAAGCACATACGCAACAGGTTTTAATTCCCAACCTGTAATTGAAGTCTGTAAAACAGCTTCATCGTCAACCGTTTTTACATAATTATCTCTTACATGGTCGATTGCAGCAGTTAAGAAACCTCCAGTTCCAGCAGCAGGGTCTAACACTTTTTCACCCAGTTTTGGGTTAGTCATCATGGTCATTAACTGAGTTACTGCCCTTGGTGTATAATATTCGCCTTTGTTTCCTGCGTCTCTTAACTCCTGTAAAATGCTTTCGTAGATATTTCCAAAAACGTGTTTATCCTCTGATTTTGTAAAGTCTATTTCATTTAGTTTGTTGATTACCTTACGCATTTCATAACCACTTTTCATGTAGTTATTTGTGCCATCAAAAACCTCTTTAACTATCATAGCACGTTTTGGATTTGTTGTACTTTTTAACTCTCTTAATGATAGGAAAAGACCTTTGTTGGTCAGTTCGTTGCTGTCAATGAAATTGATCAATTCATCACCAGTAATTCCTTCGGGATTTGAAGCCCAATTTCTCCATTGAAATTTTTCAGGAATTACAGAAACATAATTGTCTTTTATTACTTCTAATTCTTGGTCTTTGTCGTCCATTATTTTAAGGAACAACATCCAACCTAATTGCTCTAATCGTTGTGCATCGCCAGAGATACCTCTGTCTTGCCTCATTATATTTCTTATACTGCTTATTACCGCACCAACATTTGCCATTCTTATGCTACTTTATAAAGTTCGTTTTCTAATTCTTTTAATGCTTGTATGTACTTTTCCTTACCGCCAAAAGCATTGATAATTTCCAGTGGTGAACCGAGTTTGTTTAAGGGGTCAAGTTTTAGAACATCTAAACTTTCAATTGTGAGTAAATCATCGTCTGCGTATTTGTCAAGCAAACTTTTAATTACTGATTGTGCTTTTTCTCCGTATTTAGTAAAGTAGTTTCTTTTCTTTACGTTGTTAGCTCGTTCCTTTCTTGTCAATGGTTTTGCTTCATAAGCCACATGACAAATCAAGTCAAAAGGGTCAAAGTCTTTTCCGATTTCTTCTTTCAATGCTTCAAAGAAAATTCCTTGTTGTTCCAATGCTTCAACGATTGCCTTTTTTTTATCGGCATTTTTCCATGAATTCAAAAAGGTTTCAAGCGTTGCGTATTTTTCAATTACATTTTTCTTGGTGTAATCTTTCAGACTTTCGGTAATTATTCGTCCGTCAGCACCTAAATATTGCACTCGTTCGTTTACAATTTTAACTTCAACACCCTTCACCCTAATTTTTTCTCTTGGGTCTGGTTCTGCTACAATAAAGCCACCACCAGTTACGGTTGGATATTCAGGCGTTGGAAATTCTACATCTCCACCATCAACTATATCAACAATTGGTTCGTCTGTTACTTCATCTTCAGTTCCTGAAATATCATCATCTTCGGTAACGTCTTTAATCATTACAGGGTCGCCATCAAAATTAGGGTCTGCAAAAAGATTGGTTACATTTCGGAAATCTATAATTGTAAAATAGGTTTTTCCGTATTCTTCATTGATTCGTGTTCCCCTACCTATAATTTGTTTGAACTCAGTCGGAGAACCGATATTACTATCCAATACTATGAGTTTACAAGTTTGGGCATCAACACCGGTAGTCATCAATTTTGAAGTTGTCGCTATAACGGGATAGCGTTCACTTGGATTTATAAAGCTGTCTAACTCTCTTTTTCCTTCTTCGTTGTCGCCTGTAATTTGCATGACATACTTATTGTTTTGAGCAACCAAATCGGCATTGGCGTTAGCCAATGCGGTTCGCATGCCTTCGGCATGCTCAATGTCAATGCAAAAAACAATTGTTTTGGCAAAGCGGTCGTTTCCTTTTAGAAATTCGGTTATTTTCTTTGCAACTAATTCTCTACGTTCATCAACTACAATATTTTTATCAAAGTCTGTTCTGTTGTAAATTCTATCCTCAACTGGATTGCCGTTTTTATCTAAAAAGTCTTTTGGTGGTCTCCAACCTTCAGCATCAATGTCAAGCGTTACTTTGATTACTTTGTAAGGTGCCAAGAAGCCATCGTCAATTCCTTGCCTTAGTGAATATGTGTAAACTGGTTCGCCAAAATATTCAATGTTGGAAGTTTCATTGGTTTCTTTTGGTGTTGCAGTCATGCCTAAATGAGTAGCAGTTTTGAAATACTCTAAAATTTCACGCCACTTGCTATCCTCTTTTGCACTTCCTCTGTGGCACTCATCAACTACAATTAAATCAAAAAATTCTGGACTGAATTGTTTGTAAGCATCGTCTGATTTGCTGTCTGATAAGCCTTGATATAATGCTAAATACACATTGTATGCGGTGTCAATATTTTTGTGTTTAATGATTGTCATTGCATCTTTGAAATGCCTGAAATCACCTCTTGCTGTTTGGTCTATGAGTGAAGTTCTGTCCGCTAAAAATAGAATTCGCTTTTTAGCTCCGCTTTTCCAAAGTCTGTAAATAATTTGAAAAGCCGTATAGGTTTTTCCTGTTCCAGTTGCCATTACCAAAAGAATTCTGTCTTGCTTTTTCGCAACAGCTTCAATGGTTCTGTTAATGGCAATTTGTTGATAATACCTAGGGGAACGACCAGAGCCGTCTAAAAAATAGTCGGTTGATACAACGCTTTCAACTTCTTTGTCTTCTATTCCTTTGTATTTTTTGTATTTCTCCCAAAGTTGTTCAGGGCTAGGGAATTGGTCATTTGAAATTTCTGTTTCAATATTTCCGGTTTTAACGGTCTTGTCGTGGAAATAAAAACCGTCTCCGTTGCTACTGAAAACAAAAGGAATGTCAAGTGTATTCGAATATCCAAGTGCTTGTTGGATTCCTGCTTTTACAGAATGATTATTGTCTTTTGCCTCAATTATTGCAATAGGAACGTTCGGTTTGTAAAATAAAATGTAGTCGGCAAATTTCCTTTTTCCTCTTGCAGTCATTTTACCTTTTACATAAATGCGTCCGTCTGTAAAAAATATTTCTCGTCCAAGTTGAGTGTGTTCGTCCCAACCCGCCTTTGTCACGGCAGGAGTGATAAACTTCTCTTTTATGTCCGCTTCTGATAAGTCCTTTTTGTTCATGTTCTACTTTTTATTTTCGGTCGGTGCGTTGGCAAAATTTAGCTCTTTTGGTTTTGCGAAGCTTTGGCTTGTGTGTCGGGCAAAACCAAATGTGCTAAATGTGCGGTTGGCTTTTATGTCGTTTTTCTGTCTGTTCATGTTTAGCACTGTCGTCTTTTAGGGTTGCTTGTAACGTTTGTGTTTATGACGGCTTGGGCTTAGGAGCGCTAATAAATGATTTTATGAATGTTTAGCGCGACCAGTCCACATTATCCGCCTACACAAAACTAAATAAAGAAACCGAAAGTTGTGAGGACACGAAATGCCCAAGGTGGCATAAACACCTTGTTGCCGGCTGTGCCATTCAATACTCGGAAAGTTGATTGGTTGTCATGTTATAACTGAGTCTAAATGTATTTTTCTCAAACCAGTCGCCAAATCCAATTATTAAATCACTGTCAATAGATTTTTTCAATTCCTTTCCCTTGTCCCCTTTGTCCGTGTTGATAAAACTAATGATGATAATTCTGTCTCCGTTGGTCTTCAGATATCCAAAATATTGTCGGTCGAAATTAGTCAGTCCTTTTTTTCTCCCTTTAATTGAATTGAAGGTCTCTTTTTGTTTAATTATTTCGGCCTCAATTGTCAGGATGTCAAGTGAGTCAGGTGTGAAATATCCTGTCTTGTCTTTAATGTCATAAGTCAATTGATGAGTGTGTTTGTCCGAAAAAACGTAAGAGTCAAAATTGTCAAAACTATATTTCTTGACCGTTTGTCCGTACAGAATTGTCGGAATGAGGAAAACTGTCAGTATAGATATTTGAAATCTCATTTGTCCGAATGGCATTGCCGGCAACGTCTGGCTATGCGCAGTTGCCGGGTTGGCAACGCTAAAAAATGACCGCAGG
>CAYNMR010000031.1:0-10815 GCA_964398455.1 uncultured Vicingus sp. | reverse complement strand
TTTTAACTATGCAATTTATTACTTTTAACTATGCAATTTATTACTTTTAACTATGCAATTTATTACTTTAACTATGCAATTTATTACTTTTAAACCAGTTTATTGTTTGATTATCAGTAGATTGCAAACCTTACAATATATACTATAATGTATAATAACACAATATTGTGATAGATAACGCATTGCCCTCGCTCTCAAAGGAATTTTAAGTTGGTATATTGAAAAAAATTCAAGCCAAAATGACAGAAAAAAAGAAAACAAAAATCAAAACAAAAGCGAGGGGAAAAAGAAGAAAGAAAGAGAAAGAAAAAGTTCCGCCAAAAAGAAAAATAGGCATGCCCCAGTTGTTTTTAACACATAAAACAACTACTTCCCCTAAAAAACAAATAAAGCTCTTAAATCGCTTTATTTTGAGTTAAGAATTCTCTAATTATTTTTTGATGGTGGTATTTATAATATTTGTCGCAAGATTTACAATAGTTGCTAAATTTTTTATAATTATCTTTGTTAGAAGGTAAGTGAATGAATTAATATGAAGTTTTTTAAAGATGAAAACAGAACTAGTGGTTATCTATGATAGAGGAACAGAAGTTTTTGGCGAGTTATCAAAATTTACCAAATGGTTGAGTAACGAAAATGAAGCTCTTGGTGGTAAAGCCCCATTAAACCTGATTAAAAATAAAGAGGGTATTGATTTAGTTCTATTAGAATTATCAAGGATTGAACTTCAAAAAGAAAGATGTGTTTAAGTTAATTTTCTCTTTTCCTAACGCCTCTTTCTTCTAAGACATCAAAGTAAAGAAGATAAAGAGAAATATCATCTTAATGAAAAAATTACTATTTATACTTGAAGTAATAATAATGTTTTTATTTACTCCTAACGTATATTCTAGGTCATTCCATTATAGGAAAATAAAAGAGAAGTATCAGACTAAAAAACAAAGCCATGATTGACATAAAAAGTTACCATCCAGATTTACAAAAAAGATTATGGGATATGTTTGTAAAACATCAAGAGCTTGTTAAACTCACTTACCATTCTTGTAGTATAGAGGGTAGTACCCTTACTTTTGAAGATGTGGAAGAATCATTAAAACCTGATTACTTACGCCAAATAGAAAAAGTAATCGTTGATTATAATAACCCGTTTAAAACTAAACTTGATGAACTTAGGGCAAATAAGGAAAAAGTCTATGCTTTAATTAGAAAACAGGCTTCTGACCCTGAAACAATTGCTTACTATGAGCAACAAGCAAAAGAGTTGGGAGATATTGATATTGAAATTCTCGAAGACTAAGTGTATATTATTTCAGAACCATGAGTTACACCATCATAAAGAATAAAAAGCAGTATCAGGAGTATTCTAGTAAGGTTATGGAGTTAGCTTCAAAAAACCCGACTAAGGAGATTGAAGATGAAATGGAGTTGTTGGAACTGCTGATTAACAACTATGAAAGTAAGATTTACGCTACTGAAACGAAAGACCCTATTGTGTTGTTAAAAAGCTTGATGGAAGTCCATCAGCTTAAGAGTGTTGATTTAGTTAATATTTTAGGAATTCAGCGAAGTGCTGTAAGCCAAATATTATCCTACAAAAAAGGGCTTTCTAAAGATGTTATCCGCAAACTATCTGAACACTTTAAATTATCTCAAGAGGCATTTAACAGAAGTTATGAGCTTGTACCACATTCAAATCAAAGAAGTATTTCCGAAAAGAAAAATGAAACAGCTTATTTATTAAGCAATCCGAATAACGCCAAAGCATTAGAAGAAAGCAAACAAGAAATTGAACAAAGGGAAACGGTTCGATACAAACTGTTGGAGCTAAAGAAAAAGATTGGTAACAAGGGATTGGTTAATAAATATCTGGTTAAATCAACCTTTTGGGATGCCGAATTTGAAAATTTAGATCTTGAAAAGGATAAGGGTTATATTATTTCAAGAATTGCTGAAAGAGGGACGGATATTGAGGTGGATTTTATCATATTTTATTATTCAAAAGAAGATATTCTTTTTGTCGTAAACAACGCTCCCGAAATAACACCTAAAACAAAGAATTATTTTAATACCATTGTTTATGAAAGCTGTTGAAGATATATAAATAATAATACTCACTAAATATGGCACTAATCGTTGTAAATAAAGAAGAAGTTGTAGAGTTTGAACTGGATAAAAAAGCAGTTCAAGAAACAACAAAAAGATTAAATAAAGAAAAAGCTGCTATTAAAAAAAAGATAGCTGAAGCGGAAGCTCGAGGGGAGGTGTATAAACCTCCGTTTTCTTTACCAGCGACTAATTTTTAAGTAAAATCCAAAGGCTTCAGGAAAAAAGAATTTTTGTAGATTAATAAATTTTATATTTATTAGCAAGAAGAAGTCGGGCGATGCCACGACTTATTCTTGTCCTACGGAGTTACAAAATCTAATACTACACTTTGTTCCGTATTGATTTTGTATAAAAAATAATTTATAAGTTATAAATTATTTTTTATAAATAGTATTATAACATATTGATAATAAATATATATTTGTATAAAATATATTGTAAAATGGCAACAATAGGAGTAAAAGAAACCACCTTAGAAAGTGTAAAAAAAATAGCAAAGCTTCAGGGAATAAGCAATGGAGAATTTGTTGAATTAGCAGCTGATTTTTTTAATAAAACAGGCATTGATTTAAAAGAGGGATATTCGATTAAATCAGAATTGAAAGAACAGAATAAACGACTTAATTCTGTTATTGCCTGGACCACAAAAAACGAAAAAGAATTTATTTATCCAGTCTTTACAGAAGTTGTAAAAAACAACAAGTTGACCGAAGAATATTTAAAGCGATTAAGCCCCGAGATATTTAAACAAGCTTTTCAAGATATGAAAGCAGCAATATTAGAACTGAAAAAAGAAATGGAAATAAATAATCAATATAGAATCAATCTAGAAAAACAGTTGCAACAAGCCGATAAAAAGAATACCATTTTATTAAATTTATATAGTTTAGAGAGGGATTTTAAAGGTAGTGTTAAAGATAAAACCCTTGAAGCAGAGTTAAGAGCTAAGCTTAATAGTTTATAATATGTACGCTAAAATTCAGAAGTCTGGAAAGGGAGAAAATAAAGGTTCTTGTTCGGATTATGCTAATTATTTAGATAAAGAAAACGAACATAAGCGGGAACACGAAAAGGAATATTTTTTTTCTCATGATAAAGAAAAAGTCCCAACCTTTGAAGTTATTACTGCTATTGATAGTAATAATAAGAAATTAGGAAAGGATGAAGCTAAATTTTTTAGTGTAACCTTATCGCCAAGCGAAGCAGAGTTAAAACATATTGGCAAAGACAATGATAAACTGAAGGAGTTTACACGTTCTGCGATGGATGAGTACGCCAAGAACTTTAACAAAGGATTAGAGGGAAAGGATTTAGTTTATTTTGCTAA
Organism: uncultured Vicingus sp.; assembly: GCA_964398455.1. Taxonomy (GTDB): domain Bacteria; phylum Bacteroidota; class Bacteroidia; order Flavobacteriales_E; family Vicingaceae; genus Vicingus. Next base: position 7,382 of record CAYNMR010000031.1, on the reverse strand, counting down.
GTTGGAATATGAACGCAGCTATAAAGGAACAGACCAAGAAGTTAAGCAAGGTCAAGCGAAACAAGGAGAATTAAAGCAAGGGGATAACAGGCATATACATGTTATTGTTAGCAGACGAGCGAAAGAAAATGGATATAAAATTAGCCCTTTAGCAAATGAAAAAAATAGTAAGGGAATGTTAAACGGTAAGGAAGTTCAAAAAGGTTTTGATAGGCAGAAATTTAGTCATGCAGCCGAAAAGACTTTTGATTTAACAACAGGTTACCAAAGGAGTTTAGAGGAGACCTATCAATATAAATTAGAACAAAGTAAACTTTCTACTAAGGAAAAAATCAATATGACAATAAAAGAGGTTACAGTACATCTTTCATCTAGAGAAAAAGAACTAGAGTATGTTAGACAAAAACAAGCAGAAAGGACACTTACCAAACAACAAGAACAATCAAATCAACAAAATAAAGAACAATCTAAAGGCATATAAATGAATAATCTAGTAAAATTTATCCCCTCTTTTGATAAGTGGAAAGAGTTAAAGGGAATAGATAAAATGATTTATGAATTACAATGGAAATTTTCTTTTTTAAGAGAATTTGAATTGAAGTTATATTTTGGTAGTGTTATTATTCTATTATTCTTGAGTTTGGTACTAGTTGTTATTAGAAGAAAGAGGATGGTTGTTTCTGTCATTTTTTTGATTATAATGTGGACTGTTTTTATAGGTTTGGTTTTAAAATCAGATGTTATTGGGTTTAAAAATTCATTTGGGATTATATTACCTTTTATATTGTGGCTTATATTATGGTTTGTGGCGATGTTTTTAAAGAAAACAAATACAGTTGTAACTCCAACAACTAAAATTGATAGAGTAGATACCAATAAGTATAGAAATCCTTTTTCAATTGAATTTCAGATGATAGTTTCTGATGTAACAATTGGTTGGACATATTTAATATTATCAAATCCGTTTAGAAATATATTTATCTCTGGTGGTGCCGGGAGTGGAAAAAGCAGAAGTTTTATAGAGCCAATTATTAAACAAACAACATTAAAGAATTATAGTGTTTTACTTTATGATTATGAAAGCCCCATTTTAACACAGATATTAAACAACTATCTAACAATTCAAGAGAAAGAACTTTACTATATCAATTTTGAAAATATTGAGCTATCTAACAGGGTTAATCCTGTTAGTCCAAAAATACTACCTAACATTAGTTATGCAAGAGAGTCTGCAACAACAATAATAAATAATTTAATGCCTGACACCATTAAAAAAGATGATTATTGGGGATCTTCTGCTATTGCTTTACTACAAGGCATTATTTGGTATTTAAGAAACAATCATCCAAACAAATGTACACTACCTCACGCTATATCAATGGTGCTTTATATGGATACAGAACATATGATAAAAACAATTTCTAAAGATATAGAGGTTCAAGATATTGTCGCTTCTATTCGTTCGTCTATAGAAAGAAAAGCAGATAATCAAGTCGCTGGTGTTGTCGGTACTCTACAAAACGCAATAGCAACACTATCAACACCAGCCATATATTGGGTGCTAAGCGGAGATGAATTTACTCTTGATTTAAACAATCCCAACAACCCTAAAAGTCTTGCTATAGGAAATACACCACAGGTAGCTAAAACATACGCCCCAGTTATTTCATTGATAATGTCAACAGCCTTAAAACTAATGAACCAACAAGACCGACATCAATCTATTTGTGTGATTGATGAAGGAAGCACAGTATATATCCCTAACTTAAATACTATCACAGCAACAGCTAGAAAAAACAAATTAGCAACAGTATTTTGTACTCAAGACTTAAGCCAAATGAAAGAAAAATATGGAGAAGAGCAAATGCAGTCAATTTTATCAAACCTAGGTACTCATTTTTATGGTAGAACAACAAATCCAAAAACAGCAAAACAGTATTCAGACACATTTGGAAAATTCGATAAAACATATACAACACAAACACAAGGGGAAGCATCTTCAAGTAGTGGTAGTAGTAGTTCTTTAAGTGTTTCTCAAAGCATACAACAAAGAGAATGGGTTCAGCCACAAGAGTTCTTAAATATGAAACCAGGTAAGTTTGTAGGTTTTTCTGTTGAAAGTAGTTATAGGCAATTTAAGGCTATATTTATTGAAGAAGAAGTAAACAGCTTAAAACTTAGTATTAAAAATAGGGTCAGCGAAGCGGAGATGAAAATAAACTATAGAACAATCAAAGAAGACATTGAAATCATATTGGGTTAGTGGTATTATATTAGAAACTATTAAGGATTGAATTTAATAAATTAACATATCCTTTTATAGTTTCTTTCTTTCTAGTGTCGTTACAGTGAAAATCTTCGATATCAGAAATCAGATACATTTTATTTCCATTATCCATAATATCACTAGCCTTTTTGGCGACAATTCTAGTTGGACCGACCAATATTATATATGCTGATAAAAAAGGATATTCCCCAAAATATCGTTCATACTCTTTCTTTAAAGAGTATGAACCATTAGTTCTATATTTAACTTCGGCTAAAAACACTACGTTATCAACCTTTCTTTGAAGTATAAAATCAGGATAATGTTTAATGTGTTTTAATGTAATTTCATCAGCAGCTTTTAATTTATTTCTATTTCCAAGAGCCGGAAAGGCATATTCCATTCCAGACCGATGAACGTTAAAACCAAGGTCTTTAAACAACTCACTTATCACTTCTTCAGCGATTGTTCCTTTTATTTTATTGACATTATCATTTGAGATAACCCCCTTTAACCCTTTTTTTGTAGTCATATTACTTTAAACACACTAAATTACTCCCTTTATTCGTATTGTTAGCGTGTTTAATTAATAGATAATGTGGTAATATTAATCAGCTTGTTCACCAGTGTGGACGATTTTGCACTAGTTAAGGGGTTATCGTTGCATATTTACTATTAAAATAACTTTTATCCCCAGGAGCATATTCCATTGGAAAATCTTTCACAGCAGTTCGAATAATGTTTTTATAATCAATATTATCGTCAATATCAATAAAGTAAACGAAGTTTTTTTGATTATAAAATACAAGCTCTGCTAATGATATTGTTGTATTAAAATACTTTTCTATATTTTTTTGTGAAACGTAAAATAAAAGCCAACGGTTATACTTTTCATTAGCATCCACCCAAAACATGAAATAGTCTTTAGAATCATCGGATTTAAAGTGAGATAATATTGGCCCATTATAGGCTAATATATCACACTTCTTAATTAATTTAAAGGGGAGTTGTTGTATTTTAACTCCTTTCATTGGTTGATTCATTCTTTGAATTCTTTTTTGATTAAACACATTGAAATTGCTTTCCCTCTTTGCCTTCCCCGAAATTCCAATACGTTTAATCAAAGGGAAATGTACATCTTTTCATTTTTTTCATTTCTGCAGATTTTATCCTGAGAAGACCAGGATAAAATCTACCTCCTTTCAAAAACTCAAAGAAGTACTATTACTTGAATTGTTTTACTATGTTATATTTTGATGTGGCTTAATTCCCTACCAAAGTCTACAACACCCTCAAGGATTCTTCTAGATTGTTTTTCAGAAGGTTTTTTAAGTCCATTTACATATTGACTTAAAAGACTTTGGCTCATTCCTATTCTTTTAGCAAAACCACTAGAGTTAATGCTTTGATAAAGATTAAATACTTGAGCAACATCTAAATTCAATTCAATAGTGAATTCTTCTTGTAGATTAAAGGGAATTTCTTCCCCATCCTCTTTCATTCCCTCTAACTGTAAAGTAATAGCTTCTCGAATATTCTCTTTGATTTCTCCAAGAGAATCTCCGAAAGTAATACAACCTGGTAATTCAGGAACGTATGCAGTAAAACCTTTAGAGGCTTTCTCCACAACAATATTTACCGATTTTTTCATTTTGACCTTTTTTTCTTATTCTTCTTAGTTGGTTTTTCTTCTTCTTCTTTGATTCTTCTTTTTCATTAAAGGTTCTTCTACTTTAATCCTGCTTGTTTTAGTATGGAACTTTCAGTTCCAATAGGCAGGTCTATGTTTTTTCCGTGATCAGGAACTGTTACCCTTCCTTTTTTTGTCGGGTGTTTAAATTGTCGATGACTTCCTTTTTGAGCAACTTGCTCCCAGCCATCCTTTTTTAACAGCCCGATAATTTCTCTAATTTTCATAAAACCATAATATTAATTTTTAGCGACGTTCGTACTAATTACTACACAAAGGTAATGAATTAATTACCTATTTTAATAAAAAAGTAATAATATTATTACTTTTTTATTAAAATACTTATAATCCTATCATGAATGAAACCCACAAAAAAGAGTGATAGGAATCCAAAAAACTGATTTTTGGCCGAAAAAGTCGGCATAAAATCCGTTAAGTGATTGAGGGATAAAAAAGTAAAAGTTCTCATAACTGGTATTATGTTAAACAGCTACCTAATATAAGCATTTTTTACCTCTTTTGCAAGTAGGGCAGGGTTGGATTGCCAACTTTAAAGATTTCTACATTATGTAGTTGCTCAAGAATTAGAGACAAAATAACTTTGTCGCAGTTAAAAAGTAAAAAAAAAACGTATTTAAATGCATATTTAGGTCGTTTTCAAAAAAACACCATATTTATTAAAAACTCAAAGCTCACTAATTAGTGAGCTTTGTAAAAGATATACTAAGTAAAACGGAGCAAAGGTACTGGATTGCAAACCCAGTTAGACATGTCCGAAAGCTTTATTTTTCGCCCTCGATGTTGCTGCATTGGGGGTTTTTTGTTTTCAAATGTATGTAAAAAGGGGCAGATTTCGGAAAACCGTACAGATTTCGGAACTAAACCTATACAAATTCCGCAACTTAATATGGACAGATTCCGCACAATAAAACAATCTTAAAAAAGTAAACCCATTGTATTTATTGAGTTACAGCTAATAAATCAATAATAACAACTACGGACAGATTCCGCATGTAAAAACGGACAGATTCCGCACAATAAAATAACCTTAAAAAGTAAACCACTTGTATTTATTGAGTTACAACTAATAAATCAATAATAACAACTACGGACAGATTCCGCATAAATATACATACCTATACAAATTCCGCAACCAAATGATTGGTAAAACATTCAAGAACCTTTAAATATAAGGATTTGCAGCTACATTTAGCACATTCCAAACCTATCAAATTCCGCACTTAATATGGACAGATTCCGCAGCCTCTAATTCAATTTTAATAGTACATTTGAAAAAAACCTGCCAAAACAAGAATTTAGGTTTTTTTCCTAAAGCCGAATCCGAAGGATTCCATAAAAAAATACCTTATTAAACTCTTTTACTTAAGTTCTTTTAAAGTTTTTTTTCTTAATATATTTTAAGGGGTAAATAAAATCTTGATATTTAGTGTATTATAGAATTACAACCGTACAGATTTCGGGTGTATAACCGTACAGATTTCGGAAAACCGTACAGATTTCGGATGTTTATTTTATATAAATCAGAAGATAACCGTACAGATTTCGGAAAGAATATAGAATTAAAAATTAATAAAACCACATGAAAGCCTTATCATCACTATATAAAACCATAATATAAAATAAAATTACAACCGTACAGATTTCGGAAATTTATCGAAAGGTTTTTAACCAATCTGAAACTGTTTTCTTTTCTGTTGAATTTTCTGAAGTATCTTTAATATTTTCATTTATATCGTCCTCTTTTTCTCCAACATTATAGTTTAAACTAGATTCTGGGTGTTCTTCCAGGTACTTTCTTGTTGGCGTTAAAGTTGGTCCGTTTTCAAGCTTATTCAGGTGAAAATATTTTTGAAGCTCGGCGATGCGATTAAGAGCAAGATTTAGATTTTCACTCAACTGATCGATTTGATTATCCTTAATGGTTAGTTGTTCTTTTAATAACTCAAAAGCATTACCATCTAATACAATTCTTTGCTTTTTGTTTATTTGATTTTTGACAAGAGCTTCATTTATCCACTCTTTACTGAAAAGCCTACGGTTATTGCCGTTAGTATTGATTTCGTATTGTGCAAAACCCTTTTGACAAAGGTTTTCAAAGGTGTCAATAGCATCTATTTTTCTATAAACGGAGCGAGTGGAACACTTTAAAATTGTTGCAGCTTCTTGGATGGTTATAAATGTCATGGCTTTTTGCTTTTTACAAAAAGAAGCAGAATTTGATTGACAACAAAGTGTCAAGTATTTAATCTGTTAACATACAAGTGTTTAAAACGATGAAAAAATAAATGTCAAACACTAAATTATACAAGAAAACAAGGTTTGACTAATGACACAAACAACTGTCAAACCCTTGTTAAACCAAAAGGAGGTATTATTTGTTTTTTAATGTGGTTTCCCTGTTAAGCCAAGTTCTACAAGCATTAATCCAGTTGGATTTTTAACGGTTGCTTTATGGTTGTCAGGCATCTGTTTCCATTTTACAAGCCACTTCCAAAACAACTCTTGTTTTTCGTTAACAATAACATCTTGTAGGTCTTTTCTGTTTACACCCATTTTCTTTAAGTGTTCCAAACACCGTTGACTTTTGTCGTCTTTACCCAAATTAGGGTCATTATTAAACAAAGAGCGTTCTGTTTGATTGGTAATGTAAAAGTCAATACGAGTAAAAGAGCGTCCTGTTTTCATCAATTCATAAGTAAAAGAAATATCGGTGTGTTCCCGAAGCTCTTTTTGTGTGTAGTCTAAAACTTGTTTCTTAAACATTCCTAGATTATAACTGCCCGGCACATTTAATAGTTCTCGAATAGTATCTATTTCTTGGTTTACCCAAATACCAGTATCTTTCCAACGGGACAATAATTCGTACATGCGTTGGGCATATTCACTAGTTAAAGCCATTGCTAAATTAAACTGGAGAGCAGCATAACCCTTTCCAAGTTCTGCCAATAAAAAAGCTCCTTCAGGAGAGAAAAAAACCTTTACAGTTTCGTTTTTTTTAATTTTAACTTTCCATACTAAATGTAAAGACTCGTATTCCTCGTCATTATCCACAAAAACTAGCCGCCTTTCATCAAGCTTCTTTATAGATTCTTTAAACCTGTTCCAATTGGTTTCCTCCAACGAGCTGTATGGAATTGACAATTCAAAACCTTTATCAAATAGATTTCGTTGAACACCGATACCCTGTTTAATTTGCTGCATAGCTAGGTATAAGATTCGTCTTTCTACCACAGTAAATTCCTGCTTTGTCATTAAAGCTTTAATAGGGTATTTTAATATATTATTTTCATTTTTCATAACACAAATATATAAAATAATATATAAAAACAATATATTATTTTAATACATTATTTTAACTATGCAATTTATTACTTTTAACTATGCAATTTATTACTTTTAACTATG
>CAYNMR010000030.1:0-11478 GCA_964398455.1 uncultured Vicingus sp. | reverse complement strand
CTTTCAACAGCCGTAAATCGGTCAAACTGGTCGCGAATTTGAGGCAAATATTCTTCGTATCGAGTAACCAAATAAAAGCTAGCAGCAAATGGATCGAAAGGCATTGCAGATTCGTTGCTTACCCTAAAAAAACATTTGTTTTGGTTGTGTTCAAAAACATCAATCTCTTGTTCTTTTATCCCTGTTTCAAACAAAAGGGAGGAAGGTTTAAAGAAAATTCCTGTTTCGGTTTTGTGGTGGCTGTAGTTTATTTTCGGAAAAGTGCTTTTCTCAAATTCATCTTTGTTGTCGGTAAATGTTACCTCGCTTTCAAGCACATCAGTAAAAATTAACTTAAAGCTGTACTTTATTCGGTTGGTTATTTTATGTGAGTAAACTAAAATCATTTACAGCAGGTTTTCGTCGGCAAAGCTAAAATAATTATTGTTACCAACGATAATATGGTCGATAACAGGTGTGTCCATGATAACGCCAATTTCCTTCATTTTTTTGGTGAGTTGTATATCCGCTTGGCTGGGTGATAGGTTTCCACTTGGGTGGTTGTGGCACAAAATAACCGATGAAGCCAACAAGTTTACTGCATTTTTAAAAATTATTTTTCCGTCGGCTACAGTTCCTGTAACGCCACCTTTGCTGATGTTTTCGCGTTTGATAATTTCATTTTTTCGGTTGAGGTAAAGCACCCAAAATTCTTCGTGAGGCAAGTCGCTCAACACATCATTTATTGCTTCGTAGGCATTTTTGCTAGAGCCAATTTTTATCTTTTTTTCTTCCGTGCTTTCTTTTCGTCGTCTGCCCAATTCCAACGCTGCTGCAATGCTAATGGCTTTTGCTTCGCCAATGCCGTTAAATTTCATTAAATCAACAAGATTGAGTTTTGCCAATTGGTTGAGGTCGTTGTTAACCGAAGCCAATATTTTTTTTGATAATTCTACAGCTGTTTCGGTTTTGTTACCCGAACCAATTAAAATGGCAATCAATTCTGCATCCGACAAGGTATTTTTACCTTTTAGCAATAGCTTTTCGCGAGGACGGTCTTCCTCAGCCCAACTTTTGATATTTAGTTTTTCGGGTTGCATGGGGTAAAGATAAGGATTAGTAAAACTAGTTTTATTGAAATCAATGTTTTTGTTTAACTTGGCATTTTAAAAATTTACTGTGGCAAAGTCCAACCTAAAAACAGCTTTTTTTTGTCAGAATTGTGGAGCACAATATCCTAAATGGATGGGTAAGTGCAATGCATGCAACCAATGGAACACCATTGCTGAAGAGATTATTTCGAAACCAGAAAAATCTGATTTTGGAGCAGTGTTTAACATCAATAAAAGCAGTAAACCTAAGCTTATTGAAGAAATTGAATTGGCAGATGTTCCTCGAATTAAACTTCCTGGAACAGAACTCAACAGGGTGTTGGGTGGTGGTTTAGTGCCAGGTTCGTTGGTGCTTTTTGGTGGCGACCCAGGTATAGGTAAATCTACCTTAATGCTGCAAATGGCATTGCGTTTAAAGGGTAAAAAAACCTTGTATGTTTCGGGTGAAGAGAGTGATCAGCAAATTAAAATGCGTGCCGAACGTATTGGTAACACCAACCCCGATTGCTATATTTTAACCGAAACATCAACACAACATATTTTTCAACACATCAAGGAATTGCATCCCGACGTGTTGGTAATTGATTCCATACAAACGTTGCATACTTCAACCATTGATTCTTCGCCAGGAAGCATTTCTCAGGTAAGAGAATGTACGGCAGAACTGATGAAGTTTGCTAAAGAAACCCATACACCAGTGTTTTTGGTAGGTCACATTACCAAAGATGGAACCATTGCTGGTCCAAAAATTTTGGAACACATGGTTGATGTGGTGTTGCAGTTCGAGGGCGACCGAAACCATATTTACCGTTTGTTGCGTTCCATCAAAAATCGTTTTGGTTCAACCAACGAATTGGGCATTTATGAAATGTATGGCGAAGGACTGAAAGAGGTTGAAAACCCATCAGAAATATTAATCAGTAACAAAGAAGAACAGTTGAGTGGTTCGGCAATTTCTGCAACGATGGAGGGGAATCGACCATTGTTGATTGAAGTACAGGCATTGGTAAGTACGGCTGCTTATGGTAATCCGCAACGGTCGTCAACAGGTTTTGATAGCCGAAGATTAAACATGCTGTTGGCAGTGTTGGAAAAACGCTGTGGTTTCCGTTTGTCGCAAAAAGACGTGTTTTTAAACATTGCTGGAGGTATAAAAGTAGACGATCCAGCCATTGATTTGGCGGTAATTAGTGCTGTATTATCAAGTGGCGAAGATGTGTATATACCTTCAACGGTTAGTTTTGCAGCTGAGGTTGGTTTGAGTGGAGAAATTCGCCCTGTAAGCAGAATAGATCAACGTATTTCGGAAGCCGAAAAATTAGGTTTTGAACGTATTTTTATTTCAAAATACAACCAAAAAGGGTTGAACATCAAAAATCATAAAATTCAAATCATCTTTGTTTCAAGAGTTGATGAGGTTTTTTCAGTTTTGTTTGGCTAATTTTATTTTAATATTTTCAATTTCTCTTCAGCTTTTTTACTAAAAGGATTGTTAACCTGAACCAATTCGTTCAACAATTTTTTGGCTGTGGTATTGTCATTTAACCCAATAAAACAAAGTGCTTTAAACCATTTTGCTTCGTAGGTTTCATTGGTGGTTTTTGGTTTTGCCAAAATGATGTCAAAGTGATGAATAGCAGTAATATAATCCTTGTTTTCATAACTAGCCTTGCCTTCTGCTAAATGGTTTTCTTCACTTACTGTTGAAGCAGCAGTTGTTAGTCCACCAGTTGTTGTGGTAGTGTATGAAGTATTCTCTGTACGATTATTAACTTCTTCATCAGTTACTGCGGTTTGAACCTCTTTTTTCTCCAATTCAGCATCTTCTTCTGCATAAGCAGCAGGGCTTGGTGCTTGAGTTGTTTTTGCTCTTGTTTTATTTTTACTAGGTTTTTCTGCTTTTTTGTCTGACGAAAATGCTAATGATTTGTTTGCATTAAAGTCTACTTCTTTTTCAGCATCTTTTTTTGTAGCAACAGCGGGTTCTTCAAAAAGTACATTATCGGCAACAGCATCTTCAGCTTCTGCTACCTCGGTTGCTATTCTTTCTTTGCTTGAAAAAGTTTGGCTGATAGAACTTCCGCTAGCCATATTATCACTCATAGCAAATTCTTGTATTTGTTCCCTTTCAACATTTTGTTGAGCCTGTATATTGGTGTTTTTGTTGCTAGTTTCTTGTTTGTTTTCTGATGAAACCGAACTCGTTACTGGAGTTTGAATGTTCAATAGTTCTTCTTCAGTTTGCTCTGTAGCAACAGGTTCTTCATAAGCTAATTCTGATTCTTTTACAGCAGCATCGTTAAAATTGGTTACCGTATAATAACTTCCGACCACAACTAATAACAATGATGCAGCAACTAAAATAATTCTAGAAAAAGGAGTGGTTTTTTGTTGGGTACGTGAAGCAATTTGGTAGTCGATGTTAAAAAGTATAGAAGGATTTTTTGCATGTTGCATTCCTTCCAAAGCTTCGCTACAGAAATCACAATCCAATAGGTGTTTTTGAACCTCGTGGAGCTCTTTCTGTGAAAGTTGTTTATTGATAAACTTTAACATAGTTTCCTTTGAGATGCAAGTCGTTTCCGAAAATATGTGGTGGTGCAAGTTTTTCATTTTATTTAATCAGTTCATAAAGTTTGTAAGGTTTTCATTTTCAATTATCAGTTAATTTTAAGCTAAGGTTTCGTTTTCCGTTTTGTATATAACTTTTTACTTGGTTCATGGTGTATCCTGTTATTTCAGCAACTTCTTCGTAGCATTTTTCTTTTAAAAAAAACAGTTCAATACAGACTCGCTGTTCTTCCTTGAGTTCCAATAGTGCTTTTTCTAAATCCGTTAATTGCGTCTCTTGTACTTGTTTTTCGTGAAGTTGAAAAGGTTGTTCTGTTATACCATCTTGTTCTACAACATATTGATATTCATTCACTCGTTTTTGCTGCGTTTGTTCTTTTCTCAACTGCATCAAACAATGATTACGTGTAACGCTGTGTAACCATGATTTAAAATTCACAATGTCGTGTTTTAGTAAGTCGGTAATCAATTGTTCAAAAATCTCCAAAACAGCATCTTTACTTTCATCTTCATCCTTCAAATACTTTAAACAAACCCCATAAACCAAATGCGAATAACGTGTGTATAATTCGCCAACAACAGCATTGTCGCCTTTCTTTTTGTATTCGGCAATCAACTCGTTATCAGTAAACGTTGAAATATTTTTAGACTTAAAAAATAGCATCAAGTAAAAATAAGTATTTAACTTTTGATAGTTAGATAGCAATCCAATATAAATTCCATAAAAGTTTTTAGAAAAAGTTTAAATAAATTTTTTTAAGTACTTTTAAACCGACTAACTAACCCAATTTAACGATGAATTTTAAAACAACCCTTTTCGGAGTAACAGCACTAACCATTTTTATTGGTTGTGCAGATAAAAGTAATAAAGAAGAAACTAAAGCAGATGTCATACCAGCATTTGATTTAGCCAACATTGATTCTACAACATTACCTTGCGAAGATTTTTATCAATATGCTATAGGAAACTGGCAAAAAAATAATCCTGTACCCGAAACCGAAGGGCGTTGGGGTAGTTTTAATATTTTGGATGAAGCCAACAATATAAAGCTAAAAGCAATTATTGAAGAGGCTTCAGCATCAAAAGGAAAAAAAGGAACTCCAAAACAACAGGTTGGTGATTTTTATACTGCTGCCTTCGATTCAACCAATGCCGATAAGTTAGGTATTACACCATTAAAACCTTTGTTACAAAAAGTTGATGAGGTTAAAGATTTACAAAGTTTAGTAGAAACAATGGCTTACTTAAAGCTAAAGGGTTCAGGTTCTATTTTTAGTTATTATGTTTATATTGATGCTAAAAACAGTACACAAAACATATTTTATTTATCGCAAGGAGGCTTAGGATTGCCAGATAGAGATTATTATTTCCCTGCTGACGACAGAGGGAAAATGATACTAGCTGAATACGAAAAACACATTGAAGCATTATTTAAACTTTCTAATGAGAATGAGGATGTAGCTAAAGTTAATGCTAAAACAGTAGTGGCTTTAGAATCAGAATTGGCTAAAGTTTCGATGACAAAGGTGGAGAGAAGAGATCCAGTAGCCACGTATAATAAAATGACTGTTGAAGAATTACAGAAATTAACCACTGTTTTTGATTGGAAGTCGCTATTTGCATCGGCAAATATTAATGGTGTTAATGAACTAGTTGTTGGTCAGCCAAAATTCTTTACTGCATTAAATAAAATCGCAAAACAATACACTATCGACCAATGGAAAGTATATTTAAAATGGCATTTGTTAAACGATTTTTCTCCGTATTTGAGTAGCGATTTTGAAAATCAAAATTTTGCCTTTTACTCAACAACTTTAAGAGGGGTAAAAGAAATGAAGCCTCGCTGGAAAAGAGCTTTAGAAAATTCGAACAATTTTGTAGGCGAACAAATTGGTAAATTGTTTGTTGAAAAACATTTTCCAGAAGAACAGAAAAAAAGAGTGTTGGGTTACATTCACAACATAGGTGAAGTTTTTAAAGAAAGAGTGGCTAAATTAGATTGGATGAGTGATTCTACTAAAACTAAAGCATTAGATAAATTAAGCAAATTCACTTACAAAATTGGTTATCCTGATAAATGGAAAGATTTCAGTTCAATTGAAATTACCAAAGATAATTTTGTTCAAAACATGATGAATGTAAGAGCTTTTGAATATGCCGAAATGATGGGTAAATTAGGTAAACCAGTTGATAAAACTGAATGGGGAATGACTCCTCAAACCATTAATGCTTATTACAACCCAACGATGAACGAAATTGTTTTTCCAGCAGCTATTTTACAACCTCCATTCTTTAATCCTAATGCTGATGATGCTGTTAACTATGGCGGAATTGGTGGTGTTATTGGTCATGAGTTTTCGCATGGTTTCGACGACCAAGGAAGTCAGTTTGATGGAGATGGAAACCTCAGAAACTGGTGGAGTGATGAAGACAGAAAAAACTTTGACCATTTAACAGGTAAGTTGGTTGACCAGTTTAATGGATTCCATGTAGTGGAAGATACTTATGTAAATGGCAAACTTACTTTAGGTGAAAACATTGCTGATTTAGCGGGTATTACGCTTTCTTATTATGCGTTATTAAAATCATACGAAGGAAAAGCAGAGCCAAAACCAATTGATGGATTTACTTACAAACAACGTTTCTTTTTGGGTTGGGCACAAGTTTGGGCGTCGAATATTAAAGATGAAGAAGCTATTCGTTTAGCTAATGTTGACCCACATTCACCAACCAAATATAGAGTTTTAGGACCATTAACCAACTTGGTAGAATTTGACGAAGCTTTTGGTTGCAAACATGGAGATAAAATGGTTGCAGCAGATAGTTTAAGAGTTAAAATTTGGTAATAGATGAATCTTAAAGAAGAATTTAACAAAGAATTCATCAGTCGTTTGGCTGATGAATTTTTTTTAGTACATAAATCGTTTAAAAAGAAAGCATTTGTTGATGAGTTATATACTCCTGAGTGGAAAAATTTTGAGCTGAAAGAACGAATGAGAAAAATCACTAACACCATTTATTCATATTTGCCATTCGCGTATCCAAAACAATTAGCGTATGTTATGCAAGTTGCTCCAAAATTTTCAGGAATACAAGGTTTTGTTTTCCCCGATTTTGTTCAGGTATATGGTTTAGCTGATTTTAATATTTCTATAAAAGCATTGGAATTTCTAACGGAATTTTCAACCAGCGAATTTGCAGTTCGTCCGTTTATTGAAAAATATCCAACAGAAAGTATTAAACAATTACTGGTTTGGAGTAAAAGTAAAAATCATCATGTTCGACGTTTATCAAGCGAAGGCTCACGTCCTAAATTGCCTTGGGCACCTCCATTAAGAGATTTTATAAAAGACCCAACACCTGCGTTACCCATTTTAGAAAACCTAAAAAACGATGAATCGTTGTATGTTCGTAAAAGTGTTGCCAATCATTTAAATGATATCAGTAAAAATCATCCCGAATTGGTACTAAGTATTTGTAAAAACTGGTACGGAAAAACTAAGAACACCGATTGGATAGCGAAACAAGCTTTGAGAACCTTGCTGAAAAGAGGTAATAAAGAAGCTTTAGCCATTTTTGGAACTTCTAATGCCGATAAAATTGAGGTGGAGGCTTTGCAGCTTTCCCAAAACAAATTGAAAATAGGGGATGAATTTACCTTTACCTTTGAGCTTAAAAACACCGATAAAATTGAACAAATCTTACGGTTAGAATACATTATACACTTCATGAAATCAAATGGAAGTGCGTCTCCAAAGATTTTTAAAATCACTGAAACCATTTTGGCTGCTCAAGCCAAAAAACAATGGGTAAAAAAACACCAATTTGCCAATTTAACCACTCGAAAACATTACACAGGAAAACATCAGTTATCCATTGTTGTAAATGGTGATGTGAAGCAACTATTGGATTTTGAGTTGGTTTAAAAAACTCCATACGGAAGAACTTTCACACCCTCAAAATTTTATTACCTTTACGGTTAGTTTTAACATAAACGATTTTTAGAAAATGAAAGAAGCATTTATTGTTGATGCCATTAGAACTCCAATAGGTAGTTTGGGTGGCTCGTTAGCTGTGGTAAGAACCGATGATTTGGGGGCTTTAGTAATTAAAGAATTGATAAAAAGAAACCCAAATGTGGTTACCGAAGAAATAGAAGATGTGTTGTTTGGTTGTGCTAATCAAGCTGGAGAAGACAATAGAAATGTCGCCAGAATGAGTGGCTTATTGGCTGGTTTGCCTTGGCAAGTAGGTGGAGAAACAGTTAACCGTTTGTGTTCATCAGGAATGGCATCAGTTATCAATGCTTCCAGAGCTATAAAATTAGGAGATGGTGGTGTGTACATTGCTGGCGGAGTAGAAAACATGACGCGTGGACCATGGGTAATTTCAAAATCTTCAAAACCATTTGGGGCAGATGTTGAAATGCATGATTCTACTTTTGGTTGGAGGTTTATCAATCCAAAAATGAAGGAGTTGTATGGTGTTGATGGAATGGGACAGACTGCCGAAAATTTAGTTGATATCTATAAAATTAGCAGAGAAGACCAAGATAAATTTGCTTACTGGAGTCAGATGAAAGCAACGGCTGCTCAAAAGAGTGGGCGATTGGCTGAAGAAATTGTTCCAGTAGCCATACCACAACGCAAAGGAGACCCAGTTTTATTTGCTAACGATGAATTCATAAAACCCACTACAACACTTGATGTTTTGGCTGGTTTACGTCCAGCATTTAGAAAAGAAGGCGGAACTGTAACAGCAGGAAATGCATCTGGATTAAACGATGGCGCTGTGGCGGTGTTGGTGGCATCGGGTGAAGCATTAACTAAATACAACATGAAACCAATAGCAAGAATTGTTTCGAGTGCAATTGCAGGTGTTGAACCACGTATTATGGGTATTGGTCCGGTGTATGCTACAGAGAAAGCCTTAAAACGTGCAGGTTTAACCCTAAACGATATGGATATTATTGAAATTAACGAAGCTTTTGCAGCTCAAAGTTTGGCTTGTACACGTAAAATGGGTTTAGCTGACGATGATGCTAGAATTAATCCTAATGGTGGGGCTATTGCACTAGGTCATCCACTAGGAATGACTGGAGCAAGAATTTTGCAAACTGCAGCATTAGAATTACAAAAAACCAACAAACGATATGCTTTAGTTACCTTGTGTATTGGTGTCGGACAGGGTTATGCAACAATTATTGAAAGAGTATAAACTATGTCAAAGAATCCTAAAGTTGATGAATATATAGCTAATTCGAAAGAATTTGCTCAACCAATTTTAAAGAAGTTGAGAGCTTTGGTTCATCATGCACATCCCGATATTGAAGAAAAAATAAAATGGGGAATGCCAAGTTTTGAATACAAAGGAATGTTGTTTGGTATGTCGTCTTTTAAAAACCATTGTGCCTTTGGTTTTTGGAAACAAAAGTTAATCAAAGGATTAGATGGTTCGGAAGATGGAATGGGTAGTTTGGGTAAACTAAAATCGTTGGAAGATTTACCCTCTGATGAAATTTTGTTGATGTTAATGAAAGAGGCTGTTTTGCTCAATGAAAAAGGTATTCAACTGCCAAAAGTAACTCAAAAGAGTCAAGAAATGGAAGTTCCTAATAGTCTTTTGGAAGCATTAGAAAAGCAACCAAAAGCCAAAGATGTTTTTGAAAATTTTTCACCTTCGCATAGAAAAGAATATATCATGTGGATTGTTGAAGCAAAACAAGAAGCAACCAAACAGAAAAGAATTGCTCAAACCATTGAATGGTTGAATGAGGGTAAAAAAAGAAATTGGAAATACGAGAATTGTTAGAACTACAATGGAGATAGATTTAGAAAAAGAGAAATTAGAGATAGAACAAGCTTATCAAGCCATGCTTGATTCGGCTAAACATTGTAAAAAAACTCCTGAAAATTTAGCTCGTATAAAAAAAGCTTTTGATGTTGCTTATGAAGCTCATAAAGATGTTAGAAGAAAATCGGGCGAACCTTATATTTACCATCCCATAGCAGTTGCTAGAATTTGTGCCGAAGAAATTGGTTTGGGAGCAACTTCCATTATTTGTGCTTTATTGCACGATACGGTTGAGGATACCGATCTTACGTTGGAAGATGTGGGGCGAATGTTTGGTAAAAAAGAAGCCCAAATTATAGATGGATTAACTAAAATATCGGATGTAGTAGACTTTAATGTTTCCTTGCAGGCAGAAAATTTTAGAAAGATATTGTTAACCCTTTCGGAAGATGTTAGGGTTATTTTAATAAAACTAGCCGACCGTTTGCATAACATGCGAACATTGGGTTCGATGAAGCGTGATAAACAACTTAAAATTGCTTCAGAAACGTTGTTTTTGTATGCCCCGATGGCACACCGATTAGGTTTGCATAGCATGAAAACTGAATTAGAAGATTTATCGCTAAAAATTCAAGAGCCAGAAGCTTATGAGGAAATTATAACCAAATTAGAAAAAACGGAGGAAGTTCGTACACGCTTTATCAAACAATTTTCGCTGCCTATAAAAAAAGCGTTGGAGCAAAGTGGGATGAAATTTGAGATTAAAGGTCGTCCAAAATCTATCTATTCTATTTGGAATAAGATGAACAAAAAGCAAGTTCCATTTGAAGAGGTTTATGATTTATTTGCACTTCGAATTATTTTGGATTCTGAACCACAGAATGAAAAAACGGACTGTTGGAGAGCCTATTCTATTGTTACTGATTTCTATCAGCCCAACATTGACCGCTTGAGAGATTGGGTTTCTGCACCAAAAGCAAATGGATATGAATCGTTGCATACCACTGTTATGAGTCCTACAGGGATGTGGGTTGAGGTTCAGATACGAAGTAAACGAATGGACGAAATTGCCGAGAAGGGATTTGCTGCACACTGGAAATACAAAGAAGGAGACCAAGAAAGTAGGTTTGATGTTTGGATAACTCAAATTAGAGAGCTGTTGGAAAATAACAATGCCGATGCTCTTGATTTTATTGATGATTTTAAACTAAATCTTTACGACGAAGAGATTTTTGTGTTTACTCCAAATGGCGATATGAAAGGGTTGCCAACAGGGGCAAGTGCTTTGGATTTTGCCTTTGCAGTTCATACCGAATTGGGTGTAAATTGTTTGGGAGCAAAGGTGAACAACAAATTGGTTCCTTTGAGTTATGAGTTACGGAGCGGCGACCAAGTGGAAATTTTAACTTCTCATAACCAGAAACCAAAAGAAGACTGGTTGAACTTTGTAAAAACGCAAAAGGCAAAAACTAGAATCAAGGCTTTTTTAAATGATGAGAAAAAAGAAACAGCTGATTTGGGTAAAGAAATATTAGAGAAGGAGTTTAAACGATTAAAAATTGCCTACCAAAATATTAGTTTAAAAGAGCTTCAAAATTATTACAAAGTAACCTCTCCTACTGATTTATATTACCGAGTTGCGAAAGGAGAAATCGACTTAAACCATTTAAAAGCTTTTGAGGTTAAGAATGGTGTTTTACAGCCAAAACGTTCAATAAAAACAAGAGTTACTAGTTATTTAGGGCAACGATTGGCTAGAAAAGAGAAGAAAGAGGAAGCACCAAACGAAATGTTGGTTATTGGCGATAACATGCAAAAATTGGATTACCAATTGGCATCTTGTTGTAATCCAATACCAGGTGATGAGGTTTTTGGTTTTGTAACAGTTAACGAAGGAATAAAAATTCATAAAACAAAATGCCCAAATGCCGTTCAGTTGTTGTCGAATTATGCTTATCGGGTAATTAAAGCCCGTTGGTTAGATGAACAGAAATTGGCGTTTTTGGCAGGTATCAAAATATT
>CAYNMR010000029.1:0-12156 GCA_964398455.1 uncultured Vicingus sp. | reverse complement strand
ACGAGATTGACATTGAGACAACAGAAATAAAAAACAAGGTGCGCTACCATATATCTGAATTAGGAACAGGCGAAACACCTTGTTTGGAAAACTACATTAAGGTTAAATATCGTGGTACGTTAATGAAAACCGGGTATATTTTTGATCCGGATCAGGAGCAATCCAGTACGGTAAATTGGCAAGAGCGCGAATCTACTTTTAATCTTAATTCGCTTATTACCGGTTGGCAGATTGTATTACCTACTGTTCCGGTTGGTACCAAACTTACACTCTACATTCCTTCAGGGTATGGGTATGGCGTTAACGGTGGCGGTAATGGAACCATACCGGTTAATGCCAATTTGATTTTTGATATTGAGTTGTTGGAGATTGTTCAGTAATGACGATTTGTTTCGCCACCAACAATACTAATAAGGTAAAAGAAATTCAGGCTTTGCTGGGAAGCCCGGTTAACCTGCTTAGCCTGGCCGATATAGGATGTACCGAAGAGCTGGCCGAAGATCAGGATTCTCTTGAAGGAAATTCGTTGCAAAAGGCCAGCTATGTATTTGAAAAATACCATGTAGCCTGCTTTGCAGATGATACCGGGTTAGAAGTAGAAGCCCTGGCCGGGGCACCGGGTGTATATTCGGCACGCTATGCCGGCCCACAGCGCAATGCTGTTGATAACATGAACCTGGTATTAAAAAACCTGGAGGCTAAAGAAAACCGTAAGGCACAGTTTCGTACGGTAATAACACTTGTTACTGCGCAGGGTATATACCCGTTTGAAGGTGTGTTGAAAGGTTTAATAACAGAAAGCAAAAGAGGAACACAGGGTTTTGGGTACGATCCGATCTTTGTTCCAGACGGGTTTAGCCAAACGCTGGCCGAACTTGACTTAGCCGAAAAGAACAAGATCAGCCACCGGGCGCTGGCTGTTCAGAAATTAGTTTTATTTTTAAAGCAACATGAGTAAACCATTTACCATAGGTATTACTGGCGGCAGTGGCTCGGGCAAAACTTATTTTTTGCAGGGCCTTTCCGCTTGCTTTGGTGCTCATGAAATTTGTCTCATCTCGCAAGACAACTATTATAAGCCGCGCGATCAGCAACCGATAGACGAAAACGGAGTTAAAAATTTTGATTTACCGGTATCGATCGATCGCGAAGCATTTCGGCATGATTTGCTTATTTTGAAATCGGGGCAGAATGTAAATAAGCAGGAGTACACCTTTAATAACCCGCTGGCCGAAACCCGCATGCTGGAGTTTAAGTCGGCCCCTATACTGGTAGTGGAGGGTTTGTTTGTACAGTACTTTGAAGAGATAAGCAACGAGTTAGACCTGCGGATTTTTATTGAAGCCAAAGATCATGTAAAGTTAGGCAGGCGTATTAAACGCGACCAGGTTGAGCGAGGCTATGATATTGATGATGTACTGTACCGGTATCAATACCATGTAATGCCCGTGTACGAACGCCTGATAGAACCCCTTAAACATAGTGCAGACCTGGTAATACCCAACAACAGTAAGTTTGAGCGGGCGTTGGATGTATTGGTAGCCTTCTTAAAATCGAGACTGGCCTAGTTACCCTTTAGAATTTTTTTAAGGAAACACACGCTGAATAAGTTCAGGGTTAAAACCGTAGTGATTAAATTTTAAGATTGTTATGTTAACCCCAGGCACATAAATAAAGCCAAGTACATGTAACGCTCAAACATGCGTATTACATACCTATAGCTTCTGGATATACGCTACAAATGCGCGTATATTTAGGAGTTAGCAGTAATTCTACGACCGACCGTGAACACAGACCAAATAATCAAACTTGTTAAATTACTTCGACCGAAGTATTACAACATACTGACACGGATACTGGTTCTCGGTGGACTGACCCTTTTATCAAAACCTGTTTGGGTTGACATCTTAAATATTTTCCTTAGTGGTTTTAAGTTTTCAATTATCGGAGAACTTGATTGGTTACTTGGACTGATAGTAATAATTATTGCGTTGACCTATAATACAATTCACCGATACTTAGAACTGAAATTTGAGAATAGAAGTGAACCTGCGTTTAAGCATGTTGCAATCAAAACTGCATCTTCATTTGCAGAACTTTGTCAAGAAATTCTTCCATTAGTTAAGGACAACGAGTATATTTTTAAAGCAACTGGACCTAACTCTGGAAGTGAAGAACAAGAGCCTTTACGAACAGATTTAACAATGTGGGAGAAACTAAAAAGAGAGGCTATTCTCCCAAACAATGAGGCTATCAAAAAACTAATTTCTGACAACAAACAAACTATTCCAGCGAAATACACAGATGTCTTTAATCAATTGCTCCTGCACATTGACGCATTTAATGAGCATATAATCAATCCTAACTTTGACTATTCAGAGTTTCAATTTCCTAAACAGTTGCCAACAATCATTTTATCAACTTGCTTTCAGACAGCAAAGACTAATCAAAATCTAATCAAAAAGGTTAAATGGATTTCAACCAAGCTCAATAAAAATTACGTTTCAGATTGGTTCATATTTGGTTCAGCAGCTTTCATTCCTGACAAAGCTAATGACATTGACATCGCCATTTTAGTTGACAAAGCAACAACCGACCAAAGAAAATTAAACGACAATATTCTTGACATCAAGAATGATTTTAAATTAAAGTTCAAAAAGGACTTGCATGTATCAATTTTCGACAATGAGAGCATCAACGATTATTCCCAGTTTTCATCCAAAAATCCTTTAAAAATAGACAAGCCAAATGGGTAAAGATTTACACTATTCAATAAGACCCTTTATAGAACGGGCTCTTAACAGTCACAGTGCCGTTGAAAGCATAGAACCAATTGCTTTGGACGACTTCTATGCTTATAAGGTAAATAGACGAAGAGGAATGACAAGCTTGGTAGTAGTTCTTAGTGACGACTATCACTTTGGCTCTGCTTCATTACAAAGTAAACCGCCTATTTTGAAAGATGGAGGTTTCTTTCTCATTGCAAAACCAGAGGCAAGTGGATTTGAAGGAAATGAACCAAACGAAAAATTGGGAATAGGAAAAATTGGAAAACTATTGGGTGCTTTAAACAGGGAGGACTTTTGGAATTACGAACCACCGAAAAAGGACGAGGAGAAATAAGAACTACTGCTAACAGCGTGTTGCCTCAATTGGCGGTGAAGTGCAGAATTGAAGCTGAGTGCTACTATCAAACTTTTGTGCAGGTTGACAGTGTAGTTCTCCGAAATCGCCAACTGCGGCAACACGCAAAACGTTACAGGCAAGCGTAAAAAGACAGTGCAACCCTGACAGTGACGACTGAAAAAATGGTGACTTTGCAACCTTACAATTAAGCGGACCTTAAACCGACAGTTCTTTAACAACCTGACACGGAACAACGAGCCGACACGCAAGCCGACCCGAATGTTTTTAAAATTTTTCCCACCGCACATTTTAAAAAATAATTTTAGCCAGCCGCGCATTGGCACATTTGCAAGCCGCTCAAAGCCAGCCCACAAACCCAAGCTTGCAAAAGAGCCAATTTTGCCGACCCGCTATGAAGAGCAATAAATGAACGTTTATCCGTAAAAGTTGATATATTTGCACCAAATGCTAATTGATATGAGCAAGAAAGCAATTAACAGACTGAAAGCTGTTTTGGCGGAACAAGGCAAGACCAACAAATGGCTTGCTGAAAAACTCGACAAAAACGAAACAACTATTTCCCGTTGGTGCACCAATGAGGTACAACCCTCAATGGACACTTTTGTAGATATAGCCAAACTGCTTAATGTAGATGTGAAAGAACTTATTAATTCTACTAAAAAGTAACAGCATCTTATGGCAGCCAATAAATACATAAAGGGTTCTGAGTGGCGTAAATGGGATTTGCATGTTCATACGCCTAAGTCAATTATACAACATTATGGTGGCGACACTGATGAGGCTTGGGAAAAGTTTATTTCAGATTTGGAAAGATTACCCTCCGAGTATAAAGCAATAGGTATTAACGATTACATTTTTATTGATGGATACAAGAAGGTTTTAGAATATAAAAATGAAGGCAGGCTTCCAAATATTGATTTAATAATTCCAGTTGTTGAATTAAGAGTTGACAAATTTTCCTCAATAGGAGATGAAGCATGGAAAAAAATTAATCTTCATGTTTTATTCTCTAATGATATTAAACCTGAAATGATTGAAGCACAATTTCTAAGCGCAATTCAACATTCCATTAAAATTTCTCCTGACATCGAGGGTGTTGATTTTAAAGGAGTAGCTACAAAAGAAGCATTAGAAGAAATAGGGAGAAAGATAAAGGCGAGTTCTACAACAGAAATTACTTGGTCAGACCTAAAAGTCGGGTTTTGGAATGTATTCTTTGATTATAAGACAGTTATTGATATTACGAAAGGTTTCTTTAAAGGCAGCTGTTTGACGGCTGTGGGAAAATCTGAGTGGGATACTATGAGATGGGATGGCTCCGCAGCACTAAAAAAGAGCATAATTAATGAAGCAGACTTTTCTTTTATTTCATTAACAACATCCAGTGATTACAAAAAGCATTCAACTGCGTTAGAAACACAGAAAGTACGCAATATGCTTCTTGATTGCAGTGATGCACATCACTTTTCAGATTCTACAGATAAAGACCGAATTGGGAACTCATTTACTTGGTTAAAAGCGGACACAACATTTGAGGGACTTAAACAAGTTTCCAATGACAAAGCGAGGATATATATTGGTAACAAACCTCCATTGTTACAGAGGTTTGAAGCTAATAAAACCAAATTCATCAAGTCTTTGGCAATAAGTAAAATAGAAGATTCGTCATTGACTGAAATATGGTTCGATAATTTTGAGTTACCCTTAAATCCTTCGATGGTTGCAATCATTGGTAATAAGGGTAATGGCAAAAGCGCTATTGCTGATACGATAGGTTTAGTTGGAAACACTCCTAACTATTCATTTTTCTCTTTTTTAAATGACCAAAAGTTCCGTAAACGAAAACCAATAAATAAATCAGAACATTTTGAAGCCTTTATAAATTGGCAAGATGAAAGCAGTGATTCTAAAAAACTGAATCAGAATCCTGATGGCATCAATGTTGAAAAAGTGAAGTATATACCACAAGGCTTTTTAGAAAGACTTTGCAACGAAGATGTTGATGACTTTGAAAAGGAACTAAGGCATGTTATTTTTTCGCATTTATCGGAATCAGAAAAATTAGGCAAAGGTAATCTCAACGAATTAATTGATTACAAAACCGAAATTCTTAATGAAGAAATTGATGAACTGAAACGTGAAATCAATTCAATTAATAAATTGTTAGTTGACTTGGAAAAAAAGCAATCTGATGAATACAGAAAGTCATTAGATGAAAAATTAAAAGAAAAGGAGAATGAGCTTAAAGCCCATGAACTAACTAAGCCTAATCCAGTTGACCCTCCAACCGACCCAACAATACTGGAACAGAATAAAATAATTTCTGACCAAATAGAGGAAAAGAGAACAA
Organism: uncultured Vicingus sp.; assembly: GCA_964398455.1. Lineage (GTDB taxonomy): Bacteria > Bacteroidota > Bacteroidia > Flavobacteriales_E > Vicingaceae > Vicingus. The sequence goes on along the minus strand of CAYNMR010000029.1, from coordinate 6,659 downwards.
AGCTTAAAGAAATTGAAAATGCTGTAACTGAAAAGGAGTCACAACTCAAGTCATTGCGGTTGGACATAGCTGAACTAGAAAAAGCAAATCAAAGTATTTCGATTTTTGAAGGGCAATTTGAAAAGTTAAAAGGCGAAATAAGCCATACTCTTTCAAAAGCTCAATTATCAATAGATGCTATTGTTTCTGTTAAGGTTGATAAATCTAAAATAACCGCTTTGATAGCATCAAAAGGCAAAGAAGCAAATCTGATACAAGATGCTTTAGGAAATCTTACTGAAACCGGATTATTGAGAGACAAATCAATCCTTTTGAATGATATTAAGGAACTTCAGGAAAAACTTGATGAACATTCAAAAAAATATCAGATATATATCAGCGACTTAAAGATTTGGGAGGAAAAACGAAACACACTTATTGGAACCAACGATAAAGAGGGCTCAATTAACTTTTTAAAAGCTCAAATCGAATATTTAGAGAACACGCTACCCTCCGAGATTGAACAAAATAAAACCGAAAGAATTGATTCTGTAAAAAAACTGTTTGGTAAAAAAGAAGAAGCAATTGCTTTATATAAAGCCTTGTTTAAGCCTGTGTCTGATTTTATTCAAACGTATGGTGATGTACTCGAAAATTACAGCATCAACTTGGATGTTGATTATAAGATAAACGGTTTGGTTGAAAAGTTTTTTGACCATGTAAGTCTTGGCTCTAAGGGCAGTTTCATTGGTTATCCTACAGGAATGGAAAGACTTAACCACATTGTAACTAATCATGAGTTAAAAACTGAGGCAGGCATTGTCGCATTTCTTAATGAGATGATGGACAACCTGCATTTTGATAAGCGAGAAGATTTTGAAGGGGAAAAAAGAGATATTGAAAAACAGCTAAAGAAAGGCTACTCAGTATTAGACCTCTTCTCATTTTTGTTCAACCTTGAGTATCTGGAACCTGAATATAAATTAAAATTGGGAGACAAGAATATCTCTGAACTTTCTCCTGGTGAAAGGGGTGCATTACTTCTTATTTTCTATTTAACCCTTGACCAAAATGATATTCCTCTAATTATTGACCAGCCGGAAGAAAACCTCGATAATCAAAGTGTATTTAAAATACTTGTTCAATTTATTAAGGAAGCAAAAGACAAGCGGCAAATTATCATTGTCACACACAATCCTAATCTTGCAGTAGCTTGTAATGCTGAGCAAATTGTTCATATAAACATTGACAAACAAAATAAAAATGCTGTTCAATTCATAAGTGGTTCATTGGAAAACAAAGCAATCAATGATGCTGTCATAGACATTTTAGAGGGCACTTTTCCTGCGCTTAATACAAGGACGAACACCTACAAAGTAATTGAACGAAAATCATTAGTGAATTAAGCCATGCCAACATTACACTGGATAGGAAAAGATAAAGTTATCAATCATCACATCGATGTGCCGTTTAAGGTTTTGGAACACTCCTACGGCTTTGACAACGGAACACAAACAGAACAAGAAACCAACAGTGGAAACAAAATAATACATGGCGACAACCTCGAAGCCCTGAAAGCCCTTTTGCCCGAATATGAAGGACGAATAAAATGTATCTATATAGACCCTCCTTACAACACAGGAAACGAAGGTTGGGTATATAACGACAATGTGAACGACCCAAAAATTAAAAAATGGCTCGGTCAAGTGGTGGGTAAAGAAGCCGAAGATTTAACAAGGCACGACAAATGGCTTTGCATGATGTATCCGCGCTTGAAGTTGTTGCATAAATTACTCTCAGATGAAGGTGCAATTTTTATATCCATTGACGACAACGAACAAGCTAATCTAAAACTGATTTGTGACGAAATATTTGGTGGTGGAAATTTCGTTTCTGATATAATCTGGCGTTCAAGCGACAATAGCAACAATGACGCAAAGCAATTTTCAGTTGACTACAATCATACAGTCGTTTATTCTAAAAGTAGTGGGTGGCTTTCAAACAAAGTCAATCGTTCATTAAGCCAGCAAGCTCATTATAAAAATCCTGATAATGACCCAAGGGGTCCATATTTTGACGGCAATCCTGTTTCTTCGCCAAATCCAAGACCGAATTTGTGTTATGATATAGTAGCTCCTAATGAAAACGTAATTAAACCGCCAAAAAACGGTTGGAGATGGAGTAAAGAAACATTAGAAGAAAAAATGAAAACAGGGGAAATCCGTTTCAATGAGAAAATGACCAACATAAAAAGAAGAACTTATCTCAATGAACAAAAGGGTTTGCCTCCTTCAAACTTGTGGATTGATTTGGAAGAAACAGGACATAATCGTCAAGCAAAATATGATTTAGTAAAAATATTTGAAGCCGATTCAAGCAAATCTGTTTTTCAAACACCTAAGCCAACAAAATTCATTGATAGAATTTTGGAAATCACCACAAATGAAGACGATATAATTTTGGACTCTTTTGCTGGCTCAGGAACAACCGCTCATTCAATTTTAAATTTCAATAAGGAAATTAAAGGAAAAAGAAAGTTCATACTTATTGAAATGGAATCTTACGCAGACTCTATTACAGCCGAAAGAGTAAAAAGAGTTATCAAAGGCTACGGCACAGTCGAAGGTACAGGCGGAAGTTTTGATTTTTACGAATTGGGGCAGCCTATGTTTTTGGCAGATGGCAACCTAAACGAGTTGGTGGGCGAAGAAAGAATAAGGCAGTATGTGTATTACACCGAAACCAAAACGCCTTTATTGGCTCATAAGCAGAAAGACAACAAGTATTTACTGAACAAACACAACGATACGGCTTACTACTTCCATTATGAGGCAGACGAAGTAACCACCTTAGACCATGCTTTTTTAGCCACCATGAAAACCAAAGCCGAGCAGTATGTTGTATATGCCGACAATTGTTTGCTCACCAAAGAGTACATGACTAAGCACAATATTATTTTCAAGAAAATCCCACGGGATATAACAAGATTTTAGAATATGGAAAAACTACTTGCGAATACGCATTACAATACATGGCTTTCATTACTTGATGTGAAGCTGGAGGCAGAATTTGAAAAAATAAAAACTAGGGAGTGGACTGCTGAGAATTTCAAATTTGCGACTGCCGTATCGGTAATGTCCTCTTCAAAAATTGAAGGAGAAACGTTAGAGGTGGATAGTTATGTGAAACATAAAATGCTTGACATTGAGTATCTGCCCAATCTTACCGAAAAACCAAATGACTTATACGCAGCTTACGAATTTGCAAAAGACAACAATTTAACAAAAGATCATTTTCATAATTGCCATGCAATTGCCACCCTGCATTTATTACCAGAACAACAAAGAGGTCAGATTAGAAAAGGGAACATGTTGATAATGGAACAGCAATCGCAACGAGTGGAGTATGAAGCAGCATCAGCCGGAATAGTTCAACATGAATACGAACAATTTTGGAAAGAATTAGAGAAACTTCTAAACACTAACATGAATATTGAAGAAGTGTTTTATTATGCATCGTTGATTCATTTAGTATTTGTAAAAATTCACCCATTCAACGATGGTAATGGCAGAACGGCAAGGTTACTTGAAAAATGGTTTCTATCTTCAAAATTAGGAGAAAAGGCTTGGTATATACCAAGTGAATTGTATTACTACAACAATCTGAAAACGTATTATCACAATTTGGCTCGTGTTGGATTGTTTTATGAAGAATTAAAGTATGAAAGAGGAATACCCTTCTTGCTCATGCTTCCGCAATCATTAATTTTTGAAAAGTAACATGGAACTAAAACCATATCAACAGCAGGTAATCAACGACCTTTCATTGTTTCTGGAATACATACAGGAAACCAAAGATGTAAAGGACGCATTTCATAATTTTTGGTCGCTACACCCAAGAACACCGCTGCAACCTTTTCCGGGAACAGCCATTGAACCATACAAGAACAATGTTCCCCGTGTTCCGCATATCTGTGTAAAAGTGCCAACAGCAGGCGGAAAAACCTTTATCGCCTGCAATGCCATTAAGACCATTTTTGATGCATTTGATTACGACCGTCCTAAAGCCGTTGTATGGTTAGTTCCTTCCATTACCATTTTGGAGCAAACCATTAAAAATCTAAAAGACCCTTCTCATCCTTACCGCCAAAAAATCAATTCGCACTTTGGTAATAAAGTAGAAGTATTTGACAAAGAAACCTTGTTGCAAGGCAGTGGCTTTAACGCCACAACCGTAAAAGAGCAACTAAACATTATGGTTTTCAGCTTTGACAGCTTGAGAGCCAAAAACAAGGAAGACCGTAAAGTATTTCAGGAAAACGGCAATCTGCAAAGTTTTGAAAACCTGCTTGGCAAAAACACCGAAATAACTTTAGGAGCAGTAATCAAATACCTTAATCCGTTAGTGGTGGTGGACGAAAGCCACAATGCTGAAAGTGATTTGAGCGTAGAAATGCTGAAAGAAGTAAATCCGTGTTTCATTCTTGACCTTACGGCCACACCACGCAAAAATAGCAACATTGTAAGTTTTATTGATGCTCTTGAACTGAAAAGGGGAAACATGGTAAAACTTCCTGTCATTGTTTACAATCATCAGGACAAAACAGAAGTAATCAATTCAAGTTTACAACTACAAAAACGGTTGGAACTGCAAGCCATTGAAGAAGAAAAGAAAGGTGGGAAATACATTCGTCCTATTGTATTGTTTCAGGCACAACCAAAAAACGGCAAAGACTTTTTGAACGAAGAAGAAGAAAAATCAAACGTTCAGAAACTGAAAGAAAAACTCATAGAGTTAAAAATTCCTGCCGAACAAATCAAAATCAAAACCGCAAACATCAACGAAATAAAAGGACTTGACCTAATGAGCAAGGATTGTGAAGTCCGTTATATCATTACCATAAACGCATTAAAGGAAGGGTGGGATTGCCCGTTTGCTTATATTTTAGCTTCATTGGCAGATAAAAGTTCAGCCGTTGATGTAGAGCAAATTTTAGGCAGGGTTTTACGCCAGCCTTATGTAATGAAACACAACTTTCCTTTGCTTAATTTGAGTTATGTTTTAACGGCATCATCAAAATTCCTTGACACTTTAGACAACATTGTGAAAGGTTTGAACAAAGCGGGTTTCAGCGACAAAGATTACAAACTTGCCGACCCTTCTATGTTGGAAGAAGTCAAAAAGCAAGACCCATTACAACAATTAACAGTTTTCCCAACCACAACAGAAGCAACCGAAAGCGAAGACATTACCAGCGACATAGACAGCACACGTATTGTATTGCCAACAGAAACGGCAACACCAAACGACACAATTTCAGAAATTGAACAAACCGCTATTCAACAAAATGAAGCATTTGAAAAAACAGTTTCCGAAATGGAAGCAACCAATACACCTGCATTACCAAACGAAATTCAACAATTAGTGAAAACATACGAAATAAAAGAAGTTTTCAAAGACGATGCTGCAAAAATCAGTTTGCCTCAGTTCTTTTTGAAAATACCTGCCAACGATTTGTTTGGTAAGAAGGAAGAAGATATTGCTTTAGAAAAAGAAAATCTGTTAGACGGTTTTAAGTTAAGCCAACAACCGACAGACATTGTTTTTGATAACATTTCATCGGAACTCTACAAAGTTGACCTTGATGAAACCAAAAAAGAACACACGCCAACTTTCGTAAAACTTGACGGACAAGTTAAAGATAGTATCATGGCTTACATGCTTGACCCATCAAGAAAAGAAAGCAGGGTTAAGAATTTCACTAAACGCATCATGGACATTATTGGAAATATGTATCCAATTCCAGACAAGGAAATTGAAAAATACATCAACCGAATTTTGGACGATTTCAAAGACGAGCAATTCAACGACTTTGCAAATAATGAATACACTTACACAGACAAGATAAAACAGAAAATCAGAGACCTTTCAGAAGCATTTGCAGAAAAGAAATTCAAGGATTTCTTGGACACAGACAAGGTTTTCATTAAACCTGTTTTCACTTTACCAAACAGCATTTCACCAGGCGACACAGCGAAAGACATTACAAAATCGCTATATGAGAAAGAGGGTAAAATGAACGACTTTGAAGCGAGAGTTATTAATGAAATTGCCAATATGCAAAACATCTCATTCTGGACAAGGAACATAGAACGCAAAGGATTTAGAATAAACGGCTTTGTAAATCATTATCCTGACTTCATTATTCAGACCAAAAGCGGTAAGACTGTTTTATTAGAAACTAAAGGCGACCACTTAGACGCAGAACAAAAAATAAGACTCGGAAACCTTTGGGCAAGTAAGGCAGGTAATAATTATCGTTACTTCATGGTTTACGACAGACGGACAGTTGACGGAGCATATAAATTGGAGGACTTTTTAAACATCATTAAAGACATTTAGCCCACGCATTTGGTGGCACATTTGCAAAACCACACAAGCCCACGTTAAAGCCAAGTTTTGCAAAAGAGCCACCAAGCCAACGCACCAAGACAGACACAGAATGACAACGAACAAACACGATAGAAACGGAAGGGCAGCCTGTAACAAGGTATTGCCAAAATGGCGGCAGAAGTGCTTCTATGAAACATTTGTGCAAAGTTCAGCAGCAGTAATTCGATTGAACTTTAGTGCTAAAACTCCCCGCCATCGCAAACCCCCGAACCGTTAGCGGTCAGGTT
>CAYNMR010000028.1:0-14641 GCA_964398455.1 uncultured Vicingus sp. | reverse complement strand
TGGTACAATACCAAAACCGATGTGTCGAAATTTTTTAAAAATGCCTACCTCTATTCGGATAAAAAAATAATTAAAGGCGACACCTTGTATTACGAGAAAAAGACAGGGTTTGGCGAAATTTTGTGCAATGGCTCTATAAACGATACCGTAGAAAACATTTTGTTGGAGGGCGACCTCATCCACTTGTTTCAAAATAAAGACAGTGTAATGGTAACCAAAGAAGCTTTGCTAACCCAACTGTTTGCCGACGACACCCTGTTTATGCACGCAGACACGTTTAAACTTTCTACCCAATGGGTTAAAAACGATTCGGTGCCAAACCAAACCGATACCATTCGAAACTTGTTTGCTTACCACCATGTAAAGTTTTATAAATTAGACATGCAGGGCAAAGCCGATTCGGTGGTATATAATTTTGCCGACTCTACCGTAAATTTTTACAACCACCCCATTATTTGGTCGGGCGAAAACCAACTAACAGCCAACTACATTTATTTGTTGATGAAGAACAAAAAAATAGATGCCATTTATTTAAATACCGATGCGTTTATTATTTCTAAAGCCGATTCGTTGTTCGATCATTTTAACCAAATTAAAGGCGACAACATGATTGGTTATTTTATGAACGACGAATTGCATAAAATTGATGTGATAGCAAATGCCGAAACCATTTATTACGGACGCGACGACGAAGGAAAATACATTGGTGTAAACAAAGCAAAAGGCAACAACATGCTTATTTTTATTGACAATAACCAGCTTTCGTCGTTAACTTTTATAAAAGACCCCGAAGCTACACTTTACCCCATAAAAGAACCCTCGCCAAAAGATGTTACGCTAAAAGGGTTTAACTGGCGAGTAGCCGAACGCCCAAAACAACTGTTGGATATTTTTGTGTGGTAAATTAGTTTTAAATAGTATTTTGAATTATTGAAACGGAACGAGTTACGCTACGCTAAACTCGAACCAGCAAAGTGGGAATTTTTTAAATGCTTTTTAACAGATTTGAATAGACTCCGATAAATTTCATTTGAATTTTAAAAATTTCATTTGCAATCATATAAATTTCTTTATTATCAATTTTTACTATCATTTCAGCCTGTTTATAGCCATATTCTTGCTTATGCCCTAAAACATTATTTCGTAAGTTCTTTAATTTTTTTAAGTGTTTTTTCTTCAAAATGTTCATTTCTTTTATCGTTTCGTCAAGTTCTTTTAGATTGTCAATTCCAATTTTTTTGGTTAGTTCACACCTTATCTCTTTTCCAATCATTTTATTTAAATCATTCAAAATTTCGTGAGAAGAAAGAACTAAGACTCTTGAAAAATAGTTTGCTTCTAAATCATTTCCGATTGCTTTGTTTACATCAAGATATTTAAGTCCTATAGCTAAATCTAAATGATTTAAAACAATAAAAAGGGCTTTATCAAAAAACTTATGTAGTTCGTGAAATTCTTCTTCCTCGAATACTTTTGGGTATATTTTTAATGTCTGAGCTAAATTACTTGTATTTTGTATTAGCTTGTCATAAGAATTTATACTATCAATCAATTTCGAGATATTTTTTTAAATTATGAAAAACTAGCATATACGTTGTATATGATATTCCGCCATTATATTCACCCAAATATACAACAAAAAAGAAAGCCGTTAAACTTTCGAATAACGGCTCTCAATTAAACTTAAAACTTACTATATTACTCTTTAATAAACTTATTTTGAGTAATTCCTTTGTCGGTTTGTACCACTAATATATACATTCCTTTTGTTAAACTGCTTACATCAATAGTGTTGTTAATGTTATCATAGTTTCTAATTAAACTGCCATTAATGTTGTAAATACTTAATTTGCTTATGTTATCTTCAGTAGAAATATGTAGCATATTTGTTACTGGGTTTGGGTATATACTCATCTTGTTTTCTATGTTAACCTTTTCAATACTTACAGTTCCATTATATAAATCGCTAATTTCTGCTGGTGATAATACTTTATTGTATATATACAAATCATCGAAATAAGCATCTAATCGTTGAGTGTTTACACATATAGACCCACTAGAGTTTAAGTAAGCACCAATACCTATATGAGCATTTCCATCTAATATTCCACTTCCACTACCCACACCAGTAATACTTGTTTGTGTTAGTGTTTCTTCAGCATTGTCAAGATAAATTTTGAACTTACTACCAGAAGCAATAGACGCATCATAGGTTAAAACAACGTGATACCATTGACCAGATGTTAAGGTTGTACTGCCTTCATAAGAAACATTATTCAAAGGTGATAGAGTTCCAGCTGCATTAATATCCAACTTATTGTTAGCATTTAATCGCAACATGTATTGTCTGTCGTTTGCGCTACAACCTGAGTCGGCTTGTTTCATTATTATCATTTGGAATGATCCATTTACAACCTTAAAATTTACCCAACAAGAGTAGCTAATTGAACCAGATGCACCAGTTGCAAAACCGTCATAGTTGTCCATTAAATTCAAATGTGAATTTGTGGTAATATCAATAGCTTGATTTGGATTTCCTAAACGATCATTAACAAAAACGATTGTTGTAGCCAAGGCATCATTATTATTTACTTCATCATTCGTATTATTGCTAAATGAATATTTTGAAACTAACCCATTAACTGCCCAATTTGGTTCGTTATATAAACTATTAATTTCTGTTGAATCTAACTTACGATCAAATAGTTTTACATCATCAACGTTTCCAGTTAAAAAACGAGTGTTATCTGCTTGACTACCTATTCGTAAATGAGTAGTAGAAGACGAGTTTATTGAAGTGAAATTAGAATTTACAGAACTTACGTCTAAAACTCCATTAAGAGTTATTTCATGTCTGCCAGAGTTGTCCCATGTTGCAACAACATGATACCATGTATTTGGTTGTAAAGTTGTTGTTCCGGCAACTCCATTAGCAGAAACACCAGTTCTTCCAACTGCCATTAGTAGTTTTCCACCAGATATCATAATAATATATTGATCAAGATTTACACTTCCAGCCCATTTACTCACTATCGCTTGTTGGTTGTTTACATTAGTTACTTTAAACCAAGCAGATATAGTTAGTCCTGTTGTAAATAAAGCCTTTGTTGGTGATCCCATATTCATGGTAGTAGAGCCACTAAATGCTGCGGCAGCACCAGGGTTTCCAAAACGATCAGAAGTGTAAGCTGTTCCACTATTTCCATTGGCTTTTGGTGAAATACCATCTACTGCACTGCAGGTGTTAAAATTATAATCAGCAACAAGCCCATTTGTTACTTGTGCATTTGATGCAATAGCATAAAAAAGAGTAATAATACTTAGTAATGTTTTTCTCATAATTTTTATTTTTTTTAAGTTTAGAACAAAACTATATTCAACATTTAATTAATGGAGGAAATACTTTAGCAACAGCTAATTTTATTTAGCAATGGATTTATTGAAAAGACCCTCTAATCTAGGATTAGAGGGTCTCAATTAAACTTAAAACTTACTTATTATTCTTTTATAAACTTATTTTGAGTAATTCCTTTGTCGGTTTGTACCATTAAAATGTACATGCCTTGACTTAAATTAGAGACATCTATTTTGTTGTCGGATGTATTTAATGTTTGTACCAAACTTCCATTCATGTTATAAATGGTTGCTTTATTTATTTTTTCATCACTATTAAGTGTCAAATAATCTTTAACTGGGTTTGGGTAGATGGTTGTCATATTTTTCGCAACATTCTGTTCAGTTACCGAAGTTGTTGAATTTCCATATTGATAAAGTGCCGTTATTTCTGCTTGTGTAAGCATATCAGAAAAGAGTTTGAATTCATCTAATTTGCCATATATCTTATCTCCCGAAGCATTGTTGGTGGAATTACCAAATATTAATTTTGCATTATTATTTTGAAATGGCATGGTGTAAAGTGTTTCTGGTCCAGTTCTTGTCATTACTCCATCAATATATATTTCAGTTGTTGAGCCGTTGTTTTGAGCAACTATATGATGCCAATTACCATCATTAACACTTACTACACTTCCATATGCACCAGAATAACTTCCATCAAAAAAAACATTTATAACTCCTGAAGGTACAATATAAAGACCAAAACCAATATAGGCACCCTGCACAATATAACCTGAATAAGTGCTAGTGCTATTGTACCAAACAGAAATAGCCGTTGCTGTCCAACTTACGTTATATACAGGACCCGAACTTTCTAGTCCTTGACCGTTATAAAATTGAACAGAACTGTCGTTTACATTGTTTGTGACGCTTGAAGAAACAAATGAGTTGGGAGTTCCTGTGCCTGATTGAACTAAATCACCACCATAGCTTCCTCCTGAAAAAGATGTATTGTCAAATTCATAATGAGAAATAAGGTTTTGACATTTTGCTAATACCACAGTCAGTATTAATGAAATAGTAAGTAATGTTTTTTTCATAGTTTGTTTTTTTAAGTTTAGAGACAAAACTAGATTCAAGAAACATTTAATAGAGGAAATACTTTAGCAACAGCTAATTTTGTTTAGCAATGGATTATTGCAAGATTGCCACTTCAAACTCGGCAATTTTATATTTAGAAAGCTTGGCTAATAAACCACCTTCTAACTGAATCTCTGAAGTTGATTTGGAAAATGATTGTACTTTTTTTAGGTTAATAATCCACGATTTGTGTGAACGAAAAAAATGGGCATTGTTTTCTAAAAGTGTTTCAAAATGTTTGAGGTTTTTACTCATCAAAAAAGCTCCTGAGTTTGTAAATATTGAACTGTATGCTTCTTGTGCTTCAATAGCTATAATATCATCAATGGCAACAATTTCTTGTCCATCATTTTTTCGCACTACAATTTTTGAAACAACATCAGATCTTAAGTTTTCTTTTAAAGCGGTAAGATTTTTACTCGAATTTTTTAAATAGGTTTTTGTAATTAATCTTTCAACAGCTTGTTTTAATCGGTCTATTTCAATGGGTTTTAATAAGTAATCAACTGCTGAAATTTCAAAAGCTTTTATGGCATATTTGTCGTAGGCAGTAACAAAAATTATTTCAAAATCAACTTTTTCAAAAAATGATACTAATTCGTATCCTGCATAATTGGGCATTTCAATGTCTAAGAAAACTACATCTGGTTGGTGTTTTTTTATTTCTTCAACTGCACTAACTACATTGTTGCAGATTTGGATAATTTCTATTTGAGGGCAAAAACGAGTAATAAGATTGCTGAGCACATTTCTTGCACTTTCTTCGTCATCTACTAATATTGCTTTTATTTTCATTGAGTTCAAAAGTAACAAGTAGATTTGAAACAGCAGTATCTGAATTTATAAACAGCCTTTTTAATTTAGGAATGAATTACATCTAATAATTTTGTTTAAAAGGCATCGAAATATAAACTTGAGTTCCTGCAGGCTTGTCATTATTCATTAAATCGGTATAAGTAACACTAAAATCGTTTTGGTAATGATTGTTCATTATTTCAAAGCGTTTTTTAGTGGCATCAACCGAAAACGATTGATAATTTTTTTGTTGTCGTTGTTTTATCTCTTGGGCTTTTTTTCTTCCAACTCCATTATCTTTTATTGTACAATGAAGAGTGTTGTTAAGATTAAAAGTAATTTCTAATTTTTTCAAACCTTCTTTATGGAGTAAGCCATGTTTTATGGCATTTTCTACAAAGGGTTGAACAAGCATTGGAGGTACTTGAATATCTTCAGCATTGTTTATATTTATTTGATATTCAAAGTCATCTTTAAACCGTAGTTTTTCTAATTCAAGATAAATTGATAACAATTCAATTTCTTCTTCAATATCGATAAATTCTTTATCAGAGAAATTTAATGTTTGTCGAACCAATTTAGAGAACTTAATAATGTACGAATATGAATTGTCAATATCGCCTTGAAGAATTAAATCTTGAATGGAGTTAATTGCATTAAAAATAAAATGAGGGTTCATTTGTGATTGAATGGCAATTAACTTTGATGCGTTTAGTTCGTTTTCCAACTCAATTTTCTTTTGCTGTTTTTTAAGTTGATAACGATAAATGAAGATGGTTACAGTTATAAAAACAAATCCTAAAATAGAATAGAACCACCAAGTTTGCCAATAGGGTGGGTTGATAACAAAATGAAATGAAATAGGATTGCTTTCAATTCCATTTTCGCTAATAGATTTAACAGTAAAAGTGTAGCTTCCAGGTTGCAACGAAGCGAATTCTACTGTATTGTCTTTAAAGTTTTTGTATTGCCATTTGTGTCCAATTTCAATTATTTTGTAGGCATATTTTAATCTGCCTTGATGGTGATAATTTGTTGTAATAAAGTTAATGGCAATCCTGTTTTCGTTATAACTGAAGAAACTCGTTTTGTTGGTATTGAAATTCACTAAAGAATCATTTACAAAAATTTGATTAATAATAATGTTGGGTTGTGATAAATTTTTAGAAACATCTTTGTAATTAAAAAACTGTAATCCCTTATTGGTAATTACCCAAACCATATTGTTTTGAACAACAAAATCTGTTATTCGGTTAGAGAAGAGTCCATCTGTATGATCAAAATTGGATGATTTGCCAGTTTTGATATCATACACTTGTAGGCCTAGTTCATGTGCTATAAATAAGGTGTTATTTGAAGCTATTATTTTATATATAACATTTGATAACAATTCTTTTTTTGAGGTAAGATGTTGTATGATTTTTTCATCTTCTAATTTGTAAATACCATTATCTTTTGTTGCAACCCATATGGAATTATTGTGCTGTACTATTCCTGTGGAGTAAATACTATCAAAAATTTGAGGTGCTTTTGTTTTAGATAAGATCATTAAACCTTTTAATGTACTTAGCCAAATTGTTTGTGTCGATTTTTGATAAAATACAGCTGAAGTTCGACCAATATTTTTAGGGATTTTAAAATTAGTTTCAATCTGTTTTTCTAAATACTTATGATAAAAAACTAAGCTTTTATTGGTGGCTAAAATATAAATTGAATCATTATACCAATCAACATCTTTAAGTGATCCTATCTCTATAAAGGGAGTAGTGGTTTTAGTTTTTAGATTAAAACTATAAGGAAGATGAGGCCCATTAATTAACAAGTTTTCGTTATTGTTATCAAGTTTTAAGACACTAATTTTTGATTCGTTTTGATTATAAATTAGAGAAAAGTTATCATGTTGATATTCGTATATTTTTCCACTCTGAGTTGAAACATATATTTTATCATTATCGGTTATAATTTTCGTAAATACTTCATTGTCTAATTCAGTTTTGTTTCTAAAACTTAATACCTTAGTGTTGGGAACAAATAAAATTCCTTTACCCAAAGTTGCTAGCCATAGGTTGTTTTCGGAGTCTTGAAGGTATGAAGAGATATAAAAGTTTTTAAATAATAATCGTTTATGAAATGGAGCAGATTTATTTAAATTAATTGCAACTGAGTTTCCTTTTCTAGTAGTTTGCCACAATGTTGAATCAGGAGATAAATAACTTACGTTTGAATATTGGTGATTAAAGGTTTCATCTAAATAAAAGTTTCGATAAAATGCAGAATCTCCATTGATATCGTAATAATTAAAATCGTCACGGTCTTTAATTATAGTATATCCTAGGGTGTTCTGAAGTATTACTTTTGGACTTGAACCAATATTGTCAAACTTTAATTTGGTATGTTTTCTCGTTGTATCTATAACATCTATTTCAAATTGGTTTTTAGTTTGTCTACTAAAATAGATTTTTGATTGATTTCTTTTAACAGAGGTCATATAGGAATTATCTCCAGCTTTAAAATAAAGCTGAACTTTTTTTGTTTCATCAATCCAAAAAGGATTTGAACCAACTACAATTAAATTGTTATCAGAGTCGAATGCAATTTCATAAAAACTTGATAGTAAGGAGTCAGGAACCTGATAGTATATTTGAATGCTATCGTGACTTATTTTTAAAATTTGACCACTTAAATTAAAGCAATATAAATCGCCTGAATTATCCTTAGTAAATCCAAAAATTGATTTAGCTTTAAGATTTTCGTTGTTGATTTTAAGGAACTGATAGCCATTGTATTTATATAATCCATTTTCAGTTCCAAGCCAAACAAAATTATTTTTATCTTGAGCAAGGGTGTAAATATCCAACCCAGCAAGTTCGTTTTCTCCAATAATTGAATAGGATGGTTCTTGTGCATTAATCGAAGTAATCGATAATAAAGCAATAATGAATATGAAGAGATATTTAAACAAATTTTTCTTGATACGAATGGTATAAAAAGCTATTTTTACTATTTAATGCAACAAATATATGGCAATTTACGAATTTAATGGATTTAAGCCTGTAGTTCACGAAACAGCTTTTATTCATCCACAAGCAGCAGTTACTGGTAATGTAATTATTGGAAAGGATGTATATATTGGTCCTGGTGCAGCTATTCGTGGCGATTGGGGCAAAATTATTATTGAGGACGGGTGTAATGTACAAGAAAACTGCACCATCCACATGTTTCCAGGAACTACCACTATTTTAAAGAAAGGAGCTCATATTGGTCATGGAGCCATCATTCATGGAGGTATTATTGGTGAGAATTGCTTGGTTGGGATGAACAGTGTGGTAATGGATGATGTAATAATGGAAGAAGAATGTATTGTTGGAGCATTAACGTTGGTTCCTTCAAAAATGGAAATTCCTAGAAGAAGTTTGTTGGTGGGAAATCCAGCACAAATTATTAAGCAGGTGAGTGATGAAATGATTGCGTGGAAAACCAAAGGAACACAATTGTATCAAACCTTGCCAAAGGAGTGCTACAATGGTTTGAAAGAATGTGAACCGTTAAGGGAAGAAGAACTAAATAGGCCAACTCAGGAAAGTATGTACGTTACATGGAACGCTATTAAAAATAAATAACCACTGCTCTTGGCAAGAAGTTACACATACCAAATTCACCCAAGAGTAAGAACCATCATTCTTGTTGTTTTAGTATTGTTTGGCTTCACCAAAGGTTTTTCACAAGATGAAGTTCAGGCTGTTGATTCTTTAGAAAAAGAACTGAAGAAGATTAATAACTTGCCAAAAAATATAACCAACGATACCCTAAAACTAACTGTTCTTGAAGCCTTAGTAGAAAATATTTATGAAGATGAAATTTGGGGAGCATATAACAAGCAGGTGATTACGCTTTCCAAAAAACTATTTCAATCCAAAAATAAGGAGGTTAAGAGAAAAGCTGAGTTGTCTTACGCATTGGGTTTGAATAATGAAGGACTATTAGAAAACAATAAAGGCAATAATATAGAAGCCAAACAATTGTATTTTAAAAGTTTGGAGATTTTAGAAAAACTTAATGAACAAGAACATATTGCAACAACGCTTAACAACATCGGATATGTTTATAAAACTGATGGGGATTTAGTTAAGGCTCTCGAATATTACTTAAAGAGTCTTAAGATAAGAGAAAATATAAAAGATGAGGCAGGTACTGCGTTATCATTAAATAACATTGGTTTAATATACAACGCTCAAGGAAATAAGAAATTAGCCAAAGAATACTTTATTAAGTGTATCACAATACTAGAAAAACATGGCGATAAATATCAATTGTCGAGTACCTTAAATAATTTAGCAATTATATATTCAGGTGAAAGATACTTTAACAAAGCAATTGAACTCTATGCTAGAAGTAAAGTTCTACAACAAAGTATTGGTGATAGAAGTGGTGAAGCATATACTTATGTGAATATGGGTACGGTATATCAATCGTTGGATAGGAATGAAGAAGCCTTGGACTTTTATAAAAAAGGATTAATTGTTTTTAAGGAGTTAAATTCTATTGATGGTTTAGCTTGGGCTTATCTCAATATTGGAAATGTTTATTTCGCTATGAATAAACATCAATACTCAAAATTATTCTTAGATAGTTCGGTATATTTTGCAATACAATTAAATCAACCAGAATTACTTGAAAGAGCAGAGAAATTTTATTATCAATTAGATTCAGCTCAAGGTAATTTTACTGGGGCTTTTGAGCATCATAAAAAATATATATTTTATAGAGATAGTATAACCAATAGTGAGTCTCAAAAAAAGAACATACAACAACAACTTTATTTTGAATTTGACAAGAAAGAGGCAGTACTTAAAGAGCAGCAATTAAAGGATAAACTAGTTAGTGAGGAAAGAAGTAGAAAGCAACGCTTAATTATTGGGGTTATAATTATTGTTTTGGCATTGGTGTTCTTCTTTACACTTTTTATTTTAAGAACGCTAAACCTAACTAAAAAACAAAAAACAATTATTGAAAAACAAAAAGAATTGGTAGAAGCCAAACAAAAAGAGATTCTAGACAGTATTCGTTATGCTAAAAGAATACAAGACGCATTATTAACACCACAGACTTACATTGATAGAAATTTAAAGCGACTAAAAAAAACAGATGGTAAGTAGAGTTTTTAAGAATACTATAATTGCTTTTTTTCTTTGCATAGCCATTTTTGATGCTAGAGCTGAGGATGTTAACAGAGATAGTTTACTTAACTATTTAAAAGTAGCAGCAGATGATACCAATAAGGTGAAATGTTTAGGGGACTTATTTTTTGAATACGAATTTGAAGACATTGAAAAAGCCAGAATATTTGCCCTTCAAGCCATTGATATTTCAAAGAAGATAACCTTCGAGAAAGGAGTTGCAAGTGGTTATACATATTTAGGATATTTAGCTGATGATAATGGAAATTATGATGATGCCATTGAAAATTATCAAAAATCGTTGGCCATTTATAAAGAAATAAAAAATCAAAAGGGGCAATGTACGGCATACCGAAATATTAGCATAGTTTATGTTTCAAAAGGTCAATATCCAAAGGCATTAGAATATATTTTTCTTTCGTCGAAAATTGCAGAAGAAATGAATGATTTTTCTGCTATTTCTTCCAATTATGGAACCATTGGAGCAATTTATCATGGTATGGAAGACTATGAAAAGGCTTTGTTGTTTTTTATTAAATCTGTTGAAAATTATAAAAAATCAGGAAGAACAGAAGGGCTAGAGACTAAGCTTGCAAATGTAGGAGTGGCTTATAAGGAGTTGAGAAACTTTTCTAAGGCTCTGGATTATTTTCTGCAATCACTAGCTATTGCAGAACAATACAATAATGATAAATCAATAGTAGTAAATTATGTGAATATTGGAGGAGTTTATGATGAGACTAAACAATATGAAAAAGCATTGGTTTACTACAATAAAGCTATTTTAAGGGCCGAAAAAATGAATGATAGAAGCACCTTGGCAATAGTTCTCGGAAATGTGGGTTCGGTATATACCAAAATAAAACAATACGAAAAAGCAGAAGAACCTTTAATAAAAGGACTTGCCATTACAAAAGAAATAGGAGCAACAAGTAGTGAAAAAATGCTTCACGAATTTTTGAGTGATTATTATGAGGAAACAAAACATTTCGAAAAATCTTTATTCCACTACAAGCAATTATCTTTGTTAAAAGATTCGATATTTAATATGGAGAAGCTTGATGATATGACTCGTCAGGAAATGACTTATGAGTTTGATAAGAAAGAGACCTTATTAAAAGCGGAACAAGACAAAAAAGATGCTTTGGCAAGTGCTGAAAAAAAACGACAACAATTATTTATTTGGTTTTTAGGAGTTTCTATTACCACAATACTAGTCATATTTGTACTGGTCTACCGAAACTTGCAACTTACCAAGAAACAAAAACAGATTATTGAGAAACAAAAAGAATTGGTAGAAGAAAAACAAAAAGAAATATTAGATAGTATTCGATACGCCAAACGAATACAAGATGCAATGCTTACTTCACAAAGTTATATTGAAAGAAACATCAAACGATTGAGAGACTCATTATAAATGATAAAACAACTATCTATATTATTACTTTTTTCCGCTGGTTGGTTTATGGGTTTTTCTCAATCCAATGCTGTTATGGATTCACTTAAACAAGAGCTCAAAACAGCCAAACATGATACAATTAAATTGCAGGTATTAAGTATGTTGATCGAATCAGAAAACAATGAAGAAATATGGCCAAAGTATAATGAACAAATGAAGAGGCTTGCAGAAAGACTTCTTGCTGCAGAAAATAATGTCCTTGTAACAAAAATTGCAAAAACATACTTGTCAGAAGCATTCAATAATATTGGATTTATATACGACAATCAAGGTAACATTGCTAAAGCATTGGAGAACTATGGAAAAGGACTCAGAATTAGAGAAGAAATAGGCGATAAGGTTGGTATAGCAGTTTCCCTAAATAATATTGGATATATCTTTACGAATCAGGAAGACAATTCAAAGGCATTAGAATATTTTTTAAGAAGCCTTGAGATACAGAAAGAAATTGGACATAAAAGAGGAATAGCATTATCGCTAAATAATATAGGTTTTATATACGATGAACAAGGAGATTCATCAACAGCATTAAAATATCATTATGAAAGTCTAAGAACAAGAGAAGAAATTAAAGATAAAAGTGGTATAGCAATGTCTTTAGGTAATTTGGGGTTTCATTATAAAAAGTATGGTAATTATTCAAAAGCATTAGAGTTTTATAATAGAAGTTATAAGGTATATCAAGAAATAGATGATAAACAAGGAATGGCTCGTTTATTATATAGCATAGGAAGCATTTATTTAGCTCAACAAAAACTAACAGCAGCACAAAAACATTTTGAGAAATCTTATCAACTCAGCAAAGAATTGGGTTATCCTACTGTAATTGAAAACGCTGCCAGTGGACTAAAGGAAGTTTATGAAAAACAAAAGAATTATAAGCTAGCCTATCAGTATTATAAGGAAGAAATAGAGATGAGAGATAGTATACAGAATGAAGAAAATTATAAAGTAAGTGTGCAACAAAAATCAAAATACGAGTACGAGAAAAAAGTCGCTACCGATAGCATTGCTAATGCAAAAGAAAAAGAACTAAAAGATGCCGAAATTGCACAGCAACAAGCTGAAATAAAAGCGAAACGTAATCAGCAATATGGTTTAATTGGCGGATTAATTTTAGTGGTTATTTTTGCAGGATTTGTCTACAACCGCTTAAAAGTAACACAGCAACAAAAACGCATTATCGAGATACAAAAAATTGAAGTAGAACAGCAGAAACAAATTGTTGAGAAACAAAAGGAATTAGTGGAAGAAAAACAAGATGAAATATTGGCTAGTATCCGTTATGCTAAACGTATACAAGATGCATTAATGACACCGAAAACTTATATTGAAAGAAATTTAAAACGATTAAAAAATAATTAATAATTTAGGCAAGCAGCAAATAATAAAATAAACAACTATGGAGAATGTAACCGATGACAAAAACTTCTTTATTCTTTATAAACCAAAAGATATTGTAAGTGGCGATTTTTATTATGCTTTGGCTCACAAACCAAAAACTAAGAAAGACGAATTATTTTATATCTGCACCGCCGATTGTACTGGTCATGGTGTTCCTGGCGCATTAATGAGTATGTTAGGGATCTCTAATTTAAATGAGTCGATTATCGAAAAGGAAATCAGTGAGCCACATGAAATATTAAATAATGTTCGTAGAGGAATTATTGAATCGTTAGACTCGGAAGATAAAAGTGATGAAAATAAAGATGGTATGGATTGCGTGTTGTGTGCTTTCGATTTTAAAAACTCCACATTAGAATTTGCTGCAGCGAACAATCCACTTTGGATTTATAGAAATGGTGAGATGTTAGAGTTTAAACCTGATAAAATGCCTGTTGGAAAATACCATGGCGAATTAAATTCATTTACTCACCAAAAGGTTGAATTACAGAAAGGTGATATTGTTTATTCATTTACCGACGGTTTTGCTGATCAATTTGGTGGCGAAAAAGGTAAAAAATTCAAATACAAACCTTTCCAAGAGATATTAATAAAAAATGCTAACCAACCAATGGAGGAGCAACGAAGAATTTTAGATACTACCTTTGAAAACTGGAAAGGAGATTTAGAACAAGTAGATGATGTTTTGGTTGTAGGAGTTAAGATTTAATTTCTTGAAACTCTCGTTCTACATATCTTTTGCTTGCGTACTATTCTTATATTTTACAAGTAAAGCACAGGATGCAGAAGAATTAACTCAGCAACTTAAAACAGTAAAGACAGATACAGCCAAACTCCGTATTTTAGTTGAACTTACTGATGCTTGTCAGCTTAACGAGATTGAACAACTTGCCAATCAGGCTATAATATTGGCTGATAAGCTTCTTCAACAAAAAAAATACGACAAGAATTCTATTCTAATTCATAAAGCTACAGCAATTAATAACCTTGCTTTTTTAAACCATACGTTATCAAAATCTGATAAGGGAGTTTTAGAATACCATAAAAGCCTCAAAATTTTTGAAGAAGTAAATGATACCAATGGTATTATTATGACATGTAATAACATTGCAATGCTCGAAAAAGACCTTGGACACATGGATATTACATTTCAATTTCTAGACAGGGCACTAGATTTAGGATTAAAATCCAATAATCTTGAAATGCTTCAGATGACTCACACCAATTATTCATCCATGTATGTTCGAATGGGATTGATAAGTGAGGCTTTAGAACATGCTTACAAAGGCTTAAAAATTCAAGAACAAATAGGAAATGAATATGGTAAAGG
>CAYNMR010000027.1:0-15250 GCA_964398455.1 uncultured Vicingus sp. | reverse complement strand
TGATTATCAATTTGCTCATTGGCAAACCGAATTAATTTCCGAAGAGAATCTTCTTTAATCATTGATTTTCGGGACGAATGATTATAATGTCCCTGCAATAATTTGTTCTTTAGAAAAACGCCTAAATCTTTGGCACTCCAACCAAACTTTTGTTCTAATTCAGGATATTTTTCTATGACCTGAGAGGGAGTTAAAAACTCTACTTTTTTGTTCATGCTGATAAAATTATTTATTTACGTAGATTACTAACTTCCCTTTTTAACTTTAAAACAGCTGAAACTAACGTTTCATTGCTCATCACAGGGTCTGGAATTTGAGAAGTGATATAATGAGAGAATTTCCATATCTCTTTTATTTTATTTATTGATAATTCATAGGGTTCATACAAAACATTTAGAGAAGACAATAAAATGCTTTTATTCTTTTTTATTTGATTGGTAATGATTTTAAAAACAACACCCTCATCCATGGTGACGACAATATAAGCCGTGCCATCTTTAATATGATTCAGGTTTTCAACGTATTCTCCAACTACATAGGATTTATCAGGAATAGGGTACATGGAATCGCCTGTAATCTGAAAGGTGCGGTATTTACGTTCTCTATGTAGAAAAGGCAAATGAACCATTGGTAGTTTTTTAATAAAGTCTACATCTCCAAAACCTGTGGTATAACCAGCTGATGCTTTTACATTCACCAATTCGTTATTCTCATTATTCTTACTATCAACAGTAGTTGTGAGTACACGTATTTTTGTTCCGGTTGTATAAACATCATACCCTTTGATTAAACCATCTAATTGCTTATCTGAAAATTTACTTAAATCAGTTTTAAGTAAAACATCTATAGAAACATTAAAATAGGAAGAAATGGAAACCAATATTTCAGAGGTAGGATTTAAAACCACTGTATTTTCATAATTATTCAAGGTTGAACGGGTAATGCCAAATTCCAATGAAGCTGCTTCCTGAGTTAACCCTTTTCGAATACGTAAAAGTTTAATATTTGAACCTAAAAACATATCTAAAATATTTGATTGTTATGTAATCTTATTTGTGACTGTAATACAGTCACAAAAATATGAAAAAAAATATAATTAACAATATTTTTATTAACAATTATGGAAATTTTATCATCTCTAAAAAATGTTGTAAATCATTGATTTATTAATACTTATGTAGTAAAATACATAGTTCACCTTACTCCACTATTACTCCCCTTTTTTGCATGTAACTACGGGATCACTCATATTGTTTCGCGGAAAATTTCATCCTTTTTTTGCATCAGAATATTATTTTATTAAAATGAAAGAATCCTACTTAACACCTAAAGAAATTTTTGAAAAATACCCTGATTTGAAATTAAAATTCAATTGGACGAAGAGTGATATTGGAATATTTATGCGCAATAAATTACTCTCAGGTTACTACAGCAGAAACAAACGGGCAAGTATGATTGAAGAAACTTCATTACTTAAGATGATTCAGTATGTAAATGGCTTATTAGAAGAACAAATTTTAATCCTTAAATAATATGGCAAGACCGAAGAAATATAATGCAGACTATTTTCCGCATGATAATAATATGCGCAATGATAGAAGATGTAAAGCTTTGAGAAGCAAATTCAATCTGGAAGGATATGCGGTTTTCGTGATGTTGTTAGAAACACTCACGAGTGCCAATCATTTTCAAATAGAAGATAATAAAATGGAATTGGAGCTTATAGCAGGTGATATAGACATAGAATCTAAAAAACTGAATGCTATACTTGAATATCTTATTAAACTGGGATTATTAGTAAAAGAGGGAGATTTGATCAGCTCCCCGATGCTAAACGATTTAAAAAGCATTCTCAATGAATTACGGGAAAAAGACAGAAGTAGAAAATTCAATCCATTGGAAAACTCTATAAAGGAAAATGACCTAAAGGAAAACGAGGTTTTCCAGCTGGATAATGAGGTTTTCCAATCGGAAAATACACAAAGTAAAGAAAAGAAAAAGAAAGTAAATGAAATAAAAGAAAAGGGGAATACAAAAATTTCGCCCCCTGTTTTTTCAATTGAATTTTTAAAGAAAGGAAACCTTCATGCTGAAACTTTGACAGAAGAAAAAGAAAAAAGTTCCGCTAAAAAAGAAAGGATAACAGAGCAAGATATAAAGCTTTGTAAACAGGTATTTGAGAAATATGCTCCTGTATATGTTTGGGAAGTTAAAGATCGTGAACAGCTCATCTTATTACTCAAAAAAATCCTGCTTACAAAACCTGAATTACAAGATGAAAATCAATTAGCAGAAGCGTTTTCCAGTTTCATTCAAAAGCTCCCGGAATACTGGCGCACAAAAAAGTTTACGATCCCAAATTTATGTAATAACTACAATGAGATTGTAAGTGAAATACGGGCCAATAATCAAAATGGAAAAGTAAAAAAACAAATAACTCAGCCTTTACCACAAAAACAGCGTGAAATAAAGCGTGAGCCGTC
Organism: uncultured Vicingus sp.; assembly: GCA_964398455.1. Classification (GTDB taxonomy): domain Bacteria; phylum Bacteroidota; class Bacteroidia; order Flavobacteriales_E; family Vicingaceae; genus Vicingus. Next base: position 12,767 of record CAYNMR010000027.1, on the reverse strand, counting down.
AGTAGAAGAAAAACAAAAAGCAAGAAACGACTTTATAAAATCTATTTGTGAGAATTATGAAAAATATGTTGAAACAGGCTCACATGGCTATATTCCACTATGGGTAATGTATGATGTATTGATCGAAGAGAAAGTATTAAAGATCAGTTCTAAAAAGCTAGATACCTATAAAAATAAAGCGATTGAAAAACGAAAAATAGAGCTGCAAAAACCACAACATCCAAAAGAAGCAAGAACATTCAAAAACATATTGGGAAATTTTAGTCAGGAAATAAGCAAAGGAAATGAAAAACATCAAATTGAAATACATATAAAAACCTTAGCTGTACAAGACTTATTCGAGCAATTAAAACAAAAACAAATCAATATTAAAAACCTATTTAACCTATAATACTATGAACAAAGGAATATTTTTAACCATTAAGGATTTAATGAAATTAACGGGCAGCGATAACTATAGCAGTACGGCTAATCAGCATAAAACCATTCGGGATTGCATGGCAGATCAGAAAAGAAAGCTCACGATAAAGGAATATTGTGATTATGAAAAAATAGATTTTGACTTTGTATGGAAATTCCTACGAGGATAAAATACATATATTATTTTATCAATTAATCGTGAAAAATCCATCCGATTCCACACTTTTAAAATAACTCTGATTAAGCTTCTCCATCTTTGTTTCATATAACAAAAGATAAATGGAAAAATCAGAAATTTTATTACTTGTCAATAGTTTATTACTGGCAATTATCAGCATCACATTTTTAGTAATCGGTTATTTTTTAAAAGACCTGCACAAAGATTTTAAAACACTCATTGAACGGGTGAATAAACTCTATACCGATTTGTACTCGCACATTCATTTGTTTGACAACATTTCTAAAATGTTTCAAAGACAAATTGACACAGTGGAGAAAAGAGTAGATGAATTAGAAGAAAAAATAAGCAGCAAAGACGAAATAGCCTAAAAGAAGCAACGGATGAATAACCTTACAAAAATATTAATCGGAACAGGGGTGGTTATAACGGGAGGTTATCTGTTAAAAATGGGCAGAACATCTGCAAACATCGAAACAGAAATCAAAGCAAAAATACACAGCCTGAAATTATCTGGTATTAGTGTTCGGGTAGATGCAAAACTGAAGAATCCTACCGATGGAACCTTAAAACTAAAATATCCTTTTGTAAAGCTTAGTTATAAGGATGCAACCATAGGTAGTTCACAGGTAGTCAATCAGAATATTACCATTCCCTCTTTTGGAGAAGCCAATATCGAAGGTATTATGATCAATATTCCTTTGACCGGAATCTTCTCAGTGGCCATGGATTTATTGCAATCATTAAAAACAGGTAACGGTGTAAAAGTCACCATCAAAGTAATCACAACTATTTATACCACGTTTAGCACGATTCCTTACGAATATGAAATGGAACAAACATTAAATAATAATGGAAGTCAATCATAAGCGAAATATAAAAAGCGGTGCAGAGTTTAATCACCTGTTTCCAAAACCGAAAGGTGGAGAAATAGAAATTAAACGGGATGCCGATGTATCTGCCACAGTGGCGTTTATTCCACAGGTAGTACAAGAGACATTGAATGACACAAAACAAATAGCAAAAATTTTAAAAGGGAATACATTACATGAAACATGCGGTAATATTTGGGATTTTGTTTATAACCATATCCAGTATGCGAAAGATAAAGATGGGGTGGAACAAATTAGAAGACCGGCTCGCTCTTGGCATGATAGAACACGAGGAGTTGATTGCGATTGCTATACAGTTTTTATCAGCAGCATATTAAGCAATTTAGGAATACCACACACCTACCGGATTACAAAGTATAAAAACAGAGATTATTTCCAACATATTTATCCCATTGTGCCAACCAAAAATGGCAGCTACATTACCATAGATTGCGTAGTCAACAAATATAACTATGAAGAACCTTTTACTGAAAAAAAAGATAAACCTATGAAACTACATTACTTAAACGGCGTTGATACCGAGCAAAATCAAGCATTAATGACAGACCAAAATATGGATACTATAGATTTAATGGGCACAGAAGAAGATTTTGATGATTTAGGAAAAATAAAATTAAAACTGAATCTGAAAAAGATAGGAAAAGGTGTCAAAAAAGCACTGCATGTGGTAAACCGCGTGAATCCTGCTACAGCTCTTTTAAGAGTAGGTGTATTGGCTTCTATGAAATTAAATCTGATGAAAGTGGCAGGAAGAATACGATATGCGTATCTCACCAATGAACAGGCTAATGCTAAAGGTTTAGATGTTGCTAAAGTGGAAAAGCTCCGCTCCATTCTAAAAAAATTGGAAGATGTTTTTTATGGGGCAGGCGGAAAACCAGAAAATCTGAAAAAAGCCATACTTACAGGCAAAGGAAACAAAGACCATGAAGTAAGCGGTTTAGGGATGATCGTAGACCCAAATTATTATGATGCAAATACCCCTTTATCTGAATTACTATTCGGAATGTATGACGAGGAAGTAATGGAAGGATTAGATGGACTGGGAGAACCTGTAACAGGTGCAGCTATTGCAGCCGCTTCTGCTGCCATGGCTCTGATTGCGGGATTGATAAAACAAATTGGAGGTTTAAAGAAAGGAGGAAAAGATGCACCTGACGGTGAAGAAGGTTCTTCAAATGAAAATGTGGATATTGATCCAGGAAGTGAAGGGGGAAATGGAAATTCAAGCCTAATAAGAACAAGTGCCCCTAGTTCAAGTGACGAAAGAGATAGTGGCGATAGTGGAAGCTCAGGAAGTTTTGTAGAAAAAGCCAAGACCTGGATGAAAGAACATCCCATGCAGGCAGGAGCAGTTGTTATCGGAACAGGAGCTTTAATCTATTTAGGTGTAAAAGCCATGAGTAAAAAGAAAAGTAAAGGGTTGTCAGGAACGCCCTATCGCAAACGAAGAAAAAAACCACGAATTCATAAGCCTAAACGCCATAGCAAAAGATCATCAAAAAAGCTCATTGCCCTATTATAAACTTTAAAACAAAAATCAAATGAAAAGAAAAAGTAAATACAAAAGAAGACGTGCCTTATACGGAACAGCCCTAGCCAAAACCAAAGGTGCCAAAGTAAAGAATAGTGTTATTCAAACTGGAAAAGACTTACTCATAGGTGTGATTGGAGGAGGAATAGCCGGGGCAGTCATAGGCAAACCATCCTTACTCATTGGGGCAGGAGTTACTGGATACGGACATTACGCAAATAAACCTACGGTAACGACCTTCGGAATAGGTATGATGGCCGCAAGCGGATTTAATACAGGAACAAATGCAGCCAATGGTATCGAGGGTTTTAGTAAGGAAGAAGTAAAAGCCCGTTTACTAAATTTCAAAGACAGCATTTCATCCAAACTCTTTTTAGATAAGATTATCAAAAAGAAAACAACAGAAGGCGTAAACGGTGTTGGTGCTGTTCAATACTACAATTATCCTGATGGAAATAAGGAACTTGATTTTTCATCGCTCGACCGCTTACAAAATCAAATTGTACAAAGCGGTATGGATTATAAAAATAACATGAAAGGAATAGGCATGAATTCAGAAGAATCCAATGATGATGAAATAGACTTTAACAATTATTCTTATTAAAAATTCAATATCAATATTAACCACTTAAACAAATTAAAATTATGTATGCAGATTTAGAAAATATCGAAAACAGCGAGTTCAACAATATAGGGGCTCTCTTAGGTCTAGATGGAGATATTAGTAGTGAATTGTTAGGAGCATTGAGACAGCTTCCTCCCATTCGAAGGCAAATGGCAGTCAATAAATTGACCTCCCCTCCAGCCAGTAGCAAAGGTTCCCGTGCCGAAATGGAAAAGCATTTCCGGGAGTTACCTAAACATATTAAAGATGAATTAGCAAGAGGAAACTTGCGTTTAGCGGATACAATCATCTATTCCATTAAACCTGTGAATTCAAAGACCATTAAGATGTTTGAAACGCAGGATGATAAAGAGATTGGTTTACGCAATATCAGCAATGCAAAGCTCCCTAAGAATCAATCCTTTTTAGTTAGTGGAATAGTTTTACTTGCAGGTGTTTCAGCTGGTCCATCTAAAGATGAAATTATGTCTACTGTATATGGGAAGCTAGAAGATTTTCCAGCTTTAGCAAACGGAGAAAGCAGTTTAAAAGCAAACAAGAAAATTATTATGCCGGAAACAAGCAATAATTTCTTCAAGACAGCGGGGCTAACAACAGTTCCAGTTGGGTACTATAAGTTATCTAATCCTCGTTTGATTCAGGATGATATTCAAATTGAATTTACAGTGGAGCTAGGAACGATGACAGGTATTGCACCCAACACACAGATTTTTGTTGGTCTACACGGAACAATTACAACGCCTTAATCATTCATTATGGGAACCGTTAGAAAACGATTTGATATTCAGATACAGTTGGCAGGTCAGAATACCACTGAAAAATTTGAACTGGATAAAACAGCTAAAAATATTACAGGACTTGTGATGACATCAGACAGGGAGGATTTATTGTTTTTCAGAGGAGAACAAAAGATTGAAATAAACGGAACAGAATATTTTCCTGAAAATTATGAATCCAAATTGCTGATGACAAGCTTGAATGTGCCGGTAAACAGCCGTTATTATGTTTTAAAAAATGCGGAACCAGGCAATGGAATTGTCACTTTAAGTTATAGAGATTTTAACCATGTACAAGCTCCCTTTGTACCCTATCGGGTAAGCTTATACATACAATACGAAGTAGATGGAAAAAATTAAAATCAAGATACAGACATTAACCATTAAACAATCCGGGGAAAAACAATTGTTTCAAATCAAACTACCCCGAAATGCTAAGAAAGTAATAGGTATTCAAATAAGTACTTCAACTAAGAATTAATATGAGTACAATCTCGTTAAAAACAGGCAATCTTCGTTTACAGCTCCACCGGAAAGAAGATGTTTTCCATTCAGAAGATATAAGCAGTACGGAACTATTGCCTGTTTACGAGACCTTCATAGGAATTCCATTTATTGGATTTGGACAAGGTACTTTTTATGCGAGTGGAGCTAAACCAGAAAGTCAGATTGTAGAAATAGATGCTAAGGACACCATTGTAGGCGGGTTTTATGAAGATTCCTTAAACATCTTCAATCCTTACGAAGTGAGAATTCACATTATTTACGAAATAGAAGAATGACCATTGATTTTGCCATAGCATACATTCCTCACAAAATGCAGGAATTAGAAGTAAATAATTACTTTATAAAGTTCAGACATTTTGTAATTCAGCCGAATGATATTAAAACGGTAGATGCCTATGGTGAATATTATTTACTGGTACAAGCAGAAAGCGATTTAAAAGTGAGATCAGAATTTGGAGTGTATGATTTAGCAGATACTGGAATTAATGAGCAGCAATACGAACATCAAAGTAAAATAACGATCACAAATACTTCGGGTGTAATTAAACACATTCAATTTATTCAAATAATTCCAAGAAATCTTTAACATGCCATTTATCAACGAAAAATACAGCGAACAAAAAATTGACAACCTCTACAACTATTTGCAGAGCAGTAAGGAACAGGGAGAACCAGAAGACTATGAAATATTTGTAGATGCTTTTAAAGTGGTGAAACGCACTAGTGATTTAGCCCGGTTTGAAACATATTCAAATTATATACAGCCCGAAACAAAATCAGTCACCATCGTTATATATGATGGCTCTTCTCCCCGCAATACCAAACATATTTTCACTATCAAGGATGATCATACAAATGGCCTAAATGGAATAGATGTTGATATCCGCATTGAAGAAAAATTACGCTTAGAAAAAGAGAAATGGGAAACAGATCTCTTGAAAAAGGAAAATGAACAATTGAAAGCAGAGCTGGCAGAAGCGGAAACCTATATTGAAGAATTAGAAGAAAATGCGGAGAAAGCGAAAGACAAGAAATTCAGAATGGGTGATGTAAATGTTGGCGAGTTTGCATCTGTAGTATTAGAAGGATTTGTCCGCAGAAACCCTCAATTACTAACAAAACTACCTGGAGGAGAAGCATTAGCGGGGGTAATTGAACAAGATAATGCGGAACGAGAAAAAGCATTACTCGACAAAAGTCCTGAACCTGAAGTAAGCTTTAAAAAGAGCACAAACCATTTAAGTGAAGAGGAAAAAAGCTATTTGGATTTTATCAAATCATTACAAGAAAAATTTGACAACGAACAAATGACAGGAGTAATGTTAGTCCTGGATATACTGGCCAAAGATCCTCAGAACATAAATTCCACCATTCAATTTTTATCAGAATTAAACAATAAATAAAGATATGAAAACACACAATTATGAAATTAATATCCAGGCTACCACAGAAGCGGAAGCCGATACCAAAATGAAAGCCATTACTGTTTTAGTAAAAAAGCTAACAGCTACTGAACTATCAAAACTTGCATATATAGTACAAAATGATCCTGTTAAAACAGCGATGGCAAAAAAAGCATTAGGCGTTTAAAATCCTTATAGATGGAAGAGAATGATAACATATCACACAAACTATTAGATTATGGGCTAAAAGCGGTTTTAGTAGCTGGTGCTGTTTATGGCATTACTAAAATAGTAAAGACCTATCAAAAGAGTAATACCGAACATAACGTAGAAGAAAAACCAGAAGTAAGTCAGGCAATGAGTCTTTATTCTGCCTTGAATCCAAGTGGTATGGAATGGATGAAAAAAATGGATGGGACAAACAAAGACATTGTTTTTAGTACAGCTAAGGATATTACGGATTTGAATAAAGTGCAGAACGCATACAGAAAGCTATACAATACAAGTTTGCTGGATGATTTACGTCAGGAATTAAGTCCTGAAGATTATACCAAGTTTTTAAATACTCTGAAGTTCAGTACGAATAATACAAATAATGGAACAAGCAGACCAAAAACAGAATTTAAGAAAGGGATTTATATAGCAACAAAATTACCTACTAATATCCGAAAAACACCTAAGAATATAAGTAAATGGAGTTTTGACAGCAACATTATTAAATTAGCAGAATCAGGAAAATATATTGGCTTAGCTACTGGAAAAACTGTTTTTGATACTAGTTCAGGAGGAACAGGAACTTTATACCTGGAAATTCAGTCTTTGGCTTCAGACACTAAAAAAGCTATATTCTTTTGGGCAGCTGCAAGTCAGATTAAATCTCTTAGTCAAGAAGATTATAGTTCCGGAAAATATGCTGTTTTTAGCTTAAACGAAAAAGATACTCTTCAGGGATTTGATGTAATTCATAAACGAGTTATTGCCTTTGTTTCAGTTCCTATACTGAATGAACAATTTAAAATGGTGGGCATCGCTTCACCTTTGCAGCAATTGGGTTATTCGATTATGGAACTGAATGACAACAGAGGGAACGAATATGTCAAGTTTATAACCAATCAAAAAAAGCAATACTGGGTAAATAAAAAGTTTGTTCAAATGATTTAATCTATACAAAAATGATCAAAGAAGAATTTGTAAAAACCTACTATTCATTAGCTGAAAAAGCAGGTAAAAAGTATAATCTGAATCCAACCGTAATATTGGCACAAGGGGCGCATGAATCAGCATGGGGAAGTTCTTATGCTGCAAGAGTTCGGAAGAATTTTTTTGGTATAACCGCTTACGGAAGTACCAATGAATATTGGGATGGAGCTAAAAGTGCTTCTCAAACGAATCCAACCTTGATATTCAGAATTTATAAAACAGCAGAAGATAGTTTTATGGATTTTGCCAGGTTAATTACTACTAAATACAAAACAGCAGCTTCTGTTAGTAATGATAGCACCCAATATGCGAAAGCAATAGCATACAGCCCTTACATATCAGAAAGTAATGGAGATAACCGACCTGCATATCAAAAAGCGGTAATGTCCAATGCCAATTATATAGATAGTATGACTGATATTTTAAAAAAAAAGTAATAGAACATAAAGCAGGAATAAGTGGAGGATTGGCACTTCTTATCATTTCAGGAATTGCTTACTACCACAGAGAAACAATAACTAACTATTTAAAAAAGAAATTATGAGCATAATTGAATTTATTAAAGCCAGCTTCAAGGATAAACAACAAAATCCAAGTGGGCGAGAATTAACCGTATTCGCATTCGTACTAATGGTCATTGGCAGTTGGATCGGAGAACAATTTTTCGGAAAACATATTCCAGAATGGATGTTTGTTGCCTTTATTAGTTTAATTGCAGCGGGAATTGGATTATATACGTTGGAAAAACCAAAGAAAGATGAATAGTGTCAGGTTATATGGATTAATAGGCGTTTGCTTATTATTTGCCACATTATTCATTTTTAAAAGCTGTGAATTAGAAAGAGTAAGACAGACAGCGGAGCGAAATCATATAACAGATACTGTATTTGTTCCGATACCTTATAAGGTAATTGAAATTAGAAAAGAATACATTGAAAAACCAGTTAAGGTATTGATTCACTTAAAAGACACCACATTACGAAAACAAGCTGAACAATCAGATATTATTCTGGGAATGAATTTTAAAAGACATCATTTATTTCAAAAGTTTGACAAGATTAAAATTGATAAAATAAATCCTCAGGGAATGATATTTAGCAATGAATATCAAGTGCCAACAATCAGAGAAATAAAAATTGATTCGAAAGGAAATTTACAAATAAAAAGGAAAAGGCATTTAGGACTAAAAATCATAGCAGGTGCTTTAATAATTGGAACGTCAGGATATTTTATTCATCGCCAAATCAAACCTTAATGAAATACTATCAAACACAGGCAGAGGTTGTTTTTGGTATCAATGGAATAACGCAGGGTGATATACCCGAAGTAAAAGTGCGTTTTAATCGTTCTGCCAGGAAAAAGTTTATTGGACATATCAGCCAATCAAAGGACGTGGCTGATTTTGTTCGCACCATTTATAAACAGGGTGAGATTGAATTACAAGAACAATTTTTAGTGTTATACTTAAATCAATCCAATGAGATTGTTGGATATTACCGGCATACCAAAGGAGGCATTAACTCAACCATTGCCGATGTAAGAATTATTTTGTCTACGGCTTTAAAAAGCAATAGTGTGTGTATTATCCTGGCACATAATCATCCAAGCGGAAATTTAAAACCAAGTGAAGCTGACCGAAAGATTACTGAAAAAATAAAAGATGCAGGTTCCATAATGGATATAAAAGTATTAGACCATCTTATTCTTACAAAAAACGGCTATTTCTCATTCGCGGATGAAGGCTTGCTAGGTTTAGGAGGAATTGATCTATCTAGCCATAAACAGCTGTTTGTTCAACATATAGAAAATGATTTAATCACTAAAACAAAACACACTAAATTATCAGTAGAGAAACTCGCATTATCCTTTGGGGTTACTGATAAAACAGAAGTAAAAGAATTAACTGAACTGGCAATTGTAAATCGAGCAAGAGCCATTGCCCATTCAGGCGACACGGTCGCAGCGAATTATTTAAATATTGTGGATTTATACAATCATCAGGTTAATTTATCACACCGTACCAGTCAAAGCATTTTATTACAGCAATATTCAACCCCTGCACCAATAGGTTATTTGGCAGGTATCTTTTGTGGCGTAGATAAATTTAATTCAATAAATGGTTATGTAGGATTTGAGCCCAGCGCAGGCAATGGCTTGTTAACGATTGCTTCTCAGCCAGGAAACTTTATTGTGAATGAGATTGATGAAACAAGAAATGCCAATCTTCAAACGCAAGGATTTAAAGAGGTTTACAAAGTAGATGCTACTCTTCCTTTTAATAAATTACACAAAACTTTTGATGCCGTAATTACCAATCCACCCTTTGGCAGTTTAGACAAATCAATATCGTATGACAATTTTCAATTTAAAACCCTGGATCATGTAATGGCTTTGCGAGCCTTAGATATTCTGAAAGATACAGGTAAAGCTGCTATTATTATCGGAGGTCATACCAAGTGGGACGACAAAGGCAGAATCCAGGCAGGAAAAAACAGAATTTTCTTCAATTATTTATATAGTCATTATCACGTATCAGATGTTATCAATCTTGACGGACAGAAATTGTATTCCAGACAAGGAACGGGATTTAATGTTCGTCTTATTTTAATCAATGGTAGAAAGGAAAAAGTAAATGGAGCTGCACCACTATTCAACAAACAGATTGATAAAATAATAAGATCATTTGAAGATTTATACGAAAGAGTTATGCGAAACATTTCAAATACAAAAATGAATATTCAGGAATTAGAAGAAAAAGCTTTTGAATTAGAGCGTGAACTCATGCAGGGAAGCGGATTAGGCGCGCCCTATTTGCCTGCTTCTGATAGTTGTGTGGTATTAGATACTGTTGTGCCGGATTCTATGGATTATGAAACACACAATGCATTAAAACGCATTAAAGAAGCGGTGGGAGATGATATTGATGAATTTGTAAGACAAAGATTAAGATATCGATCAAGTGTTGAATTATGTAAAGCTCTTTCTGCCGAGCAAATAGATGCCGTAGCCATGGCCATTTATAATATTGAAGTCCGAAAGCAAGGAATGATTATCGGAGATCAGACAGGCATTGGAAAAGGAAGAATTGCAGCTGCCATTATTCGGTATGCAATCAATCATGGTCATCAGCCCATTTTTATAACAGAGAAATCGAATCTTTTCTCTGATTTATATCGAGATCTGGCAGCTATTGGTTCAGCACATTTGGTGCCTTTTATTGTGAATGGCAGGGAGAGTAAAACGGACATTAAAGATGAAAATGGAAAAGTTATTTATCAAGCCTTGCCATCTAATCAACAAAACGAAGTGTTTAAATATAATAAAATACCAGCCAGGTACAATTTTGTTATGGCAACCTATTCTCAGTTTAATTCTCCTGAAAAGAAGCCAGAAAAACCTGGTTTTTTAAGAGCAATCGCCAATGATAATATTATCATTATGGATGAAAGCCATAATTCAAGCGGTTCTTCGAATACCGGTGAATTTATGCAAGGTGTATTAGCTCAATCAAAAGGAGTTGTTTTCTTATCAGCAACCTTTGCTAAACGTCCTGATAATATGCCTGTTTATGCCATGAAAACAGCTATCAGCGACGCAAATATGAGCAAGGAAGAATTAGTAGAAGCGATTACAAAGGGAGGAGTTGCATTGCAGGAAATATTAGCCAGCCAGTTAGTAGAAGAAGGGCAAATGCTAAGACGTGAGCGTTCATTTGAAGGAGTAGAAGTAAACTATATCACCCTTGAATCAAATGAGCAAGAGCATAAAGCCATTGCGGATAACATTACCCATATTTTAAGAGACATCATCCATTTTCAGAAAAACTTTATTGATGCAGAAGTGGATGAGTTAGACAAAATAGCTGTGGCAGAAGGTAAAGAAATAGAGATACGCAAAGGAACATCGGAAGCAGGTGTGACAAATCAACCTTATTTCTCCAAAGTGTTTAATGTCATAAATCAGATGCTTTTCAGCATTAAGGCCGAAGCAGTGGCTGACAGAGCTATTGAAAGATTAAAAGAAGGCAAAAAACCAGTAATAGCCTTTGCTTCAACGATGGGAAGTTTTATAGAGCAGATGGAAAACAAACATGGCCTGCCTGTAAAAGATGGAGATACTATCAATGCTGATTTTTCAGAAGTATTAATGAGAGGACTGGATGGTGTATTGCGTTACACTGAAAAAGATGTCAACGGAGAAAGCGTTTACAGGCAATTTAATTTATCTGAGTTATCTCCTGAAGCACAGGCGGAATATATTAAAATCAGCAATAAAATAAAATCAGTTTCAACGGGAATTACTATTTCTCCTATTGATGTAATTGTACAAAAATTAGAAAAAGAAGGATATTCTGTAGCCGAAGTAACAGGCCGGAAATACGGGGTGCAGCTCAATCTAAAAACGAATCAGGGATTAGTATTAGCTCGCAAAAAACTCAACACCAATGATGCTTTCCGCAAATTTAATAACAATGAGGTAGATGTATTAATGATTAACCAATCAGGAAGTACAGGGGCATCAGCACATGCCATTGTTACTGCTAAAGTTTCTAAAGAAGAAGTCAAACAAAGAGTAATGATTGTTTTACAAGCGGAACTAGATATTAATACAGAAGTTCAAAAACGGGGACGTATCAATCGTACAGGGCAAATTCTAAAACCGATTTATGATTATGTAAACTCTGCTATTCCTGCCGAAAAACGTTTAATGATGATGCTTCAAAAGAAATTAAAATCATTGGATGCCAATACAAGTTCTAATCAAAAACAAAGTACTAAAATATTAGATGTTCCTGATTTTCTCAATAAATATGGAGATAAGATGGTAACCGAATATTTATCAGAAAATCCAGATATCAATGAATTATTGAATGATCCTTTGAAATTGACTAACAATGAAGATGACGATTCTACAGAAGATGCAGCACATAAGGTATCTGGGCGTGTAGCAGTTCTCTCTACGAAAATGCAACAGGATTTTTACAATGAAATTGCTGAACGTTATACCGATTTTGTTGATTACTTAAAACAAGCAGGAGAATATGATTTGGAAGTGGAAGCCATGAATTTGGAAGCAGAATCCATTAACCAAACTGTTATTAAGGTCGGAAAAGGCGGTGAAAGTGCCTTTGGTGAGGATAGTATTTTGGAAACAGTAAAAGCGAATGTCCTTAAAAAACCATTCACTAAAATTGAATTAGAAAATATCATTTTAGAATCATTAAATGGAAA
>CAYNMR010000026.1:1545-16521 GCA_964398455.1 uncultured Vicingus sp. | reverse complement strand
CTGTTGGAACGTATTTTTATGAGCTTTCTGCTCCTAATAGCAATACGGTTAAAGGTACTGTTTCTATTACTAAATAAATTTAGTTTATATCTAAAGGAAAGGCTATCCATTTGGATAGCCTTTTTGTTTTTTTAATTATTAGATTTCAATTACTCCATAATATCAATACTCAAAATTTTATCTCCACCTCTAATATCATCAATCACATCAACTCCATCAACCACTTTTCCAAAACAAGTGTGGTTTCTATCTAAATGAGCTGTATTTCTTCTACTGTGGCAAATAAAAAACTGAGAACCTCCTGTATTTCTTCCTGCATGTGCCATCGATAACACTCCTCTGTCATGAAATTGGTTATCACCTTTTAATTCACAATCGATTGAATAACCTGGTCCACCTGCACCAGTTCCATCAGGACAACCACCTTGTATCACAAAATCAGGAATAACCCTATGAAAAGTTAATCCGTTGTAAAATCCTTTTTCGGCTAACGTAATAAAGTTTTGTACCGTTTTTGGAGCATCGTTGTGATAAAACTCAACAGTCATATCTCCTTTTTCTGTTTTAATAATTGCTTTTTTCATGCTTATATAATGTTCTAAATTTTTATTTTATTTTCTCATCACCCAACACACAACACTCACTACTCACTACTATTTTAGTCAATTCTTCCAGCCAATAAATAAAGTACTGCCATTCGAATGGCTACTCCATTTTCCACTTGGTTTAGTATGATCGATTGTTTGCTGTCTGCCACATCACTTGTAATCTCAACACCTCTGTTAATTGGTCCAGGATGCATAATGGTGATTTTCTTTTTTAACGAATCGAGCAATTGCTTATCTAATCCATATAGCATGGAATATTCTCGAAGCGATGGAAAATACTTGATGTCTTGTCGCTCCAACTGAATTCGCAACATCATTGCAACATCGCACCAATTTAATGCCATTTTCAGGTCGGTAATAACCTCAACACCTAGAGAGGTAATGTATTTTGGAATCAGCGTCATTGGTCCACAAACTTTTACGTTTGCTCCCATTTTTTGCAGTAAAAATATATTTGATAATGCCACTCTTGAATGCAACACATCACCAACAATTACCACATTTTTTCCATTCAATTCGCCATGTTTTTCCATTATCGAGAATCCATCAAGCAAAGCCTGTGTAGGATGTTCGTGTGCTCCATCGCCAGCATTTACAATTTTTGCATTAACATGTTGCGATAAAAAATAAGCTGCACCTGGATTTGGATGTCGCATCACCACCATATCCACTTTCATAGATAAAATGTTGTTTACTGTATCTATTAAGGTTTCACCTTTGGTAACCGACGAGCTTGAAGATGCAAAGTTGATGGTATCTGCCGACAATCGTTTTTCAGCTAATTCAAACGAAAGTTTGGTTCTTGTAGAGTTCTCAAAAAATAGGTTGGCAATAGTAATGTCTCGTAACGAAGGAACTTTTTTAATTGGTCGGTTAATCACATTTTTAAAATGGTTGGCAGTTTCAAAAATCAACTCAATATCTTGTTTATTAAGATATTTAATGCCCAATAAGTGATTAACGCTTAATTTACTCATCTGCAGGTGTATATAAAGTTACTTTATCTTCTCCATCTGTTTGTTTCCAGCTTACTTTAACCCTTTCGGTGCTTACTGAATGTACATTTTTGCCAATGTATTTTGCCTGTATGGGCAATTGTCGTTCGTACCGACGATTAATCAATACCAAAAGTTCTACTTTTCTTGGTCTTCCAAAAGCCAACATGGCATCTAATCCCGATCTAATACTTCTTCCAGTAAACAATACGTCGTCCATCAGAATCACATCTTTATCTTCGATAATAAAATTGAGTTGGGTTTCGTTAGGAATAAGCGGTTCGTCTCTTCGTCTAAAATCATCACGATAAAAGGTAATATCTAAAGCTCCTGAGTCAATTTTAAAATTGTTGTTGATGGTAAGTAATTCCGATTTTATTCGCTCGGCTAAATAAATTCCTCTGGGTTGAAGCCCAAGAATTACAGTATTACTAAAATCGTTGTGATTTTCAATGAGTTGATGAGCAAGCCTTTTAATGGTGAGGTCGAAATGCGTAGCATCTAATATAACTCTCTTACTTTTTTTCATCAAAGCACAAAGATAGGATATTTATCCAAACTTGAAGTATTGCTAAAAAATTAATTAAACCTCGATTTACTTTTTATTCCACCAAAAGGATTTAGATAAACATATCGGATAACTATTTCATAAGATTCTCTTTTGTTTGATGCTTAATTGATGTCGTAACTAAATGAGATAACTATCAATTTTATTTTTGAACAATAAAAAAGCCCCACGCTGATGCGCAGGGCTTTTTTTATTAAAATAAGAATAAAGGACTATTTTCCGCCTTTTTCTAAGCTAGCTTTTAATGCAGAAAGAGCATCAATATCACCCAAAGTAGATTTCTCCATTGAGTCGTTGTTTTTCTTCACTGCTTTTGAAGTAGTATTCTCTTGTTGTTCTTTACCACCTTTAGCTTTTGATTTTCCAGCTGGAGCAGGTTTTGAACCTTCTTCTGCTTCTGTTTCTTTAAACAATTGTGTGTGAGACAATACAATTTTCTTAGCGTTTTTGTTAAACTCTAATACTTTGAATGTTAATTTCTCATCCACTTTTGCTAAAGAACCATCTTCTTTCTCAATATTCTTTTTAGTAGCAATACCTTCAACTCCGTATTGTAACGAAACAATTGCTAAACCTTTAGCAGTAATTTCAGTTATAGTACCTTCGTGAGTTGAACCTTCAGTAAACACTGTTTCGAATACATCCCATGGATTTTCTTCCAATTGTTTGTGTCCTAAACTTAATCTTCTGTTGTCTCTATCAATTTCTAAAATTACAACGTCCATTTTCTCTCCTACTTTAGTAAGTTCTGATGGGTGGTTGATTTTTTTAGACCATGATAAATCTGAAATATGGATTAAACCATCAACACCTTGCTCAAGCTCTACAAACACACCAAAATCAGAGATGTTTGTTACTTTTCCTGTGTGTTTAGATTGAACACCATATTTTGCTTCAATACCTTCCCATGGATCTTTAGCTAATTGTTTAACTCCTAAAGACATTTTTCTTTCTTCTCTGTCTAAAGTTAAAATTTGAGCTTCAACTTCATCACCTACTTTAAAGAATTCTTGAGCTGGTTTTAAATGGTTACTCCAAGTAATTTCTGATACGTGGATTAAACCTTCAACACCTGGTATAATTTCGATAAATGCACCATAATCAGCTACAACAACAACTTTACCTTTAACAGTATCACCAACAGCTAATTTAGCATCTAATTTATCCCATGGGTGTTCTTGTAATTGTTTAATACCTAAAGCTATACGTTTTTTATCATCATCAAAATCAAGGATAACCACGTTTAATTTTTGATCTAATGTCAAAATTTCTTCTGGGTGGTTAATTCTGCTCCATGATAAATCTGTGATGTGAACTAAACCATCAACACCACCTAAATCGATAAACACACCATAAGAAGTAATGTTTTTAACAGTACCTTCTAATACTTGTCCTTTTTCTAATTTAGAAATGATTTGAGATTTTTGTTGTTCTATTTCTGCTTCGATAAGTGCTTTGTGAGATACTACAATGTTTTTGAATTCTTTGTTGATTTTCACTACTTTGAATTCCATTGTTTTATCAACGTACACATCGTAATCTCTAATTGGTTTAACATCAATTTGCGAACCTGGTAAGAATGCTTCAATACCGAATACATCTACAATTAAACCACCTTTAGTTCTGCATTTAACGTAACCTTTAATAATTTCTTGAGAAGCCAATACATCATTAACTCTATCCCAAGCTTTAAGCGAACGAGCTCTTGCGTGTGATAAAATTAACTGACCGCTTTTATCTTCTGGATTAACAACGAAAACTTCTACTTGGTCACCAGCTTTTAAATCTGGGTTGTATCTAAATTCTGAAATAGAAACTACTCCTTCAGATTTATAACCAATATTAATAACTACCTCACGGTTAGTTTTAGCAACTACTGTTCCCATTAAAACTTCTTGCTCTGCAATCGATTTTAATGTTTCGTCGTACACCTCTTGCATCGATTTTTTCTCTGCAGGGCTGTAAGTATCTTCGTATTTACCAATTCTATCCCAATCGAAATCAGCTAAAGGCTTAATGTCTGAAGTTTTAACACTAACCGGATCAGCTTTTTTAACCGCTGGTTTTTCTGCTTTTACTTCAGCAACAACTTTTTTTGCAGGAGCTTCTTCAGCTACTACTTCAGTTTTTACTTCTTTAACTTCTTTTTTTACTGGAGTTGCTTTTTTCTCAGCTGCTGGTTTGCTAGCTGGTTTTTTTGTTGCAGTTTTGGCTTTTGAAGCCGAGTCTTTTTTTTCTGCCATTTTATTTAACTTGTATCTCGTTTTATTTTCAGCGTAAACGAGAGCTTGTTTATAATGCCATGCTGAATACTGGCGTTTTTTTTAATCGGACGACAAAAGTAGGTTTTATTTTTTTAATAAATGACCTAGACATTGATTTAATATCTAATAAAATGTATGAAATCATCATTTTTTTTTATTTGTACCCCTTGGTATTGCAAGTAGTACCTCCTCCTAATCCACCACTAAATGTAGAAATATGGATAGAATCGTTAAAAAAAGAAACAGAATAGTTTTTATATACTGGAGGATTGTAATAGCCTGTATAGCTACCTGTTGAATCAATCCAAACGGTATCATTCCCAATAATTAAGGCATCCGAATTTAAATCCTTTGTTACATTAACAACTATATTTCCATTAAAAGTAGTGTCCACCCCAGGTATACTAATTGTAAAGAACGTGCACAACTTACTGCAATTATACACACCAACAAATTCATCTCTGAAATCTGCCATAACGGTATCTTCTCTATTATCATTATAATATTGAACTATTCTTTCTTTTTGACATGCTAATAAGAAAGTCATCAAAATCAAAAAGATTAAACCACCTGAAAATCTGAACTTCATAGATACATTTTATTCCTACAAGTTTAAGCATTTAATAAAAACTTCTTCAATATCTCAAAAAAAATCCCCGAAGAACATTCGGGGATTTTTTTTAAAAGTCTTTAAGCATATCGCGGTAAGCTTCTAAATCTTGTCGGTTGGTTGGGTTTTTTCTGTCCAACATCAACGAAAGCAAGTAGTTTAAGCTTTCTCTTTTATTATCAAAATCTTCCATATCCATCACTTCTGGCTCTTCGCCTTCAATTACAGCTTCATCAGCCGGAATTGGAATACTAAATGTTCCTGTTTGTTCAATATGTTCGTAGGTTAAACGAATTACTTTAGTTAACGTAGGGTCTTGTTCTGCAAGAGCAAAATTTCTCAACTCTTTTAAGTCTTTCACTAAATTATCTTTAACTATTCCCGATTTTGCTAAATCGCGTTGTATCTTTACAATTAATTTGTTTCCTTCTAAATTTTCCATAATAAGAGTGTAATTTGGTGGCTGCGAAATTAAATAAAAAGTTTAATCCTCACTACAATAAAATAGATTTAAATAAATGTCGGATAAAATAAACAGTCAGAAACCCACTTTAGCTGAAATGTTAGGCATCAAATATCCTATCATTATGGCACCCATGTTTTTGGTATCGAACACTGCCATGGTTATTGCTGCTGGCAAAGCTGGAATTTCAGGCTCAATACCTGCTTTAAACTTTAAAACCATACCCGAACTAAAAGCTGCCATTAGTGAAATGAAACAGCACTCCCCTGCCCCATTTGGCATTAACTTAATTGTAAACAAATCGAACTTTTTATACAAAGAACAATTGCAAGTATGTTGCGAACTAAAGGTTGATTACATTATTACCTCATTGGGTTCGCCCGAAGAAACCATTGCTGCAGCTCATAAAGCTGGTGTAAAAGTTTTTTGCGATGTGGTAGATGTGGCTTATGCAAAAAAAGTGGAAGCTTTAGGTGCCGATGCCATTATTGCAGTAAACAATCAAGCAGGCGGACACGCAGGACCAAAACCTGCCAAAGAACTGATTGAAGAGTTAAACGCTGCTTGTAAAATTCCAGTAATATCGGCAGGAGGTGTTGGCAATCACAAACAATACGAACAAATTTTATCTTACGGAGCAGCAGGTTTATCTATAGGCAGCATTTTTATTGCTTCTTCCGAGTGCTGCGTTTCGCAAGATTATAAAGAGGCTTGTGTAAACTACGGAGCAAAAGACATTGTAATGACAACCAAATTATCTGGAACTCCTTGTACGGTTATAAAAACGCCTTACGTGGAAAAAATTGGTACCGAACAAAATCCTTTGGAAAAATTACTGAATAAAAACAAACAGCTAAAAAAATGGTTCAAAGCTTTTACCTTTTATAATGGCATGAAAAAATTAAACCAAGCAGCTTTTGGAGCTACTTACAAAACCGTTTGGTGTGCTGGACCAAGTATTGAAGAAGTAAAAGCCATTCGCCCTGTTGCACAAATTGTAGAAGAATTAGTACATGGATAATAAATCGCTATTTAAAAAAATGAAATGGAATCTTTTCCTATTGGGAAAGTTAAAAATTCCGATGTTGAGCTACATTGGCGTTAAGTTAATTTCTATTAACGACAACGAAGCTCGAGTAGAAATTAAACTAAAACGAAGAACCAGAAACCACTTAAACTCCATGTATTTTGGTGCGTTGGCGGTTGGTGCTGATGTTGCAGGGGGTATTCATGCATTTTACTACGCCGAAAAAATGAATAAACGAATATCGTTTGCTTTTAAAGGCATGAACGCTCAGTTTTTTAAACGTGCCGAAACCGATTGCTTGTTTATTTGCAGCGACGGCAAAAAAGTTGAAGATGCTGTGTTATTATCTATTAATACCAAAGAACGGGTAAATGAAACTACTAAAGTTATTGCCTACAACAAAAATGCAGAAGTTGTTGCCGAATTTGAAATGATTGTTTCGGTAAAGTGTGTTTAAAATAAAAAAACTATAAAAAGAAGAAGGCTGTTCAATGAACAGCCTTCTTCTTTTTATCCTATCTTATATAATTAAAACTTGTAGCCCAATAAAAATATCACACAACCATTAGAACCTACTTGTCCTGTTTCAGGAATAATGTAAGTAATATAAACTGGTGCTGATTTTTCTGGTTCAAAAGCATACAAACCTTCTTTTGCATTTTTAGTTTTAGAAGAATACAATAGATTTCTACCAGCCTTCCCTGCAGGTTTGTCATAAACAAAAATTTCTACACCAGGAGCAGCAGAAGCATTAAATAACAACTTGTATTTCTCGCTTGCAAACAAAGGCACTTCAATTTCTTTACCTTGTTTTTCTGATTTATACGTAAACTTTGTAGTGTTAGAAGAATCGTATTTATAAACTGGCATTAAAAAAGGTTTTAATGTAGCTTTTAAAGAAGTTGCATCGCAATCATCAGACGCTTCTTGTGCTATGCTCGTTGAATAACTTAGTATTGAAAGAGCAACTAGTAAGGTTTTAAATAACTTCTTCATAATTATCCTTTAATTAAATTGTTTCTAATTTCAGTAACAGTTGTTTTTAATCCTTCCACTTGTTCTGCTGTTAAAACACCAGTTGTTTCGTTTATTGATTTGAAACTGTTATTAATTGTTTCTAGGTTTGCAATTAAACCATCTAAATCACCTTCTTCGTTAGCTTGTTTTACAGCGCCAATAATGTTAGTTACAATAACTGATTGTTCTGATAAACGATTGGTTAATTTATCGTTGGTATTTTTATTAGCATTTAATGCTAAATACATTGATTCAATCCAAGCACCAGCAAAAATAACCGAACCAGTATAGCTCGCACCATTCTCATCCAAGTATTCATCCATCTCCATTTGTAAATCTGCCATAATGGTTGTTAACGAGTCTTCGTTACCAACATTTTTTTCTAAACGCTCAGCAACACCTACACTATTAAAAACATCTGTCATCCAAATTTTTTCTGACATCTGACGTAATGCATTTAAGTAGTTAATCGATTCTTGAGTTTGGTTGTTGGTAATTGCATAAGCCATATCAGCAGCATAAATACCAAAGTTGATTTTTTGTCCTGTTTTAGCGTTATAGTTATTAACGTTTTCTTTTGGGTTTGTTAGTCCACCAACATATTCTAAACCTGCATTTTTAAACAAGTTAACAATTTGTAATGGTGAAGGTAAAACGTAAGAAACTTCTTCTTCTGAGCTAATAGCAACATCATCAGTAACTTCTTCTGTTTCTTGTGTGTCGTTGCCACCGCAAGAATAAAAAATAGTGCTTGTAACAAGCATCAATGAAAGCAATTTAAACGTTAGTTTTTTCATAATTTTTCTTTGAGTTAGGATTAAAAATTTATTTTGTAAATAAATGAAATTTAAATGATTCTGACAAAAATAAATATTGACATTAAACTTGAATTACTCCAACATTATATTTTTCAACAGGAGCATGATTTGCGGCTTCTATTCCCATTGAAATCCATTTACGAGTGTCAATTGGGTTAATTATGGCATCTGTCCATAAACGAGCAGCACTGTAATAAGGAGAAATTTGTTCGTCGTACTTATTTTTTATTCTGTTGTACAATTCATCTTCTTTCTCTTTTGTAATTTCTTCTCCTTTCGCTTTTAATGAAGCTACCTCTATTGAAAGCAATGTTTTTGCTGCTGAAGCACCACTCATTACCGCCAATTGAGCTGTTGGCCAAGCCACAATTAAACGTGGGTCGTATGCTTTACCACACATAGCATAATTTCCAGCACCATAAGAGTTACCCATAATAATAGTAAACTTTGGCACTACCGAATTGGCTTGTGCGTTTACCATTTTAGCCCCATCTTTAATTATACCGCCATGCTCGGAACGAGAGCCTACCATAAAACCGCTTA
Organism: uncultured Vicingus sp.; assembly: GCA_964398455.1. GTDB lineage: Bacteria > Bacteroidota > Bacteroidia > Flavobacteriales_E > Vicingaceae > Vicingus. The sequence continues at coordinate 7,608 of CAYNMR010000026.1, read as the reverse complement.
CATCTTGTAAAAACACCAAAGGAATTTTCTTTTGGTTACAGTTCATAATAAAGCGAGCAGCCTTATCTGCCGAATCGGAATAAATTACTCCCCCAAATTGCATTTCTCCCTTAGCAGATTTTACTACAATACGTTGATTAGCAACAATCCCTACAGCCCATCCATCAATTCGAGCATAACCACAAACAATGGTTTTACCATATTCATCTTTGTATTCATCAAACTCAGAATTATCAACCATTCTTGATATAATATCTTTTACATCATACGGTTTTTCCCTAGTGTCAGGAAGAATTCCAAAAATTTCATTTTCGTCTAATTTTGGCTTTTGTGGTTTAACTCGGTCAAATCCTGTTTTATCGTAGTCGCCAATTTTGCTCATTATTTTTTTAAGTCTGTCCAAGCAATCTTTGTCATCTTTGCATTTGTAATCGGTTACTCCCGAAATTTCGCAATGCGTAGTAGCTCCACCCAACGTTTCATTATCAATGGTTTCACCAATTGCAGCTTTTACCAAGTACGAACCCGCTAAAAAGATAGAACCCGTTTTATCCACAATCATCGCCTCATCGCTCATTATTGGTAAATAAGCACCCCCTGCAACACAACTTCCCATAATGGCAGCCAGTTGAGTAATACCCATTGCCGACATTTTAGCATTGTTTCTAAAAATTCGTCCAAAGTGTTCTTTATCAGGAAAAATTTCATCTTGCATAGGAAGAAAAACTCCTGCACTATCTACCAAATAAATAATTGGCAATCGGTTTTCCATCGAAATTTCTTGTAATCTCAAGTTCTTTTTTGCTGCAATAGGAAACCATGCCCCTGCTTTCACTGTTGCATCGTTTGCCACCACTATACATTGTCTTCCGCTTACATAGCCAATTACACCAACTACTCCACCAGAAGTACAACCTCCTTGCTCTTCATACATTCCTTCGCCAGCAAAAGCACCTATTTCTATTCTGTCCGATTTTGGGTCTAACAAATAATCAATTCGTTCACGAGCCGTTAATTTTCCTTTTTCATGCTCTTTTTCTATTCTTTTTTTACCACCGCCTAAATAAATTCGCTCAAGGTTTCTGTTTAGTTCAGAAACGAGTAATTTATTTACATCTTCGTTTTTATTAAACTCTAAATTTTCTTTTTTTGCCATGGGTATTTTTTTAAGTGCTCAAAGATAAAACAAACTAATGCTTTTTAAAAGAAATTGTGTGTTATGATTTTAAAACATTTTTGGGTAAATAAAGAAAATTTTTCGACCTATTCCTTGAATTATTTCCGACCATTGGTCAATTTCTAATTCAATTTTACCTATTCCACAAGTTGGAAAATGATGCAAATCTTCATCTGTAAGGTAATTAAACAATTGGCTTATTGCTGGATTATGACCAACTATAGCTACACTATTGAATTGATTGGGAATTTCGTTCACTACATTTACAAGTGTTTTTAATGAGGCTTCATAAATACGTTCATCAAAAACTATGTTATCTAAACGATAATTAAGTTCATTGCAAAGAATCAACGAAGTTTCTGTTGTTCTTTTTGCAGGACTGCTTATTAAACAATCAATAAGAGCTTGTTCTTCCACCATTTTTTTACCCATTAACGGGGCATTTGCCTTTCCTCGTGCATTTAATGTACGGTTAAAATCACTTAAAGCTGGATTATCCCAGCTCGATTTAGCATGTCGTATTAGATAAATTGTCTTCATTTTTCGATGAAATTAAAAAAAAGTTCGACAAATATTTTTTATTTCGATTAAAGTTGTATATTTGTAGACGAAAATTAAAAACATATCGACCAATGTTAGTATTTATTTTTCTTGTTTCAATAGTATTATTAGTAGTCTTTGCATTAAAAGGCGAAGGAAGTACTTATGGAAACAGCATTAACGAGAACATGAAGAACAAATTGAATATAACTGATAAAAATTATTTTTTATAGTTCTCAACCCAAAATTGTACCCCCTTTTTTTAGATAAGTTTTATGTTAATTAAAAAGTCCGGTAGCGAAACGCTCCGGACTTTTTTGTTACTAACTCTTACTAAACTAACTATAAAAACTATCTTTTATTTTGATTTGATTAATACCAAACTCAATTGTTCTGCTTCTAATATCAATTGTAAATACTGATTTAATTGTCCATTTATCATGGCTTGCTTAGCCCTTCGCTTTAGCATAATGTATTTATCTTTTAATGTCATGGTGTTTATTTTTTATCAAGACTACTTTCAATATACGTGCCAAATGGAATAAAAATTATAGTTGAAAAGTTAAAAAAAGTTAAATGCAATTGAGCTGATTTAGAGTCAATTCTTTTTACTAATTTTACCTTGTTATAATGAAGTTGAAACTGTTTTATATCATCCTATTTTCATTTGCTTTTGGTTCTACAAAAGCTCAGGAAAACAATCCCCAATTAATTCCTGAAGAGGAATATGTTTTACCCTTTGATTCGTTAAAAACAAAAGATAAAATGCACTTTAACTTTTCTACTGGTGTAGGCATGTCGTTTTCTGAAAGTTTAGGAAGTTCTACCAGCATGTATTATAGTCCTAATGTTAGTTACGAGGTTTCTCCTAGGCTAGATGTGAGTGGCGGAATGACTTATATTAATAGCAATGTTTCTAACTTTAGAACATTAAACGATTTTGGATACCGTCCGTTTTCTGGAAACATATCGCAATACTACACTTATGTTGCAGCTAGATACCAATTAAACGAAAGGTTAAAAATTGGTGGAAGCGTTTTTTACAACATGACTGAGCTTAACACCTCCGCTTTTACCCAAAACCAACGCACTTCAGCTTTTGAAAAAGTTGGTTATTCTGCTTTTTTTGAATACAAAATTGGTGAAAACGCATACCTACAAGGTGAAATAAGAGTTAACGACATGAACAGAGGTGGTTTCGGTATGGATCCTTTTGGAACGAGTATGGGCATGGGCGGGTTCAATCAAAGTAGCTACTTTGGTTCTCCTTATGGAAGATAGTAATCACATTTTTTTATTTTTTTGAATCCATTGTATGATAGTTTTATTATCTCCTGCTAAAAAATTAACCGTAAGCGGAAAAAAGCCTAACCAATATACAGCTCCCGAATTTACAGCAGCTTCTCAAAAGCTAATTAAAGAACTTCAAAAATACAATCCTAAAAAATTACAAAAGCTAATGAAAGTTAGCACCGATATTGCTGAATTAAATATAGAACGATATGCCAATTGGACAGAACATCATTCATTAGAAAATGCCAAACAAGCTATTTTTACTTTTACTGGTGAGGTTTACAATGGTTTACAAGCTTCCAAATTAAATGAAGCACAATTAAAATATGCCCAAGAACATCTTCGTATTTTATCTGGATTGTACGGTGTTTTAAAACCGCTTGATTTAATTCAAGAATATCGATTGGAAATGGGTACCAAATTAAAAGTAGGTAAACATGCTAACCTTTACAGTTTTTGGGGCGATACCATTGCAAAAAAATTGAACGATACTTTAGCATTACACTCCACTAAAACCATTATCAATTTAGCTTCAACCGAGTATTTTAAAGTAGTAAACACAAAAAAGCTAAAAGCAAATGTGGTTACCCCAATTTTTAAGGATGGTAAAAATGGTGAATACAAGGTGGTGATGATGTATGCCAAAAAGGCACGAGGAATGATGGCAAACTACATTATTAAAAACAACATAGACAACCCAACGGATTTGATTAGTTTTAACGAAGATGGTTATTACTACAATCCAACACTTTCAACCGATTCGGAGTTGATTTTTTACAGAGGTTAATCGTTATGAAGTAATTCGTTTAATGTAGTGTTTAAGTCTACATTATTAAAAACAAAGCCTGCATCCTTTATTTTTTTGTTGCTTACTCTACTACCTTCTAATACCAGTTTAGCCATTTCTCCAAAAAATAATGTTAAGAAAAATGCAGGAACATGAGGCAACCAAATATTCTTATTCAAACCTTTAGCTATAGCATCACTAAAGGAAGCATTGGTAGTTTCATCTTCAATAGCAGCATTATATGCTCCTTGAAGTTGCTTGTTTTCAATAGCAAACAAATACATGTTGCATAAATCCGTTAATGAAATCCAAGAAATAAACTGTTTTCCACTGCCTAATGCACTACCAAATCCATAGTTGAATGGAAGAAGCATTTTAGGTAATGCCCCACCCTCTTTTGCCAAAACAATTCCTGTTCGGAGTTTTACGGTACGAATATTTAATTGATTATACATATCTACTGCATGTTCCCATTGCTCACAGGTTTTTCCTAAAAAATCAGTAGCTGGTTTATCTGTTTCTGTAAACACCTTTTCGGAAGTAATTGCTCCGTAATAACCAACGCCAGAAGCCGAAACAATTGCCTTTAATTGATGAGGATGTTCTGCTATTATAGTATAGATGAGTGCTAAAGGGTTTATTCTGCTTGCTAAAATAGTGTTCTTTCTTGATGCAGTCCATCTACCATCTGCAATTCCTTCACCTGCTAAATGAACAAGGTAATCGGCAGAAAGTATCAAATCTTTATCAATTATACCGTTATCTACATCCCAATAACTATAAGATGATTGATTGGATTTTTCTTTGTTCCGTGTTAGCACCACCACTTCATATCCTCTTGAACGCAACAACAACGTAAGTGCTTTACCCACCAAACCAGTACCTCCTGTAATTACAACCTTACTCATTTGTTGGTGTTAAAAATAACTTTAAAACGCTCTATCAATAATAAATTTAGGAACATCAAACTAAAGGTGTAACCAAAATCTTCTACTGGAATGGTAAAAAAACGAAGCCCTAAATTTTCCTCGTTGTTGTACCAAACAATAGGTTCTGGTATAAAACTACCCGTTAAAACACCATTAACGATGGTAAACGGAATTAAAATAACTAAATACGATAGAAAAAATCGGCTAAGAATGTTGAATTTATCTTTTAAGCCAAGAAGTAAAGCTGCAATAAGCACCAAACCATTTATTAACGTGTACATTCTGTCGGAGTACAGAACAATGATGATTAAAACAAAACCAATCAAAACAGCCGACAACCACTTCACTATTTTATCCGACAAATGAACTGCTGGAAAAAAGTGCAACAATGCGTAATGAATAAACAAGCTTGAATAAGGAATAAGAAAGAAAAACAAACATTCCTCTAAAGGCAATTGAAAAATAGTTAACCCAATAAAATAATCGGGGTTAAAGCCCCAAACACCTGTGTAAGTAAAAAACACATCCCACACCAAGTAAAACAATGCAACTAAAGTAATAGCCGAAAAAACCGACTTCCAATGCTTAATAAAATGCATTTTTTTCTCGAAGCTGTAAGCAAAAGGCACAGCAAACGAAGTCAATAATAAAATAAGGTAAAGGCTCTTCACTTTTAATTTTTAAAATATTTAAGTGGAACCCAAAGCATTCCGAAACACTCCCCATGTTCTTTACCCAAATGTTTGTGGTGCATTTTGTGAGCTCTTCGAATGGCTTTAAAGTAAGTTAAATTGCTGTTTCTTAAAAACTTGAATCGTTGGTGAATAAAAATTTCGTGAACCCAGAAATAAGCGAATCCATAAATGGTAATGCCTAAGCCAATGGGCAATGTAATTGGAACACCAAAAACAGTTCCTAACAATATGCAAGCCATGCCAGGAACAGCAAAAATGACAAAAAAATAATCGTTTTTTTCAAAAAAAGAATTGGGATTTTTGGTGTGATGGTCCTCATGAAGATGCCACAAAAAACCGTGCATCACGTATTTGTGTGCAAGCCACGCAACACCTTCCATGGCAATAAAAGTAGCCAATGTAATTAAAGCAAATATCATGTTGTTAATTTTTACGGTAAGTGGTTTCTAAAACCAAATGTAAATTCACTTTTTTGTAAAGCAACTTAAACCATTCGGTATATTTTTCTGGATTCAACTCCACATCTTGGTCAATATCAAAGAATGACATGATTTGCCATTCCGAAACTTCTTCGGAGTCGGGCAAAGGAATTTGATCGGTAAATCCAATAAACACATGATCCAACTCGTGTTCAATTAAATC
>CAYNMR010000026.1:0-1445 GCA_964398455.1 uncultured Vicingus sp. | reverse complement strand
CCCAACACTTGGTCGTGCTCGTTTACTAATATGACTTGTGGTTCTTCCATGCTTTAAAAAGTTTTAGAAAATTACAATAAATTTAGCTTTAAAGCAAAAAAAGATTTTGCTAACAAACCAACTTTAGCAGGATTAGAAACCCTGATGCGTTTTTCTATGATTTGATGCGATGGTGTATTTTTTAGTTTTTGCAACAACGATTTATAGTAAACATAAGCCGTGTAAACCCCAAATTTGGCTTCGTTTGGCAAACGAACTATTCCTGCGTAAGCCAATTTAAAATCGTGTTCAATTTCATCAATAATTACCTGTTTGTTTTCAGGAGTTAGCGATTTTAAATTAATACCAGGAAAATAGGTTCTCGACAAATCGTTTACATCATCTTTTAAATCCCTTAAAAAATTTACTTTCTGAAATGCAGAACCTAAACTCATGGCAGCATCCTTTAGCTCGTTGTATTTTTGGTCGTCGCCATTCACAAAAACCTTTAAACACATTAACCCTACCACATCTGCCGAACCATAAATGTATTCCTGATATTCTTGCTGGGTATGGTATTCATTTTTGTATAAATCCATTCGCATACTTTTCATAAAAGCACTTACCAAATCATCAGAAATGTTATACTTTTTAACGGTTTGCTGAAAAGAATTTAAAATTGGATTTAAACTAATGCCATTGGTCATGGCTTTGTAATATTCCAATTCAAACTCGTTTAACAAATCTACTTTGTTGTAATCGTGAAATGAATCCACAATTTCGTCGGCAAAACGAACAAAGCCGTAAATACTATAAATAGCATCTCTGATAGATGGTGCAAGCATATTTACAGCTATCGAAAACGACGTGCTGTATTCCTTAGTAACCAATTTGCTACTTTTAAACGATACTTGATCAAATAACTGTTTCTTCATGGTTTTTAAGTATTGGGTGGTGTTTAACAATTTGTTCGGCAACTATTTTTCCGGAAATAAGCGAAGGCGGAACTCCTGGTCCTGGAACGGTAAGTTGACCGGTAAAAAATAAGTTGTTTACTTTTTTACTTTTAATTTTTGGACGTAAAAAAGCGGTTTGCATTAAGGTGTTAGCCATTCCGTAGGCATTTCCTTTGTATGAATTGTAATCTTTTATAAAATCTTTAACGCAGTACGACTCTTTAAAAAGTATGCTATCTCTTACCGATTGTTGGGTAATTTCTTCTAATCGGGTAATGATTTTATCGAAATAGGTTGCTCTTATTTCTTCAGTATCTTCAATACCCGGAGCCACTGGTATTAAAAAAGTAGCAGCTTCTTTTCCTTCTGGTGCAAAATGGGCGTCGGTTACACTAGGAAAACTAGCATAAAACAAGGGCTTTTCTGGCCATTTTTTGTTGTCGTAAATGTCGCGTGCATGCTCATCAAAATCGGTATCGAAAAACAAGGTGTGGTGCGATACATTTTTTA
>CAYNMR010000025.1:1400-17172 GCA_964398455.1 uncultured Vicingus sp. | reverse complement strand
AGGTATGGATGGTGAAGAATATTTCAAAACAGGAGCGTGTACTCTTATTAGATAGGTTTTTTAAAAGTAAGTTTAGTTTAGTTAATGAAAAAGGGAGTGTTTATGAAAATAAACGCTCTTTTTTGTTTTTTTACATTACTAATATTTAATTATTAAAAACAATAAATATGTGCCTTTAAATAATATTTATAATAATATTTTATTCTATAAATATGTTTTTATAAACCTAATATATTTCGAATTATTTTTTGTTTTATATTATCTCAAAAAGTAAATTCGTTTTGTCTAAAAAAATTTAACAACCATGAGACTAACTTGTAGCTATTTTAAATCTAGTAAGCTCTTTTTTTTCTTGATTTTATTTATTTTGATTATTCAAAATTTTAATGCTCAAACATTTAATTGGAGTGGTTTTCCTACAGGAGGAACATCATATACTACAGGAATCATGACTGCAACAATCACTTCTAATTTGCCTAATTTCCAAAATAGTTCACCAAGATATTTTTCAGGTGGAACGGTTGGTGGTGGAAGTTGCGGAATTGCAGGCGGTCTTGCTTTAGAACAACGCTTTGGTAACATCACTAATTCACATGTAACATTAACATTAGACTTTACAGGCGGAAGTACAAATGGAACTTGTTCGGTAATTAGTTTTCAAATTAAAGATATCAATGCGGATGAAAGCGTTCAGACTTTTCGTGATGTTGTGCATATTTCAGCAACAGATGCAAACAATGCTGCTATACCAGTAGCTAATATAGTGAGAACAGGTGGGGCAAATAAAACGGTAACTACTAGTGGAAATACTCGAATTATTGCCGGCTCATCTGGTTCCTATGGATCAAGATCTACAACAAATTGTGACGATGTTACTATAACTGTTACTCCTCCTGTAGGAGTTCCTTTAAGAAGAATTGTCATACGATATCAACCAGATTATACTACTTGTGCAAGTTGTTATTATAGTTTTACTGGACCAACTAGACCTGCTTATCAATACATTTCTATTGGTTCGATTACTGCCTCTGCTAGTGGTGGTGGATGTGTTGTATTGCCTATTGAATTATCAAAATTTACGGCCACATGTGAAAACAATAAAAATGTACTAGAGTGGATTACTTCTACAGAAATTAACAATGATTTTTTTACAGTTGAACGAAGTAGTGATGGAATAGCATATTCTGAAGCAGTAATAGTTCAAGGAGCGGGAAATTCGAATGTAAATAATTACTACAAAACTGAACTTAAATCATCTGAAGAAAACACCTATTTCCGATTAAAGCAAACCGATTACGATGGTCAATTTTCATATTCAGAACCTATTTATTTACAATGTAACGAGAATAACCATGTAACAGATATTTATCCAAATCCGGCAACCAACGAAATTTTTGTGAAATACAACCTAAAAGATAATGTTACTGGTTACATTGTTAATTTATTAGGTGAGCGTGTCAAAAATTTTAATAATAGTTCGGATAGCGACATCATGAAAATCTCTATTGTTGATTTACCTGTAGGAATTTACAATGTCGTGATGATTTCAGAAAAAACAGGAGGGTTTTTAAGTTCTACTAAATTTATTAAGAAATAATTCAAATGAGTACAAATAATTCTCCAAATATTCATGCATTCTTGTTTTGGTCGTTTACCGCACTCTTCTCAATCATATTAACCATTTATATAATTAGATCATGATATCAGTATTTAAAAATGAAGATTCTATTATTGTTCGATGCTCAGACGGAGAGTACATCAATGTAGATAAAATAAAGGGAATTGTGAAAACAATTAAAAGAATTGATAAAAGCAATAATTCTCCATGTAACATAATCATTAAATCAATTAATGATGTACGTTTTACATTACATGGAGAACGGTTTTATGAGCGAATCTCTAACTCAAAGATTTTGACTAACTCTAGAATCACTGTCGGTTTCGAGGAGTAGTTTTATTTTACAACCTCAAATCCACTTTCTTTCCAAGAGGTTATTCCTCCATCAAGGTTATATACTTTTGTAAAGCCTTTTTCTTTTAGTATATCGGCAGCACTAGAACTTCTTCCTCCAGCCTTACAGTAAACATAGACTGGTGCGTTTTTATCCAATTTATCTACTTGTTGTGCAAAATTATCATCATGATAGTTGATTTTTTCTGCACCTGAAATTGTTCCTTCTGCCCATTCTTCTGGGGTTCTCACATCCAAAATCACACCTGGTTGTGAAGCACTTAACTCACCAAAAGTTTTTGCATCTACATTTACTATTACTTCAGCACTTGCTATTGCTGCTTCTGGGGTGGTGTTTTGACTATTTCCACACGATACAGTGAAAAGTGCTAGAACTACTGTTGATGATAAAATAATTTTCTTCATGGTTTTATTTGTTTTGATTTATAATTTGAATTAATTGATTAGCTTGAACAACGCCTGATTGTCGCCAAACCTGTTTACCATATTTAAAAAGTATTAAAGTAGGTACACCTCTTACTTGATAAGCTTCGGCAGCATTCGGATTTTTATCCACATCTACTTTAACAATTTTTACCTGCCCTTTCATCTTTACTGCAACATCTTCTAGTATTGGACTCATCATTTTACATGGTCCACACCAAGTAGCATAAAAATCTACTAAAACAGGTAATTCAGAGCTAATAAGTTCTTTAAACTTCGACATAATACTGCTAAAAAAATGACATTATTCTTTATTTGTTGTTTCTTTTTTAGTTTGTTTAAATGACACATCGCTTAATAAAAAGCCCATAAACGCTCCATAAATAGTGGTTCTCCACCAAACCGAAGTAATAGCACAGCCACCCGAATCGCAGCCTACAAAAAACCAATAGGCATAACCCAAAATAGCACCTAAAGCTGCCAAATAAAAATTCTTTTTATGGTTTAAAATCCATGCCTTCATTTTATGCAAAATTATTCCATGGGCCACCATTGTGTGCATCTGTAATTCCAGCACCTCTTAAAATAGAAGTTGCTTGACCACTACGCATACCTGAACGACAGCATAAAACCACTGGCTTTTTTAACTGTTTAATTTTATCAATTTTAGAACTGATTTTATCTAACGGAATATTGGTTGATCCTTTGGCATGACCCGAGTTAAATTCGGCAGGAGTTCTAACATCAATTAGTACTGCTCCATTTCTTAATAATTCGTGGCAATCAACCTTTGGTCCCATTCCAAATAATTTTCTTAAAAAACTCATTTTTTAAAGTGTTTTGTAATGAGTGTTGCGTGATTTATACAACACTCATTACTATTAGTTAATTTTTACCCTTTTCTCATTGCAACCATACTCCAGCCACCACCGTTGTATACTTGGTCAACTCCATTTTGTGATAAAAAATGTGTTGCTTGACCACTTCTACCACCTGATGCACAGCAAAGTACCAATGGTTTTTTCATGTTTTTAAATTCTTCTATTCGCTCTGGAACTTCTCCAAGTGGAATATTTATTGAACCCTCTACTCTTCCTATTTGAAATTCAAAAGGTTCTCTTACATCTACGATGGTAGCTTCATTTAAATTTACGTTCTCGTAACTCATTGTATTAAAATTTTAGTTGTTTATTATTTTATTTATTAAAGTGTTGAAGGACAAACGTAAGCTGTCTTTTTCAACGTGGTGTTATTAAAAATTGCATTTGCTCCACCAGCAACATCAATAATGTTTCGGTAGCCCTCTTTACGAAGTATTGAAGTAGCAATCATTGAACGATATCCTCCTGCACAATGCAAATATTTGGTTTCATTCTTATCCAATTTATTTAACCAATTATTGATGCTATCTAAAGGGAATGATTCTGCTTGTTCCAATCTTTCTGAAAGAAACTCTGTTGGTTTTCTAACATCAATAATCTTCACGTCTTTACTCAAAGCAATCTGTTCTAGTTCTTTTGCTGAAATTGAGGTAATGGTTTCAACTGGTTTTCCAGCAGTAGACCATGTTTTAAATCCACCTTTTAGATATCCTACACAGTTATCATAACCAACACGAGCCAAACGTAAAACCGATTCTTCTTCTTTTCCTTCATCAGTTACTAAAAGTATTTTTTGATTCAAATTGGTTATTAATGCACCAACCCAAACCGCAAACTGACCATTTAACCCAATAAAAATGGAAGAAGGTATAAATCCGTCTTTAAATTCATTTTGTGTTCTGGTGTCAATTATAATAGAATCATTCATTTCCTTTTCAAACTGCTCAATGTTCATTGGATTTAATCCAGCAGCCATCACATCATCAATACTTTTGTAACCACTTTTGTTCATCATGGCATTTTTAGCAAAATATTGAGGTGGAGGCAAAATGCCGTGTAGTACTTCAGCAATAAATTCCTCTTTGGTCATGTTTGCTCTTAAAGCATAATTGGTTTGTTTTTGTTCTCCCAAAGTACCCACTGTTTCTTTGCTCATGTTTTTTCCACAAGCCGAACCCGCACCATGTCCTGGATAAACAATTACTTCATCTGCTAGTGGCATTAATTTGTTTCGTAACGAATCAAATAACATTCCTGCCAAATCTTTTTCGGAAACATCCGATTTTATAGCTAAATCTGGTCGCCCAACATCTCCTAAAAATAAGGTGTCTCCTGTAAAAATAGCATGGTTTTCTCCGTGTTCATCAATTAACAAATAGGTTGATGATTCTGGGGTGTGACCAGGAGTGTGTAACAACTTGATTTTTACATCACCAATCTTAAATTCTTCGTTGTCTTCTCCTACGTGTATTTTAAAACCTGCACTTGCTGTTGGACCATAAACTATAGTTGCTCCTGTTTTTTGAGCCAAATCAACGTGACCTGATACAAAATCGGCATGAAAATGTGTTTCAAAAACGTATTTGATTTTTGCGCCACGCTTTTCTGCTAAATCAGTATAAGGAAAAGTCTCTCTTAATGGATCAATTATGGCAGCTTCGCCATTAGATTCGATATAATAGGCTGCTTCAGCCAAACATCCTGTGTATAATTGCTCTACGTACATAACTTATTGTTTTAAAATTAATTCGTTTATTAAAATGAATATTCCTGTTATTAATATGAACCATCCAAATCCTTTTTTAAGATGGTCTGCATTTACTTTTTTTGATAGGCTATTTCCAATGAAAATTCCAATTACAGCTAAGCCTGAAAAAATGATTAGAAGCATCCAATCAACCTCAACATGTGAAACACTTGCTGCAAAGCCCACCGTAGTGTTAATAGCTATAATTCCCATTGAAGTTGCCACAGCTGCCTTTACCCCTAGGTTTCCAATCTTTATTAATGCTGGCACAATCATAAAACCGCCGCCAGAACCAACAAAACCAGACAAAAATCCTGTTCCTAAACCCCCACTAAAATTCAATACCTTATTAACTTTAATAGGGTTTTCTGAAATTTGTTGTTTTATCATGTAGAATGAAGCTAAAATCATTAACACAGCAAACAATCCCATTACCATCAATCGTTTTGTTACTATAAATTGTCCGATTGAAAATACTTCATCAGGAATTATCGGAACAACATAATATCGTGTAATAAAAATTGCTAAAACAGTCGGAATACCAAACGACCATACCATCTTAAAGTTGATTAAACCTTGCTTGTATCGGAGGTATGCACCAACCAAACTACACGCTGCAACAATAAAAAGCGAATATGCTGGTGCGGTTTCCGATGCTTCAACACCAAATAGGTAAACCAAAATTGGCAACGCTAAAATAGACCCTCCTGCACCAATAATTCCGATGGAAAGACCTACCACAATTGCTAATATGTAACCTATTATTTCTAACATATTAAATATCGTTTTGACATTTATCAATACAAGTAATGATTTGCGACAAACGAGGATGTTTTAAGGTGTAATAACAATTTTTACCCATTCGCTCGTACGACAACACTCCTTTATTTTTTAAAATACTTAAATGGTGTGAAGCCACAGCTTGTTCAATATTCAATGCCTCGTGAATTTCGGTAACCGATAATTTTTTATCGCCCGAAAGCATATCAACTATTGCTATACGCATAGGATGTGCTATTGCTTTAAGCATCTCTGAGGCGTTTTCTAATTTTTTTAATTCTATCATATATACTTATTCATATATTTCTATACAAAGTTATATATAATTTTTTATATATGTTTTATTTTTTATAAAAAAAATTATTGAAAACAAAAATAGCGGGTATTACCCGCTATTTAATTTATAAGAGCAAACAAGAAAACTAAGCAAACTTGGCTTCGGTTTCCTTCATGTATTGAGCATATGTTTTTTTACGGTCGGCTTCCCACTGGTAACGACCAAACATTTTTTCAGTAATACCTTTGCCAAAATACTTTTCAAACATACGGTGTAAAACCACATCGTATTTACGGTGGAAGTTTACCCAACAACCGTTACAATTGTGTTGGTAATGTTTTTGTGTTTTCTTGGTTTCTTCGCTGTTAATGATTTCATCTAACGAATTATTAAACAAGTTTCCAATTTTTACATCTAAGTTTTGGCAAAGTGGCACATCACCGTTTGGTAATACACATAAAGAGTCAATAATACTATTACAACTCATTTTCAAATCGCCTTTACGCCACTCATCGTACAACACTAAAAAGTCGTAGTTTTCTTTAAATTCTTTAATAATTGCAGGTATTTTCTCTTTAAAGTTGTCATCCTTTAACTCTGTAGAGAGTTCTTTGTGAGTTTCCACAATTACTTCGTTTTCAGTTTCCTTATCTACATAGTTAGGAACTTGTTTTTCAGCAGTTTTTGTAGCGATGCCAGTCTCATGAGCTTTATCATCGGTATCAAAGAAACTCATGTCGTTATAAACTCCTACACGCATATCAACGCCTTCGCGTTTGCAAACTTCAGCAACATGACGCATGTCGTTAAAATTATTGTATGGCGATAATGTAAACATGGTTGAAATTGGAACGATATCTTTTAACTCTTGTATTACTCGAATAACCTTTTCATAACCATCTTTTCCTCGCATGTGCAGGTAAGCATCTTTATCTCCATCTAGTGAAATGTACAAACGTTTTGGCGGAAATTTCTTCACTGCTTCAATTAAACTATCTGGTTTTAAACAGTTTGATAGTAAATCGAAATTGGGGTGGTTTTTTGAGAACCATTCCATAATTTGTAGTGCCTCAGGATGCAATAAAAACTCTCCTCCTTCTAAACCAATTGCCGTATCTTTTGATATGGCTTTACTTTTCATAATTTCTTTAATTTTCTCAAACGAAAGATATTTTACAGGACGTTTTGCCCAAATATTACAGTGTTTGCAACGAGAATCGCACAAATCGGTAGCATATATCATTAAGGTGGCCAACTTACGTGGACCGATGTTGGATTTATTGTTTACAAATTTCTTTGCTCTGCTTACGTAATCTTTTATTCCGTACATAGTTTTAAAAAATAAGTGTCAAAGTTAATTAAAAAAGATTTAGTACTATTTTTCGACTAATTCTTTCCTAAACAATGTTTGAAATTTAAATGAACCTCTTTTTAAAAATAAATCTCATTCTAAAAAATAGTGCTTTTTAATAAGAATTTACTATTTTTGGAAGCTAAACAAAAAAATCAAGTAATGAAATTATTTGCAAAAAAACAAAGTATTACTAGCTCGTCGTTAGTATTATTGGGGTTCTCTCTTCTATTTGTTGGATGTACGAAAGATGAAAAAAGTGATGCTCCATCACCTGTATATGATAGTTCAATCAATCTTCCTTTGCCAGATGGTTTAAATCCAGTAACCTTTAGTGCAGGAGCAGGAGTTACCGATGCTGACGGAAATACTTATTCAACAGTTGTAGTAGGTAACGGACAAGAATGGATGGCACAAAACCTAAAAACTACAAAATACTCTAATGGTGATGCAATACCTGATGAATTAGGAACTATTGCAACAACAACGATTACCAATGTTGGTTTTGGATATAAAAGTGGTGTTTATAACAATATTTCTTTAAATGGAGGAAGCGGTACTGGAGCTACTGCAAATATTACAGTTGATACTACTGGGAAAGTAGTGGCTATGACCATTGTTAATATGGGTACTGAATATTTATCTGGAGATGTTCTTACGGTGTACGATTCTATCCTAAGTGATACTGTTCTTGGTTGTTGTTTAGCAATAAGAATTGATGCAACGCCATGGCAAAATTTCTCATCAGGAGCTTACTCTCATTATGATTTCGACAGCACAAATGATAATCCTTATGGAAAGTTATACAACTATTTTGCTGTAGCAGATGCTCGTAATGTTTGTCCTACAGGATGGCATGTGCCAACTGATGCAGAATGGAATTCATTAGTTGTTTACTTAGACCCTACTGCAGATACTACTACTGCTGTTGGAACTCAAAGCCTTTATGCTGGTGGAAGAATGAAAGGTAAAGGAAAACAATACTGGGTAGCTCCAAATGCTTATGCAACTAACGAAATTGGGTTTTCAGCTCTTCCAGCTGGTTCTCGTGATGAAGTAGGTCATTTTGATTTTATACAAGAAAGTGTAGGTTTTTGGACTTCTACAGAGTTAAATACAACAGATGCTTATTCTCGTGATTTGGGTTATGGAAGTGGACGTATAAACAAAAATACTATTGATAAAATAAGTGGTTTTTCTATCCGTTGTTTAAAAAACTAATCAATCTTAGCGTTAAGATTTCTAATAAAACAATAGTAAAATGCCCTGCTTTGGCGGGGTATTTTTTTGAATTAATTATTTATTTTATTCTACCTAAATTTCCAACGCGTTAAGATATCCTATCATTATCAAGATATCAATTCCGATGTTGTAAAATAATATCCCTGACAAGGTAATTAAACATTAGTTTCACTAACAAGGAATAACTATAGTAAAACAAGTGCCTTTAATATTTGTTGTGAAACTAATATTGCCATTTAAGTTTTCAACCATGTTTTTTACCATAGCTAAACCTAAGCCCATTCCTGTTGTCTTGGTGGTAAAGTTTGGAGTAAATATTTTATCCTGCAATTCGGAAGGGATACCTGTTCCATTATCGGTAATGGTTATGGTGTAGTGGGTTTTATCGCAATGAGTAACTACTTCAATTTTTCCTTGTTGGTTTTCAGGAATAGCCTGAATGGCATTTTTAATTAGGTTAGAAAACAATCGATTGAGTTGGTCTTTATCAGCAAGGAGCAACGCTTCTTTTTTACAATGGTTGTCAAATACCAATTCTACTTGTTCTTCTTTGTACAAATCAATAATACTTTCCAAAATTTCAATAAGATTTACCTCTTGCTCGTTGGCTTTTGGCATTTTAGCAAAGCTCGAAAATTCGTTGGCAATGTTGGTCAACGTATCTATTTGTTCAATTAATGTTTTAGCTGTTCGTTTAATTCGGTCGGGTAAGTCTGCAGGATTATCTGCAACTGATCGCTCTAAGTGTTGTATGCTCAATTTCATGGGGGTAAGTGGATTTTTAATCTCATGAGCCACTTGTTTTGCCATTTCTCGCCAAGCACTCTCACGTTCCGATTTTGCAAGCAGTTTAGCACTTTTTTCTAAATCCAACACTTTTTGATTGTACTCCTTTACCAAGCTACCAATTTCGTCGTTTGATTGCCAATCAATTAACTCATTCGATTGCCCAAGTTGCAATGCACTAATTTTTTCCTTTATCAAACGAACAGGCTCCGAAATATAATTAGCAAAAACCACTGCAATAAAAATGGAAATGAGAAACAGCAAAGCATAGATATTAATTAACGCGGTAAAAAATTGAGAAAGTTCTTTTTCGAGCTGGTTTTGTTTAGCAAAATAGGGCAGATTGAGGTATGCTATAACTTGATTATCATCATTTCTAAAGGGTACATAAGCCGAAAGATAATCCATATTACCAATACTTTCATCGTGTATAAACGACGATTTTTTATGAAAAATAAGCGACTGGTAAGCATGCGGGTTAATTCGATTACTGATTAATCCTCTTTCAATAATTTCTGGTCGAGAGGTGGCAATAAGTTTTCCGTCAATGTCGTACAAGTTAATGTCAGCATAAAAAACATTAGAATATCTAATCAAATAATTGGTTACAAAATCGGGGTTTACCCCCTCAAAAGTTTCTCTATCTCCAAAAGCTGTAATTAGTTCTGCTACCACCGATTGCAATTTCTCCTTTAGATTTTTAGTGTTTTTGTCTATGTTTTGTTTCTTGATGTAATAAGATGTACCGAAACCAAACATGATAAAAGAAAGAAACGTGGAAACGATAATAAACAGTTGAATTTTTGTACTAAAATCGGTTAATGCAATTCTCCAATTAAAAGGCTCCATGTTGAACAACAAGCCAACCACGAGAATAAAAATACTGCAACAAATGAAGAAATACGAAAAAGTGGTAAGGTAATCGAAAAAGGTTTTGTGTAACGAACTAAGCACAACGACTGTATTTTTATCGCTTTGGTAATATAAGTGGTGTTGATTATTGGTATGTTGTAATAAAAATCCTGATTCGCTAAAATGCA
Source organism: uncultured Vicingus sp. (assembly GCA_964398455.1). Lineage (GTDB taxonomy): Bacteria > Bacteroidota > Bacteroidia > Flavobacteriales_E > Vicingaceae > Vicingus. Next base: position 6,673 of record CAYNMR010000025.1, on the reverse strand, counting down.
AATTCTTGTCTAATTCTAAACTGTAATTGTATTCGCCAACAGTATTTACCAGTTTGCTTTTTTTATACTTGGCAAATGAGTATTTGGTAAGGTTTGCGGGAACACTAATTTCCTTCTCGTTTAAAAGAAGTTCAGGATAACCTTCGTTGTTTGACAATAGTTTTGGCAGCAACTCAATAAATAAATTAGCATCAGCAAATAAACTATCTTTAGGTTTGATAATAATATGCCCTAAGTAACTTCCTATGCCATCAGCATTGTATAAAAATTGAATGTTTTCATTAAAACTATATGGGGTAATTGCTTCTTTCTCAATTCTAGAATTAAAGAAATCTATGCAACTTACTTCGGTATTTTCTGGCTGAACAACCAACGTATCTTCAACAACACATAAATAAGGAAACACATCATATTTACTCCAGTATCCTGTAAAGTATTTTTCAATAATATAACCGTCAACTTCATCTTTTTTATCCCAATATTGTGTGAGGCGATTGATAATAAAAGTATCATTCTCCATTTTTTGGATAAGGTCTACAAACAAGTACTCGGTAACTGGGTCAGCCTCTTTGGCTAGTTTTTTAATTAAGAACTCCTGGTTAAGCAACTCTTTTTGTTTGGTAAATTTCACAAACCCTACAGTAATAGTCGCTGCTATTAACAGTAGCAACAAAATGCTTTGGTAAAACTTTGTTTTATTGGAGTTTCCAATAGCAAATATGAGTAAAGCCAGCAATACCCATGAACTGATTTGCCAATCAGTTTCGAAAGCAAGATGAGCAATTAAGATGGTCAATAAATTAACTATCCATAAAACAGTAAGTAACTGAGTGCGGTTAATTTGTTTATTGGGATAATGAATTAACGTGTGATGAATTAAAATAACCAAACAAGTAAACAATACCATTACAATTAATATCCCTACAAAGCTATAAGCCGATAAATCGAGAAAATAATTGACATCAAAATTTACATTGGAGTTGCTAATCAAACCCTTAAACCAATTGGCAAAAACTACGTTTAAAAATGAAATAAAGACAATAAATAAAAATGCTTTAATTAAACTAGATTGAGCCAAATTTTTGGGTTGTTTAACCCATAAAATGGTTAATAATAAAACAACTAGCGTGGTAAATAAAAAATGTCCCAATGAAGGCAAAAAAGTAGATTGCCCGAAAATAGTTGGACTAAATATTTTCTGTTGGTAAAAATTCTCTGGAATGGAAAATAGAATGGAAATCGAATAAAACAAAATCACAAATAACATACTTGCCAGATGTGCATATTTCTTTAACTCTCGATGGTATTTAAAAAACTCATAAACAAACAACACGAGCATAACCAATCCAATAAAAAAGGAAAGAATAAACCATCCATTGCTCGATTGATAATTGGCTGAAGTTATTTTTAAAGAAAACAATCTTTTGCCCGATTCATCTGTTATTTCTTGGGCTTTTTCTTGCTGAAAGAGAGAAATCTCAACTTCATCATCAATTCCAAAACTTTTATGTAGTTTAGAATTGATATGGCTATTTTGAATGGTGTATTGGTTTTTAATTAAAATCAATCCCAGATATGTAGTCGATTTCTTCTTCTCTTTGTAGTACTGATACCAACCATTTTTGAGTAGTAAAATACCGCTTTCGGCAACAAAATTATCAATACCACTAAAAGGAACTGTTGAGTTAGTCCAAGAAGTTAGCACATCTTGCTCAAAAACAAAAAAACTAATGCCCTCATCTTTGTTTAGCTGAACCAATTGTTTTTCTTGATAAAAAAACTGGTTGCTATCATTTTTTACTAAACTTTCAAGAACCAATAAAACTTGGTGCTGTTTTTCGTTAAGTTTATTAGCAAATTGTTGGTACTTGGACTCGGAATTTTGAAAAACGGAAGCTATTGGATAGCTAAACAACAGGGCTAACCCAACTATTAGAAATACAAAACTCTTGTTTTTTGCTAAACTCATTTTTACTAGACCTAAAATTAAAGCATAAAAATAAGATTTGACTTATTATTTTAATTTATTCCGTACAACAATAATAAAACCAATTTCTTAGTTTTTTTGATAAGCGGTAAAATATATCCACTACTCAAACGTATTTTTGCAGAAACTTATCAAAATCAATGTCAAAACATCTTCTCATTCTATTACTTTCAGTATTTCCTTCGTTAATTTTTGCCCAAGAGAAATTTACCCTAAGTGGTAATATTAAGGACGCTAGCAATGGTGAAGATTTAATTGGAGTAACCATTTTTGTAAAAGAATTGCCTGGTGTAGGAACTGTTACTAATGTTTATGGTTTTTACTCATTAACTCTTCCCAAAGGAAGTTATACCATTCAATATTCTTATATTGGTTACAAAACAATTGAATTTAAGGCAGATTTAACCAAGAACATAAAAAACAACATTGAGATTTCATCAGGCTCGACCGATTTAAATGTAGTAGAAATTAGTGCGGAAAGAGAGGATGAAAATGTTCGTTCTACTGAAATGAGTGTTGCAAAAATTAACATGAAAGAAATTGAAAACATTCCTGTTTTATTTGGTGAGCGAGATATTTTAAAAACCATACAACTGTTACCAGGTGTAAAATCAGGTGGAGAAGGAAATGCTGGATTCTTTGTTCGTGGTGGTAGTTCCGATCAGAATTTAATTTTATTAGATGAAGCTCCTGTTTATAATGCGTCGCATTTATTGGGATTTTTCTCTGTATTTAATTCTGATGCCATTAAAGATTTAAAACTATATAAAGGTGGTATGCCTGCCGAATATGGAGGACGTCTTTCATCAGTAATGGATATTAAAATGAAAGAAGGTAATGCAAAGAAATTTGCAGCAACTGGCGGGATTGGTTTGATAGCATCTAAACTAACCATTGAAGCACCGATAGTAAAAGATAAAGGTTCTTTTATTATAAGCGGAAGAAGAACTTATGCTGATGTTTTTCTAAAACTATCGAGCGACCCAGACCAAAAAAATACCACGCTTTATTTTTATGATTTAAATTTAAAAGCCAACTACCAATTTAATGAGAAGAATCGTTTATTCGTTTCAGGATATTTTGGTAGAGATAACTTTGGATTTGCCGACCGCTTTAGTTTTAATTGGGGAAATTCTACTGCTACTGTTCGTTGGAATCATCTTTACAATGACAAATTATTTAGCAACACTTCGTTTATATATTCCAACTACAATTATAAAATTGATATTAAAGCCGCAGGATTCTCTATTAATTCGCAAATACAAGATTTTACGCTAAAGCAAGATGTAGATTTCTTTTGGAATGAAAATAACAAACTGAAATTTGGAGGTAGTGCTATTCATCATACTTTCGACCCAGGAGAAATTTCTTCAACAGGCGAATCAATTGGTAATACCAAAATTGAAAATAGATATTCTGTGGAGTCTGCTTTATATATTAGCAATGAACAAAAGTTTAATGAGCTTTGGTCGGCAACTTATGGAATTAGATATTCTAACTTTACTCAAATTGGTCCGGGTGAAATTTATACCTACAACGATAAAGGAGAAGTAACAGACACAACAAAATATACTGGAAATAATGCTGTAGCAAGTTATAATGGGATAGAACCTCGATTGGCAATAAACTACATTTTAAACGAAAGTTCTTCTATTAAAACTTCATACAATAGAATGTATCAGTACTTACACTTATTGTCAAACTCTTCTGGCAATAACCCAACCGACACTTGGCTGCCGAGTAGCAATAACATAAAACCTGAAATTGCCGACCAAGTAGCGTTAGGTTTCTTCAAAAATTTAAAAAACAACACTTATGAGTTTTCGCTAGAGACATACTACAAAGCCATGCAAAACACCATTGACTACCGAACTGGTGCAGAAATAACCTTAAACCCAACAGTGGAAGGAGAATTGTTATATGGTAAGGGAAGAGCTTATGGTTTAGAAGTTTTCTTAAAAAGAAAAAAAGGGCTTTTAACAGGTTGGATAAGTTATACACTTGCTCGTACAGAAGTTCAGTTTGAAAAAATTAATCAAGGAGCTTGGTATCCTGCAAAACAAGATAGAACCCATGATTTATCAATTGTTGCCATGTACGATTTATCAGAGCGAGTAAAACTATCTTCTACCTTTGTTTTTTATACAGGTAATGCGGTAACCTTTCCTACTGGAAAATATGTAATTGATGGGCAAACCATTAATTTATATTCTGCCAGAAACGGCTCCAGAATGCCCAACTACCATCGTTTAGATTTAGGATTAACCTTAGAAGGAAAAAATTACAGAATGGTTACTAATCCTGAAACAGGAAACAAGGAGAAAAAGGATAGAAAATTTCAATCGAGCTGGAATTTCTCTATTTACAATGTTTATGCACGTGAAAATGCTTACTCATTTACCTTTAGAGAAAAAGAAGACAATCCAAACCAAACAGAAATTGTAAGACTCTCTTTATTTAAGATAATACCGTCTATCAGTTATAATTTTAATTTTTAAGAAATGACTTTATTCAAAAAATATACTTCCTTATTTCTAATCGTTACTATTGGTTTTCTAACTATTTCATGCGAGAAAGTGGTGGAACTAGACTTAGGAGATGCTACTCAAGTATTGGTTGTAGAGGGTATCGTTCATGATAGTTTGGGCGATAACTTTGTTAAGTTATCTAAATCAAAACCTTTTAATGATAACAATGGTGGATTCGAGACCGTTTCTGGAGCTACAGTTGTTGTGGCAGATAATTTAGGAAATAGTTATGTATTAACTGAAACCACTCCGGGCTATTATACCAGTGCTTCACTACAAGGTTTTTCGGGTAGAGCTTATTTTTTAACCGTTAATGATAAAGGAAAAATTGTTACCGCAACTTCGGTAATGAATCCAAAAGTAAATCTCGATTCATTATCACACGAAAAAATTGACCGACCTTTTAGCGACCCAAACGAGCCAGCTGTTTACCGTTTACGAACCTATTTTTACGATATGCCTAATTTTACCAATTATTACCGTATCAAGGCTTTTAACAAAGGAGTTCAAGCAAAAGGATACATTGCATTAAATGACGATTTACTCAACGGCGGAATTGCCGTATTCCCTGTTTTTGGAGTAGATTTTGCCGAAGGTGATACCGCAGTAATTCAACTACTTTCAGTAGATGAAGTCAATTTTAGGTATTTCAATGCAATTGCTTCTTCTCAAAATGGAGAAGTACCTGGTAATCCTGAAACCAACTTAGTTGGCGATGATGTGGTTGGTTATTTTGGAGCTTATGCCAAAAGTGAACG
>CAYNMR010000025.1:0-1300 GCA_964398455.1 uncultured Vicingus sp. | reverse complement strand
GTTAGTGCCCTATCTTTTAACACCATTTCGTATTTAAACGTGTCGGCAACCGAAAAAACATTGTAAAGTAGTTTTACATAAGTTTCTCCTTTCAACGATTGTTTCTCTTTATTTTGAATAAACGGAACGCGTAAGTGAAAAACGGTTGTATCGTATTGGTTTGTTCCACTATTGTAAGTTACCACTGGCGATTTTAATTGCCAAACACCATTCAATTTTTCGTAATAATCGATAAATAAATTGTATTGTTGCTCTCCTTGACTTTCATCCTGTCGCAACCCTAAATCGCCATCGTTATCAAAAAATTCAAACTTTACAATGGCATAGGTATTATCCGAAGAAAGTCCTGCTTCAACAAATTTAATTACTGGAGGCATAGGAGTAGGTTCTTCTTTCTTGCAGCCAAAAAATGAAGCGATGAATAATAATATGACGAAGTTTGTTAACCTTTGCATACCATAAAATTACAACTATTTTTTAATGAACTTCTCAAAAGACATTTTTAATATCTCATCAGAAAAGGACTTTAACCAGATGGCTTTAAAAGTGTTTAACTTCCAGTACAAAAACAATTTCGTGTATCAAAACTTCTGTAAGCTACTAAAAGTAAATCCTACTGAAGTTACAGCAATAGAAAAAATACCCTTTTTGCCTATCGAGTTTTTTAAAACACAGCAAGTAATTTATGGAAAAGAAAAAGCTGAGGTTGTTTTTTTGAGTAGTGGAACTACAGGACAATACCAAAGCAAACACTTGGTAAAAGATGTATCGGTTTATGTGGAGAGTTTTACTAAAGAGTTCGAACAATTTTATGGCAAAATAGAAGAATACTGTTTTTTGGCCTTACTTCCTTCATACATGGAACGTGAGGGTTCTTCGTTAATTTACATGACCGAATATTTAGTGAAACATTCCAAACATCCGCTAAGTGGATTTTACCTCGACAATTATGCAGAGTTGATAAAAACCATTGAAAAATTGAAGCAACAAAAACAGTCGACTATATTAATTGGCGTTTCGTTTGCTTTGCTCGATTTAGCCGAACAACATCAACTAGATTTGTCAGGTATAACTATTATGGAAACTGGAGGCATGAAAGGACGACGAAAAGAGATGACCAGAACTGAATTACACAACATTTATAAAAATAGCTTCGCAGTATCGGAAATTCATTCGGAATACGGAATGACTGAACTACTTTCGCAAGCTTACTCAAAAGGCAATGGGTTATTTGAAACACCCAGCTGGATGAAAATTTTAATTAGAGATACCAACGACCCGTTTCATTTGTTAGGTAACA
>CAYNMR010000024.1:0-19380 GCA_964398455.1 uncultured Vicingus sp. | reverse complement strand
GATGTTGGTCACAAAAAAACCGCTTAGAGGGTATCTAAACGGTCCTGTTGGGGGGGTGGTTCGGTGTTAGGTGGTTGGCTTTATATATCCAATAACAGTCGTCGATACTTGTGCGTTTGCATTAGCTGCGTCTGATTCAACCCTCACTCTAATATCTGTTCTTGGTGGTATCTTTATTGGAATTTCGTAAATCTTTTGGTCTGAATTATCTTGTATTGTTATTTGTTCTAATGTCGTAAACAAACCTTGCTTATAAATATTTCCCGACATTAATTCTTGCATTGTTGCCTCTAATCTAAATCGTGTAAACCTTCCTTCTGTTGGGCTTCCTGAGCTTACATCGAATCCTGTTATATACGCATTAAAGCCTTCGGGTACTGTTATTATCGACTGCATACTCTTTGTGTATCCAACAGAAATCATGGACCTTACAACTCCGCCCATTCTTATTAGTATATTTCCAACTGCCGCACCCGCTGAGCCAACTTCTTCAGCAACAACAAGGTTAATTCTAAGAACATCATTCGGAATACCAAAAACCTGCGTTGTTCCATTCATTATAAAAATCTCTGATTGCATCATATAGTTTACATCGAGGTAATAAACCTTTATAGATCTAATTCCTGTCCCCAAAGCAGTGTCATTAACACTCGAAGATATAACACTAATATTAAATGTCAGTTGATTGAATGGGTACACAATATTCTGATTCCAAACATCAATTAAAACATTATCTACATTTGATGCAAAACCAACCATTCTTATAGGAAAAACTCCCTCTAAACCATCTGCCACCCTATCTCCGAATGGTATTGGTAATGTATTTATTGGAATAGATTCTATTACTTTTGTTTCTATTGGAATAGATTCAACAATTTTCACATCTTGCTCTCCAACTATTGTCTGAGGAGATGGTTCAAATGCTTGTTGTAAATAAGCAATAACATCATCCATTGAATTAAATTCATCGCCATTTTGGTCTCTAAAAACTTTCCAATTTGTAGTCGAATAACCATCGAAATCTTCATTTAATATCGATATTTGGTCATCAATTCTTTTTAAAACAATTTTTTGCAAAGGATACTCGACATCTCCAATTAGTATCGAGTTTGTTAGTTTTTTTATTATTAGAGTCATTTTTTTTTATTTGGTTAGCATTTCTTCACTCCAATCAAAGGTATTCGTAATTCCTTTAATTGTTATTTTTTCGAATAACCTATCGATTTTTTTAATCTTAATAGTTGGTTTTCTTTTATAAACTAAAACAAACTCGTAATTACTTATCGGTTTTTGAGTAAATGTATCTGAACCAACATCGGATTTGTAAGATATAAGACTGTATCTATCATCCTCTGATAACGTAACTCCATTTTTAATCTCAAATAGGTTAAATTTTTTCTTTCCAAAAGGAGTGTCCAATTCTATATCACCACTTAAAAAGTTTGCGTGTTCTAATTGTAACCTTTTTCTTTTCGCTGACCAATAAAGATAAACTACCGATAAAACAAATCCAAACGGTAAAATCCATATTAAAGCTACCTTTACTATCTTATTCATTTTCTAAATATTCTTTAAAGTATTGACCACTTTTTTCTTTATAAAAATTATTAATATCAACAACATATGTTGGTTTATTAATCTCTTCTTTCATCTTTGAAAACAACCCATTTAAATCAGATAAACTTTCTCTTTCTTCAAAATCAAATTTACCTGTCAAATCTGTATACATCGTACGAACCTCTTCTATTGTTTCGTCTGTAGAACCTGCATTTGAAAAGTCCGTAAACAAATCTTGAATTTTATCTAAATCAGATAACAAACGTTCTTTTGAGTAGTCTCCTTCTTCGTACTCCTTAAGCATTTCGTTATTTTCTTCAGAAATAAGATTTTCTATTTCAGACAAATCATCATCTAAATCCTTTGTTTTTTGAATCATTAAATCTATTTCGGCATCTGTCTTAAAATAATTATCTTCATCTACCTTGCTTTCGAACTGAACATCTTTATCGTTTAAGTCAATGCCAAAATCATCATTTGTTCCTAAATCACGAACCAAATAATCTTGAACATCAAAACTCTTTTCAAAATCAGGAAAATAATATCTCCCAATAACAACATCCAAAGACTTATCATCCATGTTTAATCTAACATTCTTTAGGTATGTTATCCATTCAAACGCATTTGAAACATCCTCACTTAAGTACTTCTCTCCTAAGTAGTGGAAATAACCTTTCTCTCTGTAATGTTTAAACTGAAAGTCGTACATATCCCTCAAATCTCTTGCGTGAGACTCGCATGAAGCAATTTCTTTTGTTAGTGCCTGTTTTTTAGACTTCAGTGTTTCGTAATCAGAGAGATAAGAAACGAGTCCTTCAAAATTGTTTCTATTAAATGCTATCTTGTTCATTGTTTTCTTTTTTATTTAAATCAAAAAAAAGGCAGTAATGTAATCACTGCCTTTTTCATCTATCTTATTTTTTTCTTTTAATTTTATTTCTGTTAAACCAAAATGGGAAGTTCTTTGCAGAACCTCCCAATTAGTGTAAACAAGAACTCTAACAATAAAGTCTTTTAAATCTTCACAGAAGAAATCAAACTTGCATTCAATTTCTTTCCGCCTCCGCCACCGCCTCGTGTAGCATATTCAGATTTGATATTTAAGAAGTCTTGAACAGCATTCTGAACCGAGCCTGTGTACTTTCCTGCTGCGATATCGTTTTGTGCTGATGCAATTTTATCTCTAAATTGTTTCAATCTTGCGTCGCTATCAGATAACTTCCAATAAGGAGAGTCAACATGGGCAGCTCTCTGAAATACCGCACTTGGTAACTTCGAGCTCTCTAAAGATGAAATTCCTTTAAAGCCATTCGATTTGTAATCTTTTAGTCCTCCCGCTAATCCATAAGCAGCTCTCACTAAATAAAATAATTTGTCTTTAAGACCTCCGCCCAACAATTCAGAGTCTGTTCTTGGTTTTGTAGCCTTTCTGCTCTTTGCAGTTGTCATCGGCTTCGCTGTTTCTTTTGCCATTGTTTTAATGTTTTTAAAATTAATAATAGGCTAATTTACAAAATATTTTAATATCAATCAAATTAAATACTAAAAAAGTTCATTAAAGTTATTAACAATCATTTGTTGATAACTTGTTTAAAACTTGTTAATAAAAGTTTTTAATTAATGATAAAATCTGAGTTAATGTCTCAAATGTAAGTTCTTTATTTTTAACCACAAAGAAAATAATCAAAAGATATGTAGCAACTTGACCAATCAATCTTGAGTAGTCAACCTTTTTTACAATACCAAAAATCGGTCTTTTTGTTTCATCAGATATGTTTTTTGTATCGTCGGTTAAATAACCATCTTTTTTATTGTCTTTTTTAATTAAATTTTTTGCAGTCGATATAAAAGGTACTGCATCAATAATCCCCTTTCCAAAAGAAAGTAATGTCGGTAATAGTTTCATAATTAAAATCATTTTTATGTTAATTGAATTTCGTTTCCTTTTATTGCACTTGGCGATGTTCCGTAAGTTGATTGTGCTATTGCTAACAACTCTGATGTTGGATAATAAATATCGATATGAACGGGGTCGTAATAAGTCTTAAAATCGCCACCCCACCTAAAACCTTCCTCTTTTATTATCTTTATTGCACCCGTCTCTTCCCATTTCGATTTTGGAGATGCTTTTCTAATCCACTCCACACCCTTGAACAAATTAAAATCAATAGCTAATCCGTAATTGTGAAGCGAGTATCCTGCTTTTGCATTCGATGGATTTTGTTCGTGTAACTCTGCTTGTTTTGCAAAGGTTCTATATCCCGATGTTATATAAACAGACCAACCTGTTTCTTTTTCTATTCTTGAAATAACCTTTTTAAACCTTTCTTGAATAGATTTATTTAGCTTATCTATATACGGCTGTTGTTGTTTACTCATAACGTATTCTATAATTTCCTTTCTTTTTACAGAAAAAATTAATATCAGTATCAACGCTATCGTTAATACTGATATTAAAATCCAATGTTTTTTTGCAAAATCAATCATTATGCGGTAGGGGATTCCACGCTACAATATTTAGTTCCTTCAGTTGTTACCTTAACAGTTCCCGCTCCGCCAAAAGGATTTGTGCATCTCTCACCAACATTACCATACCTCTCTGTAGAACCCTTCGGAGGCAATGGAACTGAAACAGATATTCTTGCAACATCTAGGTCCTCAATCACTTCGTCAACAGGAACAACATATCCCTCATCTGTTGTTCTTGGAATGACTGGTTTAAGGTCGTTTCTCTTTTTTCTTTGACTTTCTTTGTAATCGTACACAAATAAATAATACATCGCTATAAATATAATCGATGCTATTGATAGTGTTATTAATTTATAATTCATATTCTTAAAAAAATGTTAGTTTACTCTTTAAATAAAATCCTATTGCTACTCCTAAAAGGAATATAAACAAATAAATATATATCGACATAAATTCTTATTTAAAAATCAATACAATTAATGCGATTCCAAAAACAATCAAAACAACCGTTGTTGCAACCCATTTTTTATCATAATCCTTTTTTACCTCAGTCTTAATATCGTTTATATTTATCGGACTTGTTGGAATCCAATGCTCTGCTATAATTGACTCCTCTAACGGCATCGCTGTTCTTTCAACTTTAAAACCTTCCATAACTATTGGCTAAAATATTTTTTATACAATATAAAAGCAATAGTTCCAAGTAAAAGAATCGAACCAACAATAACGTAAAATTGTTTCGACTGAAGCAAAGAAACTTCTTTCTGTGCTGCAACACCTACATTTACATAATCAGAAAGCTCTTCGGGGGACATATTTGCCTTTCTCCATTCAATCCATCTTGAGTAAGCATAAGCCTCTGCAACCTTCGCATCTTCGTATGCTTTCTTTTTTAATGGAACAGAAACCTCTAATGATTGTACTCTACCTTGAAGCTCTACAACTTTTTGGTTTATTGCACTTGAGTAATCAGACGCTTGTTTTCTCTCTTCGTAAGAATTAGCACAAGTCAAATCTGTATAATCACCCATTAATTCAAAAGCTTGACCTCCGCTTCCACCCGAACAATATATCGTTTTTCTCGTATTCCAAATGTTATACGTGTCAATGTATATTTTATGAGTATCTGCGTAATCCTTCTCCTCGTTTGTTAGGTTTAAAAGTGCAGCTTTTGTTTCTCCAACAGCCTTCTCGTATGCAACTTCTAAGACTGGTTTTTCTACTATTTCGCTCATCCTCTTAATCGTTGATATGGATTCGTATAGTTAACCTCTAACGTATTTTTTGTTGTTTTTGTCCAAACAAAAAACATCGCAATAAGTATTAACAATACAAATCCAATATATAAATAATAAATTTTCATAACTAATATTTTAAGATACGGTTATTATAATGTTCAAACCATTTTCTGCATCAACTAACTCTTGAGTGATTTGTTCTGTACCAAAATCTATCTCAACTTGTTTTGTGTAAATAAAGCATTCGTTTGAAGGGTTTACATAAGTAGTCAAGGTTTGTTGTCTTGTTCCGCTATTATCTTTAACAGTCGCAACAATTCCAATAAATCCACCCACAGAAGGAGCAAAATCATCAGAAGTTATCTTAATAACACCTTTTACAGTTCTCTCTACAACAAGATTCGCAAATTCATTTCCGCTTGTTTTTAGATTTTCAACGGCATTTAAGCCATCTAGGTTATAATCGATATTTAAAACCTTGAAAGAAACATTTCCTCCGCCTTGTTTCTCTCCCGCTGCATTGTAAAGAACTGTAACTTCTTCTTCTTCAACAATTTCTACTATTGGATAAACAAGTTGTTTATTCTCATCAATGTAAGGCTGAACTATTGCAGGTTCTGTTCCAAATGTATTCCCTGACGCTAAAACTTTTGCGTTAGTCGATTTAATAATTGTGTTCATTTTATTCTATTTTATTTAGTTTATAATTAATTACTTTGTGAAAAATCCCATAACACCACCCATCAATCCACCAAGACCTCCACTTGTTTGTGTTGTTGAGTCTTGTGTTGATGTTGTTACCTCTTTCGCTTCGGTTGTGCTGCTTAACAGATACCAACCAATAATCGCTACAACAATAATTGCAATAGCTGTAATCCAAGTTTTATTCATGTTGTTTTTATTTAATTTTTGTTAAAATACCAAATTATCGCAACAATAGCACCAATAACAACAATCGAAACAATTATAGTCGTAGATTGACCTGTTGGTTTTTCTGTTGTTGTAGTTCCTGTTGTTGTTGTTGTTGAACCACCTGCAAGGGTATCTAATACCTCGTTATACCATTCTTTTGCATTTGCTTCAGTTGAAAGTCTTTTTGTTTCTGAGTTTTTTGGCTTTAACAACAATAAAAACTCTTCTGATGTTGTATAGTTTTTTGCATAAATATCATATTGAACATTCTTCATTATTTTATAAAACAAAGCTCTGTCTCTATTGTATATTGATACAAGGATTTCTTTAACCTTATCGTAGTCTTCTAGAAGTATTTTGTTATCAACCAAACTTCTTATAACTCCCGTTTTGTTGTTGTCAACTATTGTTGATACAAATCTTTTTGCGTAATCTAAATTGTTCATTTCTTTAAATGTATTGATTAAAACTTATTGTTATTGGTAAAAACAGAAATCTAAAAGAAACTACTATCTTAACTTCTGTTTGATTTTTTGCAAACGCAATCTTTGTAATTTCTTGTAAATCTATAATTGCAAAATGATGCAATATAACAGATTCCCCACCACCCTTCACATCAAAATCTTGTGGTTTTTCGCTTTTTGCTATTAACTTACCTTCTTTTAGTATGCTAATATCTATACTTCTAATTGTTATACCTCTTGAGTTCTTGTTTTTTACAACTATCTGTATTGGTATCGAAAACTTTCCTGTCTCAGACTTGTTTATATTTGGTACTAAATCAAACTCAAACAAAATGTTCTTTGAGAATTTTCTGAAATAAAGAAAAACAAAAAGAATCGATATTAAAACGACTCCAATTATTATCCATGTTTTCTTACTCATTTTTTTTCTTTTTTAAATCTTATATATGTTATCGCTAACACAAGTATCGATGTTACTATGTTTATTGCATCTTTTGATGTTGATAAATACTCACCAACCAACCCAATATTCATATTCGATATAAAAACAATCATTGGGTTAACTCCCCATATTAAAAGGAGAGCTCCCAATGGTTTTATCAGCTGAAAAGTTGTTTCAAAACTAATCATTTTAAATTTTGTTTTGCAAACCTCTGCATTATAATCTTTTTGACGTCACCATCCAATCCTAATTCATCATCAATCCAATCCTTCATTGTTCCATTTCCTTCTTTAAAGTATAAATCATTAAAGTCGTTATATGCTGCAACAAACATTGTATCTGAAAAATTACTCAAATCATAGTATGATTGGTCGTCTCTTGCTCTTAATCCTGATGATACAAGGTAAGAATCCATATCGTCATGTAACCTCGTTACAATATTTCTAATGGTTTTACCATCTTGTTCTGTTAGTGTACCACCCCAACCAGTGTCGTTTGGTAATTTCGATTGCTTAACTCCTCCCATCGATTTTCCAACATAGTAAACAACAATAGCTATCACGATAATGTATATCGCAATAGCTATCGGATGTTTATAATAGGTTGATATAAAACTGCCTACATTCATAATTAAGCTGTTTTTGTATCTGCTTCTTTTGTGTCATCTTTAAGCATATAATATGCTCCGTAAGAAATCGCTCCAACAATTACAACGATTAACACCCAATAATACCATTTCATAATCTTATTTTTTTTAGGTTTATACTTATTTTAAATTCACTCCAACTTCTGCGAGTAGGTCTCCAATTGTTTCTATTACAAGGTCTTTATCTCCATTACCTTCAAGTATCACAATTTTTTTACTCTGATGATGATCTCTCATGTGTTTCTTCATTAAGAAGTAGGTAAACACCATCGATAACATAAAAGTCCCCGATATTATTAAAAAAGTCTTCATTATACAAAGTTAAAAATTGTTCTATCTATTAGTTTTTTATCGAGCTTAATTCCCTTAAGTAAATCAATAACACTAAAAACTATCGGCTCACCCATCTTGTTTTTTAGTTTACCTTCTTTGTCGTATCCAAGTTCGCTTAGTTTAGCTAAAAAGGCTGCGTCTTCATTTATTTCGGTTATTTTCAAACCTAATAAATCTAATTTAGACTCCAACTCTTTCGGATTAACTGCATACGTAAACAAGATTATCTCTTTTAAATTTCCATTAAGAAATTCTTTTTTGTTTATCTTGATTTTATTGGCAATCTCACTCCTTGAAGATTGATTGCCAATTATATCAGAAACATTTAAAGAGCAACCGCATCCGCAATCTTTAGCTCCGCCACACATTCTTTTAGTGTTCTAATTTTGGTGTAAAGTTACCAATCGCATCATAACCTAATACCTTCATAGAAATCGTAGCTCTTTTTCCTGCAAGTAGCTTATAAAGCATTCCTTGATAAAAAGAAAATGGTACTGGACAACCTTCTAAAACTGCATAGTTTAAATCTTTGTCAACTTTTGTAAAAGGTGCTTTTGTCGCATACTTATCTCCGTTTAAGCTAATGCTAACAGTTTGCAATCCTTGAGCAAATTGTGCGTCATCATCCGTTTGAACAGCAATCTCGCCAACAACAATCGGAGCACCTGTAACAGTCGCATTAAAAAATTGAACCTTCGGGGTATTTGAGCCAAATTGGTCTTCGCAATCTGCTTTCGAGATTGATAAATCTTGAAACCCGATATCCTCAGCTATTGAGTTTGTGAATCCACAAACACCACATCCAAGCAATACGTAAGCATCAGCCGTACCTGTATTCTCTAATTCAAATTCAACCACATCAGGCTTAGCAACATTCAAGTTGTTTAAGTCGATGTTGTTGTTCCTTGTAGGAGCAATCGATGGGCAATAAGGTGCTGAATTTGGTGCAACTATTTCTACAACTTGTGCTTGTTGTCTTGGCATTCCTGCTCCGCTTGATAATGCTTCAAGCATACTTAATGAATTTCCTTCCATTTCTAAAACTTGTTTCGTTATTATTATTTTTAATTGTTCGCAAATATAGTAATATTATTCAATTATACAAAAAAAAGACGTGCATGAATAACATACACGTCTTAACATAAAAAGAAATCTTATTAAACTATTTACCTACTTTACTCATAAAGCCTTCAACTAAATAATTCAAGTCATACTTTTGTAACTTACTTTTATCGGCAACAATATCTATATCATCAGACTTTCCCTTCAATATAAATATCTTTCCATTTGGTGCTTTACCTATAACAAGTAACTCATCCTTTGCAAGAAACTCATCAGACTCTTCTAATCCCTTTATTATTTTTGGTGCGAAAATTTTAACCTTTGGAAGTAAATTCTCCATTATAGATTCCATAAATTCGCCCTCAGCCATTTCCTTTAAACTCATAAAGCAACCACCTCCTTTCTATGTCTTGGGAATAAACACTCGATTGGTATCGATAAAACAAGGGTGCAGTCTTTCAGCTTCACGCATCTAAACTTGTGGCTCATAAAAGCTATCGCCTTGTTGAATGCAAAGTTATTCGCTTTTGCATGATTGTCGTATCCTTCGTATTTTGCTAATACAAATTCACCTTCTCTTAGGTTTAACGACTCAGTTTGTTCTGTTGTTAGATTTTCCATATTATTGTTTTTTAATTGTTTACTATTTAATTGTTTCTATTATTTTCTTTCTAAGCAAAACTTGCAATTTCCTTTATGCGTAAGGATATCTGTTTTAAAGCCTACAACGTGACCAATATACTCACAACTATCGATTGTATATACCTTAATAGCTCTTCTGTTTATTTCTATTAAGTTTTCTTCTTTATTAGAATCTTTTTTACATCCAAAAAAGACAAATTGAATAAAAGCAAAAGATATCAGAACTCTTTTTTTCATTGTTTTTAATTTTAATTGTTAAATATTAAATCCTTCTAATTTTAGTTTGTTATAAATAATTTCTATTGCATCTCTTAACCCAAATAATCGAACCAACATAACAAATGTAATCCCACAAATTGATTCACATAATTCCTTCAAGTTTATACGTTGCTCGATTGTCAATGTCTTATACCATTCCATAATCTTATTTAGTTTTAATTCCGTTATCAATACTTATAAAACCACATCGACCAAAGTCTTCTGATTATAATTAATAAAACAATCGAACAAATTAGCTTCCAAGTAAAAGAATCTGTTAATGCTAAGTATAGGGTGTATCCTATTGTTGTTAATCCAAGCATTATAATCGCCCTAAAGGTAATTATAAAAAACAATCCTTTTTTCTTTTCTGCACCCTCTAATGACTTAATTACATTCTTTCCGAATTCAAAATGTTCGCTTTTTCTTTTTTCGGTTTCAGCAAGTAGTTCGTCTTTGTCTAAAAATTCATCAAATTTCATATCTATTTATTTTATGTTTAATACAAATTCACTTTTCATATTCACTGCATACAACTCTTCCTTTTCTATGTCTGCAATAATGTATGGAAATATCGGATAAGTTCCTTTTCCGTAAGCTCTAACATACTTATTTATGTAAATACTCGCACTGTGAGCTAACATATAATTCGGTATTTTTTTCTGAAAACCACCAACCTTACTATTCGTATAAAACATAAAATACCAATTCGTAAAGTATGTAAGGAATTCTAATACCATACTCGGGTTGTGTACTATGTAAATAATATCTATACTATTCTCTCCTCTGTTTGCCATTAACTTCATTAATCCTTGCGATACTTGTGGCTTCGGATGTAGTAACCTTAACTCGTCTATAATTATCAAAGCATCTTTCATCTCCGCACAATCTTCTGCCCAATCCTCTTGATACGTTGGTATATAAAAGTCAGCAGTATCTCTAAACCTATTCTGTGGGTCGTGTGCTACTATTGTTCCTTCGGGTCTTGACTTCCTCCATTGTTTTGCAACCTCAGATGCGGTAACACTCTTTCCTGTTCTGTTATCACCAATAAATCCCCAACAAAAGGATTCCCTTTCTTTGGAGAAATCTCTTTCGTTTATCATTTTCTTGCCCCTCCTCTTTTTCTTCTTTTAACAACTTTTCCCTTTGTATCTATTGTTAGGTTTTCGGGTAAAACTTCGCTTATCTCTTTTGGTGTTAACAAAGGAAGTTCTTCGTTTTGAATTAATTCGTTATCTAAAGATTTTAAGAAATCATCATCTGTTGTTTTTTCTAATTTATCAACAGTCTTTTTTGATGATGTTTCTTTTTTAGATTCTTTAATTTTGTTGTCTTTATACTCAGAAATCTTTTTCTCACCTTCTTTTATTATTTTTCTACTCTCTAAAGCCTTCTTGACAGGGGTAACGTATGCAAGTATCAAAGATATGACAAATAAAGTCGTAAAGCTAAATTTAACTTCCATCTTTATTAATATCCTTGTGAGTTGCTTCTGAAGTCTTTGTTTCTTTTGAACTCCCAAAACGTATGGCGTATCAGTTGTATCTTTTGCCATAAACATCAATAAAGAACTTCCCGACCAATCTATTGCATCTATAATAAACTCAGAAATCATATCATAATCATCGGCAGAAAACTTTTCTTGTGCCTTTTTTTCTTCCTCAATTATTTCTTGCCTTATTTCGTCGAGTGGTCTTGTTTCTTTTTTTGTTAAGACTTCCAACTCGCTATCGTCTGTTGGTGCGTCTGCGGTTTTTTGGTCAACAATATCACTAACAAAAGACTCGTCTTTAAAGGTTATTTTTACCTTCTTATTTTCGTCGTCTTTTAAGTTTTCAGAAACATTAATCTCGCCCGAAACCTCTTTTGGTTTTTGTTCTTTTATTTGGTCTTTTATTTTAGAGAAGTCTTTTATTGTATTCTCCTCTTTGCTTAAACCAACATCGCTTTTAACTTCTTTGAAGTCGTTATTTGCATCATTTTCTTGCATGGTCGTTCATTGTTATTTGTTTTTTTTACTTGTTTACTTATTTATGTATATACCTTAAAAGCTATTTTCAAGGGGTTTAATAAACTCAGCCACAAACATACGTATAAAATACCATATAAGGACAAAAAAGTTGTTAAAAAACGAATTGTTAATAACTTTTATATATTTTTTTCATGCATCAATTTTTTTTTGTTACATTTGCTCAAACTAAAAAACTAAAAACATGATGTTACTGAATTCTTTTGTATTGATTATTATTTTTTACATTTTCTTAACGATTAATGTAAACACGATTAAAAGATTGAGTTTTTTAATTAGAAAGGCTGAATTTGGAACGGCTCTCTTGATTGTTGTATTGAATTTAATTATTAACTTTATATTAACTTTTTTATTTATGAATATTTTATCAAGATTTTAAATGGGAAACAAATTTTACTATATCGATGCGGTGACTGTGTCTGTTGCAAAAAGAATATGCTTATTCTTTTTTGAAGACAACTTCGATAGAATTGAAAAAAACGATAAAGAAAGAACTTACGATGTTTTTCTTATAAAGCCAAAAGACAAAGAGTTATTAGAATACCTTGAGGAGGATATTTTATACTTTAAAGACTTTTGGGGAAGTGGTTATAGATTCTTTTATTCAGAAAACAAATGACAAAAAAAATAGAAGTAGACGACAAAGTATCTTTAAAGGTGAGTAAAACTCACAAAGGATATAATTATAGAGTTATTGATGTGATAATAAACAGAGATACTCAAGAAAAAACTTACAGATTGGTAAGATTGTTTAGGAATGAAAAAATGGGGGATACTACGCATTACACAAATCAGAAGTTTGGAAACTTGATTTTAGTAAAAAAGAATCCAAGATACGAACAAAAACAAACTGATAAAAAAATAATACTTTCAATAGAGATATAAAGGGCTCGATAGTGCCTTCGAACTATCAAAAAAAAATAACAATAAAAACAATAAAAAAAATGGCAAAGCCTGAAGCAAAAAACGAATTAGTCGTTAGTGATTTATCGAATATCGATAATCTTTTAGCAAAAGTAAACAAAATGGAAGTAACAGATATCGAGTTGTCTGCTAATTACTACGAGTTTGCAATAGGGGAAACCCTTAGAATTATACCGACATCTGTTGGTAAAATGAAAAAAATGGGAAGAGAGGACGAAGAAACAGATACCATTAGATTTATAAATGCAGAAGATGGCTTGAACTACATTACGGCAGCAGCAGTCTTGGTTTCGACGCTTAAAGAATTTGCAGAAAAAACAGCTAAAAACGAAGGTGTTTTTCCGATGGAAATTACTTGTATTGGAGAAAAGCAATCTGCGAAAGGAAAGTATCAGACGTTTTCAGTTAAGAAGTTACATTAATTAGTTTTTGAATAAGTCGGAGCAACAATGCTCCGACTTTTTTTTATGGGAAAAAAAGATAAGATAGAAATTAAAGATACAATCATGTACACATACCATATGGTGATGGAACAGATTGAGTTTAATAACGAATATAGGGATACTCCCGAAGCAAAGAATGATATAAAAAAGATAAAAAATCAAATTAAAAACTTCAATGCAGCGATAAAAAAAGCAGGATTAGAGAGAAAAGAAATAACAAACAAGAAAGAGAAAAGCAATATAGAGGACTTAGAAAACGAATTAAGAAATTTAGAGGGGAAGCCTTACTACTTTAGGGTTGATGATGGCTTTAGAACTTATAAAATAAAGAAATCAACTATTGAATCAAAAGGATACGAAGAGGCAACGATTTATATTCTAAAGAAATTTAGAGATAGCATAAATATGACATTTAAAGATGTTGTTTCTGATGATAAAATATCAGATAAACAGAAAGAAGATAAACTTGATGTTTTAGCAAGGTTGTACGACAACATAACAAAGAACATTAATAAAATGAAGGAGGGAGGCGGAGATTATGATTTCGAAGATTATTATAGTAATAAAATATTTGGAAAACCATACCCGATATTTGTAAACGTGACACTTAACAATATAAAAATAGGATTATGACAAGAGTTTTAGAGAAAATGACAATGAATTACTTCAATAAGTATGTTTTTCAATCAATAAAAAAGAAAAAGAGTTTTGAAGTTTGTATAACAGCATACACAAAGAGGATAAAGGAAGATAAGAAGACAGTGATTTTTTCAAGCAACTTTGATGGAGATAACTTTTATTTACTTCCGTTGATAAATAAAGTTAGAAACGATGCAAGAAATTATTTGTTAAAAAATAAGATAGAGGAAGAGAGTAAGGTTGATTTTTTTAACTTGATAAATAACCCGATAACAAAAAAAGTTGTTTGTAAAGTAGATTTAAATGGTGCATATTGGAACTACGCACTAAAAATAGGAATAATATCAAAAGAAACAGACGAGTTTTTAAACAAAACACACGCAGAACTTTCTTACTCAGATTTAAAATCAAGTAGATTAAAGGCTTTAGGAAGTCTTGCAACAAGAAAGATAATGTATAAATTTGTTGATGGTGTTGAGGTTGAAGATGAGAGGGATTTTACGGTTGAAAATACAAGAAGTCTTTACATAGATATATGTAGGGGTATTGATAATTTAATGAAGGAGTGTTGTAGAAAGGTTGATGGATGTATTTACTACTATTGGGATTGTATATTTGTAGATAAAGAATTTTCTGATGAGGTTGTTGAATTCATGAAAAACCAAAAATACGATGTTAAAATAAAAGAAACACAATTAGACGTTGTTTCTGTTGGAGATAACTCTTACATATTAAGTAGAGCAGATGAGAAAATGTATTTAATAAGAAAAGAAGATAAACATTTATTGTATGAAACGAATTAAAACAAACAGATGTAGATGCAACAAAGTCAAGATAAAAAAACTTGATGATGAGTTTAACTCAGAAATGTGTTTATTATGCTTTGAGATTGTTAGTTACGAACAAACATCATTAGAGAAAAGCATACAAGAAAGGAAAGCAAAGAAAAAAACAATAGAAATTCCAAAGTCTGATGTTTTGGATAAAATAAAAGACGTTGAGATTGATAAAGTTTATAATTGCGATGTTTTTGATTTGATTGAAAAAATACCAAATAAAACAATTAGACTTGTTGTTGTCGATCCTCCATATGGAGATGATAGTGGTTATGGAAGAGATAATAAAATGATATTAAATAACGAAAGCTACTTAATAAACTTGAAGTTTTTAGATGCTATTTACGATAAAATGTCAGAGAATTCAACCTTATACATATTTTCGAACCACAAATTTTATATTCACATAAAGGAACACGCAGAAAAGATTGGTCTAAAGTATGTTAATTTGATTATTATAGTTAAGAATAATATTGGAATGGGATATCCTTTTAGAAATCAATACGAAGTATGTTTGGTATTTGATAAGGGCGAGCCGAAGTATTACACAAAAGATTTTAGTAATGTAATAAAAATGAACCATATTAAGCATACAAAAGATAGTCATCCACACGCAAAAGACGATGTTTTAATAAGAAAGATAATAATGCACTCAAGCGAAGAGAATGATGTTGTGTTTGATGGTTTTATGGGAAGTTTTAGAACTGCAATATCTTGCATAAAAGAAAATAGAAGATTTATTGGTTCCGAATTAGACCCAAAGTGGCACAAAGAAGGTGTTAAGAAAATAGAGCAAGAAAGAAACAAAACTAAAATAAAATTAAAAGATAACCCAAAACAAGAACAAATAAATTTTTAGAATATGAATTCGTATATAGCAGGTCCGATAACAGGAATAGATAATGATAATATTGAAGCTTTTAAAAAACTTCAAAATAGATTATTTTTAGAAAGAGATATAGTAGCAACAACACCACACGAGGTTTGCGATGGAAAGGGTTGTGTTGGATATAATGATTACATGGCTGAGTGCGTTAGATTTTTGCTTAGAGAGGATACAACAAAAGTTTTTATGTTGAATGGTTGGCAAAACTCTAAAGGAGCAAGGTCCGAACACGAATTAGCAGTAATTTATGGTAAAGAAATTTATTACGAAGGAGGATTTTAAGATATGGGCGATAAGAATTATAAACCAACGAAGTATTTTCAAAGATTAGAGGCACTATCTACTCTTTTGAGTTTTCTTAAAAGAGATAACATTGAAGAGCAGATTGTATTTTTAAGCGACTTAGAATTGTTAAGAAAGAATTATAGGGAATTAAATAGGATTTGTTATGATGCAAGAATGTATCCACCATCAAGAAACATTGTTTTTGACGAAAAAAGAAAAACAATTCTTAAGATAATTTTTGATATCTGCTTAAGAAATAGAATTCTATATAGACAAAACGATATGGATAGTTCTTATTTTTTAAAAAGCAAAAAAACATTCGATTTTTTTATTGGAGACATTTTAATTAACGATATTTTAGGATTCTAATGGTGAGTTTTTACTTAAATAAAACAAATGTGATTAAAAGTGGTGTTATTGGAATACAAGACCACTACATAGTGATGACGGATGATTATAAGGAATTCGTTTGTTTTATGGGTTACAACCTAGAAGGTTACGTTTATGACATTGTTAAAGATTATAACGGTGCGGTTGTTTTTGATGAAGTTTCTGCACTAACATACGTTGAAGCTTTTAATTCAGCAGCAAAAATATTGAATATCAACACGAGGCTTATGGCAAAAAAAGTAAAAAGTATCTTTAGATACGATTTTAGTTTAAATTAATATAAACAATTAAAAACAAGAACAAATGGCAAAATTATTTAAAGTGACACCAACAAGAAGAGGTGTAGAAGCTCCATCATTGTATATTGAAGGTGCAAACAAAAGAGATGTTAACTCTCAGATATCAAGCAGAACAAGACTTGCTGCATTTCCATCATGGTACTTTCCGATTGTTGAAATTGGAGAAATTAAGAATGTTAAAAAGAAAAGGGGGGATGATGATATTTATTAAAAGACACACAGAGAACGGAATAACAATAAGTGTTATAAACGAAGAGAATGGTTGTTATGGAGGCATAACAATTAGAAGAAACCAAATATCACAAACAAGCGGAGATAATGTTGTGTCGCAGTTTTACTTTAGAGAGGAAAGAGAGATAAACAGAAGGCTCATAAATATGTTCATAGATAGACAAAGGTATTTGGGAGAGGAAGTTGATATAAGCGTTTATGATGAGTTTGCAGATTTTGCAAATAAAAACTTTGTAAAGATGATAATGGGAGAAAACATCGATAAAGAACTTTTTAAGTTTTTTGAGAAGCACCAAGTAAAAGTTTCGGTTTCGAAGGAAATTGAATTAGACAACAAAGAAGTAAATTTATTTTATAAATATAATGATTAAAACTATGGAAAAAGTATTAGAACAAAAGGTTTATACCTTTGGAACAAAATTAAGAATAGAGCCAGAAAAAGTATATATCTCTATTTATGGAAAACAAATTGGAGACATAACTCTTATGGATTTATTTCAAGGAGATTTCAGTGTATCAGAAAACACGTTAATAGGATACTCTATTTTAGAGTTTTTTGGTTTAGAAGAAAATAAAATTGTATTTTTTGATTCTAATGGAGAGTTTGTGTTGGTCGGTTGTAGAAATAAAATAATACAAATGAACGATGTTGAGATTTCTAGTAAAAGCAAAGAGATAATAGAAACAATTAACTCCAATATGTCTATAAAGAAAGAAAAAAGAGAGTTTAAACAAGTTGAAACCTTGTTGAAAAACAATTATAATATAATAGAGGATGGTAATTTTATATTTGGATGGAGAGATGGAGATGATAGCGAACCATATTTATTTGAGATTTTTGGAGATAAACTAAAACTTGTAAACACAATAGAGCAAGATGTTGAAGACAAAAATATTAGAATGTTTGTGGATAAAAACGAAGGAATTATAACCGTGTATCTACATGAACAAAAAATTGAATTAAACTCTTAGATTATGGGAAAGGAAATAATTTATAATGGAATAAGTAAGAATTTAATTACAAAATTCCCAAGCGAAAGAATTATTGAGTTGGTTTCTGATGAAATAATCAAAGAATTGGTTGATGTTCCAAGAAAAGAAATTCTTGCGATTGTTAAAAACTATTATATTTTAAGATTTAACAAAGAGAATAATCTTGGGTTTATAATAGATAGGCTTATAACAAGATATAACAAAAGAAGTTTGTTTTCAAAAACATATATTAGAACTTTTTTTAACGACTTAAACGAATTTGCAGATGAAAAAAGAAGACAAGCGGAAGGAAATTAGAAGACTTTTTGCTATTGGAAAGTTAAACATGATTTCAGAAATTTCTTTAGAGATTTATCACCACGTTATTATTGATGATTTTAGTGGAATAAATTTGTTTGTTCAGAGTCTGCATGACGAAATTTTACTTAGAATTCATAATAAGGATAGGTTTGCAGATGCAGACCTATCTGCACTTTGTAGAATTGTAGCTTGTAGAATAGTTGTCAAGTACAGAAAACAAACAGATTTTTCTGAAAAACACATTAAAGAAGCCCTTATTAAAGTTAAAGATGTATTAATGATTAAAAATAATTTAAAAAAATGGGAACAGATTTAAGATTAGTTCGTTGTAAATGCGAGAAATCAGAATGTAAAACAGGGATTAGATTTGATGGTAATGAAGACGAATCAAATAGGTATTTATTGTTTACAGACAAAAACGGAAACGACCACTCTATGGTTATGAATGAAGAAAGTAAAAAAGAATTAATTAAAGCATTATTAGATGAAGAATTCGAGTTGCAAGATGACGCAAATGATATTAATTCAGATGTGTCAAAAGACAGTTAAATTAGAAAAGAATTTATTTAAACAAAAAATTGATTTAAATAAAAAGATAAAAATAAACAGAATTAATTTAAATTAAAAAAAAAGATGGAAATTGAAAAAATAAATACAAAGATACTTGATAAAGAGCAACTAAAAGTAGGTGTTGTTTATCGATGTGTATTATCAAATAAAAATGTGTTATTGAAAGATGTCTATAAAAACGACTTAGACAAAGATAATACATACGTTCTTAGTTTGTTCGATGAAAAATATTCCGATTATAAGTCAATAAACACACAGAACCCTGCTTTAATACCAATAAACTTTTTATAATATGAATGATTCAAATAGATATTACGTTATAGGTCTTTATGTGAATAAAAAACTAAAGACAATGTGTATGAATAAAAAAGGAGTTGAGTTAAGAAATTGGGTTGTTGATGGAAAAACACTTGTTTTTGATAAGCTGAAACCAAGACACGAAGAAAGGGCAGATGATATTGTTAGGATTTTTAATAATCACGGATTAAAAAGAATACCAATGAGAACAGAAGGTGAACAACTAATATAC
>CAYNMR010000023.1:0-29747 GCA_964398455.1 uncultured Vicingus sp. | reverse complement strand
AGGACCGTTATAGTTACGGCCGCCGTTTACTGGGGCTTCAATTCAATGCTTCGCCGAAACTAACATCTCCTTTTAACCTTCCAGCACCGGGCAGGTGTCAGGCCTTATACGTCATCTTTCGATTTTGCAAAGCCATGTGTTTTTGATAAACAGTTGCCTGGGCCTTTTCACTGCGGCCCTCATTGCTGAGGGCGCCTCTTCTCCCGAAGTTACGAGGCGATTTTGCCTAGTTCCTTAACCATGAATCACTCGAGCACCTTAGGATTCTCTCCTTGACTACCTGTGTCGGTTTGAGGTACGAGTAGAATATACCTGAAGCTTAGAGGTTTTTCTAGGAAGTCTGTTTAGGAACACTATCCAATTGCCCGAAGGCTCTTGGTACTATCAAGTTCAGCTAGGTCTGCGGATTTACCTACAGTCCCAATACCTACACTCTTTAACGAACTATTCCGTCAGTTCGCGGTTCTTTCACTACTCCGTCACCCCATCGCAGTATACTCTAGTACTGGAATATTAACCAGTTATCCATCCACTACCCCTTTCGGGTTCGTGTTAGGTCCCGACTAACCCTGATCCGATTAGCGTTGATCAGGAAACCTTAGTCTATCGGTGGGCAGGTTTCTCGCCTGCCTTATCGTTACTTATGCCTACATTTTCTTTTCTAGACGCTCCAGCATGCCTTACGACACACCTTCAGTGCAGACTAGAATGCTCCCCTACCACTTGCAGTAAACTGCAAATTCATAGCTTCGGTAATATACTTATGCCCGATTATTATCCACGCCCAATCGCTCGACTAGTGAGCTGTTACGCACTCTTTAAATGAATGGCTGCTTCCAAGCCAACATCCTAGCTGTCAAAGCAATCGGACCACGTTTGGTCAACTTAGCATATATTTAGGGACCTTAGCTGATGATCTGGGTTCTTTCCCTTTCGCCCACGGACCTTAGCACCCATGGGCTCACTGCTGAGTAAAAGTTATAGCATTCGGAGTTTATTAGGGTTTGGTAGGCGGTGAAGCCCCCTAGCCCAATCAGTAGCTCTACCTCTATAACTATACGCTCAACGCTGCACCTAAATGCATTTCGGGGAGTACGAGCTATCTCTCAGTTTGATTGGCCTTTCACCCCTACCCACAGCTCATCCGGAAGCTTTTCAACGCTTATCGGTTCGGTCCTCCATTGCATGTTACTGCAACTTCAACCTGGCCATGGGTAGATCACAAAGTTTCGCGTCTACCCCCACTAACTAAACGCCCTATTCAGACTTGCTTTCGCTTCGGCTACGCATCTAAAATGCTTAACCTTGCTAGTGAGGAGTAACTCGTAGGATCATTATGCAAAAGGCACGCCGTCACCGAATAAATCGGCTCCGACCGCTTGTAGGCGTACGGTTTCAGGTTCTATTTCACTCCCTTGTTCAGGGTTCTTTTCACCTTTCCCTCACGGTACTAGTTCACTATCGGTCTCTCAGTAGTATTTAGCCTTACCAGATGGTTCTGGCAGATTCACACAGAATTTCACGTGTTCCGTGCTACTCAGGATACTGTTAGGTAATAATTTAATTTCATCTACAGGGCTATCACCTTCTATGGCTCTTCTTTCCAAAAGATTCTATTATTAAATTATAGTCCACGTTACAGTCCTACAACCCCATTAATGCCGAAACATTAATGGTTTGGGCTATTCCCGTTTCGCTCGCCACTACTTAGGGAATCACTATTGTTTTCTCTTCCTCCGGTTACTTAGATGTTTCAGTTCGCCGGGTTAGCGCCTTTCGGCAATACATCTTCAATGTATTAGGTTGCCCCATTCGGAAATCTACGACTCAAAGGTTATTTGCACCTTATCGTAGCTTATCGCAGCTTATCACGTCCTTCATCGCCTCTGAGAGCCAAGGCATCCGCCATACGCCCTTAGTTACTTTCTTAACTAATTTCATTAAATTTTATTCTATAATTTCTTTCAAGATGTCAAAGAACTTTTTCCTTACATTTAAGGATAAAGTGGAGAATATCGGAGTCGAACCGATGACCTCCTGCGTGCAAGGCAGGCGCTCTAGCCAGCTGAGCTAATCCCCCAATACAAGTTGTAGTCCCACGCAGATTTGAACTGCGGACCTCTACATTATCAGTGTAGCGCTCTAACCAACTGAGCTATAGGACTAAAATAATCTAAGCTTAGAGGCAAAAGCCCTAACTGAGCTTGTTTTGGGTAAAAAATGAAGAAGATAAAAAAAAGATAAGTATCATCATGTCGAAACATGATAGAAACAACCTGCTCTAAAAAGGAGGTGTTCCAGCCGCACCTTCCGGTACGGCTACCTTGTTACGACTTAGCCCCAGTTATCAGTTTTACCCTAGGCAGCTCCTTGCGGTTACCGACTTCAGGCACCCCTAACTTCCATGGCTTGACGGGCGGTGTGTACAAGGCCCGGGAACGTATTCACCGCGCCATGGCTGATGCGCGATTACTAGCGATTCCAGCTTCACGAAGTCGAGTTGCAGACTTCGATCCGAACTGAGACGGACTTTAGAGATTAGCATCTAGTCACCTAGTAGCTGCCCTTTGTATCCGCCATTGTAGCACGTGTGTAGCCCTGGACGTAAGGGCCGTGATGATTTGACGTCATCCCCACCTTCCTCACGGTTTGCACCGGCAGTTTCTCTAGAGTCCCCGACATTACTCGCTGGCAACTAAAGATAGGGGTTGCGCTCGTTATGGGACTTAACCCGACACCTCACAGCACGAGCTGACGACAACCATGCAGCACCTTGAGAACCGTCCGAAGAAAGGTCTGTTTCCAGACCGGTCGTTTCCCATTTAAGCCCAGGTAAGGTTCCTCGCGTATCATCGAATTAAACCACATGCTCCTCCGCTTGTGCGGGCCCCCGTCAATTCCTTTGAGTTTCAACCTTGCGATCGTACTCCCCAGGTGGATAACTTAACGCTTTCGCTTGGACGCTGAACAGTATATTGCCAACGTCGAGTTATCATCGTTTACGGCGTGGACTACCAGGGTATCTAATCCTGTTTGCTCCCCACGCTTTCGTCCCTGAGCGTCAGTAATAATTTAGTGAGCTGCCTTCGCAATCGGTGTTCTGTGTCATATCTATGCATTTCACCGCTACATGACACATTCCGCCCACTTCAATTACACTCAAGAAAAACAGTATCAATGGCAGTTCTATCGTTAAGCGATAGGATTTCACCACTGACTTATTTTCCCGCCTGCGGACCCTTTAAACCCAATAAATCCGGATAACGCTTGGACCCTCCGTATTACCGCGGCTGCTGGCACGGAGTTAGCCGGTCCTTATTCTTGTAGTACCTTCAGCCCCTCTCACGAGAGGGGGTTTATTCCTACATAAAAGCAGTTTACAACCCATAGGGCATTCATCCTGCACGCGGCATGGCTGGTTCAGACTTTCGTCCATTGACCAATATTCCTCACTGCTGCCTCCCGTAGGAGTCTGGTCCGTGTCTCAGTACCAGTGTGGGGGATAACCCTCTCAGGCCCCCTATCTATCGTAGTCTTGGTGAGCCGTTACCTCACCAACAAACTAATAGAACGCATGCCCATCCATAACCGCCGAAGCTTTAAGAACAATGTGATGCCACATCGAAATGTTATGGGGTATTATTCTTCCTTTCGGAAGGCTATTCCCCAGTTATGGGTAAGTTGCATACGCGTTACGCACCCGTGCGCCACTCGCCACCCAGTATTGCTACCTGTGCTGCCGTTCGACTTGCATGTGTTAAGCCTGCCGCTAGCGTTCATCCTGAGCCAGGATCAAACTCTCCGTTGTAATTAATCTTAAATGTTATTTGAGATTATTTCTCACGAAGTTTAGAAATTAAATTCTTTTAAATCGGGATACTTACCTTGTTTTTTATCTTACTTCAATTTTTTCAAAGAACGCT
The DNA here is from genome assembly GCA_964398455.1 of uncultured Vicingus sp. GTDB lineage: Bacteria > Bacteroidota > Bacteroidia > Flavobacteriales_E > Vicingaceae > Vicingus. The sequence continues at coordinate 25,824 of CAYNMR010000023.1, read as the reverse complement.
ATAATATGTATAGAGAACTATTATCATTTCATTTCCAAAAAAACTTCAGAACATTTTCTGATTATTTTGGGGAGGCAAAACTACAAATAAATTTATTACCTCCAAATAAATTTACAATTTTTTTTCAAACTTTATTTTAAACATTTAAAACCGTTGTTTTGAATGGGGTTGCAAAAGTAGATTAATTTTTTAATCTAGCAACTTTTTTTGAAAAAAAATTTTATTTCAATTTTGTTTGGCTTTTTGTGATGAAACCGTTGTTTCGAAAGCGGATGCAAAAGTAGACAGGTTTTTGATATTAGCAAACATCTCCCTACTTTTTTTTTGAAGTATTGTTTATCTGTATTGATAATCAATCAGATATTTTTCACATTGATTTGTTGATAAACTCAATTTCCCTTTTTATGACAAGGTTTTTAGTTGTCAACAATTAGGATTTAGATTCAAAAATAAATCTACTTTTTATGGCGTAGTTACCGAAACTGGAAGTATTTTTCCATTAAATAATTTATCTCCTGACAAACTAAACTCTTTAACATAAGTTGCCATTTGCTTAGCCGACACTTTTGCTTGATAATTTGGGAAGGCTTCTTGTAACATTTCGGTTTGTGCTGAACCCAATGCCAAACAGTTTATTTTAATGTTGGTACCGTTATATTCTTCTGCCAACACCTCTGTTAAATTAGCCAATGCTGCTTTTGATGCACTATAAACCGATAATCCTGGGAATTTAACACTCCCCTGAAAGCCACCCATACTACTAATGTTTACAACATGTGTTTGTTCTTGTTTGTTGTTTTTGCCAACTACTTCTTTAATTAATAATGCTGGAGCAAATACATTGGTTGTAAATACGGTTTGCCAATCGGCAGCTGTTGTTTCGGTAAATGGTTTATTAATTAGAACTCCCGCATTGTTTATCAAAACATGAAAGTGTTTGGCTTCTTTTGCTAATATGTGTTGTATTTCATTGCTAAGCGAAGGCGAATTAAAATCTACCTTATATATATGTATAACATTTTTATACTGTTGAGCACATTCTTGTTTTAGTTGCTCAAGCTTTTCGAAGTTGCGAGAAAGCACTACAATATGATGATTGGATTGAGCTGCAAATTGTTTTACCAATTCATAGCCTATTCCTCTACTTCCACCAGTTATTAATATATTAATCATATTTTACCTGCTTTGCTAAATGATTTTTGGTAATAAGGAAGTTCTAAGCTAGAAATAATAACTCCTTTACTGGTTGATGAATGTACGAATTTATTGTTCTTTAAATAAATTCCAACATGTGAATTTTTTTTACCCTCAATATCAAATAACAATAAATCACCTTCTGAGAGATTAGTTTTTGTGGTGTTTTTTAATTCTTTGGCTATATCTTGCGATGATCTTGGCAATATTGTTTTAAAAACCTCTTTATATAAGATGTTTGCAAAACCAGAACAATCAACCCCATCTTTAGTTGTTCCGCCATACTTGTATTTTACTCCAATCCATTTATCGATAAAATTATAGAGTGGAAGATTGTCTATTTCTTTTGGTGATACATTTAATATTTCGGCATACTTGGTTTGAATTGCGGAATACGATACTTCTTTGTTAATTTTCTCAGATTCAACAATTTTTTTACTGTTGCGACAACCAAAAACAACGGCTAATATTAATAATAAGGTAAAGTATCTAAAAATCCTCATGTTATCAAAATTAAGATTTGGCATAAAAAAAGGCCTGACTTTCGTCAGACCTTTTTCAACAGTTTGATATTAATAAACCTAGGTTACATCAAAATCTACAACTAATTTTTCAGAAGCAGGATGTGCCTGACAAGTTAAAATATATCCTTGTGCAACCTCATCGTCCGACAAAGAATAATTCATCTCCATAATAGCTTTTCCTTCTAAAACCTTAGCCTTACAAGTACAACAAACAGCTCCTTTACATGAGAATGGAGCATCTATACCATGTTCTATTGATGCATCTAAAATAAAATCGCCGTCGGCTGCCAATTCAAATTCAATTTCTTCGCCATCCATCATTACGGTAAGTTGGCTCACTCCTGAAAAAGAATTTTCTGTAGCAGGTTTGTCACTTTCTTTTTTTACTGGAACGGTAAACAATTCAAAATGAATTTTATCTTTTGGAACCCCAACATAAGTTAAAGAATCATTCACACTATTTATCATAGGTTCTGGTCCGCAAATGTAAAAGCCATCAGCTTTTAACATGGTAGTGTTTTGCTGAATGAATTGATTCATCTTTTTTTCGTCAATTCTTCCACAATTTATTTCAGGAAACCCAGCTAAGCCACCCTCATCGTAGGTATAAACTACTGTTAACTGCCCATCATGTGATGCAGCCAATTCATCTATCTCTTTTTTATAAATAGTAGAAGCCGGATTGACATTACCATAATATAAGGTAAATTTCCCTCCTGCTTTTAGCACCGATTTTAAAATAGAAAAAATTGGTGTTATACCACTACCAGCAGCAAAACCGACTAAATTTGCATTCAAATTTTTAGGAACAAAATTTCCTGCAGGAGTCATCACTTCTAACTCATCACCTATTTTTATAGCTTGATTTAAATACGTTGACATTCTACCTTTTTCCACTTTTTTAACTACCACTCTAAAATCATCTTCAAATGGTGCACTACACAAGGAATATGAACGACGGATGTCTTCACCATTCACTATTGCTTTAATGGTAATATACTGACCAGGTTGATAACGATAATCGTTTTTGAAATCGACATCAAAAGCAATAGAAACAGCATCATTGGTTTCTTTTCTTATATCTTTTACTTTAACTGATTTAAATAAACTCATTCGTGAAAAATTTTAAGTCTGCAAAAATAAACTTATAAATTAAAAATTGGCATCTTTTTCTATTCCTAACAAAATTAAAAGAAAAAGAACTTGTTATTAACAACTGACTTTTGTCATTTCGCCATTAGTAAATAATTGAGTAAACTTGTATGTTTTTTAACACAAACAATTATGGAAGATATCAAGAAACTAGAAGAATTTCAGGCAAAAATTGATGCTGATGTAAAAATTGAGCCAAAAGATTGGATGCCTGAAGACTACAGAAAACACTTGCAAAGACAAATATCTCAGCACGCACACTCTGAAGTAATTGGTATGCAACCTGAAGGTAATTGGATTAGCAGAGCTCCTAGCTTAAGAGCTAAAGTAGTTTTATTAGCTAAAATTCAGGATGAAGCTGGACACGGACAGTACTTGTATTCTGCAGCTGAAACTTTAGGCAAAAGCCGAGATGAATATATAGAAGAATTACAAACAGAAAAAGCAAAATACTCTAGTATTTTCAATTATCCAACACTTACTTGGGCTGATATGGGTGCTGTGGGTTGGTTGGTTGATGGTGCTGCAATTGTAAATCAAGTTTCGTTGCAAAGAACTTCTTATGGTCCTTATTCGAGAGCAATGGTAAGAATTTGTAAAGAGGAAAGTTTTCACCAACGACAAGGTTATGAGATAATGGCTCACATGGCAAAAGGAACTCCTGAACAAAAAGCAATGGCTCAAGATGCATTAAATAGATTTTGGTGGCCTTCCATTATGATGTTTGGACCTCATGATTCTGACTCTCCAAATACAGGAAACGCTGTAAAATGGAGAATAAAACGCGAAACAAATGACGAATTACGTCAAAAATTTATAGACAAAACCGTTGGTCAAGCCGAAGTTATTGGATTAACTATTCCTGACCCAGACTTAAAATGGAACGAAGCAAAGGGTTGCTACGATTTCGGCAAAATGGATTGGGATGAATTCTGGAATGTAGTTAAAGGAAATGGACCTTGTAACAAACAACGTTTAAAACACCACATTAAAGCACATAAAGAGGGCGAATGGGTAAGAAAAGCTGCCTTGTCTTATGCTGCAAAACAAAAAGAAAAACAATTAGTTGCATAATTTAAAAAAATTATAACCATGAGTAATAATATAAATGACAATCAAGGTGATGTTTGGGAAGTATTTGTACAAAGCAAACCAGGTTTACCTCACAAACATGCAGGAAGCGTTCATGCCACAGATAAAGAGATGGCTCTTCAAAACGCAAGAGATATGTACACCAGAAGAAATGAAGGAACCTGTATTTGGGTTGTACCATTAGACGCAATTACATCTTCATTACCTGAAGACAGCGGTTCATTTTTTGACCCAGCAGATGATAAGGCATACCGCCATCCAACACATTACGTAATGCCAGAAGGAGCTAAACATATTTAGACAGAAGTCAGAAGACCGAAGCTTGAAAAGGGAAATAGAACTCTTCGGACTTTCAGTCTTCAAACCTTTAATTTTTAACTAAAATGACAACAAAAGAAGCATTAATAAACTACTGTTTAAGAATTGGCGATACGAGTTTAATTCTTGGACAACGCATGAGCGAATGGTGTAGCAACGGCCCTATTTTAGAGGAAGATATTGCAATGACAAATATCGCTTTAGATCACATTGGACAAGCTAGAACCATGTTAACTTACGCAGGCGAATTAGAAGGTAAAGGAAGAACTGAAGACGATTTTGCTTACAAAAGACATGAAAGAGAATATTTCAATTCACTTTTATCCGAAAGACCTAATGGCCATTTTGGTGATACAGTAGCAAGAAATTTTCTACAATCGGCTTATTTCTACCACTTATATAATGCTTTAACATCAAGCAAAGATTTAATGATTGCTGCTCATGCTGCAAAATCACTAAAAGAAGTTACTTATCATTTAAGACATAGTGCTGAATGGGTAGTTCGTTTGGGAGATGGAACAGATGAAAGTAAAGATAAAATCCAAACCTCATTTGACGAAATTTGGGAATATACTGGCGATTTGTTTGAGATGAATGAAGTAGATGAATTACTTATAAAAGAAGGTATTGCTGTAGACCAAAGAAATATCAAAGCTGTTTGGGACAAAACCATTAATGAGGTTTTAGATAGAGCTATACTTCAACGCCCGAAAGATGCTTATATGCACTCTGGAAGACTAAATGCTATACATTCAGAATATCTTGGACATCTTCTTGCAGAAATGCAGTTTTTACCAAGAGCATATCCTGATGCAAAGTGGTAGTAATTTACCATGAATTACAACGAAAAATATTCTAAAGAGCAGGTTTGGGAATTTCTAGCTGAGATTCCCGACCCTGAAATACCTGTTATCACCATTGAAGAACTCGGTGTTCTTCGTGAATTAGAGATATTACCTAATAAAGTTATTGTCACTATCACACCTACTTATACTGGTTGCCCAGCAATGAAAATGTTTGAAGATGATATTCTAAAAACACTTCATGCAAAAGGTATAGCTAATGCCGAAGTGAAAATGGTTTATTCACCAGCTTGGACAACCGATTGGATTACCGAAGAAGCAAGAGAAAAACTCAGAATTTATGGAATTGCTCCTCCAGTCAAAGGCTCACAAGACAAAGGAATACTTTTTTCATCTGGATCAAAAATCGTAAAATGCCCTCGATGTAACTCATCCAACACTTCGCTTAAAAGCCAATTTGGTTCTACAGCCTGCAAAGCACTTTATACTTGTGATGATTGCCTTGAACCTTTCGATTATTTTAAATGTATTTAAGCCTTTAGCATTACAAGAATTATTTTTTATTCATCAATTGTTTGTTTGAATTTTATTTTTAAAATTTAATTCTGACAAAATACTTTTATTTAAACTTTAATTCCATTCAGAATAATTTAGTAGTAGCTTAATCTTTATTAGCAAAACCTTAGTTAATCAAAGCAACCTTTCATATTCTTTATCGTCTTTAACAATTACAGCTATTATTGTTAAATTTGCTTTTTAGACTAAAAAAATCTGCATGAAAAAAATATTTTTTACACTAGTCATATTTTTCGTTTTTGTTTCTAACTCATTTGCCTCTCACGTTATGGGGGGAGATATTACCTATACTTGTTTAGGCGGGAATCAATACCAAGTTACCCTTACTCTTTATAGAGATTGTGCTGGTATTACTATTGGAACAACCCCTCAGAATGTTAATTTTACTTCATCATGTGGGACATTTGATGCTAGTTTGGATTGGGTAAGTACAACTGATGTTTCACAGGTTTGTCCTACTCAAGCTACCACATGTAACGGAGGAACAATACCAGGAACCGAGCAATATATTTTTACAGGGGTAGTTACACTACCTCCTTGTGCAGATTGGATTATGAATTGGGATGTTTGTTGTAGAAATGATGGTATTACAAACATAACAAGTCCTGGTTCTCAAGATTTATATGTTCAAAGTACTCTAAATAATGTTGCTGGTGCATGTAATAATTCACCTCAGTTTTTAGCTCTTCCAACTCCATATCTATGTCCTAATCAGCTTTCTATTTATAACCACGGAGCATCAGATATTGATGGCGATTCTTTGTATTACCAATTTACATCAGCATTAGGTGGAACGGCTCCTCCTGGAAACCCATTAACTTATACTGGAGGATACTCACCAAACAATCCAATAATTACTTCTGGCGGAATGAATCTTAATCCCAACACTGGTGAGATGTGTTTTACCCCAAGTCAAACACAAATTTGTGTAGTTTCTGTTATTATTTATGAATATAGAAACAATGTATTAATTGGAACTCAAATCCGAGAGATGCAAGTGGTAGTTTCCAATTCTTGTTCAAATACTGCTCCCTATGCAGGAACTGCACCTAACTGTGGAAATACTGGTGGATTAGTAATAACTCAAGCTGGTCCTTCTGTAGTTCAAGATGATGATAACTCCTTGTCAATGTGTCCAAACGATTCGCTTTGTTTTACTATTAGTTTCTTAGATCCTGATGGAAATAATGTAACTGTTAATTCCAATATTGCTTCAGCTATTCCTGGTGCATCATTTACAATAACTAATAATGGAAGTACTAACCCAATAGGAAACTTTTGTTGGGTTCCTACACCTTTAGATACAGGAATTAATGTACTTACAGTAAATTTAGTTGATGATGCTTGTCCAATTTCTGCAAGTCAATATTATACTTATGATATTACTGTCTTTGACCAACCTTACGCTGGTTTAGATCAAACTATTTGCGGTCCACAATGGGCAGACTTACAAGCATCAAATGGAGCAGGATATACTTGGAGTGTTATTTCTGGAGAAGCTATGAATCCTGGTGTAAATATTACTTGTATTTCATGCAGCAATCCTTCGGTGAAACCAAGTATTACAACAACTTATTTATTAACTAGTACACTTACGAGTGCTTGTATAAATACTGATACTGTTACTGTTAATGTTGTTCCAGATTATACGTTAACTCATTTTGGTGATACTACTTTATGTGATTATTTGAGCACTCCTATTGGCGTAACAGTAACCCCTAATGCAGGAACTTATACCGTAAGTTGGACTAATCCAGCCACGTTAAGCAATGGAACAAGTCTAACTCCAAATGCATCACCAACAGCATCTACAACTTATGTTGCAACTGTTACTTCTCCTTTTGGTTGTATTAAAACTGATTCAGTAACTGTTAATGTTAACCCTCCCCCAACATTAACATTGTCACCTGGTGATACATCCGTTTGTTTAGGAAACTCTCTGAACTTTGCTATTGAATCGACATGTATGTACACTTTGGAAATGAGTGACCCTGGATTTGGTGATGGATGGAATGGTCAAACCATTTCGGTTTACGACAATGGAGTATTTGTTGGTACTTATACAGTGTTAAGTACTGATAACAATGGAGAATGGAATACTGTTACTTTTCCTATTACAAATGGGAATACTATTACTTTAGTTTATGGCACAGGTTCTTTTCAAAGCGAATCAGCATTTAACCTGATAGATGGTCAAGGAAATATTCAATTTTCTGTTCCGCAAGGAGGAATGACTGGATGGGTTGATGGAAATACATATTATACAGGAGTTGGAAACTGTGGTCCGACATTATCAAATTATAGTTTTAGCTGGTCTCCTGCTGCAGGACTTTCTGCAACAAATATTCAAAACCCTGTAGCGACGCCTGTAACCACAACAACTTATACCGTAACTCTTACTGATGTTGGTGGTTGTACTGTAAACCGAAGCCAAACTATAACTGTTGTACCAAATTACACTTTAACTACAACACAATCTGACTCTACTGTCTGTTTAGGTGAAACCGTAGATTTTACTTCAACAACAAATCCAGCTGGTGCTTTTAACTACTCATGGACTCCTGCTGGAATTATGAATAATGCTTCTATTCCTAACCCTACAGCCACTTTTACAACTCCAGGGTTAAACACCATTATTTTAAATGTAGATAATGGAGGTGGTTGTATTAAATCAGACACCATGTATGTAACAGCATCTCCAACTTATGCTCCAAATATTGACATTTTGAATAATGATACCACTTTTGGTTGTGGCGGGTTAGAGTCAATGCAAATTGATTTAGATTTAGGTGCTGAACCAACGTGTGATTATACCTTAGAAATGTTCGATAGTTTTGGTGATGGATGGAATGGACAATCCATTTCAGTTTACGATAATGGAGTTTTAGTTGGAACTTACACTGTAGGAACAAATGATAATAATGGAGATTTTAATACTGTAGTTTTCCCTGTTACAAATGGAGGTACAATTACATTAGTTTACGGAACAGGCTCTTGGCAGAGTGAATCCTCGTTTAATCTAATTGATGGTACTGGAACAACTCAATTTTCTGTAGCGGAAGGAGACATGTCTGGATGGGTTAACGGTAATACTTATTTTACTGGTATAGCGAACTGTGGACCGACACTTTCTAATTTCACTTACAACTGGACTCCAGTAACAGGAGTTTCAAATCCAACTATTCAAAACCCTATATTATCACCAACCTCAACCACAACTTATACTGTTACTGTTACAGACCCAGTTGGAGGGTGTTTTGATTCCGATTCTGTTACCATTACCATAAACTCTCAGTTATCAGCTACTTTTGAAACTGTGCAGGCAACGTGTAATACATCAAATGATGGGATGTTAATCGCTACTGGAATTAGCCCTAATGGACCTTTTGTTTATGAGTTTTATGATAGTACGGGCACAAACTTGATACAAACAAACACTACATTAACATCGGATACTTTATTTAATATTTCTTCTGGAGCTTATTTAGTAACTATAACTGATGGTAATGGTTGCGAAGTTGACACACTAGTTAATGTTCAACCAGCAACAGAAATATTAATAACAAATGTTTCTAGCGACACTACTATTTGTATTAACAACTCTACCACACTTAACTTTGGTGCTGTTGGCGGTACAGGACCTTTAACTTATATTTGGGACAATGGTTTAATTGGTGGTGGTCCTCATGTTGTAACTCCATTATCAAATACCACTTACACCGTTTTTGCCCAAGATGTTAATGGGTGTACTTCTCCAACTGCATCAATTAACATAGTAGTTAGTCCAAATGCAACGATTGGATTAACATCTACCATTCCAACAGCATCACAAACTGTTTGTATAAACACTGTTATTACTCCCATTGAATATACCATAGGAGGTGGTGGTACTGGAACAACTGTTACGGGTTTACCCAATGGCGTTTCAGGAAATTTCTTAGCTGGAGTTATGTCAATTACCGGAACCCCTAGCGATACTGGAACTTTTAATTATTTGGTAACAACAATAGGTTCTTGTTCTCAAGTTGTGGATAGTGGAAGCATTACAATCACTCCTGACGCAACACTTACTTTAACCTCTGGAAATCAATTACAAACGGTATGTATTAATTCTCCAATAGCTAATATTACATACACTGTTGGAGGTGGAGGAACAAATGCTTCAGTTACAGGGCTTCCTTCTGGCTTAATAGGTTCTTATAATGCTGGTGTGTTTACCATAAGTGGAACACCAACAAGTATTGGAACATTTAACTATACGGTTACAACTAGTGGTACTTGTTTACAGACAAGTTTGAATGGAACTATAACATTAAATGACTCTCTACACATTACAACATTAAATTTAAATCGAGATTCTATCTGCCCTAATGATACCACATCAATTTCTATTAATCCTGCAACTGGAGGCTCTGGAATTGGCTATACTTATAACTGGTTTGACAACAATAACAATGCTGTTGGCACGGGTTTAAACATAACGGTTTCTCCATCAAGTAGTCCAACAACTTACACAGTGGTAGTTGGAGATAATTGTACAACACCAACCGTAACACAAAGTGTGACTGTTTATTGGCTACCACTCCCTCAACCTAGTTTTATTGCTAATAATACTTCTGGATGTTATCCTATTCTTACTTTGTTTACCAATACAACCCCAAATTCTACAAACATTAATAATGTAACTTGGAATTTTGGTGATGGCGGTATTTCAAATGACATTTTAAATACATCTCACTTATACAGTACTCCAGGTTGTTATGATGTAACATTAACAGTAACTTCAATTGATGGTTGTGTTAGAGATACCTCTATTCAAGATTTTGCTTGTGCTTACGACTATCCAATTGCTGATTTTATGATGAATCCACAACCGACTGATATTACCAATCCTTATATCAACTTCACTAATCAAAGTATGGGAAATACTAACAATTATTGGTTGTTTACAAGTGGAATACCAAATGCATCATTTGAAACAGATCCTCAAGCTGAATTCCCTGCTGATACTGCTGGTACTTATTTAGTAGAATTGGCCGTATCTAACAGCCGCGGATGTACAGATACCATTCAAAAAGAAGTGGTTATTAATGGGTTATATTTGTTTTATGTTCCAAACACATTTACTCCAAATGGAGATGGAAACAACGACTATTTTATACCCACAGGTGATGGAGTAGATTGGACAAAATATAACTTAATGATTTTTGACCGTTGGGGTGAAAAATTATTTGAAACCAATGATATCATGCAAGGATGGGATGGGACATTTAATGGCACTCCTGTTCAGACAGGTGTTTATGTTTGGAAAGTTAAGGCAAAAGAGTTTTATAGAAATATTAAAACCGAACACTCTGGACACGTAAATTTATTACGATAACCAAAACAAAAAAGCTCTAAGAAAATTCTTAGAGCTTTTTTGTTTTTAAGTATTAATAGAGAAATCTATTTCAATTTTACCGCAGTTCCATAGGCTAAAATCTCAGCCGCTCCTTGTGTCACATTTGAGGTTGTAAACCTAACATTAACAACAGCATCAGCACCTATCTTAGTAGCATCATCTAACATTCTTTTTATTGCTTGTTCTCTTGAATCAGCTAGTAGCTGAGTGTATTCTGAGATTTCACCTCCCACAATATTTTTCAAGCCAGCAAAAAAATCTCTACCAATATTTCTAGCTCTTACCGTACTTCCTCTTACCGTTCCTAATGACTCTACGATTTCTTTTCCATGAATACTCTCTGTTGTAACAAATATCATAATAATTGTGTTTAAGGTTTAAAATCTAAATTTAACGTTCTTTTAGTTTGGATTTATATTTCATCAGCATAATTTTAACTTGATTATCTGACAACATTTTATAAAGTTGCAATCTATTCTTGAACTTGTTTTCTTTTCCAAAGGAATCATCTAACCATAATAATACTTTGTATTCTGGAAAATGTTTTTTCAAAATCTCATAATCGCGATAATCGGAAGAAAGATAACCTCGATAGTTAAATGAATCCAATTTTACTTTAATTTGATTTAAGTCCGTTTTAAATTGGTTTTCGTTTAACGAATATAACCCTGGCCAATGTAAATAATAACTTATTTGATAACCAGCCTTTGAAAATTCATGAAGTAAAGCAACATTACTACTCTCTACAATAAAATTATTTTTTGATAAAGATAATAACTCACATATGGTATTCAATCTAACAATAGCATTCTTTTGGTTTTGAGCATCGAGATTTTTAAAATCTAACCAAAAATGTAAAGACTTATTATGTCCTATAGAAGATAGGTATTCCTCTAAATAAAGATTAATAGATTGTTCTGGAGGATGATTAACATCAAAACCTTTTAACGAATCTACAAAAACGACATCTAACTCAACCCCGTAAAAATCAGCTTGTACTTCGCCTAATTTTTCAATACTATTTACCCTATGAATCCATATTTTTTCCTCAAAAACCCATTTCAGAAATCCGTTTGAGTAAAAAATAAACCAACTCAATAACCCAAAAAATACAAAATTGAAGAATATTAAAATGTATCTACGATTCATCTAATCGACCGTTTGAAATAATTCATCAAAATTTTTACCATCTTTAACACGTCTAATTCGCTCCTTAAAATTAATGTTAAATATGCTTCGCTCTGGTTCATTACCCTTAAATGTTAAGTTAGCCATGTCTGCTAATGAGAAAATTAAATCATCAGTCATGTATTTTCTATGTTTATATTGCTCAAGTTTTTTTAACTGTTCAGCATTATTTGACCAATAAACAAATGGAACTAAATACATTGGTTTACTAGATATCGCCTCACTATGCCCTGAAAGATCTACCGTTTCAAAAACATCTTCACCATGGTCGGATAAATAAATTAAAGATGATTTTTGATTAATAGTTGTTGCTTTTACCTTGTCAATAATGGTAGAAACAATGTAATCATTATATAAAACAGCATTATCGTAATAATTAATTGTTTTATGAGCATCATCAGATGGGAAATCAGTTTGAGGAGTATCTTTAAATACATCAAATGAGTTTGGATAACGATTCTGGTATTGAACGTGAGTACCTAACAAATGAACTACAATAAACTTTTTTGTTACATCCTCTTTCAAAACTTTATCTACATAAGGCAACACTTTTTCATCAAGCGATTGTTGTTCCATTTCTCCTCCTGAATTGGTAAAAAAAACGTTATCTGACAATTTTGCAATAGCTGTTGATTTAGTTTCATATATACCAACTGGAATTTGATTAGAAACCCAGTATGTTTTAAAACCAGCTTGTTTCATTATTTCAATAATTGTTCCCTCATATTTTTTATTTGGCTGCTCATAATTACCAAGAGTTAACATTTTCTCTAAACAAGGGATAGTATGTGTATGTGGGCTAATTACATCTTCAAAAATGACTAACTCATTTTTTATTTTAGTTAATTCTGGATTGGTTGCTCTATTATAGTTGTATAATTGGAAATGTGTTCTTGTGGTGGATTCTCCTATCACTAAAACATAGGTTTCTTTCTCTGATGGTGAATTATTAGATTTTCCTTGTAAATAATCGTGGTTTTTCTGGTCGCCAAATAAAAATTCATGATACTTTTTTTGTTCGTCTTTGTATTTCAAATAACTATCGTAGGCTAAATAAGCAGCATGTTGTTTTTGATGATTGCTTTTAAAATAAATAAAAACTATAATTGATAGAATAAAAAATCCGAATACCAATTTCCGAACAGTATTCGCATTAATAAACCTACTAAACTCCCCTATTTTGATAGTAACCCGATTATTAAATAGGTTTAAAAAATCCGATTTAATAGCAAGGAGGATTTCTTTGATCGAATAATTTTCAATTAGAATTTTTACGCCTTTTAAAATGAAAAATGACGAAAAAAACAAAACGAATAGAACAAATATCATTCTGTAATCGAAATACTGCTGAACAAATTCCATAGATTCCACCCCATTTGTTTCTAATAGAATGAACATGGTTGATGTATTTATTCTTTCGTGATAAAGCATTACATAACACCACTCTAAATATGTAAAAAGCACAGAAAAGACGTAAACTAAAGAGATGTAAATGAATTTAATCTTCTTATTTAAAAATAAAATCGACGCTAAATAAAGAATCAAATACGTATAAAGAACTCTTTCAGGTGTAAAATTAGATTCTAAATTAGCCTTTATGGAAAGTAAAAGAAGTAAAACAGGTAAAACTAAAAGAAAGTAACTGTATTTTACAAAGAATCTTGACATTCGTTCAACTTATTCTGTAATGATTAGTTTTTCCACATTAATAACTACGCCATTATCTATAAATATCAATGTATAGAACCCATTTGAAACATTTGTGAGTTTAAGTTGATTGGTCGATTTTTGTAGAATTTTATCTAAAATTATTTTACCAAACACATCCATTAATTGTACATGAATTGGAAATTCTTGCGTATTAATTTCAATGTAATCCTTTGCTGGATTAGGATAAATCGTTACCTCTAATTTATCATTAATATATTCTTTAACACTTATTGGAGCTACATCATTATTATTTGTTACTGTAAATTGTTGTTGTTTAACCAAAGTATCTACCCTAATAACCATTACGTCATTTAAGCCTTCCCCATAGGTATCAGTATAACCTGAGAGGTACATATTACCATTTAAATCAATAGCTAATCCATTTGCAATTTCATCTTCCAAACCACCAAAAGTTGATGCTTTTGCTGCCCAAAAACCTGATGATGTTAACGTAAAAAGATGTGCATCATTCTTTCCGCCACCAAAAGAACTAGTGTGCCCAACAACCATAAAATCAGCATTTGCTAACTGATAAATATCCTGAGCTTCTTCATCAATAGGGCTGGCAAGGTAATTTTCCCAAATTAAACTACCAGTTGTAGCAACCTTTACAATATAATAATCTTTATTTGTTGTCCCAAAGCTATTGGTGGTTCCTACAAAAACATAAGCACCGTCTTGTGATTCAATAATTCCATTAGCATTTTCATACTTTAATCCACCAAAAACACTATCCCAAAGTAATGTACCATTTTTATCAAATTTCAACACATACGCTTGAGTTGAATCGGTTAGTGTATTTCTAATTCCTGCAACAACAATACTCGAATCTGATGTTTGAATTAATGCATTACCTCTATCAATCAAACTTCCTCCAACTGTTTTTGTCCATAAGGTATCACCAAACGAATTTGTTTTAACTACATAAACATCAGAAAATCCAGCAGTGTTATTGTATGTTTCCCCACAAAAAACATAACCACTATCAAACGTTTGAATTACATCATAAGCAAAATCCCAGTCGTTTCCTCCGTAAGTTTTTTGCCATTGGTAATTCCCAAGGCTATCTCTTTTTAATAGCACAGCATCATAACCACCATTTCCATAACTGTTGGATGATGCCGCAATTATAAATCCGTTATCATAAGTTTGTTTTATAGCATAACCCCAATCGTTGTTAGTTCCACCAAGAGAGAAACTCCATTTGTAATTGCACGCTGAATCAACTTTGAGTAAATAAATATCAGTATTCCCGTCTCCAGCACTAGCTGTAGAACCAATAAGTACAACTCCCGCGTCATGTGTTATAGCTATATCTTCTGCTACATCATTTGCTAAACTACCAAAGGTGTGTAAATGAGCAATGGTGTCTTTCTGAGAAAACCCAAAAAAAGGCAGTAAAACCACTATTAGAACTAGTTTTTTAATCATTAATGGCTTTTCTTATTTTAACCAACTTAGTCAATAACTCTTCTAACTTATCCAATCGCAACATGTTAGCTCCATCGCTTAAAGCAACAGCTGGATTTGGATGTGTTTCTATAAAAATACCATCCACACCAACCGCTATACCCGCTTTTGCAACTGTTTCAATCAATTCGGGTTTGCCTCCTGTAACTCCAGAAGCTTGATTAGGTTGTTGTAATGAATGTGTGATATCTAAAACTGTTGGTGCAAAATTTCGCATCACAGGAATTCCTCTGTAATCAATAACTAAATCTTGATAACCAAAAGTGGTTCCTCGTTCGGTTAACCATACATTATCATTACCTGAATCTTTAACCTTATTTACTGCAAACTGCATGGCTTCAGCCGACAAAAATTGCCCTTTTTTAATGTTTACCACTTTGCCTGTTTTAGCAGCAGCAATTAACAGGTCAGTTTGACGACATAAAAAAGCTGGGATTTGTAATACATCTACATATTGAGCTGCAAGTGCACATTCCTCAGCAGTATGAACATCAGTCAAAACAGGAATGTTTAATTGGTCTTTTACTTTTTTAATAATCTCTAAGGCTTTTTCGTCGCCAATTCCTGTAAAAGAATCAATACGCGAACGGTTTGCTTTTCGATACGAAGCTTTAAAAATATAAGGAATTTGAAGCCTTTCGCAAATTGCTTTAATCGTACACGCTATTTCAAATACATTTTGTTCACTTTCTACTACACATGGTCCAGCAATAAGAAAAAAATTGCCCGAATCGGTATGTTTTAATTGAGTTAAATTATTCATTTCTTTTATTTAAGACCGCAAAGACGGTAAGACGCTTTTCTTTTAAAAATTATTTACAAATCATTTAAACCCTTTTACTAATACTGGAGCATTAAAATTAATTAGGAAACCTAACCTTTTATCAGCTAGTTTTAAATGTGAAATAATTTGTGCTTCGTGAATTGGCATTAGCAATTCAATAGCTTTTGCTTCAATAATTATTTCGTTTTCAACTAATACATCAATCCTAAACCTTTTTGAAAGTTCAATTTCCTTGTATATTAACGGAATTGTAACCTCTGTATCTACATTTAACCCCCTATTTTTCAACTCGTACACCAAGCATTCTACATAAATTGATTCCAATAATCCTGGCCCCATTATTCTATGCACCGATATACTCGCATCAAGAATAATTTTGGATAAATTATTTAATTCTTCTTGTGTTTTCATTACTTCGTGCCTTTGCGTCTTAGCGGTTTTTTTATCAAAAATACACCTTTAATCCTAAAAATCCATTATTGCTATAGGTTGCAAAAGGAAGTATATACGCCCCCAAATGATTTGTTCCAACAATAATTTGAAAATTATTTTTAATCTGTTTTGCTATGGTTAACCCAGCATTTAACTTTCCGTAACCTCCGTAAAGAATATTTCCTTGTACAATTAATTTTGGATTAATCTGATATTGAATATTTGCATAAAGTAGAGGAAAGTAATTAGCCAAAATTCGATGTCTTAACCCAAATACCGCAGCTACTTTTTCACTAAATGTGTGATGATAATTGATACTAATAGCGGTTGGAAGTGCAATTGCATAACCTCCTTTACCTTTTTTAGTGGAAATGTAATCCAATAACGAATCTCTTGAAAAGGAAGATATAAGACTATCGTTTAAATCAAAAATATTATCTATTTCAACTCCATTATAAGTAAAAATAGTATCCGCTTCAATCTGAATTGACTTCTTACTCCATTGAATAAAGCCCAAATCATCTACTTGCAGGCCTATCTTCCCACCATTTTTAAGATTAAATTCTGTAAATAAATCGGTTGCTATTCCAAAGCCATTAAAAGCTGATAATCCCTTTTGGGCGGTATCACTGCTATTGTAGATGTAGTTTAAATCCAACACCAACTCGTTACCTAATTTTTCGGTAAACAAACTTCCTTCTGGAACAACAATTGCCTGATGTTCTTGTGCTTTTATAATAGAAAAAATTGCTCCTTCTTTGGCTGCCCTACCGTTACTCTGTTTGTAATTTAAAAAACCAAAATTAAGTTGTTGGTAACTGATGTAATTAAAATTGGTTCCACCAATATTTGCAAATTTTCCTTCAAATTGTTTGTTTCCGTCAAAAATTAACTTGGTTAAATCTTTTGAAAATTTCCCATCAAAATGCTCATTATGTTCAATACCGATAAGGAATGAAAAATTAGTTTTACCCAAAAATGTATCTATTGGAATTTCGGCTTGAACTTTTAAATTAAAATCTCCCCCGATGGTATTATCTGAACTCAAATTGTTATAAAAATCATCTTTATTTTCTCTGCTAATATTTCCTCCCAGAATAAATTTATTTAAAAATTGATTAGTCGCTACATTAGAGCCGTAATCAAACATTCCTTGAATAGATATGTTTAGGCGAGGTACTGAATCATTAAAGAAATTAGTGTATTGTTGTGCAAAAGAACTGATTGTTAAGAAACTAAATATTATGATAACCAAACCCCTCTTCATCACAATTTAGTTAACCTGATAAGCAAAATCACCTATTATTTTAATATCAATGGTATAGCCATCATATATCTTCACAAACTGAGGTTGTGCGGTGGTATTAAATGCAATTTTAAATACCAATTTATTTGTTCTATAAAGAGCCTCAACATCGGCAGTGGTTAAAGGAACCGATAAAACAGATTGCTTTTTGGCTATAACCTTTAAATTGGCATCGACGGGTGCCGAAGCTATAGTATTAACAACTGGCAAACTCTTAATACTATTTAAATTTTCATCAAGTAATTCTAAACTTAGGTCAGCATCAAACGGATAACCATTATCTGCATAAATAAATAATGTCCCGTCTAAAATTTTCCCAGATGAACTTTGTTTTAGATTTAAATCAGAGGTATCAACCAATGTAAGGTTATTTGCTACCAAAGACAATGGAAATTCAACATTAAGCTGTGTTTTTAAAGGATGCTTTTTAAACACAAAATCGTTACTACCTGAAATGTTCCCAAAAGGATTAATGAGTAAGTTAATATCGTAGAGCAATTGGTTTGGAAAAAGTTCAATTAAATTATCTATATTAGAATTTGAAGTTGATAAGAAGTTAGTGTAGTAAGTATAATTTACTTCAGGAACCGAATTAGTCTGCGTTGATCTATTAATGTTTATAGGTGTTCCAATAATACTATGATTAAGTGAAGCGTTTGCTCCATTTCTGGTATTTATAGTTTTAAATTGATTAATAACCAATTGAGCATCAACGCCAATTCCATTTTCAAAACTTATGTTTACATCAACATCTTCAATATCAAGTGTTCCATCAACTATTCTATCAAACACAGTAAAACCAGTAGTTTCGGGTCCGAAATGATAGCTCTGACTACCGAAATAACCTCTTACGTAGTACGGAACCACATCCTTCAGGGTGTTGTTGTATCTAATTTTCTGTCCAATATTAATATTAACAGTAGAACCATTAGTATCTACAGAAGCCACTGCTTGAGTAACTACCGTATTGGTTTTATTACCATTAATACCCGTAAGATTTAAATTATAATCACTTATGTCTATTATTTTCTTAAAATATCCTGGTTGAGTTGATGTTCCCGCATCAATCAATTCGGTTAATGTTAGTGTATCTCCAAATTTGGTTGCACTTAAAATTTTATAGGTAACCAATACTTTCTCTTGAATATCATTAAATACTTCAAGTTCAATAAATCCAGATTCAATAGAAGCGTAATTTAATTCTACTCCATTGGTAACATTTAAAGGACGCTCTTCATCATTACTATAAAAAGAATCACCTGGGTCGGCAATTAAATTTAATGGCACGTTATAAATTTCGGTAATGGTGGTATCAGGAATTTTAAATAATGAATCTACATCAATGTTAAAAATGTCGGTATTATACACCATTTTTAAAGAAGTGTCGCCATTAACAATTAACACGTCTGCTGGAAGAAGTTGATTAATGTTTAGAGACGTATTAACCAAAGGAGCAATAACATCAACATCCCAAGTAGGTTTATCAATTGCTTTCCGACAAGAAATGACGAGGGTAAAAACAATAAAAATTGCTAAAAAAAATCTCATACTTTATCTTAATTCCGTAAAGATAGCTAAATCTTTATATTTTAATTCCCATCACACAAATGTCATCTAATTGTTCAAGATTCCCTTTCCATTGCATAAAATAGGTTTTCAAAAACTCTTTTTGTTGTTCTATTGGCAAATCAACACACTCCAATAATTTCTCTTTAAACTTTTTCGACTTGAGTTTTTTTCCATCTTCTCCGCCAAACTGGTCAATATATCCATCTGTAAACGCATAAATAGTATCACCTTGTTGAAGATTAAAACTTGTATTTTCAAAAGGTTTTTGAGCCTCATAAGCCCCGATAGGTTGCTTATCTGCCTTTAGTTCAATAACTTCTTTATCTCGAATAATAAACAATGGATTATTTGCCCCTGCAAAGTTTAATGTAAGTTTATTGAAATTGATAGCAAAAAGCACTGCATCCATTCCATCTCTAACTATATTATCTTCAGATGCATGCTTATTCATGGTATCGTATACCTGTGCATTTAAAAAATCTAGGGCTTCCGCTGGAGAGTTAACATCTTTTTGTTTGATTGATTGATTCAGTATTTTCATACCTATTAAACTCATAAAAGCACCTGGAACTCCATGTCCAGTACAATCGGCAACACAAAAAACCACTAAATGTTCATTATCTGTTCCTTCTTTTGTTGTAGATAATTCAGCAAACCAATAAAAATCACCACTTACAATATCTTTTGGTTGAAAAAAAACAAAAGAATTAGGAACTACTTTCTTTAACACTTCTTCTGGTGTTATCAATGCCAACTGTATACGTTTTGCATAGTTAATACTGTCAACAATTTCTTTTGTTTTTTCTTCAATTACTTCATTTTTCACTGACAATTCTTCATTGGTTGCTTTGAGAGCAAGTCGTGAAATAATTTCTTTTTTGGTTAAGTTAAATCGAGCACGTATAAGAAATACAGAAAAAATCGCTACAGCAAATGTTAAAAACCCTCCATTTACCATGATTTCATCAAACGTTAATGGGCTATTTAATTTTATTAAAATGATATTAGCCAACAACGAAACAACCACAATTATCCAAGAATAGAATGCACGGTACAATACAAACATTCCAGAACCAATAAACAAGGCTAAATATGCAAAAGTGTGTTGCTGAAAATGGGTTAAATCCATTACGCTCCACATGTATGCATTTTCAATGGAAATTAAGAAAACAGGTATAAAGCCTAAGAACTCAATAGGAATATTAAGTCTTTTATAGGTTAAAATAAAAAATAAGATAGTTAATGATACAGCTACTCTAACGGCTAAAAAAGGAGCCCAATATTCGGGTATGTTAAAATAATCGGCTACAAAAAATAATAGATTAAAAATTACACCAACCCAACAAGTAATAAGATGATACCTCGATACCGAAACATTCATTTCTTGCTTCCAGGTACTTTCTGTAATTCTATTAGGCATAAATCTTTTTTTTAAAATATACTGTCTAAAATTAGCGTTTTTTTTATTTAGAACGCGGGTGAAAATCTAAAATTGCTTGTCGTAAATAATCTCTGTCTAGATGAGTATAAATCTCTGTAGTTGTGATAGATTCATGTCCTAGCATTTCTTGAACAGCTCTTAAATCGGCTCCACCTTCAACTAAATGTGTAGCAAAGGAATGCCTCAAAGTATGTGGACTTATTGTTTTATTTATTCCTGATTTTTCACACAATTGTTTAATGATAGTAAAAATCATTACCCGCGTAAGCTTAGAACCTCTACGGTTTAAAAACAGAACGTCCTCATTACCCTTTTTAATATTTTGTTGATGGTTTCGAACTGCTTTAATATAAATGTTGATGTGTTTGATAGCAATACTTCCTATAGGCACAATCCGCTCTTTACTTCCTTTACCAATAACATGAATAAAGCCTTCATTAAAATTTAGATTCGATAACTTTAAATTAACCAATTCTGAAACCCTCAAGCCACAGCTATACATTGTTTCTATCATTGCCTTATTTCGTTCTCCTTCAGCTTTACTTAAATCAATTGCATTAATTAATTTATTTATTTCTTCAACACTTAACACATCAGGCAATTTTCTCCCGATTTTTGGAGCTTCTAATAATTCTGTTGGATTGTCTTCAATAACATCCTCAATTGAAAGGTATTTGTAAAATGCTTTAAGCCCCGATAAAATACGTGCCTGAGTTCTTGCACTTAATCCATACTCGCTAACATAAATTAAGAATTGCTCTAATTGTTGTTGAGTTAATTTTTCGGGCTGAACTAAAACACCTTGCAATTCGCAGTATTGCTCCAATTTAACCATATCTCTCAAGTAAGCGTCTACAGAATTTTCTGACAAAGAACGCTCCAATTGAAGATACGCTTTAAAGCCTTTTAGTATGGAATTCCAATTCATATTAAGCAAATTTATATCTTTGTCGCTCAGCTTTTCAATATGAAAATTATAATTATCAACGGTCCGAACTTAAATTTATTAGGAAAACGAGAACCTGAAGTATATGGAAGTACTTCATTTGAAGACTATTTTTCTACACTTCAAAAACAATTTCCAACCATAAATTTCGAGTACTACCAGAGCAATGTTGAAGGAGAGTTAATTAACAAATTACACGAAGTAGGCTTTAGTGTTGATGGTATTATTATGAATGCGGGTGCATACACTCACACTTCAATTGGTATTGCTGATGCCATTGCTGGAATCTCATCACCTGTTGTAGAAGTTCATATCTCAAATGTTTATGCTCGAGAAGAATACCGACATCAATCGTTAATGGCAAAAAATTGTTTGGGTGTTATTGTTGGATTTGGTCTAGCCTCGTATGAACTAGCTACGTCCTATTTTATTAAGAAAATGGCTTAAAACGTAAGATTGTATCCCAATCCAATAACGTAGTTAGTCCAAGGATTTTTCACATTCATTTCTTTATCAAGCATATAATACATTTCAACGGTGTGAAATTTATTAATTTCATATTCTACTCCACCCTTATATCGCATATTGTCAATATACTCACCTATTTCATAAAACAATTCATACGAGATATAGGGAGTATATTTCTTTTCCAAATCGTATGCTATGGTAATCTTGCTACGAAAATGATTAGTGGGAATTGAACCAGTTTCACTTGTTCCAATATCTTTATAACTGGATTGGTATTGTTCTCGAAAGTTTACTTTAAACTGACGAATTTTTAATCGATAAGCTATATTAAAAGCATATCGATGACGATTACTATAAAAATCATCTACTCTCTTTCTTTGAGCAAAACGATATGCAGCACCAAAAGAAAGCGGTTTTATTATTTTATAACTCAACCCTATTTCAGAAAAACTTGTACCTAATTCAGAGATGTTTTCGTTATATCTTAATGCGTGAGAAAATTGTGCGGAAAACTTCTGAGTAATTTTTTTTTCTACATCAACACTCAGCCACAAACCAGCATCATTAACCTGTGTTTTTGCCTGAAAAAAAACAAAGAAACAAGTTAAAAACAATACTATTCTGTGAACAATTTTACTCATAATAATAAATACGGATAATTGCCGTATCTCTTAAAAAATCGACCTTACTGATGGCGATTCTGTTAATTTTTATTCCTGTTCTAATTTCTAAATCTGCGATTAATTGAGGATGAAATTCTGGCTTAATCATTTCAATATTTTCATATTGTATAACTTTTGAAGCTTCTTTTTTCAAGAACACATTACTCTCTAGAAGATAAGTAAATAGAATTATTATTAGATTAAGTAATGATAATTCATCCCAATTCCCTTTACTTACAGCTGTAATCAAACCCATTGCAATAACTAAAAACAAATAGGTCATATCTTTCATTGAGATTCCTTCTGTTCGATATCGCAACATAGAAAATACGGCGAACAATCCAAAGGCTGCTCCCATACTCATTTCTACCTTATTTAATAAAAAGGTTATTAAAAAGATGATAAGGTTGAAAATAAAAAACGTAAAAAAGAATTCGCGATTCTTATATATGGGATAATAGATGAAACGTATTAGGATAAATACAGAAACTAAGTCTATCGAGATCCTAGTCCAAAACTTCGCATTAAGTTTCTCAAATAATTCGAAACCCGTACTTATAGTTTCCTCATTAACGATTTGTAAGAGCCACATGTGTAATTTTTTTAATTGGAATTAATTTTGGTTTGAAATTGTTATGTTTTATTTTATCAAAGAAAGTGATTATACCAAAACAATACTTACTTATAGAACCTTCTCTAACGTGACTTCTTCTCATTAACTTAATAAATGGCGAAGTAGTTGATTTATCTTGTTTTACTTCAGCAACAACTAAATTGGCAATGTGTTTTACTTGCTCGTCTTTAACAAAATGTAAATTTAAATCAATGGTAACTCTTTCTGGGGAATTTTTATTTACCAACGTGATTCGTGAATAATTCACCCAAATTTTTGGCTCTAGATTTTCTGATAGAAGATTAGTTTTATCATTAAGCAATTCTTTTGCCTGATTCTGAATTGTTCGGAAAACTTCTTCTTGTTTAACTCTGTTTTTTATAGTTCGTCCTTTGTTGTTTTTAAACTTTACTTCAAAAAAATTCAGGTTCGATTCAACGTATCTTCTAAATCTTATTTTATATCTATTTAATTTGCCTGTTTGATGTTTATGATATAAATCAAAATTTGGGGTATCAAAATAAAGCGATTCGTATTTGCTTATTCTACTATTATTAATTTCAAGCACCTTATAATCGATTATTAACTCACTCAAAATTGAAGGCAATTCTGCTGAATTAAAAACAAACTTAGTGTCTGTTCTATCCATTAACTTAACGCTATCCATCTCGCTAAGTGTTATGGATTCGAATGTATTTAATATGTTATTTATCTCACTCAATATTAAAACTCGTAAATGTATTTTTTGGTTGAGATAAGAACTCCTCCAGCATCAAATGTTTTTCTCTCGATTTTCAATCCATTTTTATCATAGGTATATACTGATTTCTTAACCGTCTTTCCTTTTGCATCTTTTGTTAATTCTTGTGTTTTTTCACCCATTGCATTATAAGTGAAAGTAGTTTTTTCAATCACTTCTCCTGAACTACCATAAACTATCTCTGATTTTGGATTTTCTCCTGAATATTCTATAACCGTTTTGGTTTTAACAATTCCCTTAGTATCATAAATAACCTCCTCCAACATATCATTATTTTTATTGTATTTATGAGATTCTTTCTTTTTTAAAGAACCATCCTTATTGTATTCTTCTTCCTCTATAATATTACCGTTCAAATCAAATTTTTGATACGAGTCTTTTCTTGTTTTTGATTTACCATCTTCTTTTGCTCCTATAACATTAACTATAATACTTTTTATCTTGTATTTCTTAATGTCTTTTTTACTTTGTGCAAACGATGTAATTGTAGCTAATAAAAAAGCTATTATAATTGCTTTATTCATGTTCTAGTTATAAATAGTTATGGTTCCGACATCAACAACTTGCTCTTTCTTAGAAATATTGGTAGATACCTTCATAGAAGTAATACCCGAAGGTTCTGTTCGTGTTTTATCTTTAGAATAGATGTAAATGGTGTAATTACCTTCTCTTAAATACTTAAACTCAAATTCTCCTGCTGGATTTGTTTTTACTCTATCTCCGTAACTTATGTCATCACCATAAATGATATACACATACTCATCAGCCCCAACATATTCATTATTTATCGAGGTAAATGTTGCGTTATAGTTAACAACCCATATTTTACCCCTAATTGATGAATCGCCTCCTTCACCAGCTTCTTTTTTACATGAACTAATTAGAAGAACAATAATTGTTACTATCAAAAAATTAAAAATTGCTTTTTTATTCATGTCGTTTTATTGTTTTTATTAAGTATGCATGAATACTACTAAGTATCCTACAATATGTTTTCTGTTAACTTTAATTTAAAACAATATTAACTATTATTTTATAATTTTTAACTCCTATTCAGTACCCTATTCGCTATACAATAGTAAACCTATTCATTACTTTATATTATACGTTTACTACTTATCAACAAAAAAGAGGCTGTTATGTCAGCCTCTTTTTTGTTGATTTGATTGAATATTTTTTTGTTTTGTTTTACTGAATGATGGTTACATGGCCTATTTGTTCATGTTTCTTTCCATTAATGTCTTTAAAGAACAGTTTCCACACATATACTCCCTCTTGTACTCTTGTTCCCTTATAAAATCCATCCCATGGTTTGAACAAAATATCGGTATCAAACAGTTTTTCACCCCAGCGATCAAAAATCATAAAGTGATAATCTTCTGGTGATATTCCAAAACCTGTTGGTCCAAACATAT
>CAYNMR010000022.1:0-37853 GCA_964398455.1 uncultured Vicingus sp. | reverse complement strand
TTAATAAATCCATAACCTTTTGAAGCGTCAAAGAAAGTAACAGTACCTCTTTTTACTTTATCTTCTTCAGGCATATCTTCACGTTTAGGAACACCTAATTGAATAGAGTCAGCACTAATGATGTGTTTCTTTTTAGATGGATCTGGTGGGGTGTCGGTAATGTTGCCGTATTCGTCAACATAAGCAATCATACTATTCAAATCAGAACTTGAAGAAGAAGACTTACGTTCTTCTTTTCTTAATGCTTTATCTTCTTTTCTTTTTTGTTTGGTTTTTTCTTTTTCTTTTTTGTTCCAGGTTTGTTGCGATTTTGCCATAAGTAGTTTTAGAAATTAATACAGTTGGCAAGAAAACAAATTAAAAGAAAGTCTGAAAAGTTGAAAAATTACCGCGGCAAATGTACGGGATTTATCTCGATTAATTTGCTTTCTCTTCCTCTTTACTTAGTAAGTCTAGTTTTCTGAGCTTTGGAGAGAATATTCCAGTAGTTAAAACAATCAACAAGGTCATACTTCCACCAAAAACAACCGAACGAACAGTACCTAATAATTTTGCTGCAACACCACTTTCAAAAGCTCCCAATTCGTTTGATGAACCAACAAACATAGAATTAACCGATGCAACCCTTCCCCTCATGTTGTCGGGTGTTTTTAGTTGTAAAATAGTTTGGCGAATAACTACCGAAACTCCGTCAAACACTCCACTTAAGAACAAAGCAACGAGCGAAATCCAGAAGATGGTTGAAACACCAAAGAGAATAATGCTTAACCCAAATCCAAAAATGGACACCAAAAGCTTAATACCTGCATTTTTGGTTAACGGAAAATAAGCAACTGCCAAAATGGTAATGAAAGAGCCAATTGCTGGAGCAGCTCGCAATACTCCAAAACCTTTTGGACCAACCTCTAAAATGTCTTGAGCATAAATAGGCAACAATGCTACAGCACCTCCAAAAAGAACAGCCACCATATCTAACGTTATTGCTCCTAAAATTTCTTTGGTATTGTACACAAACTTAATTCCTTCGGTAAGACTCTTAAAAATCGGTTCTCCAATTTTTGGATTTAAAATCGGTTTCTTTTCAATTTTAAACAGGAAAAACAATGCAACCAAAGCGAACAATAATACCATAAACATCGATCCGTTTACTCCCACCCACAAAATAGCAAAACCAGCTATGGTAGGTCCAAGTACAGAACCAATTTGCCATACCGAACTACTCCATGTAGCGGCATTAGCATATTCGCTTTTTGGAATTACTTGTGAAAACAAAGTAAACACTGTTGGACCGATAAAAGCCCGAACTACACCTCCAAAAAATACCAACAAGTAGATTATCCAAACTACTGTGTTTGTAGTAAACAATGACTGAATTGTTTGATTGGTGATTAAGAATAAACCTAAACAAATAAGAATAAACCCAAGAATACATTTGATGAGCAAACCTCTTTTTTCTTTTTGATCAACCACATGACCTGCAAATAATGCAAAAGAGAGTGCTGGAATTACTTCCATTAATCCAATTAAGCCAAGTGATAAAGGGTCTTTTGTTAAGCTGTACACCTCCCACTCTATTACAATAAATTGCATGCTCCACGCAAAAACCAAAGCAAATCGAACAATTAAAAAGATATTAAATTCTTTGAAGCGTAATGCTGCGTAGGGGTCTTTTTTCGACATGAAGCAAAAGTAATGGTATTCTAAACATTTGTAATTAGCGTAATTAAAAAAATAGCTAACTTCGGTTTGTTAATTTAATCTAAAAAAATAGAACACTGATAACGCTGATTATTATGATTTAAGTTTGATGATGACTTGTTATGATTTAAAATCTTATTTTTATCTAATTAAATCTGTGTATGTGCTACTTTATTAGCGCATCAGCGTTCTTAATAATTAATTACAGCTATGTCAACACTATCAAAATCGAACCTCGAATTTTTAAAAACCTTGCAACAAAACAACAACCGAGATTGGTTTACAGCAAATAAATCGGTTTACGAAAAACATCACGCAGAAACTATTGGTTTTGCTGATGCTGTATTGAATGAGATGAGAAAACACGACAACATCGAAACACTATCAGGTAAAAAGGCGTTGATGAGAATTTATAGAGATGTTCGTTTTTCTAAAGATAAAGCACCGTACAAAACCAATTGGGGAATGGGGTTTACTCGTGCAACCAAGTTATTAAGAGGTGGTTATTATGTACATATTGCACCGGGTGAATCATTTGTTGGTGGTGGCTTTTGGGCTCCAGAATCTGCCGATTTACAACGCATGAGAAAAGAGATAGCAAATAATGTAGATGAACTTAGACAACTACTCAACAATAAAACATTTAAAAGCACCTTTGGAGAATTGCAAGGAGAGAAACTAAAAACTGTTCCGAAAGGATATGAAAAAGACCATCCTGCGTTAGATTTATTGCAATTTAAACAGTACTTGATTTCTAAGAAATTTTCTGATAAAGAAGTGCTAGAACCTGATTTTTACAAAAAAGTAAACGAAACATTTAAAGCCATGCGTCCATTTTTTGATTTCATGAGCTTGGCTCTAACTACCGATGAAAATGGAGAGTTACTCAAAAATTTGTAACATTAGAAATTAAAAACTCTGGAAATATTAAATCCTAACTTATATTCACCTTTATCCCAAGCAGAGTTAGTATTAGGAATAAAATCGTTTTCAATAATTCCTGATGAATTGGTTACATTAACGTGAAATACATGTCCCCCTGTTTCAAACTCAAAACCAACACCCAAGGCATCATAAAAATTATTTTTGCTATCTCTAAATTTATCGAATGGTAAAAAGTAATCAACTACGAAAGCTGTTCGTTTAGTTATTTTAAATCGACCGCCAAACCCCAAAGCAAAGATGTCATTATTATCTGTAGAACCATTATCTGGGTGTTTAATAGTTTTATCTACAAAATTACGATGAACTAAAGTTGGTAACAACTCTAATGAAATAGCATTATTTATTTTACTAGCTATAATTAATTGATGGGTAAACGACCACCTGTTAACAAACTTATCTTGAGGAATGTTTTGTATAGGAGTTATAGCAGCATTCGTATAGTAAGCAGCAGAGATAGGCATCCCTCCTGTTTTTTGTTCTAAAAATCGATATTTAAAGTTACCATCAATATGCTCTAATGTTTTGCTTCTACCTACACCAATACTAATTTTATCGGTTAGGCCATAATCAAACGAAAAACGAATGTTTGACGCATTATCTAAACCATAAAGCGTATGATCACCTATTGGATTTCCAATCTCCATATTACCAAAACGATGAGTTATTCTAAACTCTAATGTTTTCTTTTTTGTGGTTTCAATGGTATTGGCATTAATCAATTTAATTCCCTTAAAAGTGGTTAGCACTTTTGCTGGTTCAGTACTAATTAATTCGTCATTTAATTGATTCATTAAATCATCCTGTGAGAACAATGATAAACAAAGAAAAATGGATATAGTGGTTAGAGTTGCTTTCATTAAACTTCTATTATTTTTGATTAAATACAGCTGAAACAGAAACATTCACTTCCTCTGCTATATTCTTAATTACTACCTTAGGTATTTTAATTTTATGGTCGGCTAATTTTACTTTAAATGTCGACTTTATAGTCATTACACCATCTTTTACAGTAATCTCTGCTTCTATCTCTCTTGATTGATCAACACCATGAATATTTAAAATACCAGAAGCAGAAACACTATACACTCCATCTTTTAAATAATCCACAACACCTTTAACTGTTCCTTTAAAGTGTGCTGTTTTGTATTTATCACTTTCCATGTAATTTTCATTGAAATGAACCTCCATCAATTCTTTTTCAAATTTAAATCCAACTATAGGCACAACAAATGCAAATTCATTAGTTGTTGTATTGATTAACGCTTTTGAATCTTTATTAATGGCTTTAATATCTTCAACTGGTGTAGCTGAAAAGAATTCTATTTCTGTTTGAGAAGATTTAATAATCTGTGCCGATAACCCTACGCTATAAAATATGAATAGTAGTAAAAATAAATTTTTCATAATTAGTTCTGTTTAATTTACAACTATTGTTCCTGACATACTTATACCGTGAACATCACACACATAAGAATAATTGCCAGGTGTATTGAATACAAAAGTATAATTCCAGGGTGCTGCTGCAGGTGAATTACCAAAACTAACTGGGTTACTTGGATAAGTGGCCTGTGTTCCATTAACATTATGAAAACCTGACACATTATCCCAGAGAACTGTATCTCCTGGATTGATTGTTAATGAAGCTGGAATAAAAGACATCCCTGTTGCAGTAACAATATATGTCTGATTCACCGTATTTGTTGGAGTGGTTTGTTTCTTTTGTATCTCAACTTCTTCTAGCGTATTATAAACACAACTAGTAACAAAAGAGAACAATACTAAACACAGTGTTAATGTTAAATATCTCATGAATTATTCAATAATTAATTTATCGTCAATCTTATTGTTTTCATCAATTTCAACAGATAAGATATAAATACCTTTTGATAAACCATTAATAAAATATTTTTCAGAAGGTTTAAATGTTTTAACTAATTCGCCAGTAACGCTATATAACATTATATTTTGAAAAGATTTTTTTGAGCTAACAGTAAAGTATTCATGTGTAGGATTTGGAAAAACGCTTACCATATTATCATTGTTCAATTCATTTACAGATGTACCTATTTGAACAGTTATAGTTCCTGACATACCAGTTCCATGTACATCGCAGTGATAATTATATGAACCAATCGTATTAAAAACGTAGGTATAAGTCCATGGTGCACTTGCAGGTCCATTACCAAAACTTTCAGGGTTTGAAGGGTATGTTGCTTGTGTTCCATTTACATTATGAAAACCCGATGTGTTATTCCATTGAACTGTATCACCTGGATTTATATTTAGAGTAGAAGGTGTAAACGACATGCCTGATGCTACGACAGTATGTTTAACCTGAGCTTTTAACCCTGTTATGGTTAAAACTAAAATAATGGTGAAAAAAGTTGAAAAAGTAATTTGTTTCATGATATTAAAAGTTATTAGTTAGTAATTTTTAATACCAAATTAATAAAAACATGACAATTATCATGTTTTTATTAATGATTGTCATCATAAAAAGAAATATCTAATAGATGTGATGGAGATACATTTTTTAAACTGGTGAGGATAATCGAAGACCTATCAGGGTATTTTTCCTCCCACTCTCGCAACATTTTTTTTATTTCTTGTCGTTGTAATTTAGGCTGAGAGCCACAAAGATTACAAGGTATTATCGGAAACGCTTTATAATCGGAATAGATTTCGATATCGTTTTCTTTACAATAAGCCAAAGGTCGAATTACTTCAAATCGACCATCATCAGTAGTGTATTTAGGCGGCATGGCTTCTAACTTACCGCCAAAAAATAGGTTTAACAAAAAGGTTTCAATCACATCATCGCGATGATGACCCAACGCCAATTTATTACATTTAAGTTCTTCTGCTGTAGTATATAAGCGACCTCTTCTTAAACGAGAACATAAACTACAAGTAGTTTTACCTTCAGCAATTTTTTCTTTAACCACCGAATAGGTATCTTGTTCTACAATTTTAAATTCAACACCAAGTTCAGTAAGGTATTTTGGCAAAACTTCTGCTGGAAATCCAGGCTGTTTTTGGTCGAGGTTAACTGCAATTAATTCGAATTTTAAATCACTCGTTTTCTGGTAATGGAGCAAAATGTCTAGTAGTGTATAACTATCTTTTCCTCCCGATAAACACACCATAATTCGATCACCATCTTTGATTAGATTGTAATCAACAATAGCGTTCCAAGTTGCTGCACGAAGTTTTTTGGTGAGTTTTTGATAGTCTATTTGTTCTAACGTTTGCATGGTGCAAATTTAGAACATTTTAATACCCAACATAGCAAAATGAGTAGTTAAAACAACAATAATTGAAGATGCTATTGTTCCAACACTTACTGCAATAAAAGCCTCTCTCCTTTTGATGTTTAATATATAAGCTGCAATCGTTCCCATGTATGCACCTGTTCCTGGCAGAGGAATAAGCACGAAAATCATTAAACCCCAAGCGCCGTATTTTTCAATGTTGTTTCCCATTAATTTTTTTGAACGACGAGCTAGTTTAATTGCATATTTTCTATAAAAATGAATATTCCATAGTTTTCTATTAGAAAAATTAATTAAAACAATTAATAACGGATAAACCAATAGGTTAGCTATTGTTCCAACAGTAAAAGAAATAACTGGGTGTAAATCGTTTATCATCCCATAAGGAATACCAGCACGAGCTTCTCCTAAAGGAGAAAGACTAACAAGAAAGGTGACAATAATATCGATAAACATTTCTTATGTTAAAGGAAAGTAAATTTAATAACTTTTCCCTTACATTAAGATAACCTTGACTTATAATCGACGTAACCAAACTTTCTAACCAACTGAAATTGATTTTCTTTCGTCCAAATGGCAATTGAAGGGTGTGAAACTCCATTAAACATATTGGATTTCACCATGGTATAATGAATCATGTCGTCAAAGACCACCCTGTCGCCCACTTTTAATTCATTTTCAAACGAATATTCGAACATGTAATCACCAGACAAACAACTTGTTCCACCTATTCGGTAAGTTGGCTTACCTTTTATTGGGTCGGTTGCTCCCCATATTTTTGGTCGGTAAGGCATTTCTAAACAATCGGGCATGTGTGCTGTAAACGAAATATCGAGCATGGCCGTTTTTACTCCGTTACTCTCCACAACATCTAAAACCTGAGAAACCAAATAACCCGTTTGCCAAGCAAAAGCAGAACCTGGTTCTAAAATTACATGAATATGATTGTATCGCGATTTAAAAGCCTTTAAAACGCTTATTAGATGCTCTAAATCATACCCCTTTCTGGTCATCAAATGTCCACCACCAAAATTTACCCATTTGGCTTGTTTAATTAAGTGTCCGAACTTTTTCTCAAAAGCTTCTAAGGTTTTCTCTAGCGTATAGGAATCGTTCTCGCACAACGCATGAAAATGGATACCATCAATACCTTCAGGAAGTTGTTCTCCAAAATGTTCTGAAGTAACACCCAAACGAGAGTTTGGCGAGCAAGGATTGTATAATTCAGTAGTAACTTCCGAGTATTCGGGATTAACACGAATACCAATACTTACCCCTTTTGCTTTACATTTTTCTTTATAAAATTCGAATTGCGAAAGCGAATTAAATGTTAAAACAGAAGAATAATCCAACAGTTCATCAATTTCATTTGGAGCAATGGCTACCACATAAGAATGAGCTTTGGCTTTCATTTCCTCAAAACACAACCGAGCTTCAAACAACGAGCTTGCTGTAGCTCCTTTTATGTACTCTCTAACAATTGGAAATGTGCTCCACATGGCAAAACCTTTAAACGCTAATATAATCTCTACATCAGCTCGTTCTGCAACACTTTTAATCAACGCCAAATTTCGTCGAAGCAATTCTTCTTCGATAATATAGCAAGTTTCTGGTATTTTATTTAAATCTATAGACATGATATCATAAATAAAAAAAGCTGAGTAAATAAACACTCAGCTTTTAATCTTATTAATAATAAATTATACTTCTAAATCAATATTGTGAAGTTCGTGCCAAGGCAAACCTTGAACATTTAATTCAGCCATAAATGGATCTGGATTAAATTCCTCTACATTAAACACACCAGCACCTTTCCATTCGCCTTTTAGGAACATCATTGCTCCAATCATTGCAGGAACTCCTGTGGTATAAGAAACTCCTTGAGTACCTGTTTCTTTGTAAGCTACCTCATGTTGGCAGTTGTTGTAAACGTAATACGTTTTTTCTTTTCCGTCTTTTATTCCTTTAATTCTACAACCAATTGAAGTTTCGCCAGTGTAATTTTCTCCTAAATCGCCAGGATTTGGAAGCACCGCTTTTAAGAATTGAATTGGAACTATTTCTTTTCCTTCATACATAATGGGATCAATACGCGACATTCCAATGTTCTGAATTACTCTTAAGTGAGTTAAATATTCTTGACCAAAAGTCATCCAAAAACGAGCTCTTTTCAATGTCGGGAAGTTTTTTACCAACGACTCTAATTCTTCATGGTAAATTACGTACGACTCTTTAGGTCCAATATTTGGATAATTAATAGGTTGGTGGATTTGGTGTGGTTCGGTTTCAACCCATTTACCATTTTCCCAGTATTTTCCTTTTTGAGTAACCTCTCTGATGTTAATTTCAGGGTTAAAGTTGGTAGCAAAAGCTTTACCGTGGTCACCTGCATTACAGTCAACAATATCTAAATAATGAATTTCGTCAAAATGATGTTTAGCAGCATAAGCAGTATAAATTGCCGAAACACCTGGATCGAAACCACAACCTAAAATAGCTGTTAAACCTGCTTGTTTAAAACGGTCTTGGTAAGCCCATTGCCAGCTGTATTCGAATTTTGCCTCGTCAATTGGCTCGTAATTAGCAGTATCTAAATAATGTACACCCGCTTCTAAACAAGCATCCATAATGGTTAAATCTTGGTATGGTAAAGCCAAATTCATACAAATAACTGGCTTATGTTTTTTAAACAAGGCTACCAATTGTGAAACTACATCCGCATCCACTTGATCGGTAGTAATGTTTACACCTAAATCTTTTTTAATTGATTCAGCAATTTTATCACATTTCAATTTTGTTCTACTTGCTAAAACAATATCAGTAAAAATTGCAGGGTTCATTGCACATTTGTAAGTAGCTACTTGCCCTACTCCTCCTGCTCCAATAATAAGTACTTTTGACATATTTTTTATAGTTTTATTTCGGTACGAAATTAGTTGTTTTTAATCAAAACTAAAGTTTTGTAATTGTTAAATGATTGTTTTTAGTTAGGCGTAAAGTTGCTCCAATTGTTCTTGCACTTTTTCACTTTGAACAAACTCTTCGTAGGTCATTTCTTTATCTAAACAGCCGTTTGGAGTTAATTCAATGATACGGTTAGCAACAGTATTGGCAAACTCGTAATCGTGCGTAGTAAACATCACTGTTCCTTTAAAATCTTTTAAGGCATTATTAAAAGCAGTAATCGACTCTAAATCAAGGTGGTTAGTCGGTTCATCTAAAATCAATAGATTACCTTCTGCAAGCATCATTCTAGAAGTCATACAACGTACTTTTTCACCACCCGATAATACGTTTGATTTCTTAAATACTTCCTCACCAGAGAACAACATTTTACCTAAAAACCCACGAATATATACTTCATCTTTTTCTACCGAAAACTGACGTAACCAATCAATTAAATTGTAATCAGCAGTAAAATAATGTGCATTTTCATTTGGTAAATATGCTGGAGTAATAGTTTGTCCGTAAGTAAATTCACCACCATCAGGTTTAATTTCATCTACTAATATTTGAAACAACGAAGTGGTTGCCATACTGTTTTTAGAAACAAAAGCTATTTTATCGCCTTTACGAACATTTAAGTTGAAATTTTTAAACAAACCATTTTTACTCAAATTAGTGATGTGTAAAATTTGGTCGCCCGCTTCACGGCTTTGGTTAAAAATAATAGCAGGGTATTTTCTGGTAGATGGTTTAATGTCTTCAAAATTAATCTTCTCCAACATTTTTTTACGCCCTGTTGCTTGTTTCGATTTAGAAGCATTTGCACTAAAACGAGCAATAAAATCCAATAATTCTTTCTTCTTGTCCTCGGCTTTTTTGTTTGCAGATTGTTTCTGACGCAATGCCAATTGGCTACTTTCGTACCAAAACGAGTAGTTTCCAGTATAAACCGTTATTTTTCCAAAATCGATATCGGCAACGTGGGTACAAACAGTATCCAAGAAATGCCTATCGTGAGAAACCACAATAACGGTGTTTTTAAAATCCATTAAAAAATCTTCCAACCAAGCAATGGTATGAATATCCAAATCGTTGGTAGGCTCATCGAGAATTAATACATCAGGGTTTCCGAACAATGCTTGAGCCAATAAAACTCGTACTTTTTGGTTACCACTAATGTCTTTCAATAAACTGTAATGATGTTCTTCTTTAATACCTAATCCGCTCAGCATATTGGCTGCATCCGATTCGGCATTCCAACCATCCATTTCAGCAAACTCTGCTTCAAGTTCAGATGCTTTTATTCCATCTGCATCCGAGAAATCGGGTTTAGCATAAATGGCGTCTTTTTCTTGCATTACTTTCCACAGCTTTTCGTAGCCCATCAACACTGTATTCAATACCGTTTCCTCATTAAACTTGTTGTGGTCTTGGCTTAATACCGCCAAACGTTTACCTGGGTCGATAGAAACTTTACCAGAATTTGGAAAAATTTCCCCTGATAAAATTTTAAGAAAGGTAGATTTACCAGCACCATTGGCACCAATAACACCATAACAGTTTCCTTCAGTAAACTTAATATTTACCTCGTCGAATAAAACGCGTTTACCATATTGTAACGAAACATTGTGAGCAGCAATCATAAGCAATAATATTAACCCCAAACAATCGGGGCTGCGAAGTTAAGGATTTTAAAGGAAATTTTATGATTTTCTTTTTACTGCTCCTGCTTAGTATAATAAGCATGCTTAATAAGCACATCCATAGGAACAATTGCTAAGGTTTTTTCGTTGGTGGCTTCCAATACTACTTTTGGAGCACAACCATTTTCATAGGCTTCTAAAAAACGAGCAGCACACAAACACCATTTATCGCCTGCTTTTAAACCCGGAAAATCCCATTCTGGAACTGGAGTGATTAAATCATTACCTGTTTGGAACGAGAAATCTAAAAACTCTGCTGTGGCAACCACACAAACGGTATGCACACCAAAATCTGTTCCGTCGGTATTGCAACAACCATCTCTAAAATAACCTGTTAAGGGTTGATTGCTACAAGCAATTAAAAGCTCTCCGAAAATATTGTATTGTTGTTCCATGCTATTTTTTTATACAAAATAACTTAATTTTAAGTGAAAGTCACCATTTTAAATACATCATCGAAAAACTTAGGGTAAGACTTATTTACTGCTAAAGCATTTCTAATTACAATATTTTCATTTGATTTTGTTGCTGCCACAGCTAAAACCATAGCAATGCGATGATCATTATAACTATCAAAAGTACCTCCTGAAAATGAGTTAACACCTTCTACAATAAGATAATTTTCTTTTGATTCAACAACAACATTTAATTTTCTGAATGTTTCTAGAATGGTTTCTAATCGATTCGATTCTTTGTGTATCAATCGATTGGTACCTATTATTTTTGATTGACCTTTAGCCATCGATGCAAGCAATATGAGCGGAGGAAAAATATCTGGACAATCTGTAGCATCAAACTCAAAAGAATTATTCTCGTTTTGTTTGATAAAAATGGCATTTTCTGACTCTTCCACTACTGCCCCAAATTGCTTTATTGCTTGTAAAATTGCTACATCAGATTGTTTTGAATTTGGATTTACATTACTTATGGTTATTTCTCCTGAAATAGCTGCACCAACTAAATGATTTGCTACACCACTCCAATCTCCTTCTATAACATAATCAGAACCTTTGTATGATTGATTTCCTTTTATTACAAACTGCTGGTAGTTATTATTTTCGATATGCACCCCAAACTGCTTGATAACTTCCAAAGTCATATCAATATAGGGTTTACTAACCAATCCAGTAACATTCAATTTTGAATCAAAATTTAAAAGAGGAAGTGTTATTAAAAAACCTGTGATTATTTGGGAACTAAACGAGCCGTCGAGGTTAATGATGTTGTTTTTAACACCACTCTTTATTACTATAGGTAGGTTTCCATTATTGTGTTCAACATCAACGCC
Source organism: uncultured Vicingus sp. (assembly GCA_964398455.1). GTDB lineage: Bacteria > Bacteroidota > Bacteroidia > Flavobacteriales_E > Vicingaceae > Vicingus. Next base: position 26,001 of record CAYNMR010000022.1, on the reverse strand, counting down.
TGCTAATGTTAGAGCTTCTATTATAGGTTGGATTGGTCTGTTAAGTAATGAACCCTCCCCATTTAGCTCAATATTACCATTAAACAAAGTGGAAACAGATGCTAACATTCTTAAGGCTAAACCCGATTCGCCGACATTAACCTTCACTTTTTTTGTTGTCCCTAACTCAACAGGAGTTATCGAAAGTGTTTCTTTTCCGTTAACCAAAGCCCCCAACTCAGTAATTACAGATTTTACAGCAACTACATCATTAGATTCATCGCAATTACGTAAAGTTGTTTCACCTTTTGCAAGTGCTGCCACAACAATAGCTCGTTGCAAATAACTTTTTGATGTATTTGCTTTTATCTCGCCCTTGTAGTTAAATCTAGGAATTGACTGTTCATTATTTGTTGCTTTGCTATCTATCATGTTCTACTTCAATATGGCTATAGATTTTACGGTAAATATAAAAACCCTATTTAGTTTTAATTGACCTTTGTTTTAAAACCCTTATAACAGAATCAATATCAAATCCTTTAGCTTGTAGTAAAATTAAGTAATGAAACAACAAATCAGCACTTTCATTTAAAAACAATTCATTGTTGTTGTCTTTAGCTTCAATAACAACCTCAATCGCTTCTTCCCCTACTTTTTGGGCAATCTTATTGATGCCTTTTTTAAACAAATCGTTCACGTACGATTTTTCATCTCCAGATTCTCTACGTTGTTTAATAATCGATTCTAATTGAGTTAGAAATGCTAAACTATTGCTATTTTCTTCTCCCCAGCAAGTGTCTGTACCATTATGACAAGTTGGTCCTGATGGATTTACTTTTATCAATAACGTATCATCATCACAATCGTTTTGAATGCTTACTAAATTTAAAAAATTACCGCTTTCTTCGCCTTTTGTCCACAATCGATTTTTACTTCGACTGTAGAAAGTAACCTTTTTAGATGCCATTGTTTTTTCATATGCTTCTTGGTTCATGTAGCCCAACATCAATACATTTTTTGTATTAGCATCTTGTATAATTGCAGGTATCAATCCTTGCTCGTTTAATTTTAGTTTCATCGTCAAATTCTTACAGGTATATTATTTTTTCTTAATTCGCTTTTTAATTGTTTGATTTCTATTTCCTTAAAGTGAAAAACACTTGCCGCTAAAGTTGCATCAGCATTACTTTCTTTAAAACAATCAATAAAATGCTTTATGTTTCCTGCTCCTCCCGAAGCAATAATCGGAATATTTACCAATTTGGTTAATAGAGCTAATGCCTCATTAGCAAAACCATTTTTTGTTCCATCATTATCCATAGAAGTAAACAAAATTTCCCCTGCTCCTCTTTGCTCCACCTCTTTTGCCCAATCGAATAAATCTAATTCTGTGGCTACTTTCCCTCCAACCAAATGAACTTTCCATTTTCCATCAATTTGTTTGGCATCAATTGCTAATACCACACACTGCGACCCAAATTTATCAGCCAATTGATTGATAAGTTTTGGACTTTTTACAGCCGATGAATTAATGGAAACTTTATCAGCTCCAGATTTCAGCAAAAGTTCAACATCTTCAACCGATGAAATCCCTCCACCAACCGTAAACGGAATATTGATTTGTTGAGCCACACGCCCTACTAAATCTAACAATGTTTTACGTTTTTCTTCGGTTGCTGAAATGTCTAAAAAAACCAATTCATCAGCTCCTTCGTTGGCATAAATTTTAGCTAGTTCCACAGGGTCTCCAGCATCAACCAAATTGAGAAAATTAACGCCCTTAACGGTTCTGCCATCTTTAATATCCAAGCAAGGTATTATACGTTTTGTAAGCATCTTAACTGTTTTTCAATATAAACTGTTCTAGTTCTTTCAAAGAAATTTTACCCTCATATATGGCTTTTCCAACAATAGCTCCTTCACAGCCAATTTCTTGCAATAAAAGCAAATCATTCATACATGAAACACCTCCACTAGCAATAAGTTTCACATTTGTTTTATAGATGATTTCTTTATACAAATCGTTAGATGTCCCACTCAACATTCCATCCTTAGAGATATCTGTGCAAACAACAGATTGAATACCTTCCTGTTCATAGTTAGCAATAAAATCTACCACATCCAACTCAGAAGATTCCTGCCAACCAGAAGTTGCAATTTTTCTGTTGTTACAATCTGCTCCCAAAATTATCTTTTCACTACCGTATTGTTGTAACCAAGTTTTAAAAAGTGAAGGATTTTTTACTGCAATACTTCCACCAGTAATTTGATTGGCTCCCGAATTAAAAGCAATTTCTACATCTTTAGTTGATTTCAACCCACCTCCAAAATCAATTTTTAAGCTGGTGTTAGTTGCTATATGCTCCAAAACCTTATAATTGATAATTTGATTCGATTTTGCTCCATCTAAATCAACCAAATGCAAAAATTGAATTCCATTAGCCTCAAATTTTTTAGCCATATCTAATGGATTTTCATTGTAAGTTTTTTGTGTAGCGTAATCCCCTTTAGTTAATCGAACACATTTCCCGTCGATGATATCTATTGCTGGTATTATTCTCATATATTCAAAAAGTTTTTTAAAATCACCTCTCCCTTATCTCCACTTTTTTCGGGGTGAAACTGACAACCGTAAAAATTGTTTTTTTGCAAAGCTGCCGAGTAATTTAATCCATAATTAGCTGTAGCTATTGTGAAATCTGATTTAGGAACATAATAACTATGAACAAAATACATGTATTCGTTTTCGTATAAATCACTCAATAATTCCGATTTTAAATCAAAAATGGTATTCCAACCAATTTGTGGAATTTTATTTTCCGTCCCAAACTTTTTTACCTCCAAATCAAATATTCCTAACCCTTTGGTATTGCCTTCTTCAGAAAATTTACACATCAATTGCATACCTAAGCAAATTCCTAAAACAGGTTGCTTTAATGTTGGAATAAACTCATCCAATCCATCTTCAGCAATTTTTTCCATAGCAGCATACGCATGACCAACTCCAGGGAAAATTACCTTATCAGCTGAACGTATTTCTTCCACATTCTTGGTTAAAACAGCGGTCACACCTAATCGATTTAATGCAAACTGCACCGATTTGGTATTTCCAGCTCCATAATCTATGATTACTAATTTCATAATAACCCTTTTGTTGATGGTAATTGCATATTATTTACATCTCTCTTTTTTGCCATTTTTATAGCCTTTGCAAATGCTTTAAATATTGCCTCAATTTTGTGGTGTTCATTAATTCCTTCTGCTTTAATGTTTAAATTACATTTTGCTCCATCGGTAAACGATTTAAAAAAATGAAAAAACATTTCGGTTGGCATTTTACCAATCATCTCACGTTTAAATTCAGCTTCCCATTCCAGCCAATTTCTTCCACCAAAATCAATAGCCACTTGTGCTAAACAATCATCCATTGGTAAACAAAATCCATAGCGTTCAATCCCTAATTTATATCCTAAAGCTTTATTAAAAACTTCTCCCAAAGCAATGGCTGCATCTTCAATGGTATGGTGTTCATCTACTTCTAAATCACCTTTAACACTAACTTCCAAATCTAAACTTCCGTGGCGAGCAATTTGGTCGAGCATGTGATTAAAAAACTCAATACCCGTATCGATATTTGCCTTACCAGTTCCATCTAGATTAAGTTTGATTTCAATGTCTGTTTCGTTCGTTTTTCTTGATATATTAGAAGTTCTATCCTCCAATTTTAAAAACTCATAAATGGTTTTCCAACTATCTGTTTTTAAAATTTGGGTTCCATTTTTATAATTCAACGCTGCATCATTACTAATCAATACTCCTTTAGCTCCAAGGTTCTCTGCCAACTCAATATCAGTTAACCGATCGCCTATTACAAATGAATTGGCTAAATCAAAATTGTTGTTTAGATAAGCCGTCAACAAACCAGTTCTTGGTTTTCTAGTTGGAGCATTATCTTCTGGAAAACTTCTGTCAATCAAAACTTCTTTAAAAATAACCCCTTCATTCTCAAAAGCTTTCATCATTTTATTATGAGCTGGCCAAAAAGTTTCCTCAGGAAAAGATGTTGTTCCTAATCCATCTTGATTGGTAACCATTACCAATTCGTAATCTAATTCTTCAACTATTCGGCTCAACCATCGAAAAACTCCAGGATAAAATTCTAATTTTTCTAAGCTATCCAACTGATAATCAATTGGAGGTTCTATAACCAATGTGCCATCTCTATCTATAAAAAGTACTTTTTTCATAACTTAATTTCTTTTAATGCCGCAATTAATAATTGGTTTTCTTCAAGTGTTCCCACAGTTATTCTTAAACAATTTTCACACAAAGGTTCTTTGGTTCTGTTGCGAATTACTATTTGTTTTCTAATTAATTGATTGTAAATACCATTTGCATCAGTTGTTTTTATTAATATAAAATTCGCCTCTGAAGGATAAACTCTCACCACAAATTGGAGTTTGGCTAATGATGCTCTTAGTAGCTCTCGCTGTTCTATTACTTCATTTTTATATCCATCGTTATTACTTTTTAAGATTTCAATGGCTTTGTTCTGGGTTAAACTATTTACATTGTAAGGTGGTTTAATTCTATTTAAAATTGAAATAATTTCTTCAGAAGCAAAACACATTCCAAGACGTATTCCAGCCATTCCATAAAATTTAGAAAGTGTTTGTGAAACAACTAGTTGTTTGTATTTACTTAATTTCTCAATACAACTAACTTTTGTGGAAAAATCGATATAAGCTTCATCAATTACAACCAAACAATTGGTGTTTATGAGTAGCTTTTCAATCACTTCAAAATCGATAACATTTCCTGTTGGATTATTGGGCGAACACAACAAAATCATTTTGGTGTTTTCGTTAACTGCTTCTAAAATTTTATCCGCATTTAAGCTAAAGTCTTCTTCTAATAAAACATCTTTCAATTCCACATTATTGAGATTAGCTAATACTTTATACATACCATAACTCGGAGATGTTACCACTACATTATCTTGTTTTGGCTCACAAAAAGCACGGAACAACAAATCCAGCACTTCGTCGCTACCATTACCTAACACCATGTTTTTAGGTGAAACTCCTTTAATTTTTGCTAATTCCTTTTTTAATTCACTTTGATATGGATCAGGATAACGGTTTACTCCATTGTTATAAGGGTTTTCATTAGCATCCAAAAACACTCCTTGCATTCCGCTAAACTCATCACGTGCAGATGAATAAGGCTTCATTGCTGCGATATTTTCTCTTATTAATTTATTGATATTCATTTCTTATTACTTTTTACTTTCCACTTTCAAACTTTTAACTCTAATCGTTACCGCATTTTTGTGAGCTTGTAATTGCTCTGCTTCTGCCATTAATTCTATTGAATTTCCAATATTCATGATTCCTTCTTTTGATATTTTTTGAAACGTAATTTTCTTTACAAAAGCATCTAAATTTACTCCGCTAAAGGCTTTTGAAAAACCATTGGTTGGCAAAGTATGATTAGTTCCTGAAGCATAATCTCCCGCACTCTCTGGAGTATAATTTCCAATAAATACCGAACCTGCATTGTTGATTTTCGATAAATATTCGTCCTCATTATTTACAGCTAAAATTAAGTGTTCTGGAGCATATTCATTAACAAAATCTAGTGTGTCTTCTAAATTAGTAATCACTATCATTTTTGAGTTTTCTAGTGCTTGTTGAGCAATTGTTTTTCTTGGCAATAGAGCCAATTGTTGCTCCAGCTCTTTAACTATTTCATCTAATAAACTTTTAGTATTGGCAATACAAATTACCTGGCTATCCGCTCCGTGCTCTGCTTGTGAAAGTAAATCAGAGGCAACAAAAGCTGCATTTGAGCTTTCATCTGCAACCACAAGCAATTCTGAAGGTCCGGCTGGCATATCAATAGCTACACCAAGCTGAAAAGCTTCTTGTTTTGCTGCTGTTACGTATTGATTTCCTGGTCCGAATATTTTATAAACTTGCGGAATGGTTTCAGTTCCAAAGGTTAACGCTGCTATAGCTTGTATGCCACCAACTTTATAAACAGCACTAACTCCAACCAATTTTGCTGCCACTAAAATTTCATTTGCAATTTTACCCTCTTTGTTAGGTGGTGTACACAACACAATTTGGTTACAACCTGCAAGTTTAGCAGGAATACCAAGCATCAACACTGTTGAAAATAAAGGAGCAGTACCTCCAGGAATGTACAAACCTACTCTTTCAATTGGTCGAGATTCTTGCCAACAAAAAACACCTGAAATAGTTTCTACCACTTGTTTTTCTTGCTTTTGTACGATGTGAAACTTTTCTATGTTGTTTGCCGCCAATTGCATAGCTTGTTTTAGTTCATTACTCACCAAATTATCAGCTATTTGAAATTCCTCTTGAGTTACTTTTAATTCATTCAACAACACCCTATCGAATTGCTGGGTATAGTTTTTAATAGCACTATCGCCAAATTCTTGTACACCTTTAAAAACTTCTTTTACCAACTTTGATAAATCTGCTGCTTGTATAGTTGGACGAGTTGTTAATGCTAGCCACTCTGATTTTATTGGATTAATGTATTTTTTCATCACTTTATTACTTTATGAACTTTCAACTTATAACACCATTTTTTCTATCGGAACAACCAAAATACCTTCAGCTCCATTTTGTTTTAATTCATCAATAACTTCCCAAAATTTATCTTCGTCAATTACCGAGTGTAACGAACTCCAGCCCTCTTCAGCTAATGGTAAGATGGTAGGGCTTTTTAAAACCGGCAAAATTTTGCTTACCGCTTCAATTTTATCGTTCGGAACATTCATTAAAATGTACTTCGATTTTCGGGCTTTCAGTACCGACTGAATTCTAAAACTCAACTTATTTAAAATCAATTGATTTTCATTGGTAATTAATGGCGAAACAACCAAACAAGCTTCCGACTTTAAGATAATTTCTTTTTCTTCTAACCCATTTTTAAACAAGGTATTTCCTGAGCTTACTAAATCACAAATGGCATCGGCTAACCCAATATTTGGAGCTATTTCTACCGAACCAGATATAATGTGTAACTCCGCACTGATATTGTTCTTTGCTAAATACGATTTCAATGTGTTTGGATAAGAAGTTGCTATTTTTTTCCCTTCCAAATCTTTAATACTTTTGTAATTTATTCCCTTGGGTGTAGCAATAGAAAGTTTACATTTGGAGAACCCTAAATATGTTTCAATTTTCAATGTTTTTTCTTCCTCAATTAATAGGTTCTCACCTAAAATAGCGATATCCACTACTCCATCTTCCAGGTACTGTGGTATATCTGAGTTTCTTAGAAAAAATACTTCCAACGGAAAGTTGGTTGCGGTTACTTTAAGTTGGTCAATACCATTGTCGATATTAATTCCACACGCTGCAAGTAGTTTCAGCGAATCTTCATTTAATCGCCCTGATTTTTGAATTGCAATTTTTAGTTTACTCATTTCTTTTTTTAATGTGTCTGAGCAAACTTTTGGGAAATAAAAAACCCGTCAGGATAACTCAGACGGGTTTTTGATATTTTTTATTTATGTTTTACATATACCATTAACAGCTCGCCTGTGTGCAAGAATGTGAATGATGATAATGTAATGTATTGTTCATGTTTTAATTTTGAATGATGCAAATGTATAAAATATTATTTTACAACCACAAAATAATTTTACTGTTTTTAGAATTTAATTTTTTTATAACTTGTTTAAAACTTTTATTTTAAAACAACTTTAATCAATTGACTTTGTGCTAAAAAAACGCGAACTTCGTTTAACTGCGTATAAAAAACATTAAAACGATTTCTTATACGTGCGTTAAACGAAACAAAATCAAATCCTTCATAATCACATTTTTTTTCAACCTAACTCGTAAAACATAGCTCGAACTATATACAGTTTAAAATGTATTATAATATTTTAGTTCTTAACTATTGAATTTAATATTTTTTAAGATTTTACTTAACATTTTTTAACACCAAACACGTATTACGGCCTTTAAAAACAGTGTTTTTGTGCTAAATTTTGTAGTTGTAAATCTTTTAAAACTTAACTATCATGAAAAATTCAGTAAAACAATTTAGTTCAATGCTTTTTGTAGCATTATTAAGTGGCATTTTTTCTGTATTTATTTATCAAAAATTAGTTAACCCAAATACCGTAACTGTTGTTGAAAACAAAACACCAACAAGCAATGGGGTATTAACCAATCTTAACATAAAAGATGGGAGTTTAACCAATTTTGAATATGCAGCAGAAATCTCTACCAATGCTGTAGTACACATTAAAACCGAATCGGTTTACCAACAACAAATCGATCCGTTGTATGAGTTTTTTTATGGACGCTCATTTAAGCAACAACCTCAAGTGGTACAAGGAGCTGGTTCGGGCGTTATTTTATCAGAGGATGGCTACATTGTTACCAACAACCATGTAATTGATAGAACCAGCACCATTAATGTAACATTAAACAATAAAAAAACTTACAAAGCCGAATTGATTGGAACCGACCCAAGTACCGATTTAGCTCTTCTAAAAATTGATGCAAAAAACTTACCATCAGTAGGTTTTGGAAATTCAAACGATTTGAATGTTGGTCAGTGGGTTTTAGCTGTTGGAAATCCTTTTAATCTTACTTCTACTGTTACAGCAGGAATTATAAGTGCAAAAGCAAGAAACATCAATATTTTAAGTGGAAACAATGGTAATGGTTTACCTCCTATCGAATCGTTTATTCAAACCGATGCAGCCGTAAATCCTGGAAACAGCGGTGGTGCCTTGGTAAATGCAAATGGCGAACTAATTGGAATTAATACCGCTATTCAATCCAATACAGGTTCTTATACGGGTTATTCGTTTGCTATTCCTTCAAACATCGTTCAAAAAGTAGTAAACGATTTAAAAGAATACGGAACTGTTCAACGAGCATTTATTGGCGTAAGTATTCAAAATATTGATGAACAAGTAGTTGAAGAATTAAGTTTAAACGATATGTCGGGTGTTTATGTAAACAGCGTTACTAAAAATGGTTCTGCATCAAAAGCAGGAATAAAATCGGGCGATATCATTAAAAAAGTAGGAAGTAAAAACGTAACTGATGTGCCCGAATTACAAGAGCAAATTAGCCAATTCAGACCTGGCGACAAGGTTAATCTTACCATTTACAGAGAAAACAAAGAACTAGAAATACCTGTCGTTTTAAAAAACTTAAACGGTGAGGAAGATTTAATTTCTTACGAAGAAAATAAAATACACCGATTGCTGGGTGCTCGTTTAGGCGACCTTGATGCTAAGCAGAAGAAAGAATTAAACATTGAAGATGGTATTAAGGTAGAAGAGGTTTTTGCTGGAAAAATGAGAAGCGTTGGTATTCGAGAAGGTTTCATCATTACTAAAATAAACCACACACCTGTTAAAAGTGTTAAAACCTTTACCGATTTACTATCAACTACAAAAGGCGGAGTTTTAATTGAAGGGTTCTATGAAAACGGTAAACGAGAATTTTATGGCTTTGGTGTTTAAAAATTGTTAGCACAATGTTAAGCCGCAGACTAATCTGCGGCTTTTTTGTTTTCTAAAAAAATCGGTAAAATGATTGAAAAATACGACGAAAACCCTTTATTTATCAATCAATAAAAAGTAAACACTTTTTTAAATTTCAAACAAATTTATCGGTAAGTTTGCCTAACCCTATCAATATTAACATAAACTATCTTTAATGAGACAACTCAAAATCACCAAATCTATTACCAACCGTGATAGTGCCTCTCTTGATAAGTACTTACAAGAAATCGGAAGAGAAGAGTTAATTACAGCAGAAGATGAAGTAGAGTTAGCACGTAAGATAAAACAAGGCGACCAAAGAGCCTTAGAAAAATTAGTAAAATCAAACTTAAGATTTGTTGTTTCTGTATCAAAACAATATCAAAATCAAGGCCTTACCCTACCCGATTTAATTAATGAAGGTAATTTAGGTTTGATAAAAGCAGCACAACGTTTTGATGAAACACGAGGTTTTAAGTTTATTTCTTATGCCGTTTGGTGGATTCGTCAATCCATTTTACAAGCAATTGCCGAACAAGCTAGAATTGTTCGTTTACCATTAAATCAAGTAGGTTCATTAAACCGAATAAATAAAGCATTCTCTAAATTAGAACAACAATTCGAACGCGAACCATCTATTGATGAATTAGCCGATTTATTAGAAATTGGTGATGACAAAGTGGTTGATTCGATGAAAATATCAGGAAGACACGTATCTGTTGATGCACCTTTCCGTGATGATGAAGATGGAAATTTACTGGATGTTTTAGCAAACAACGATACTCCAAATTCAGATGTTACCTTAATGAACGAATCACTTCAACGTGAAATTAGTCGTTCATTGGCAACACTAACCGATAAAGAACAAGAAGTACTTAAAATGTTCTTCGGAATTGGTTTTGTTCATCCACTTTCGTTAGAAGAAATTGGTGAAAAATTCAATTTAACTCGTGAAAGAGTTCGTCAAATCAAAGAAAAAGCAATAAGAAGATTAAGACATTCATCTAGAAGTAATTTATTAAAAACATATTTAGGTTAATAAAAAATGGAAGTTTTACACAACAACAATGCATACGATTCAAAATTAAACGAGTATGTATCAAATGAAAAATCTGCGGTAAGCCTTATTAGTTCTATTGGCTACTTAATGTATGAAAAATCAGTTGAATTAGTACTTTTCAGAAATCCTTTAGTTGATCAAAGCATCTCTCAGGTATTAAACCTTCACAAAAAAGCAAAAAGCATTACATATAATCCAGTAGATATTTTTACCACTCAAAAAATTGGTGAAGAATTGGCTAAAATGGATTTAGCTCCATCAAAACTAGATATAGGTCGTTTAGCAAGCGAATGGCTGATGGAGAAAAACAACTTCTCATCGTTATCCGACTTCTTGGGAAATAAATTAACCAATTTTACCATTGATAAATCAGCAACCCTTAACCCAAAAGATGTTATTTTATTTGGTTTTGGTCGTATTGGTCGTTTAGCTGCTCGTGAGTTAGTAAAACAAGCTGGAAAAGGTCAGCAATTGAGATTAAAAGCAATTGTTACAAGAACAGTAAGTAAAGAAGAAACCGTTAAAAGAGCTGCTTTATTAAGAAACGATTCTGTTCACGGAATGTTCTCTGGAACTGTAGAAGAAGATTTAGATAATAACGCTTTAATCATTAACGGTCAAATAGTTAAATTAATTGAAGCGAAAAACCCAGAAGATGTTGATTACACAGCTTATGGAATTAAAGATGCTTTATTAATTGACAATACTGGTGCATTTACCAACAGAGAACAATTGTCAAGACATTTACAAGCAAAAGGTGTTAGCAAAGTATTATTGACTGCTCCAGGTAAAGAAGTTCCTAATATTGTTTATGGCATTAATGAAGATACGCTTGATTTAGAAAAAGAAGATATTTTTACAGCAGCGTCTTGTACAACAAACGCTATTGCTCCTATTCTATATGTTATTGAAAACGAACTTGGTGTAAGCAAAGGTCATATTGAAACTGTTCACGCTTATACCAACGACCAAAACTTATTGGACAATTTCCATAAAAAACCAAGAAGAGGTCGTTCTGCGGCAATAAACATGGTTATTACCTCTACTGGTGCTGGAAGTGCGGTAACAAAGGTTATTCCTTCATTTAAAGATAAATTAACAGCAAATGCTGTTCGTGTTCCTACTCCAAATGGTTCTTTAGCTATTCTTAGCTTAAGTGTAAATAAAGAAACTTCAATTGAAGAAGTAAACGAAATTATTAGAAAAGCTGCTTTACAAGGTGGTTTAGTAAACCAAATTAAATACGAAAACGATCCAGAGTTGGTGTCATCCGATATTATTGGAAACATTTGTTGTTCGGTATTCGATAGTAACGCAACAATCGTTTCAACCGATAAAAAAAATGTGGTATTATATGTTTGGTACGACAACGAGTTTGGTTACACTAAACAAGTAATTCGTTTAGCAAAACATATTGCTAAGGTAAAACGATTAATTTACTATTAATAAATAGAAAATAGATTTAGACAAGAAAAGCTCACTAATTTTGGTGAGCTTTTGCTTTTATAAAATTTATCATGGAAAAGAATAACAACCGTTTCAACAACATTATTAAAGATTTAAAATCAGACGATACCGAAAAAGTATTGACAGCTATAAAACAACTACGTCTTCATGGACAAAAAGAAGCTATTGCTGAAGTTTTAGCTGTTTTTATTGAAACTACTAATGAAGAGATTAAAAAAAGCATTACGAACCTACTTTTCGATTTAAAAAGTGAAGATAGTGTACTGCCCATTATTAAAGCAATTAACGACAAGAAATACGTCTCAATTAAATCTTTTCTTATTTCTATCTTTTGGCAATCCTCTTTAGATGCAAGCGAACATCTCGGTTCATTAGTTCGAATAGCTTCAAAAGGTGATTATAACTCATGTTTAGAAGTTTTAACTGTTATAGAAACATTCGATACCAGCTTTGATGAAGATCAAATTATGGATGCTGTTTATGATATTGAGGAAAAATTAGATGATTATGAAATAGACGAAGAATACCGAAAACTTTTATACTTACTGAAAGAAACGGTTTCTTCGTTAAAAGTAGAGTATTAACAATTTGCTTCCACAACCCACTGAAATCGCCCGTTATTATTAACAATTCGGTTATTTCTTGTTAATAATATTTTTAACTCGATTGGTCAATTTAGAATATCTTCGCTTCAATTAAAATTTGAAACATGATTAGAAAAAAGATATTCTTAGTAATGCTGTTGTTTTGCTCCATTTCTATTTTTGGACAAACCACAAAAACAATAGATGAACTCAATCTAGAATTAAAAACTGCCACAGAAAACAATGATTTTCAAAAAGCTGAACAACTAAAAAAAGAAATTCAGCAAGTTGAAGAAAAAAACGCCAAGTTAAAACAACTGGAAGAAGATAAGAAAATTGCCATTTTCTTAGAAAAATATGAAGAAGTAATCGCTATCGATAAAAAAATTGATGATGTAAAAAGTGGCAGAAGTACTACAACTCCTACTCAACAAGCAAATTCATTAGGAATGATGAGTTCTGCGTTATCTAACCAACCAGCACCTGCAGGTTTCGAAAATGCACTTATTGGAACTAAACAACCTAAAGTAAAATCACCTAAAAGAGCTTTATCAGAATATGAATTCCGAGATAAAATAATTGGAAGTATGGGAATGGGATTTGGAAGCTATGAAGAAACTGGTGAGTACACCTCATCAAATTATAATTATAATTCCTTTACAGGAATGTATGAAACAACGTACACCACAGAAACTTATAAGTATGAATATTCTTTAATTGCTTTTCAAATGTCGAACCACCGATGGTGGATAAATAAGTATTTGGCTGGAGGTTTGTTTGCTGATTTTGTTCTTGTTGATGAAGACATTAGTGTTCAATATGGTGGTCAAATGGCACTGTTAGGTGATTTTGGCTCTGTTGTTTTACCATACACTTCTTTTGGCCTTGGGTTTGGAATTGATGGTTATGATGAAGAATTCTATTTGCCTGTGAACTACAAACTAGGTTCATATTTATTCTTTAATCAAGAAAGAAGTATTGGTGCTTTTGTGGAATTAAACATGTACTTTAATAACGAATATACTCCATTGTTTAGATTTGGTCTTGCTTGGTCAAGAGTAAAGAGAAAAGCTAAAAAATAATCCATTATAAAAAACTCATGAAAATGAAAACTATATATATTTTACTAATTGCTATTATAGCATTTAACACCAATCTATTTTCTCAATCTAGTTTAACGCTTGAGGAATTGAATACTCAAAAAAATCAGGCAGTTTCAAAAGAACAATATCGTTTAGCAAAAGTTATTCAAGATGAAATAAATAGAAGAAATTCATCAAGTTATAATCCTGATGCTGAAGAATGGAAAAAAAATCCGGAAACAGTAGCAGCTGTAACCAAATTAGAAGCTGAAAAGAAAGAAGCGGTTAATAAGGAATATTGGACTATTGCTTCCCAACTTAAAAAAGATATTGATGCAAAAAAAGGATTGAATTCAGTTACCATTTCACAGAAGAATGCTGAAATGTCTGTAGCCTCAAATAAAAGAGAATTTGCTTTACAACAGCTCAAAAAAGAAGGTTTTAGAACCAATCCTATTCTACCAAACTCAACAACTAGCCAATCATCTTCAACTACAGCGGTTAATGCTCCTGCTAAAGTAAAAGATGCAACTGATAATTCTATTGCAAGTGTAAAATATAGAAGAAGTTCTCTTTATACCTTGATGGTTAACGACCCAACTAGACCACACGCTAATGTTATTAAAGATGCATTTGGAAATGCTCCCCTACCTGAAAAATTTAACGACCACAACATTGGCCCATATTTAATTGAAGGCTCAGGAACAGTTAAAGACCGCTCTTATGAAATAACTAACCATTTAAACAATAACCTTGTAGCCAAAGAATTGGTTGCAAAATGGTTTAATAGAAAAAGTAATGGAGCATTTAATATGGATTTAATAGCGTCTCGAGGAGAATATGATGCTTCAACATATGATAAGTTAATTGCAGCATCTTCTCAAAGAGGCGATGCATTACTTGCTGATGCTGGTGAAGATTTAATAGGTAACACGTTTGTTATTGTAAACGATTTTAAGTTCACATCTAAAGAAGAAATTGCTAATACTACTAAGAAAGTTTCGGCTGGTTTACGTACAGGTTTAAGTCTTATACCAGGAGCTGGAGCTCTTTCTTCTACAGTAAATAATGTAACTGCGGTAACCGATTTAGGTGCTACAGTTGCTGGAAAAGGTTACATCATTAAAACCACCTCATATTTATATCGTTTAGAATGGAATGATTCTGTTGCTGCTGTTTTTTACCAAAACTATTGGGCTGATGAAACTAATATTGATCCAAACAAAGTTAAAGCGTTTGATGCTGCTAACTTATTTACTTTAAAATACGTGGGTAGCCAAGATGCGTGGGCAGATGTTCAATCATCTATTTTTACCAATAAAAGTGAAGAAGATTTAATTAAAATGGCAACAGTAAAAGCTACCGACCAAGCAATTGCTAAACTTCAACGAAAATTTGAAGAGTTTAGAACAAAAACTCCTTTACATTCTGTTGAACCATTAACTGCAAAAATTGGATTAAAAGAAGGTTTAGAACCAGGTGATAAATTTGAGGTATTGGAATCTCAAATTGGATTAGATGGTAAAATAATTTACAAAAGAAAAGGTGTTATTACTGTTAAAAAAGGTATGATTTGGGACAACACCTATGTTCCTGATGAAGAAAAAGGAAATGTACCTCCACAATATATTGATGCAACTCACTTTAACGGAGCAAGCGGACAATTTTATCCTGGTATGTTAATAAAGCAAATAAACTAAGTTTGACTTTATTCTTGAAAAATTCTTGGCATAGTAATTGTAAAACCAAAAAACATTATCAACAATTAATTTTTGGCTTTTGTTTTTGTGTAGCTTTGGTTTCTAAATTTAAAAAATTCATATGTATAAAAAACCTTTTAGTAGAACAAAAACATTAATTAATCTATCATTAATCACGTTCTCAGTAGTATTATCTACCCAACAAACATTTGCTCAAACAGAAGAAGCAAAAGAAAAAAAAGAATCAGGTAAAATTGATGCCTCAGACAAAACTACAGCGGCAATTAAATATCGTAGAAGTTCGCTTCATACTATGATCATAGAAGATGCTAAACTTCCAAAAATTGATATCATTCTAAATACATTTAATAATGCACCTTTTCCTGACAAATACAACGATCATACTGTTGGAGAAAAATCATTTAACTTAGCTAATTACATGGCTGAGCCTGTTATTGATGAAAATGGCAAAGAAGAAAAAGCTGATAAAGATTTAAGTCCTGCTATTAACAAATATTTTGAAGAGAGTAAAATTGCTAATAAAATTGTAGCTAAATGGTTTAACAGAAAAGATAACGGTGCTTTTGATATGACATTGATTCAAGAGCGTGGAATGTACGATGCTTCTGCTCAAGATGTTCAGCTTGCAGCATCTTCAAGCAGAGGTGATGCTGCTTTAGCTGATGCTGGAGAAGAATTATTACCAAATACCTTTGTTGTGGTAAATTATTCAAAATTTGTTAGTAACGAAACTGCTGCACTAGCAGTAAAAACAACAGCTTATGCAATTGCTGCTAACAAAGGAGCTTTTAAAGAAGCTCTAGAAAAAGCAGCTGATATGGTTTACGAAAAAACTAGACATGGTTATTCTGTTTGGACTACAGCCTATTTATATAAATTAAACTGGAATGACTCTACTTCGGCTGTTTTTTATCAAAACTATTGGATGGACGACAAATCAGTTGATCCTTCAAAGAAAGAAGCTTTTGATAATTCAAACCTGTTTAGCTTACAACTTTTAGGATACGAGAAAGCATCTACATTAATTTCCGGTTTAGGAAAAAATGCTGATAGCGAAGCTTCAATCATAAGAAATGCTACACTAAAATCGATTGATGCTGTTTATGCTAAATTACAACGTAAGTTTGAACCATTTAGAACAAAAACTCCTTTAGTAAGTATTGAACCAATAGCAGCAAAAATTGGGATGAAAGAAGGCTTAGAAAAAGGTGATAAATATGAAGTTTTAGAACAAACAGCTGATGCTCTTGGAAAAATAGTTTACAAAAGAAAAGGTGTTATTACTGTTGAAAAAGATAAAATAATGGATAACCGTTACAGAAAAGGTGAAGAACCTCTTGACGAAGAAGGCAATCCAATTAAACCAGAAAACGAATTTGAGTACACTACATTTAAAGGTGGAAAAGGTTTTTACCCAGGTATGCTTATCAGACAAATCAATTAATAAAACAAAAATAATTTAACTAAAACAAACGATTATGATTCAAAAAATGATTTCAAAAATTAGCTTATTTTCTGTTGGAATGTTGCTAATCGGTTCTCAAGCTTTTGCTCAACAAAAAAAAGCAGATAAAGCTACTGCAAGTTGGAGATACGAAATAGAGTGCGTTGGTATTGGACAACCAGGCACAAAACTTATTAAAGTATGGTCGTATTCAAAAAATGCAACTGTAGCTATTACTCAAGCTAAGAAAAATGCAGTTCACGGTATTATTTTCCAAGGTTATGCTGGAGGTGCTAATGGTTGTACTTCTCAAAAACCATTAACTAACGATCCTTCATTAGAACAACAAAAAGCTGATTTCTTTGACCCTTTCTTTGCTGAAGGTGGAAAATACATGAAATTCGTTTCTACTTCTGGCGACGGAACTCCTGAACCAATGAAAGTTGGAAAAGAATACAAAGTTGGTGTTGTAGTAACTGTAATGACTGATTTATTAAGAAAAGATCTTGAAGCAGCTGGTATTATTAAAGGTTTATCTTCAGGTTTCTAAAAACTATTAAACTAAGATATTATGAAAACAATAATAAAAACAACAGGAATTCTACTTGTATTATTAATAGGTTTCACCTTTAATTCTTCTGCTCAGAAGGTTCAAAAGAAAACAGCTGGATTTTATGACTATGAAACCGAGTGCTTAGGTGTTGAAGGAGATGGTTCTCAAACAGTTCGTTCTCATGGAAAAGGTAGAAACCGCGAAGATGCTATCGAACAAGCAAAGAAAAATGCAGTTAGAGACGTTCTTTTTACTGGAATCACTAAAGGAAATGGTGGTTGTAATGCAAAACCGGTTTTATTTAATCCAAATGCTCGTGAAAAATTCGAAGATTACTTCAATGCTTTTTTTGCTGACAATGGACCTTATAAAGAGTTCATTACCTCTGAAGATGGTTCTGATATGCACAGTGAAGTAAGAAAAGGTCGTTCTCAAGCGGGTTCACAAGAAAATTATGGTGTAGTTGTTCGTGTTCAACGTGCTAAATTAAAAGAACGAATGATTCAAGATAAAATCATAACTCAATAAATTATTATTCTATTAAAATCTAAACTATAAAACAATGAAAAAAATAATTTCAATAACATTATCATTAGTTCTATTATCTGCTCTTGCATTTGGTCAAGCAAAAAAACCAACTATTATGGTTGTTCCAAGCGATAACTGGTGTATTACAAATGGTTTCTTTTTAGAATTTGACAATCAAGGTACAAAAACAAAAATTCCAGATTACAAAAGAGCATTCCAAGAAAACTCTGATTTAAACTTAGTTATCAGCTCATTAAATGATATGATGGCTGAAAGAGGATTTCCATTAAAAAACATGGAATCTGCAATTAAAACTTTAGAAGCTGAAGCTGCTGAAAATAACATGTTAACTTCTAAGTCTGGAGCAGGTGTTAGTGAATCACCTGTTGATGCATTAAAGCGTGTTGCTAAAGCCGACATTATCATGCAAATTGGATACACAGTAAATGTTACTGGTCCTAAAAAATCGATTACATTTATTTTACAAGGCTTAGATGCTTATACTGATAAACAAATTGCTGGTGCAAATGGCGTTGGAGCTCCTTCATTCTCTGCTGAAACTGGTGTTTTATTAAAAGAAGCTGTAACAACTCATATTGATAACTTTAATTCAAGCCTTCAAACACACTTTGATGATATGTTTGCAAATGGTAGAGAAATTATCATTAGAATTAAAAAATTCGATTCTTGGTCAGAAGATTTAGAATCAGAATTTGATGGCAAAGAATTAAGCTCAATTATTGAAGACTGGATGGCAGCTAATTCTGTAAAAGGAAGATTTAATACTACAGATGCTACCGAAAACATGATGTTATTCGAACAAGTTCGTATTCCTATGTTTGATGATTCTGGTAAAGCAATTGATGCTAGAGGATTTGCTAAAAATTTACAGAAATTCTTAAAAGAACCTCCTTATAGTATTACAAATAAACTAATGATGAAAGGTTTAGGGCAAGCTGTTATTGTTCTAGGTGAGAAATAACCAATTAACTAATAAACAAAAAAGACATGAAAAAATCATTTTTTAAAATAGCTTTTGTTTCTGCTTTAGCTTTATTCTCTGGAATATCTGCTAATGCTCAAGACAAAAAAGACGACCTAGGTCGTGTGGCTGTTACTGCTTGGGTTCCAGATCAAATTGAAGGAATGCCTACTACAGCCCGTCAATCGTTAGCAAATAAATTAACACAAATCATCAATAAAAATGGTGTTGCTGCTAGTAGTTTTAACTCTAGATTTATCTTAACTGCAAATATTATTGTTGCAACTAAAGATTTAACAGCTACTGCTCCACCAATGCAAGCCTATACATTGGATGTAAACTTATACATTGGCGATGGTTTTGATGGAACTGTATTTGCAAGTACTTCAATTCAAGTTAAAGGTGTTGGTCAAAATGAAACTAAAGCTTATATGCAAGCTTTAAACAACATTAAACCAGAAAACCCTGAATTAGCTGCCTTTGTACAAAAAGGTAAACAAAAAATCGTTGAATATTACAATTCAAAATGCGACTTCATTATTAAAGAAGCTAATACTTTAGCTTCTCAAAACAAATATGAAGAAGCTATTTTCTTGTTAACTAGTGTTCCTGATGCTTGTGCTGAATGTTATGATAAAGCAATAAAAGCTGTAGGTCCTATGTATCAGAAAATGATTGATAGAGATTGTAAATTAAAATTAGCTGAAGCTAGCAACATTTGGTCTGCTAACCAAAGTATGGATGCTGCAGATCAAGCTGGTGCCATCTTATCTTCTATCGAACCACAATCTAGTTGTTATGGTGAAGTAAAAGCTTTAAGTGCAAAAATTGCAGCAAGAGTTAAAGAAATTGATGCTAGAGAATGGAAATACATCTTAAAAGATCAAGAGCAAAAAAGCGAAATGATTAAAGCATATAGAGATGTTGGTGTTGCTTACGGAAATGGTCAACCAAAATCTATTACTTATAATGTTAGAGGTTGGTGGTAATCCATTTTCAAAAAGTAAAATTTAACTAAAACTTTTATCTCATGAAAAATAAAATTTTAACCACAGTTGCAGTAATATTATTTAGCTATACCTCTACCCTAGCCCAACATTTTGATATCAATCTAAATGTATTAAACTTCGTGTTTTCAAAATATGAATTGGGTGCAGAATATGGCTTTAACGATAAAGTTGCTGCAGGAATTAACATCAACACTACTTCAAAAAATATGACAGAAGCTGGTGGAAAAAAATACTCTGAATTTAATGTTATACCTACATTCAAGTATTTTCTAACGCCTGAAAAAGGTGATGATGGTTTTTATTTAGGGGCGTTTGCTAGATATAGAAGCTCTGCTTCAAACGACAACAATTTCAACACTATAAATAAAACAACATTAGTTGAAACTACAGAACAGACAAACGTAACCTCTTCTGCAATTGGATTAGGTGCTTTAACTGGTTACAAATGGGTTGCTGGAAATGGTTTTATTGTAGAAGCAGAATTTGGTATTGGAAAATTATTAAGTAATTCTATTACTATTAGCAATAAAAATGCTGAAGAAAATAATTCCACAAAAGATTGGAAAAAAAATGATTATCTTCCAATACTTGGAAACAAAATTCCAGTAGACTTAAGATTAGGTTTAAAAATTGGTTACAGAATCAAATAGTAACTCTCTAACTAATTCACACAAAAAAAGGTTGCTCAATTGAGCAACCTTTTTTTGTGGAATAAATTTTCTTTAACAACTATTAACACTAATAACGTAACTAAATTATTAGATTTGTGTATCAGCCTATAAAAAAAAAGATTATGATTAAGAAAATAACCTTAGCTTCTACCCTATTCTTAACTGCACTCTACAGTAATGCTCAATTTGCAACCGAAGGTGGAAGAAAGTTTGATGCACTTTTGCAATACATCAACTATGCGTATGTAGATACAACAAATGAAAATAAGATTGTTGAAGATGCTATAGTTTCTGCGTTAAAAGAATTAGATCCTCACTCCGTTTATATTTCCGCTGATGAAGTAAAAAAAATGAACGAACCATTGGTTGGTAATTTTGAAGGAATTGGCGTGCAATTTAATATTTTACACGATACCCTTATTGTAGTTTCTCCAATTGCTGGTGGTCCAAGTGAAAAAGTTGGAATTCTAGCTGGTGATAAAATTGTGGCTGTGAATGGAGAAAATATCGCTGGTATTGGACTTCAAAATAGCGATGTACAAGATAAACTTAGGGGAAAAAAAGGAACTAAGGTTAATGTATCTATTTTAAGAAGAGATTCAAAAAACTTATTAGATTTTACCATTACAAGGGATGAAATTCCAATTTTTAGTGTAGATGCTTCATTTATGGCAACTCCAGAAATTGGTTATATTAAAATCAATCGCTTTGCACAGAATACTGATAAAGAGTTTCAAGATGCTATGGAATCGTTGAAAAAGCAAAAAATGAAACACCTTATTGTTGATTTGAGTGGAAATGGTGGTGGATATTTAAAAACAGCTATTCAGTTGGCTGACGAACTATTAGACGATAAAAAACTAATTGTTTTTACCGAAGGAAATAAAAATCCAAAACAAGAATACTATACTGCAGTTAAAGGAAGTTTTGAAAAAGGGAAAGTGGTAATATTAATCGACGAAGGTTCTGCCTCTGCTTCAGAAATTGTTTCAGGAGCTATCCAAGATTATGATAGAGGTTTGATTATTGGTCGCCGTTCTTTTGGGAAAGGATTGGTTCAAAAACCATTTACATTAACCGATGGTTCTGCTGTTCGTTTAACTGTTGCTCGTTATTTTACTCCTTCTGGAAGATGTATTCAACGTTCTTATGAAGGTGGAAAAGATGATTATTATGATGAATTATCAAGAAGATACGAAAATGGAGAGTTGTTAAGTGCTGATAGTATCCAATTTCCTGATTCGTTAAAATATGAAACGATAAACAGTAAACGTGTTGTTTATGGCGGTGGTGGAATTATGCCAGATGTTTTTGTTCCAATAGATACGTCGATGTATTCCGAATACTTTGGATTAGTAAATAGAAAAGGGTTATTTAATGATTTTACTTTAACATATATGGATTCTCACAGAGAAGAATTTTCTAAAAAATATCCAACAATTTCAGAATTTAAAAAGAACTTTGACGCAGAAAAAGAGTTGTTTACTGAGTTTGTTACCTACGCAGAAAAAAATGATGTAGAGCCAAATGAAGAGCAAATTAAAACTTCAAAACCAGTTATGGTAAATAGACTAAAAGCTTTAATTGCTCGAAATATATGGGGTACATCAGCATTCTATGAAATAGCAAATGAATTTAATAATTCTTATTTAAAAGCAATTGAAGAACTTAATAACGACACCTTTAAAAAAGAAAAATTAGTTTACAATTAAAATCGTTTAAAAATGGAAATGAAAGAAAATATTAAAATTGGTTTATTAGGTATCATTGCACTTACTCTTGTGGTTGATACTTTTATTATGGATGGTAGCTCCTCTAATACTATCGAAGAACAACCTCAAAGTAACATTGCAGCAAATACAGTTCAACCAAACACAACTGTTCCTCCAATGCCAGACCCAAGTATTAATCAACCAAAACAACCTTCTCAATCAGAAAGCAGGGCAAAAACAACTATCAAATTTGCTGAAATGAATCATGATTTTGGAGGTATAGAACAAAATTCAAAACACACTAAAGTTTTTAAATTTACTAATACGGGTTCTGAACCTTTAATTATTGAAAATGCTTCAGGAAGTTGTGGATGTACTGTCCCTACTTACCCAAAAGAACCTATTGCTCCAGGAAAGACTGGTGAGATTGAAGTTGTTTATAGCCCAGGAACTCAGCAAGGTGCTCAAACCAAAACAGTAACCATAACCGCTAATACGGAACCAATAACAACAACATTAAATATATCAGCAAATGTTCATACAGCTCATTAATTGATTATTACTGTCTTATATTCTTTGATATTAAGGGATGTTATTTCAAAAAAATACATCCCTTTTTTATAACCATCTATATCAATCATTGAGACCGATTTGTACTCATTTAACAAGGTTCCAATTGAATTATAAACTTTTAATTTATCTATTTTTTTACTAAAATTTATTTTTGAAGATGAAGGATTAGGATAAACAGTCACTATATTTTTTTTATCCGACTCTTCTACCCCTACTGTTCCTGAATTACAATCAAATTGACTTAAAAATTTCCAAATTTCATTGCTACCATGAATATCTCTATTGGTATTTCCATTTGAAGGAATGTCGATACTTGCTCCTGGCCAAGTGTGACCACCATTCATAATTTTTATGGCATAAATTGCGGTATTACCATCACATTGGTTGTGTATGGTAAGTTCTGCCGTGCAATTGTCAATTAAGCTAATATTTGGGAAGTTATAAACTGCAGCTGTGTTGGTGCAACCGTTGTGGTTGTGCCACCAATTTATGACGTTGTCAAAATTGCTAAACGACACCACCGCATCTGCTGTTCCTTGAATTTGCATGATAGGAACCGCACGATTGGTTTGACAATAAAATGCAGTGCTGTCTGCCAACATTCCTGTTACTCCAGCAATGGCTGCAATTTTATTTTCCAATTCACAAGCCAAACGATGACTCATGTAGCCTCCATTGCTCATGCCAATCGCATAAACCCTGCAAGAGTTTATAGAATAGTTTTGAATCATGGTATCAATCAATGCAGAAATGAACCCCACATCGTTTACTCCCGAAAAATAAGGAACATTAAACCCCGAATTCCACGCGTTACTCACCCCATCTGGATAAACCACAATAATGTTAGCTGTATCAGCAATAACATTAAAACTAGAATAAGCCTCTTGAGCTGCAGCAGTAGATGTATAGCCGTGTAAATTTAACACCATAGAATATGTATTAGACGAACTGTAATTCGGCGGAATATGAACACGATAACTCCTTGTTACCCCATCAAAATTAAAACTGTATACTTGAGCAGATGTACTCGATTGTTGAAAAAATATAACAACAAAAAAAATGATAATTTTTCTTAATCTAACCATAGAACTAATTTACAATAAAATTAGAATAAATTAAATACAGCTTTTTATTCTTTGATTATAATTAATACTTTAGTGAACGATTTTAAATTAATTATACTATGGGATTTCCTACAGATATTGAGATTGCTCAACAAAATGTAATGTTGCACATTTCAAAAATTGCCAACAAACTAAATATATCTGAAGACGATTTGGAGATGTATGGAAAATACAAAGCCAAACTACCTTTAACTCTTATTAATAAGGAGAAAATCGAAAAAAGCTCCTTAATACTTGTTACTGCCTTAACCCCTACTCCTGCTGGTGAAGGAAAAACAACCACTTCAATTGGTTTAACTGAAGGATTAAATAAAATTGGTAAAAAAGCCATTGTTGTTCTTCGCGAACCTTCATTAGGTCCTGTTTTCGGCATTAAAGGTGGTGCTGCTGGTGGTGGTTATGCTCAAGTAGTTCCGATGGAAGATATTAATTTGCATTTTACTGGCGATTTTTCAGCAATCGAAAAAGCAAATAACTTATTAGCAGCCCTCATCGACAACAATATTCAAAACAAACAAAACAATTTAGGATTAGACCCTAGAACCATTGTATGGAAAAGAGTAATGGACATGAACGACCGATCGTTACGAGACATTGTAATTGGTTTAGGTGGTACAGGAAATGGAGTTCCTCGTCAAGATGGTTTTAACATTACACCAGCTTCTGAAGTAATGGCTATTTTATGTATGGCTCAAAGTTTTGAAGATTTAAAAGAAAAATTAGGTAACATTTTTATAGGATTTACATTTGATAAAAAACCAATTTACGCTAGAGATTTAAAAGCTGAAAATGGAATGGCTATTTTACTCCGAGATGCCATAAAACCTAATCTTGTTCAAACACTTGAAGAAAACCCTGCTATTATTCATGGCGGACCATTTGCCAACATTGCACAAGGAACCAACACTATTTTGGCAACTAAAATGGGATTATCGTTAGCCGACTATGTAGTAACTGAGGCAGGTTTTGGTGCTGATTTAGGGGCAGAAAAATTCTTAAACATAAAATGTGTTGCAGGTAATTTAAAACCAAAAACATTGGTTTTGGTTGCAACTATTCGTGCTCTCCGTCATCACGGGGGAGCTAAAAAAGAAGAATACAACATAGCAAGTATTGATAAGGTTAGCAAAGGATTTGAAAACCTAGAAAAGCACATTGAAAATTGCAAGAAATTTGGATTAAATCCAGTGGTTGCAATTAATGCTTTTCCTTCTGATACCTCAGAGGAAGTGGCATTGATTCAAGAAAAATGTGCTAACATGGGCGTTAAAGCTGTTGTTGCTGAAGGTTTTGCAAAAGGTGGTAGTGGAATGACTAACCTTGCACAAGCTGTTGTTGATGAAATTGAGGCAGGTAAAAACAACTTTACTCCTTTATACAATTGGGGTTTACCTATTAAAGATAAGATTGAACGAATTGCAAAAGAAATATATGGGGCTGATGGCGTTGATTATTCTAAACAAGCACTAACCGATTTAAAAAAAATTGAAACACTTGGCTTGCAGCACTTACCTGTTTGTATGGCTAAAACCCAAAAATCATTTTCTGACAACGAAAGTTTAATTGGCAGACCAACTGGTTTTAAAGTAACTGTTCGTGAGTTTGAATTTGCCGCTGGTGCTGGCTTTATAATTCCAATTTTTGGAAACATGATGCGTATGCCTGGACTACCAGAACATCCTGCATCTGAAGGAATGACGATAGACAACAATGGAAAAATAGCTGGACTATCCTAAACAAAAAAGCTCCGAAAATTCGGAGCTTTTTTGTTTCGTGATCCGCTCAGGATTCGAACCTGAGACCTACTGCTTAGAAGGCAGTTGCTCTATCCAGCTGAGCTAGCGGACCATTAACCAAAAAACCAACCGCAAAGTTGGTTTTTATCGTCGGGGTGGCAGGATTCGAACCTACGACCTCCTGCTCCCAAAGCAGGCGCGATACCGGGCTACGCTACACCCCGA
>CAYNMR010000021.1:0-40849 GCA_964398455.1 uncultured Vicingus sp. | reverse complement strand
GGCATACATTGACAAAAAACCAAACGCCTATTTCATTCGTGGAGTTGGTTTGATTAGTTCGTTTGACGACATCAAAAACATTGTGGTAAAAACAAATCCTAACGGCATTCCTATTTTAATAAAAGACGTTGCCGAAGTGCAGTTCGGAAGTGCAGTTCGCTATGGGGCTATGACTTACAACGGTGAAGTGGACGCAGTAGGCGGTGTAGTAATGATGCTAAAAGGTGCAAATAGTGCCGATGTAGTAAGCCGTATTAAAGATAAAATGGCAACTATTCAAAAATCATTGCCAAAAGATGTAGTAATAGAACCATATTTAGACAGAACCGATTTGGTAAACCGTGCAATTTCAACGGTAGAAAAAAACCTGATTGAAGGAGCATTAATAGTAATCTTCGTTTTAGTTCTGTTTCTTGGAAATCTTCGTGCAGGATTAATTGTGGCTTCTGCCATTCCTTTATCAATGTTGTTTGCTTTGGGCTTAATGAATGTATTTGGCGTAAGTGCCAACCTAATGAGTTTAGGAGCAATTGACTTTGGTTTAATTGTGGACGGTGCAGTAATTATTGTAGAAGCCACTTTGCACCATTTAGGAATGCGAAAAGCAATTGGCAAACTTTCACAATCAGAAATGGATAATGAAGTTTTTGTTTCCGCATCTAAAATAAGAAGCAGTGCCGCTTTTGGCGAAATAATTATCCTTATTGTTTATATTCCAATTCTTACCTTGGTAGGTATCGAGGGCAAAATGTTTAGCCCAATGGCTCAAACAGTTTCCTTCGCCATTGTTGGAGCGTTGATTTTATCGCTTACCTACATTCCAATGATGTGTGCAGCGTTCCTCTCTAAAAATATTTCGCACAAACAAACATTGAGCGATAGAATGATGAACTTTTTCCAACGCATTTATGCACCACTTTTGGAAAAAGCAATCCGTTTGAAAAAAGTAATTGTAGGTGTAACAGTTGCCGTATTTGTGGTTTCCGTGTTTCTGTTTTCAAGAATGGGCGGTGAATTTATCCCAACCTTACAGGAAGGCGATTTTGCTTTTCATTGCATATTACCGCAAGGCACATCACTTTCACAAAGTTTAGAAACCTCAATGCAAGCATCAAGACTTATCAAAGAATTTGACGAGGTAAAAATGGTAGTTGGCAAAACAGGTGCTGCCGAAGTTCCCACCGACCCAATGCCACCCGAAGCAACGGATATGATGATAATTTTGAAACCACAAAGCGAATGGAAACGTGATGTTTCTTATGATGAATTGGCAGAAGAGTTTGAAGAAAGATTAAACACAATCCCTGGTGTATTCTTTGAAAAGAACCAACCCATACAAATGCGGTTCAACGAACTTATGACAGGTATTCGCCAAGACGTTGCAGTAAAAATATTTGGTGAAAATATGGACACACTTTTAAACTATGCCAATAAAGTAAATTCAGTTGTGCAAAGTGTGGACGGTGCAACAGAACCAAGTGTTGAACGTGTTACAGGACTTCCGCAAATCGTAATCAAATACAATCGTTCTCAAATTGCCAATTACGGGTTGAATATTGAGGACATCAACCACATTGTTTCTACTTCTTTTGCTGGAGGAAGTGCAGGAGTTGTTTATGAAAATGAACGCAAATTTGAATTAGTAGTTCGTCTAGACGGTACACACCGCAACAACATTGACGATGTGAGCCATTTGTATATCCCAACTACCAACGGAACGCAAATTCCATTATCCCAAGTTGCAGAAATCAAAATGGAATTGGGGCCTGCACAAATTAGCCGTGAAGATGGCAAACGTAGAATAGTGGTGGGCTTCAACATCAAAGGCAGAGATGTAGAAAGTGTAGTTACCGACATACAAAAAGTACTGAATGAAAAAGTAAAATTACCGGAAGGTTATTATTACACCTATGGAGGAACATTTGAAAACCTACAAGCAGCATCCAAGCGACTAATGATTGCTTTGCCAGTAGCTTTAGCACTCATTTTTATGTTGCTCTATTTCACGTTTAGTTCAGTAAAGCAAGCAGCCTTAATTTATACCGCTATTCCAATGAGTGCAATAGGTGGGGTTTTCGCTTTACTCATTCGTGATATGCCTTTTAGTATTTCGGCAGGTATTGGTTTTATTGCCCTGTTCGGTGTAGCAGTCTTAAACGGCATTGTGCTGATTGGAACTTTCAACCAATTGGAAAAAGACGGAATGACTGACATTCTACAACGCATAAAGGAAGGAACAAAAATTCGTCTGCGACCCGTGTTAATGACCGCCACAGTTGCATCCTTAGGATTTTTGCCAATGGCACTTTCTCACGGTGCAGGGGCAGAAGTTCAAAAACCTTTGGCAACCGTTGTAATCGGAGGATTGATTACCGCAACTTTCCTTACACTTTTTGTTTTGCCTTTGCTGTATGTTATATTTTCATCTAAAAGAAAAAGAAAAATCAATATTTCAACTGCAAGCATTTTAGTTTTTGCCATGCTTTCTTTTAATGTTGCCAATGCACAATCACCAACAACAAAGGGTATTTCCGTTGATGATGCAATAACCACAGCATTGAAAAATAATTTGGAATTGCAATCGAAACAATTCAATGTGCAATCTTCCACCATCTTGAAAAAATCAGTGTTTGAATTGCCTAAAACAAATGTCAATTTCCAGTTTGGACAATACAATAGCATCAATCAGGACAAGGCTTTTCAGGTTTCGCAAAGTATCCCATTCCCTACTTACTATTCCGCAAAATCAAGTTTGTATAAAGCAGAATTGCAAGGTAGCCAATTGCAACAGCAAGCCACAGCCAACGAAATAAAAGCACAGGTTCAATATTGGTTTTATCAGTTGCAGTATTTGCAAACAATTAAAAAGCAACTGCAAGACTTAGATAGTTTGTATAATGATTTTGTGAGTGCAGCAGCATTGCGATACAAAACAGGTGAAACAAATTTGTTGGAGAAAACCACAGCCGAAACCAAGCGGGGACAACTTTCACTGTTGCTCAAACAAAACGAAACAGATTTTGCAACGGCTTATAATTCCCTTAAAACACTAATGAATACAAGCGAAGATTTTACAATAACCGTAAATGAAAATTGGCAACCGCTTGTTTTAAGCAGTTCGTTTGACACAACCCTAATTGCAAATAATCCATCACTTAAAGTATTGTATCAGCAATCAGTAATTGCAGAACAAAACAAAAAGTTAGAAACGGCTTCAACATTACCCGATTTTAATGTGGGTTATTTCAACCAGTCGTTAATCGGAGTGCAAAACATCAATGGAGCAGATGTAAATTTTGACGGTAGCAAACGCTTTCAAGGTTTTAATGTAGGTATCAGTATTCCAATTACTTTTTTCAGCAACACTTCAAAAATAAAATCGCTTGACTATAAACAGCAAGCATTGCAGAAAGAAGCAGACAACGGAAAACTGATATTACAAAACCAGTTGCAAAATGCCTTTCAGCAATACAACCAGAATTTGTCACAATACAATTATTACAAATCAACCGCTTTGCCCAATGCTGAAATAATTATCAGCACAGCAAAGGTTGGCTTTAAAAGTGGCGACATTGGTTACATTGAGTATTTACAAGCATTACAAACAGCTACCGATGTGCAGTTAAGTTATCTGCAATCCATCAATCAAATCAATCAATCAATCATCAACATCAATTTCTTAATCAACAAATAAATTTTAGAAAAATGAAAAAATTAATCTTCATAGCAGCCATTGCAATATCCATAGTATTTGCATCCTGCACTAGCAATAAAACCGAAACGAAGGAAGAAGAAACAGAGCATCACGATGAACACGAAAACACCAACACGGCAATGCTTACAGCCGAGCAAATGAAATCTATAAAAATAGAGTTGGGCAGCATCGAGAAAAAACAATTAACCGCTTCGTTAAAAGCTAATGGATTATTAAAAGTGCCAAATCAAAACATGGCAAACGCCACAGCATCATTGGGCGGTGTAATAAAATCTATTTTGATTCAAACAGGTAATTCGGTGAGCAAAGGACAAACCATTGCCACCATTTCAAACAATTCTTTTATCACAATGCAAGAGGAATTTTTAAGTGTTTCTTCAAAAACAGAGTTGGCACAATTGGAATTTGCCCGACAAAAAGAATTGCAACAAGGCAATGCAGGAGCATTGAAAAATTTGCAGTCAGCCGATGCAGAACTGAAAACTTTGAAAGCCCGAAAAGCGAGTTTGCAAAAGCAGTTAGAACTTATTGGTATCAAAACCGCTTCACTCACAAGCGAAAATATCCAATCAGTTGTAAATATTTCAAGCCCCATAAACGGCACAATAAGCAATGTAATGGTAAACATCGGCAGCTATGTAGATGCAAACAATCCTATTGCCGAAATAGTGGACAACAGCCAACTGCATTTGGATTTGTATGTGTATGAAAAAGATTTGCAAAAACTAAAAGTTGGGCAAACCATACATTTTACACTTACCAACAATCCTGGGAAAGAATACGATGCAGATGTTTACGCCATTAGTAACACCTTTGAGCAAAACACAAAAGCCATTTCAGTTCACGCAATGGTAAAAGGAAACAAGCAAGGCTTGATTGATGGAATGAGCATTACCGCCTTAGTAAGTTTAGAAAATGCTACTGTTGATGCAGTGCCTACTGACGCCATTGTAAACCACGAAGGGCAGGACTATATTTTTATTGTTACCGATGCTCATAGCGAAGAAGAACACCACAGCAAAACCGAAACAGCCGAACACAAACACGATGAAAGCGGACATCAGCATAGCGAAAAAGAAGAACCCGAACACAAAGAAGAAGGAACAACTTTTGAAAAAATTCCAGTTCGCAAAGGCACAACCGATGTAGGTTATAGCGAAATTACTTTGCTCAAAGAAATTCCTGCCAACAGCAAAGTAGTTGTGAATGGAGCATTTTTCATTTTGGCTAAAATGAACAACAAAGGCGAGGCACACGCACATTAATATTAGTCGTGTCTAACAATTTAATTTAGATAAGTCTAATTATTTGTTTAGAATTAACTAATTTTACATCGAGAAATATATAATGTATGGGAATTAAATCTAAGTTAATAGTAATAATCATTACCAGTATAAGTTTGGTACAAGCTTGTTCTAAGTTTGAACCTATTGCTCCATCTGAAGATGAAATATTGGATGGCCCAGTTGAAGGACTAAACTTTGGTCAAAACAGGCAATTTTTAGCAGGTGATGTAGCATTTAACGATGAAATATTTACCACACAAAATGGCTTGGGTTCTATTTTTGTGGCTACCAGTTGTGGCAGTTGCCATGCAGGCGATGGCAAGGGAACGCCTTTTACCACACTTACAAGATTTGGGCAAATTGATAGTACAGGTAATCAATTTTTACATTTAGGCGGTCCACAACTGCAAAACCGAGCTTTGCCCGGATTTACGCCAGAGCAGATACCGGCAGGTGCTACGTTTTCAAAGTTTACTCCACCTGCTAATACAGGCTTAGGTTTTATAGAACTCGTTAGCGATGAAGATATTTTGGCAATGTCAGACCCAGTCGATGCAAACAATGATGGTATTTCGGGTGTACCCAACTACGCCTATTTGCCAATCTTTGTGCAGCCATTTCAAAATGCAATTCCACAAAATGGGAAATACATTCATCGCTTCGGAAAAAAAGCAAGTGCTTACAATTTATTGCACCAAACTGTAAATGCCTATAATCAGGATATTGGTATTACGTCAACCTTTAACCCAAAAGATGTATATAGTGGCAATAATATTGACCCCGAAGTAAGCGACCTTACAGTGCACAATGTGGTATTTTATTTACAAACTTTAAAAACTCCTATTCAGCGAAATAGCAATGATGCAGAAGTGCAACATGGCAAAAATATATTTACACAAATCAAATGTGCAAGTTGCCA
This sequence comes from uncultured Vicingus sp., assembly GCA_964398455.1. Lineage (GTDB taxonomy): Bacteria > Bacteroidota > Bacteroidia > Flavobacteriales_E > Vicingaceae > Vicingus. The sequence continues at coordinate 34,929 of CAYNMR010000021.1, read as the reverse complement.
TACACCATCTTTAAAAACAGCTTTTTCTCCAGTTGAAGCATTAAGTTATAAAACATTTTTTCCTTATACTGATTTGTTGCTTCACGATATGGGCAATAGTTTAGATGATGGATACACAGAAGGCTCCGCAAAAACTTTTGAATGGCGAACACCGCCATTATGGGGTTTGGGGCTTTCACCCAACTCCCAAGGTGGACAATATTTCTTAATGCACGATGGCAGGGCGAAAAGCATTGAGGAAGCTATAATGCTGCACGGTGGCGAGGGGTTGCAAAGCAAGAATAAATTCACCCAATTATCACAGTCAGAAAAAAATGCTTTAATCAAATTTTTAAAATCATTGTAAGCATAGTATTATGGATAGAAATAAATTTATAAAAACGTGTGGTATGGCTTGTCTAGGTGGTGCAGCAATGACTATCTTATTAGAAAGTTGCGGAATATCAAAAACATTAACTGGTACTATAAACGATAGCGATTTGTTTGTAGCACTCTCCGATTTTGAAACCAAAGCAGGTAACGAAATTCACTATAAAAAATATGTAATCGTTAATAACGATACACTTAAATTTCCCATTTGTGTATATAGGCATGATGCCAAAAATTATACTGCCTTATGGATGCAATGCACTCATCAAGGTGCAGAGTTGCAAGTGTATGGCGACAAACTACAATGCCCTGCACACGGAAGTGAATTTAATAATAGAGGTGAAGTAACCAACAGTCCTGCAAGCCAAAGCCTTCGGGCGTTTCCTGTAACAATTATCAATAATCAATTACAAATATCATTAAAGGCAGTATGAAAATATCAATACCATTTTTGCTATTGGCATTCTGCTTTTATATAAATGCAAATGCACAAATAGACCCTTTACTTTTAAAAGTAGAACCTAAAGACACTACTCAAAAATCATTAAATATGGATGCCGTTTATAACCGTCCATTCATTACTGTTGGCAAATTACCCGTTTCTTTAGGTGGCTATGTCGAAGTTAATTGGCAACACCTTGGAACCGATGGTGTAAGCGATGGGCATCAATTTCAATTTCGGAGAATGACATTATTTGTAGCTTCTACTATTTCAAAAAGAATTAAATTTTTAAGCGAAATAGAATTTGAACCTGCCGAAAAAGAAATTGCAATTGAGTTTGCAGCAATTGATATGGAGTTTCATCCATTAATCAATCTTCGAAGTGGTATAATTTTAAACCCTATTGGTGCTTTTAATCAAAACCACGATGGCCCCAAATGGGAGTTTACTGACCGTCCAATTTCTGCTACGCAAATGCTACCAGCTACATGGAGTAATGCAGGATTTGGTTTATACGGAAAACACTACAACAAAAATTGGATGTTTGGATATGAACTATACCTTTCGGGTGGTTTTGATAATTCGATAATTGACAACCAACAGAATAAAACATATTTACCAGCCTCAAAACAAAATCCCGAACGTTTTGAAAAAATAGCAAGTGGCATTCCCTTATTTACTGGAAAAATAGCCCTTCGACATTCTAAAATTGCAGAAATAGGATTGTCATACATGGGTGGCGTGTATAATAAGTGGCAAGACGATGGTATTGTGATAGACGAAAAAAGAAGACTTGATGTTTTTGCAATTGATTTCAATACCACCATTCCTAAATCAAATACTTTCATAACGGCTGAATGGGCTTGGGTGGCAGTGGATGTGCCAAATACATACACCGAACAATATGGGAGCGAACAAATGGGAGGTTTTATTGATATAGTTCAACCAATTTTAAAACGCAACATATTTGGTTGGAAAGATGCAGTAATCAATATTGCTTTTCGCACTGAATATGTAGATTGGAATGTTGGAAAATTCACTTCTTCAAACACCAATATTGGAGAAGATGTTTGGAGCATCATGCCTGCGATTAGTTTTAGGCCAAATTCGCTAACAGTGCTTCGATTAAATTATAGGTATCTACAACAAACAGATATTTTGGGTAATATGCCCTCTAAAACTGGAGGCTTTAGTTTTGGCATTAGTAGCTATTTTTAATTTATTATAAAAAGAATGAAACTATATTTAACTATTCCAAAATCTCTTTACCCATATTATAAAGAAGAATTAGAAAAGGGAAATCAATTATTAAGAGAAGGTAAATTACAACAGAGTTGGCGTCACTTGGAAAGGGCACATATACTTGGACAACCATACCCATTTGCACATTCCTTTGTTCATTGGAAAATGTTATTGTTCGGTATCAAAACCAAAAATGCCAAGGAAATAATCGGCCAAATTCCAAGACTTATAGTAGGTGGCGTAAAATCATTTGTGGGCAACATTCCTGTTGGAAATACAGGCGGAGCTAATGTTCCGCCACTGCAACCAATGGAAATACCCGAAGATTTATTAAACATTATTAAAACACATTCAATAAAATGAAATTACCAATCAACGATAAAAAATTCCTTTTTCTTCTTTCAGCAATCACCATAGTCGTTGCATTAGAAGTTTTATCCGTCATCGGCATACATATTCCTATGCCTTATGCCCCTTTTGTTTTCGCTGTATTCATTTTAGGCATTGGCTACAATGTTTTGTGGAACGGTGTAAAAGCAATCTTCAAACTCCAATTCAGTAGTATCAATTTACTAATGACAATTGCAGTTATCGGAGCATTTTATTTGGGCGAATATCCCGAAGCAGCAGTAGTAATAGTGCTGTATGTCTTAGGCGAACGCTTAGAAGATATTGGAATTGAAAATTCAAAATCTGCATTAGATGAATTAGTAAGCAAAGCACCTAAGACCGCATTTGTAAAATCACAAAACGAAAATGTTCCCATTGATAAAATTGCAGTGGGCACAATCATACAAGTGAAAGCAGGTGAAATGATACCGCTTGACGGGAAAATAATTTCAGGAGAAACCACTGTTGACGAAGCAGCCATCACAGGCGAACCCATCCCCAAAGACAAACACACAGGCGACAATCTATTTGCAGGAACACTCAACAAAAATGGTTTCATAGAAATGGAAACGACCAAACTTTCAGTTGATACTACATTCTCAAAAATCATTCGCCTAACTTTTGAAGCACAGGGCAACAAAAGTGAAACACAAAAATTCATTCAGCAATTTTCAAAGTATTACACACCTTCCATTATTGCAATGGCAATTTTAGTTTTTGTCATTCCTGTATTTGCAATGCAATTAGATTTTAACCATTGGTTGCAACAAGCCATTACACTTTTAGTAATCGCTTGTCCTTGTGCATTGGTTATATCCACGCCAGTAGCCATTTACGCAGCAATTGGAAACGCATCAGCAAAAGGAGCATTAGTAAAAGGCGGAAAATACATTGAAGCATTGGCAAGTATCAAAGCAATTGCATTAGATAAAACACGAACCATTACTTTTGGCAACCCAATTGTTTCAGATATTTTTCCGTTAAACGGAACAAGCCGTGAAGAACTTTTGGCTTGCACCGCAGGAGCAGAAATATTCAGCGAACACCCATTAGCACAAGCCATTGTTGATGCAAGCAAAAAAGAAGGATTTGAACCGCACAAAACCGAAGCATTTAAAAGCATAATGGGAAAAGGGGCAACAGCAAAATGTTTGGTGTGTGAGGACGAAACAATTTATGTTGGTAAACTTGATTTTATTAAAGAGCATCAACACACGGATAAAGAAACCGAAAAAATTGTAGAACAACTTTCATCCCAAGGAAAAACAAGTGTAGTAGTGAGTTTTGGTGATGGTGTGGCAGGTATTATAGGTTTAATGGACGAAATAAAACCCGACAGTGCAGCAGCATTAAAAGAAATAGAAGCAATGAACATAGAACCAGTTATGCTTACAGGCGACAGCGAAAAAGCAGCAAACTATGTAGCACAACAAGTTGGTATTAAAAAAATATTCGGGAATATGTTACCCGAAAATAAAGCCGAAAAAATCAAAGATCTTTTACTGCAATATAAATTTGTTGCAATGGTAGGCGATGGCATAAACGATGCACCAGCATTAGCACAAAGCACCGTAGGCATTGCAATGGGAGCAGCAGGCAGCGACACCGCTATTGAAACAGCAAACATTGCCTTGATGAACGACAAACTTTCACTCATACCGTTTCTTATTCGGTTAAGTCAAAAAACATTACGCAGAATAAAATTCAACACCATTGGAGCAATAGCAGTAAAATTGATATTCATAACACTTGCATTCGTTGGTTACAGCAATTTAGTTTTTGCTATTGCCGCAGACGTGGGTGTGACATTAATCGTAATTTTGACAAGTTTGAATTTGATGAAATTTGAAAATAAAATTGCAAACTGACCATGAAGCCAACAATCAGAAAGACCCTGCTTCTAAAGCCAACGCATTTGCACTCACATTTGCTTTTGCCACCAGACACAGGCAGACGCAGCAAAAGCAAAAGAGAGTGCAAGCAACCGCACCAGTTCATCGCAGACAACCCCTGCAAACACGACCGTCAACACTTCGGACGGACAGAAGGGCAGCTGATAACAGCGGTTTGGCAAAAGTGGCGGTTCTGTGCTTCGTAGGACAGTTTTTCGTAAATTTGAAGTGTGTGCTTCGTATGAAAGTTCAGTGGTAAAATCGCCACCTTCGCCAAGCCGCAAACCGTTAGAAAATTCTGAAAAAAGAGCCGTTTAAGTCTATGATTTTTTTGGTCGATTTTCAACTCATGTGTTTAAAATCAACTGCTTCGGCAAGCTGCCAACCGTTACTTCACCAACTTAGTTCCTAAAGCAAAAGCTTCGAGTTCGCGTAAAAATTCGCGTTTATCAAATTTTGGAGCAAATACATAACCATCGATACAAATTACTCGATTGCGTTTTTCGTCAACAAAAGTATAGTTTACAAAAGGTCCGCCCATAAAATCGCCTTTAATGAGCCACAATCCACGTAATTCTTTAGCATACAAACCGTTTATGCTTATTTCTTTTTCTTTAGGCAAATATTCCACATAGGTTTGCATAAACGTGCTGTCGGCAGCTCCTTTTATGTATTTTTTGGTAAACTCGTTACGTTTTTCCACCAAGCTGTTTACACTAAAAGTAGAATCGCTAGTATAAGGATAAGAATACACCATTAAACCTTGATTAATGGGGTGTTCACCAGCTGTTTTATCTTTTCGTAACCAAACAAAATTGCTGTCTTCTATCGCTACTCGGTAATAGCTTTCCAAATTCATTTCAAGGTTAAATAGCGTTCTTAAAACACCGCTTGCTTTAGGGTTACTTTTTTGATTGAAACGTTGATTTAACCTTTCCAACTCCTTGTTGTTAAAATAATCAGCCAATGCTTTCGCATTTTTTTCAATGGTTTGAGCTGCAATTTCATCGGTTGGTGCAGAAATGGTAACTACCAACTGCGATTCCGACCACACATCGCTATTGATGGTTAATTTGTTTTTGCTGTTTGGTTTTATTTCAACTAATATAATGTTTCGGTTGGTTTTAAAAATTTGAGCAAAATGCTGTTGTGGCAATTGAATAATATCAAACAAAGGTTCGCGTTGCGGCAACCCTTCTTGCTCTTTGGCAAAGGCTTCCATAATAGCTTCGCCTGTTTTATTGTTCCAGTAAAACGAGTCGACCACTACCAATAGATTACCCGATTTGCCTGAAGAGCGAGGTAAAACACGTTGGTTAATTTCGTCGCACGAAAACATACTAAACGAAATAAGAACAAACGAAAACAGACTGAAATAAATCGATTTTTTAGCCAACTGGTTTTATTTTAATTTTAGCTCCTTGTTTTAAACTTCTTGGATCTAAACCTTTGTTTAGTTTAAGAATATCATCAACCGAAGTGCCTTCAAACTTAGCAGCTATTTTGTAAAATGTGTCGCCAGGTTTAACGGTATAATAGACATATTTTTGATCGCTCGTAACTCTTGCAGCATTAAGTTGGGAGCTTTTTACTTCTTGCACCTTTTGTTGTGTTGAAGCACTTGCCTTTGGATAAATATGAAGCGTTTGTCCTACTTGAAGTCTATCACTTTTTAAGTTATTCCACTCTTTAATTTGTGTGGTTCTACAGTGGTATTGTTGTGCAATTTTTGCCAATCCATCACCACTTTTTACTTTGTAAACTATGGATTGATTACGTTGTGGTTCAACCACGATGTTTAAATCAAGAGCTTCTTTTTCTTTAGGTTTATTTACTGCATTTAACGCATAAATTTGGTTTTCGTTGGTTAAAAACAATCCTATTTTTTCGGCAGGTAAACAAAGCGTATTTCCTTTTCCTGTAGCAGGAATAAAATTTTGTTTGTATGTTGGATTAAAATATTCTAAAAACTCCATCGGAATATCTAACGCTTGCGAAATTTGGGCAAAAGTTACATGGTTTTGCACCATTACTGTGTCAACCTTAAAACAATTTACTTGTGGTTTTATGGGTTGAATATTGTGTTCGGCTGCAAAGTTCATTACATAAGCAACAGCCATAAAAGCTGGAACATATCCGTTGGTTTCACGAGGTAAGAAACTCATGATTTCCCAAAAATCAGTTTTACCACCAGAACGACGAATGGCTTTATTTACATTACCAGGTCCACAATTGTAAGCTGCAAGAGCCAAATCCCAATTGTTGTACATTTTATACAGGCTTTTTAAGTACAAACAAGCTGCCTCAGTTGATTTGTAAACGTCATTTCTCTCGTCGTGGTAAGAGGTAACATTAAGGTTATACATTTTACCTGTTTCGTACATAAACTGCCATAAGCCAGATGCACCAACTCTCGATTTTGCTTTTGGGTTTAATGCCGATTCTACTATAGCTAAGTATTTCAGCTCTAAAGGTAAATTGTGTTTATCTAATTGTTCTTCAAAAATGGGGAAGTAAATTGGTGCTAATCCCAACATTTTAGCAGTTATTTTTTTTCTTCTTTTAGCGTATAGGTTGATGTATGCTTTTACATGAGAATTGTAAACAAAATTAAATGGCGAATTGGCATCTAGCTTTTTCATTCTTCTAACGTAAGTTTCGTTATCAAAATCTGGAACGGAATCAACACTGTATTTAAATTTTGACGATTTAGGCATGTCTTCACCTATTCCTAAACTTTCAAAATATTTTGAAATCATGGCGTTGTCAATCATCATCAACACCGGGTCGTCAGGTTTTAGCTCAAAATTTGTGCTGGTTTTAGTGGTATCTCCATCTAGTGCAAAAACAACAGTACTTGTTGTAAACATTACAAAGATAAAGACGTATGTAAGTAATTTCATCATAGGCATTAAACTTAAACTTAATTATCCGCTAAATATTTTGAAAAATCACATTCAGGAGCAGAAAATTAAGGTTTTTTGCTTCAAAGTTGGCAACAATACGATTGGAAAAGCTTATTTTATTTGGTCTTGACCTTCTTCAGGTTTCTGACCTTCTTTCATTCCGTCTTTAAATTCTTTAATTCCAGAACCAACACCTCTCATTAATTGAGGGATTTTTTTTGCTCCAAACATAAGAATTACAACGATGGCAATAAGAATAATTTCCTGTGTGCCGAACATGCCTAATAATACAGTATTCATTTTTTTAAATTTTTGTCCGCCACCCCCGACGGATTGTAAAGCATGTAAAATTAATAATTTTAGTTGAAAGAACTAATTTGTAACGATGGAAAGTATATAATCACTGCGTTTTGGCAGAATTTAATCGTTTGAAAAGCAACATTAACCCCAAAAGTATCACCCCGCTAAAAATGGTTGCTATCCAATTGGCATTGCCTTCAAACAACCTAATTTCGGTATCGTTTACTATTTCTGGGTATAAAAAACTTAACGTAACCACACTACCGTTATTGATAAAATGCCCTAAAATTGGCAACCATAACGACCCCGACCAATAAAATACATATCCAAACAACGCTCCCAACAACATTCGCGGTAAAAAGCCATAAAACTGCATGTGTAAAGCACTAAATAAAATGGCAGTTACCCAAATGGCAACATGGTAGTTTTTTATCCAATCTACCATAATTTTTTGAAGCACTCCTCTAAACAATAATTCCTCGCCCAATGCTGGAACAATGGCTACAATAAGCAAAACATACAAGAAACTACCCAACCCATTAAACGACAAAAAAGCCTTGGTCAATTGTTCTGCACTTTGTTCGCTTTGTTTCATCCAATGTTCGAGTGGCGCTAAAAAATCGGGCAAAATTAAGTTGTTGTTAAACTCTACCAACCAAGACATAAAAGGGGTTGAAACAACCATCATCATCAACACCAACAGCCAGTTTTTTGGTATAGAAAATTTGTTTAATGCCAATCCAGAAAATGGTTTTTTTGTTACAATAATACCATAAACAAAAGGAGGAACAATAAAAACTCCGACGGCACTCATGAGTTGAAAAAACTTTAATCCAGCTATTACTTCGGGGTTGGTATAATCATTAAAACTTTGCAAGTCGAAACCAAAAAACAAGACCACCAACAACCCTGCAACAACAGAAAATAACGTTGCAGAAAACACACAAAGGATAGCAATTAACAACAATTGCATGGTTGGTTTTTCAAATATTGATGTGTTGTTATTCATGGACTAACTTTCTACTTTACATACTTTCAAATTTATTAACTCAAAAATGCCCACCTAGAACTGCTGCTTTTTTGAATTTTTTGGTTTCCCCATTTAGCTTAAATGCTTCAAAGTAAATGATGTAAATACCAATAGCTGCTTTTTCGTTGTTTTCGTTAATACCATCCCAACTGAACGTGCCTTTTGTGCCTAATAACTCATTCAAAAGTAAGTTTTTTATCAATCTACCTTTTGCGTCATAAATTACGATGTTGGCAACATAACCCGCTTCCGCAAACTGATAGGAAATGTTTAACACATCATCAACCCCATCATTATCGGGCGAAAAAGTTTCGGGACTGATGCTAATGCCGTCTGTAATTTCTACTTTCTGGTATTGCGAATTCTCATAGCCAGGTGTTGCAAAACCTACATCTTCGGCTGCCGAATGCCAGTTGGTATTATCGTTGCTAGGTCGGTAGTAATCAATTCGTTCCAATGAAACACCTTTTACATCGTTTAACAAAGCGAAATGCATGTCTTCGTTGTAGTTAAAATTGTCAACCGCTTGGTTTAAATTGTTTACCAAATAAACATGTCCATCACCATTATTGTAAGTTGGCAAAGTCTCCATTTGCAAAAGTCTATCTTCTTTAGCATTAAGGTATTCTTGTTTGATGTTTGCAGCATCTTTGGTTAAAACTAAAAACTGCTTTGGTAACAACACATAAGGTGCTGTTGTGATAATTTTTCTATTTGAAATGCTGTCGTTGTCAAAATTTGCCAATTCCCAATTTTGAAGGTTGATGTATTTATCGGATTTGTTGTAAATTTCTACAAAATCGCTACCGCCAGTAAATGGGTTAAACAACACTTCGTTGATTACAACGTCTCCCACCAAGCCTTGCTCAGGTAATGAAAACGAAGTTGATAGATTAGCGGTATTACCCACACAATCAGCAACCCCAGTAATAGAAACCGTGTAAGTAGTTTGAGCACTAAGTTTGTTGGATAAATTCAACACGTAAATTTTACTGGTTTGCTGCTGAACAGATGCTATTACCATTGCGTTGTTGATGGTTACTGCACCTAAATACGTAGTTTCGTTAAACACCAGCTGAACAGTTGAATCGTTTAGGGCATAAACACCCAACAAAACTGGAGCAGCATTATCTGTGTTTGTTCCAAAAATGGAGTTCTGTGTTCCGGGAGTTCCTCCAAACCATTTGATTGAAGCACTCCAATTGTTTTCTTCACCACAGGGATTGTTTGGGTCAATCATTTCCAAGCTCCAGCCACCATCTTTTTTAGCATCATCTTGATACCAAGTATCGACATAATTTACTTGGTGAATAATTTCTCCAGATGTGTTGATTAGTTTGATTTCATCATCGGAACTGTTCAAAGAAGGAAAACTACTTATTCCTATCACCTTGCCATAAGGTGTAAATTGACTAACAGCACTTGTTCCACAAACAATAACATACTCATTTGGAAATAACTTTCCTGTTAAAAATCCACTGGTTGTTGATGGGTCTGTAATTTTTAATCCACTTAAATCAATTGCTTTGGTTGAGTTGTTATACAGTTCCAAATACTCAAAAAGAGGTAATCCTATTGATGGGTCTGGGTCTGGAAAAAGTTCAGTTATCAACACCTCAAATGCAAGTGGTGAAATTCCTATTCCAAAATTAGTAGTATCGGGCAACAGCAAATTTCCACTACAATCGGTTGCATTAGCAATTTGTAACGTATAAACCGTTGATGAATCTAAATTTGGAGTTACATTAACTACTATCGAATTTGGGTTTTGACCAACAACCATTGAAACAACACTTATTCCATTTGAAATGGTTACCGTGGTATTTGCTAAATTAGTGCTGTCCATGGTTTCGTTAAAGAAAACCGTAAGTTGAGTTAACGTGTTTACCTCAACTGATGAAATTTTGGGATTGGTTACATCGGGCGAAATATCGTAAACAGAGTTTTGTGTTCCAGGTGTTCCTCCATCGGTACTAAAAGAACCTATCCAATTTAATGCTCCGCTACAAGGTTGTATTGGATTAATAAGCTCTAACGAATAACCTCCAGCGGCTTTTGTAGCATCTTGATACCAACTGATGTCGTAAGGCACTGCATCAAGCAATACATCATTATTATCCAATAAAGTTAAACTATCTCCTCCGTTGGTTAATGCTGAAAATGAAGAAATTCCGATTACTGAACCAAATGGCGAATAAAGTGAAGTATCTGTTGAATTACACAAAATAACATAGCTGTTTGGTGCAAGAATATAGTTAGGCAACAACTTAACAGTGGAAGTGTTTACAAATTTCCATCCCGAAAGGTTATAGGCATTTGCCGAAGGGTTGTACAATTCTACAAATTCTGCATCGGGCAAACCAACTTGAGGTGTAGGGTCGGCGTGAATTTCATTAATTACAACATCTCGGTAATTTGGAACTACCACCACAATGTACATAAATGTTTTGGTGGCATTTACAATGGCGTTTCCTCTTAAATCTTCTACATTGTTAACGGTTAAGGTGTTTAACACATTATTGCCAAATGGTGTTGCAAAAGTTAAATGAACCAATGACGAATCCAATACATCTCTAGTTGCTGATGTTGGGTTTCCTAGTCCATTGTCTGCTGAATAGTTCAGCGTATTTTGTGCTGTTGTTAAATCTACTGTTTCGTTAAAATACACATCTAAATTCGTGGTATTAACTACCACAACAGAATCGATTGTTGGAGCAGTAAGGTCGGCACCAATTACACCCACATAAAAGTTATCAAAAAAGTGATTGTTGATTGCCGATGCAGCTGATGATTGAATAATTCTAATTCCAAAAAAAGCAGAGGTATTTACACTGTTGTCTACTATATTTCCGGCACTTACAAATGAACCCAGAATACCATCATCGTAAGTTAATGTCCACAAATCTGATGCATCACGAGTTACTTTAATTCTAAAAGGATTGTTGGTGCTGCTGTTTACACTTCCATCAACACCATCAATTAAAAGCGTTTCTGCTCCGCCAACAATTTTATAGAATTTCACATCATCTTGTGTGCTCCCTATTCGAACAAAATATCCATTTTGTGGGTTGGTTAAAACAGCCACATCACTCATTAAATAAACATCAACGTAATTGCTTCCCGAAGTAGCAAATTTTAGATTAATATCGAATACGAATTCGGCATTTGCTGCTAAAGTAGAAGGGGTGCTTAAGTAATAATTTGCAGCTGTTGGGCTTTGTGAGTTTAACTCGCCAGTTGTTACGGTAAACAAACCATTATCTCCACTCCAAACAGGATTGTTGGTGAAATCTCCATCTGTAAAATCATCAGAAAATTGGGCTTGCACAGCCACCGAAGCAATTAGGGTTAAGAGGAAAAGAAAAAGCTTTTTCACGTTTTTATTTTAATGTGAGATGATGCTAATTTAATACTTTATGCTTTATTTCCTTAAAAATTATATCCAAAACTCAGTTTCACCGTAAAATTGTCGCTTTGTTTTGGCAATTGGTATGGTCCATAACGGAAAAACCCAGCCACACCAAACGTAGTAAAATTGAGTTTTACCAAATTGTTTACCGATAAACCCGATTCATAAAACCCATGTTCGAGAGTTTTAAACGCAATTCCTGCGTGGTTTTGTTGGTTTGATAATGAACCAAACCCCATGTTGGTTGAAAGCACAATTTCGGGTTGAAATTTCTTGGTTTTTAGCAACAAGCTACCAAAACTGTGTTTTAAGTGAATGTTTACAAATCGATCGGAGAAAAACTCATAAGGAAACATGGTTTCGAACGCCAATTCTGCCGAAGCCAAAAATGAACCTGGAACATACAATCCAATAGAGCTGTTTAATTTTTGAATAGGAGCCTCTCCAAATGTTATTCCTGTTTCAACATAAAAACTTGGGCGACCAATATTTTTTATCTGAAATGTTTTTTCGGTTAATAACGTAATTCGTGTATAATCGTAATCGCCATAAGAATTGTTTATTCCTTGAGCTATTCGTGCATATAATATGGGGTATTTGGTTGGTTTGGCATACTTGTATTTATTCGATTGAATAATTTTTTGTTTGAATGCATATTTAAACTCAGCACCAACCTCGTTAAACAAATAGTTTTGGTCATGAAGCCAAAGCGTTTCATTTATTTTTTCGACAAAATAATAATCGTTGGTTACATCAACACTTTCTTGATTGGTAAAAAGATGAACCCCTAAATAACGTAATGTTCTAAATTTTAACCGAGCCTCAATTTTCTCGTTGCTATTCATTCTGCTCATGTAAAAAAATCGATTTCCAGCAGTGCTCATCAATGGTATTTTGTAGTTGTAAAACTGAACCACACCAGGTTCTACCACATCTTTTTGGTAGGAAAAATTCAACTCAATATCATAATTTCGATGAATAAAAAAGTTGATGTCTCCACCGTATTTAAACGCATTGTCTTTTACGCCATAAGCACCATATCCGCCCAAACTAACCACTTTTGAAAACCTGCTATTGGTATGAAAACCTGTGCCAAATCGAAATCCTTCGTAATCGTTGTATCTTAAAAATTTATCCAAATCTAGGTCGATATAGCCCCATTTAAGTTTGCCCGTAAACAACGCCTCGATGGTTCCCAATTTTTTGTCGAAATTTTCTGCTTTACCAACGCTATCCACAAAATGATACGTTGCCCGTTCTTTATCCGACAAAGTATCTTCGCGGTATTTATTCCAGAAATCCTCATTTTTTTTGGTAACATCATCTGCTACTTCGGTGGCAATTACACCAAATTCGTTCTTTTTTAAATCGGGATTTATTTGAATGTTTTTGAGGTACGATTTACCAATGCCAATCATTTTAAAAGTGTTGATGCTCGCATTTTTAAACAATATGGTGGTGTTGAGTTGAACAGGAAACCAACTGTTTTCAATTTTCTCGTATTGCTGTTGTATTTTTATTCCAAACGATTCTGATTCTTCGTTGGGTTCAGCAATAACATTTTGTACTGCATATCCGTCGGTATTGATGTACAACAGCCCTTTTAATCCTTTAAATGTTTTTCCTTTTTTGGGTCGGAACGAAATCACAAACACGGTATCTACTCCCGAGAAAGTAGTATCTTCAATCAAAAAGAAATACTTGTTAAAACTGTTTACACTTATTGGATTTAAATAGCTGCTTCCCGCAACATTCAACATTTCGTTGTAAAACGAAAACGACTGTATTTCGGTAGCAATTAACGAAAACGTGTTGTTTTGCAAACCAGAAACTCTTGAAGCCAATACCTTTTCGTAGCTTTTATCGGGCAACAAATACTTGCGTTCAGTAACCGATTCCATTAAAAAAATATGGTGTTTTTCTAAAAATTCTACCGCTCGTTGACTGCTAGAATCCAACTCCAAAAATTTATCGGGGTTGTTTAAAATAGCACTATCAACAGCTCCTGTAACAAAAAGTTTGTTGTACGATTCGTATTTAAAATTGATGCTTTTTTCAGGATTATGAATTTTTCGGTTATCCACCACTTTGTTAATAATGGCGTGAGCAGGATTTTCGCCTGGCAACAAAGTAAACTCAGAAAGCTCATAACTTGTTGGTTTCAGTCCAACAACAACAGAGGTTTTTCCCGCAACATTCAATTCTTTTATTTCATAACCCACATAACTCAATTTTAACGAGGTAATTGGAGTTGCTGATGTTATGGTAAATAATCCATCAATACTTGAGGTGGTTCCTGTTTTTTGATTGGCGAGAATGTTTACAAAAGCTAGTGCTTCTTTGGTATTTTCATCCACCACTTTTCCCTTTAGCGTGTATTGAGCTACCGTTGTTTGGGTAAAAAGTACCGATAATAAAATAATAAAAAACTTTGGCTTCAAAAAGTATATTTTTACAGAAGGTGAATTTACAATTATTACATTTAGAAATCTAAATTCGTTATTGTTAAAACAAAGATACTGTGAATTATCAATAAATATTAATTGTGCAAATATTAGATATTTATGAGGATTACTGTGAAAGTGAAAGAATTTATCTGGATTATTTTTTTATCTCTATTATCTTCCTCTTTGTATTCTCAGCCAACGTTAAATTGGTTAAAACGAATAGGAGGAACAAATGTTGACCAAGGAAATTCAATTGCTGTGGATGAGTTTGGAAATGTTTATACTACTGGACTATATAGTATTTTAGCCGACTTTGACCCTAGTAGCGGTACTTTCAATCTTACCTCAGCTGGATATTGGGATGTATTTGTTTCAAAATATGATCCTTATGGAAATTTAATTTGGGCTAAAAGTTTCGGTGGAACAAGTGCTGAATATGGAACTTCTATTGCTATCGATTCTTACAAAAATGTTTACATTACTGGTAATTTCTTAGGAACTGTCGATTTTGACCCTAGCGGAAATGTTTTCAATCTTACCTCTTCTGGCGACGTTGACATTTTTGTTTGTAAATTAGATTCTATTGGGAATTTGGTTTGGGCTAAAAGTATGGGGGGATTGAGTGGTGATTACGCAAATTCCATTGCTTTAGATGATAACAGAAATGTGTATGTAGCAGGTAGTTTTTCAGCTGTTGCTGACTTTGACCCAAATGGAGGTGTTTTTAATCTTACCTCACAAGGAGGTACTGATATTTTTTTCACGAAACTAGATTCTACGGGTTCTATTTTATGGGTTAAAAGCATGGGGGGAATTGGAGAAGATGTTGGAAACTCAATAACAGTTTCTGAATTCGGAAAAGTTTTTGTTACAGGAGCTTTCGAGGGAGGTGTTGATTTTGATCCTAACTCGGCTGTCTTTAATCTTTTATCACAAGGATTAAAAGATGCTTTTGTATCAAAATTTGATAATTCAGGTAATCTATTATGGGCTAAAAGCATGGGAGGAATTGGAGAAGATATTGCAAATTCCATTTGTGTAGATGTTAATGAAAATGTTTACACCACAGGCTGGTTTCATGAGGTTGCCGACATTGACCCAAATAGTGGTATTCTCAATCTTACTTCCAATGGTGAAAAAGATATTTTTATTTCCAAACTAGATTCTTTAGGGAATCTAATCTGGGGAATGGGTATAGGTGGAGAGTTCAATGATAGTGGACATTCTATTACGTTAGATTCTTTAGCGAATGTTTATGTTGTTGGCGATCAATATAGTGCAGAGGTAGATTTTGATTTAACATTAGGCAGTTTCCCATTAATAAATATCGGAACTGAGGCAAATTTTATTGCTAAATATGATAGCCATTCGAATTTTATTTGTGCTATGGCAATTACACCTGGACATAATGAAACTTCTTATAATAGGCATGTTGCTGTTGATAACAACAATACCGTTTGGCTTCTAGCAAATTATTCTGCCTCTAATGTAGACTTTGATCCATGTACATCAAGCAATAATCTTATTCATCAGGGTGTTTCCGACATTTATTTGGCAAATTATGATTTCAGTAACTGTAATTGTTCTCTTAAAGCAATTATTACATCAACTCCTAATGTTTGTCTAGGAGAATGTTTAGCCACTGCTACTGCAAATCCAAAGGGAGGTATTCCCCCGTATTCTTATAGTTGGGCTGACGGGCAAAACACTCCAACTATTACTGGACTTTGTTCAGGAACTTATGCTGTAACTATAACTGATGCAACAGGAGCAATAGCTAATGATACTATATTTATTTCTCCAGCATCTACAATTATATCGAATCAAGATGTATATATATGTCTGGGCGATTCTTTTAATTTACCGAATGGTGATGTTGTAGGCGCTTCAGGATTATATTCCGACACTTTGATAGGAGGTTCAATAAATGGGTGTGATAGCATTGTTAATACTAATCTAACCGTAAATCCAATTCAAACAAACACACAGTTTTTTTCAGAATGTGAAGGATTTAGCTTAAATGTAGGAATAAATACCTACAACTCTTCTGGTGTATTTATTGACACAATATCAAATATAAATGGCTGCTTAATAGTTACAACCAACCTAACCATACATCCTTCTTCATCCTCTATACATCATCCTTTTATTTGTCAAGGACAAAGCTATCTTTTACCTGATGGTAGTTCTGTTGGAGTCTCTGGGACTTTTACGGACACTATTCCTAACGCTGCAATTAATGGGTGCGATAGTATTATTATAACAAATTTAACCGTAAATCCCTTACAGATTTTTAGCCAAACTATTAATGAGTGTGAGGGTTTTAGCATAACTGTTGGTTCTAATACATACACTAGCTCTGGTGTATTTATAGACACTTTATCTTCTTTGAATGGATGTGATAGTATAATTACTACCAACTTAACCGTAAATCCATTTCCTGTTTTATCGGTTTCAGAAGATGCCTCAATAAACGTTTGTGATTCAATCCAATTAATCGCAAGCGGAGCATCAAGTTATTCATGGGTTCCTAATGATTATTTAAATTGCTCAACATGTCCCAATCCATTCGCATCACCAACATCATCTACTGCCTATGTTGTAACAGGAACAATAGGTAATTGTAGCTCAAAAGATACCATTGAGATTGTTGTAAATGGTGATATTAGTGTTTTAATTCCCAACATATTTACTCCTAACAATGATAACTTCAATGATGTTTTTGGTGTTTCTGTCGATTGTTTTAAAAGTTTTAATAAAAAAATCTACAACAGGTGGGGAAAACTTGTTTTTGAGTCTACTCTTATTGATGAAGTTTGGGATGGAAAAACAATAAATGGAATAGATGCCCCTGAAGGAACATATTATTTCATTTTTGAAGCAACGCTTAATAACTCGAACTCTCTTGAGACTACAAAAATATTTAAGGGAGTTATAACCTTGCTTCGATAATAGCTAAACACCGCTTCCTCTTTTTCCAAAATTGATTTCGTAATTTTGATGAATGGCAAGTTCGTTTTCCGACCAACTCACTCTTTTATCGTCGCTTACATTTAACCGCGGGTTTAATGCGATAAAAATTTATTGGAGCTATCATTGGTCGAAACTCACCAAAAGAGGCAGTGTTTTGGGTTTGCCTATGAGTGTAACCATTGAGCCCACCACTGCTTGTAATTTGGGTTGCCCCGAATGCCCTAGCGGATTAAAACAATTTACCCGAGCCGAAGGAAACCTGAAAACTGATTTTTATAAAAAACTAATTGATGAAGTTAAACATCATGCTTTTTACCTCAATTTTTATTTTCAAGGCGAACCTTACATTAATCCTAATTTTTTGGAAATGGTTGCTTATGCTCACAGCAAAAAAATATATACCGCCACTTCAACCAACGCACATTTTTTAACCACACAAAAAGCAGAAGAAACCATAAAATCAGGTTTAAGCCGACTAACCATTTCTATTGACGGAACTACCCAAGAAACCTATGAAAGCTACCGAAAAGGAGGAAGTTTAGCAAAGGTTTTAGAGGGGGCAAAAAACATCATAGCAGCCAAAAAAGCCCTAAAAAGTAAAACACCTTATATAATTTTTCAGTTTTTGGTGGTAAAACCCAACCAACACCAAATTGAAGATGCAAAAGCATTAGCTGCCAATCTAGGTGTTGATGAAATCCGTTTTAAAACTGCCCAAGTTTATGATTACGAACACGGCAACCCTTTAATTCCGACCATTGAAAAATATGCTCGATACAAAAAACAAACCGACGGAACGTATCGTTTAAAAAACAAAATGCTCAACGAATGTTGGCGAATGTGGAGTTCATGTGTAATTACGTGGGATGGAAAAATAGTGCCTTGTTGTTTTGATAAAGATGCCAAACACCAATTGGGCGATTTACAAACCTCAACCCTAAAACAAGTTTGGCAAAACTCCAACTACATTGGTTTTAGAACACAATTGCTCAACAACCGTTCAGCAATTGATATTTGCCAAAATTGCACCGAAGGAACAAAAGTTTTTGATTAACTTTATAGTCATGAATAACCACGCTAATACTTTTATTGTTTTACTGCTGTTGGCTGGTTTTTTATTATCTCCAGCTGTTGTTTCAGCTCAAAAAAAATCGAAAAAATTAACTCAAATAAAAGGAAAATTAACAGGAGAAGTAGTAGAGAATTTTTCCGCAAATGACGTGGAGAATAAGTTGTTCGAACTAAACACTACATTAGAAACTGGCCCTGTGGTATTGGTTTTTATACGAGGTCAGTGGTGCCCTGTTTGTAACCGACACATGAGCACTATACAAGACAGCATTTCATACATCACCGAAAAGGGAGCAACATTCGTAATCGTTTCTCCCGAAAAACCAGAGTTTATTGAAAAAACAGTTGAAAAAACAGGTATAAAGTCCGTTGTTTTATTTGATGATGGGATGAAAATAGCCAATTATTTTGATGTGGCTTTTAAGCCAAAATCTTCTAGTACATTTTTTCAAAACCTATTTTTAGGGGCAAAACTAAAAAAATCACACACAGAAGAAGAATTGCTTTTGCCAGTACCTGCTACTTATATTATTGGAACAGACCATAAAATTGTTTGGCGACATTTTGATAAAGACTACACCAAACGAGCAAGTATTAACGAAATTTTAAATAACATTCCTCGCTAATGAAAACCTATTGTGAAAACAACCTAAAGGAAATTCGTTCACTACTAAATTGCATTGAACAAACCCATTATACCAAACCGTTGGATTTTTTATCGTCGGCAACCATTGGCCAGCATGTTCGACATATTTTGGAGTTTTACCAATGTTTGCTTGATGGCGAAAAAACTGGTACAGTAAATTACGATTCGCGTAAACGAAATTTACAATTGGAAACCGATACTCTTTTTGTTCAACAACAACTTGATGAAATTGTGAAGTTGTTAAACCAATTGCCTTTAACAACGGCTGTTTGCTTAGAAGGAAACTATTCCCACGAAAAAAACGAAAACACTTCGATTTCCACCACTTTTGGAAGAGAGTTGGCGTATTGTTTAGAACATAGTATACACCACCAAGCATTAATAAAAATTGGACTAAAAGAATTGAAGCTCGAGCAACTGATTTCTGAAAATTTTGGCGTTGCACCAGCCACCATAAGATACAAACAAGAACAATGTGTACAGTAACTTTTGTTCCCACAAGCACTGGTTTTATTCTCACCTCTAACCGCGACGAGAAAAACTATCGACCCACTTTACCTCCCGAAATTCATGTGGTAAACGGTAAAAAATTGCTCTTTCCGAAAGACGAAGAAGCTGGCGGAACATGGATTGCTACTAACAACCAACATCAAACCGCTTGTTTGCTCAACGGAGCTTTCGAAAACCACACCAAAACTCCACCTTACCGCAAAAGCCGAGGCTTAATTTTATTGGAAAGTTTTAGTTACGATTCGTTTGCCGAATTTGCTGAAAATGTAGATTTAGAAAACATCGAACCTTTTACCTTGTTGTTGATAGAACACCAAGATGTTGTTCATTTTTTAGAATTGCGTTGGGACGGACAACAAAAACACCTGAAAAAAATTGATGCTTCGAAGTGTCACATTTGGTCGTCGGCAACTTTGTACAACAAAACAATCCAACAAAACCGAGAGGAATGGTTTAAGCAGCTGCTCGAAAAACACCCCAATCCTGATGAAGCATTGTTGTTTCAATTTCACCACACCAAAAAAGATGTTGACGCTAAAAACGATATGGTAATGAAAAGAGCCAACGAATTAGAAACCATTAGCATTTCTCAAGTGGTGGTAGAAAATAAACGCGTTAATTTTAGTTATTTTGATTTAACTAAGCATGAGCCAACACACTAAATACAACGGATTTGCTATTGCTTTGGCTTGGCCCGAAACCTATTGTCGACAAGCAGGAGCTTGGTACGACCCATTGATGCGAATAATGGGTTTTAGCAAAGACTACTACTACAAAGTGGGGCATGCAGCCATGGTTTTGGTAGAAAGCAACTCAGGTAAATGCCGCTATTTCGATTTTGGTAGGTACCATGCTCCACACGGGCACGGGCGAGTTCGCGATGAAGAAACCGACCACGATTTAATCATTCACACCAAAGCAACATTCGACAGCAAACACCAAATCACCAATTTTGTAGAGATTTTAGCTGAGTTGCAAAAAAACCCATCGTGCCACGGAACAGGAACAGTACACGCTGCTTACTGCAAAATAAATTTTGAAAAAGCGTATCTCAAAGCCAAACAAATGCAACACCACAGCCCTCACCGTTATGGTCCGTTTGTGTGGAAAGGCACCAATTGTTCGCGATTTGTACGCACAGTTATTTTGGCTGGAAAACCAACCTTAAAACACCTCATTAAAATTCAACTGCCGCTTACGGTTAGCCCCTCGCCAAAAGGCAACGTAAAAAGTTTGGATGATTACAACATTCACCCCATTTTGTATTAAACTTTTATGAAACAACCCCACTTTACCAAACTGCCTTTGCCTGCTCCTGCACGATTAGAACACTTGCCTTTGCACGCTCAATGGCTTGCTGGAGAAGGTGCTGGCTCATGGTTTAACATTGTTGCTGCCCATGATGCTCGTGTTGAAATTACCCGATTTTCGCCCGAAGGAAAGGTAGAATGTACGGGACTTTTTGCGTGCAACAACCCTACATTTAACCTCAACGAACCTTATGAATTCACCCATTTAAGTCATTGTAAAACCGTTAACATTATTCAAAACGGAAATATCTTTATATTTGAAAGAGTTTAAAATCGTATTCCATGGACAAAATTGTTTTTATTACCGGTGCAACTTCAGGTTTTGGAAAAGCTGCCGCAAAATTGTTTGCCAAAAATGGCAATCACTTAATTATCACAGGTAGGAGAATGGCTCTTTTAGATAAACTCTCGAACAAGTTAATTGACAAATACAACGTAAGGGTTTTGCCGTTGTGTTTTGATGTACGAAACGCCCAAGAAACTACCGAAGTAATTGGTTCGATACCCGAACACTGGCAAAAAATTGATGTGCTGATAAACAATGCTGGTTTGGCTAGCGGATTGAGCAAAATACAAGATGGCGACCTCGACGATTGGAACAAAATGATTGATACCAACATTAAAGGTTTGCTGCATGTTTCTAAAGCCGTTATGCCTTTAATGATAGCCCGAAAAAAGGGACACATTATAAACATTGGCTCAACAGCCGGAAAAGAAGTGTATTTAAACGGCAACGTGTATTGTGCCACCAAACATGCGGTGGATGCCATTACCAAAAGCATGCGAATAGATATGCTCGAACATGGCATTAAGGTAACACAAATTTGCCCTGGTGCTGCCGAAACAGAGTTTTCGTTGGTGCGTTTCCATGGCGATAAAGAAAAAGCAAAAGCAGTGTACAAAGGGTTTAAACCCATGAGTGCCGACGATGTGGCAAACGTAATTTATTACACCACCACCCTGCCTGCACATTTGTGTATCAACGATGTGGTGATGACCTCGTTAGCCCAAGCAAATAGCTTTTATTTTGATAAGAAATAATGTAAAATTTTTAGCAGATATAACAAGGTGGTGGTAATATTACTAAAACTAACTAAAGCCTAAAAAAAACAATAGAGTAATTTATAGGCTTCAGCATTTGTTGAAAATTCAGAGTCAAAACAGACCTGTTTTTATTATCTTTGACATATATAAAATCAATGACAAATTATATAGACTATATAAATAAAACACTCAAACCAAGAATAACTGAACAAGAGGTTGTTCTTGACTTGTTTGCAGGTTGTGGGGGGTTGTCATTGGGTTTTGAGGCAGCTGGTTACAAGACCATTGGCTATGAAATGGACAAAGCAGCCTCTGACACTTACAACAAAAATCTTGTTGGTGACTGTTTCCCTATAAAACTTGACCTTGATTTTGAATATCCGCAAGCAGACATTGTAATTGGTGGTCCTCCTTGCCAACCTTTTAGCGTAGGTGGACACCAAAAGGGAATGGAAGATGCAAGAGATGGGTTTCCTATTTTTATTGACGCAATTAAGAAGTTACAACCAAAGGTTTTTATGTTCGAAAATGTTCGAGGACTTTTATACACAAACAAATGGTATTTCGATTTAGTTTTGACAGAACTTCGCAAACTCGGTTATATCATTGACTTCAAGTTACTAAACGCAGTAAATTTTGGTGTTCCTCAAAATAGAGAACGACTTTTCGTTTTTGGACATCGAGCAAAATTTAACTTCCCAAAACCAAATCATCATAAAGTAACGGTTGGAGAAGCTATTGGAGATTTAATGTTTACTACTCCACCTGAGAGTAAATTTTTCACCGCATCAATGGACACCTATGTTGCCAAATATGAAAAGGCATCTTCATGCATTAACCCAAGAGACTTGTATGCAGACAAACCAGCAAGAACATTGACTTGTAGAAATCTTGCGGGCGCAACTGGTGATATGCAAAGGGTAAAACTAAAAGACGGAAGAAGAAGAAGGCTTTTGCACAACGAAGCAGCAAGACTACAAAGTTTCCCTGATTGGTATGAGTTTATCGGTAACGAAACTCAAAGATTTAATCAAATAGGAAATGCTGTTCCTCCCCTTTTGGCATATCAAATGGCATTAGCATTGAAGGATTGCTTTCAAATAGAAGAAATTTATTCATCAGAAGAAATTATAGAAAACAACTTACAGCCTAATCAAGTGCTGACACTTTTTTAACATGAAGAATTACATACCTAAAAGCACTAAATCAAAAGCTGTTCAAAAAATCATAAATGAAGCTCTCGACATTTTAGAAAGTGTTGGCATTCCAATGACCAAAACTGAAAGAGGTTTGGAAAGAATGGCTGTTTGTTTTCTTGCTGTTGCTGATGTGACAAAAGATTGGAGCAAAGCGAAAGAAAACGCAAATCTTAAATCTCGTGATATAATAACTATCGTAAACAAAAACTTTGAAGAGAAAATCTCATCAGGTTCTTATGACGACATCCGAAGAAAAGATTTAAAACTTCTTGTGCTCGCTGATATTGTTGTGAATAGTGGCGTAAATAAAGGTTCTGCAACCAATGACCCAACAAGAGGATACGCTTTGCATCCAGACTTCAAACGACTTATCGTTTCATATAAAACTCCTAACTGGACAAAGAATTTAAAATCGTTCAACAAAAACAAACCATCTCTTACAGAGATACTTTCACGAAAAAGAAACCTTGAAAAAATTCCTGTAAAACTTCCAAACGGAAAACCAATTGAACTTTCACTTGGCGAACACAATGTTTTACAAAAAGCACTTATCGAAGAGTTTCTTCCTCGTTTCGGTAGTGACTGTTCAGTCCTTTACATTGGCGACACATCAAACAAAACTTTACATATAGAATTAGAGGAACTTAAAAAACTGAATTTCTTTGAACTTTCACACGATGAACTCCCCGACATAATTGCTTATAGTAAAAAGAACAATTGGCTTTACTTAATTGAAGCCGTTCATAGTTCTGGACCAATGAGTGAAACAAGAGTTTTAGAATTAAAGAAAATGCTCAAAGACTGTAAAGCAGAATTAATATTTATAACAGGATTTTTAACTCGACCCGACTTTAGAAAATGGATGTTAGATGTTGCTTGGGAAACAGAAGTTTGGATTGCTGACAACCCCGACCATTTAGTTCACTTCAACGGACATAAGTTTTTAGGAGCATATTAACCAACATATTTGGTCAGGTGTGGTAATTCGAAAAAACGTTAAACCATGAGCAACAACTATTTAGAAAGCGTAAAAAAGCAATTTGAATACTACAAAATGCTTGGCGACCAAACTTTTGAGCAGGTTTCGGACGAAAAATTGTTTTGGCAATACAATGCCGACAGCAACAGCATTGCCACCATTGTAAAACACCTTTGGGGCAACATGCTTTCGCGTTGGACCGATTTTTTAACCACCGATGGCGAAAAGGACAACCGAAACCGTGATGCTGAATTTGAAAACGACCTCACCACCCGACAACAAGTGTTGGAAAAATGGAACGAAGGCTGGGCTTGTTTGTTTAATGCCATTAACAGCCTTTCTGATGATGATTTGGATAAAATAATTTACATCCGTAACCAAGGGCACACCGTAACCGAAGCCATTAACAGGCAGTTAGCTCATTATCCTTACCATGTTGGGCAAATTGTTTTTTTAGGAAAAATGCTCTCCGAAAACAACTGGGCTTCACTATCTATACCCAAAGGCAACTCTGAAACCTACAACGCCAAAAAATTTGCTGAACCTAAACAAAAAGGGCATTTTACCGACGAGTTTTTGAAAAAGAAAAAATAGTTTTTAACTCACCCTTTTACTCGGAGCAAGCAATTCAGAAGCTTCCATTACTACCATAAAAGCGTTGGCATCAAATTGTTGTACAAGAGTTCTGAGTGCATTAAGGCGGTTGAGTTCCACCACAATAAAAATGACATTTCGGTCGGTAGCAAAATTTAAATCTTGACCTTTTAAAATGGTTCCATTAATGTGTAATTCTTCCGCAATTTTGTGGCTCAAGGCTTCCAAATCGCGAGCAGCAATGTGTACAATTTTTTCGGTGCGTTTTCCAGTAATAATAGTATCGATAAGTTTTGAAGCAACATAAATGCTAATTAAACTCCACAAAGCCAGTTCTACATCGTTAAAAACCAACCCTGCCGAAACCACCACCACAGCATCTAAAACCAAAATTACATCGCCCGTTTTTACTCCCCATTTGGTGTTAAGGATTTTTGCCAAAATGGTTCCTGCACCTGCCGAAGCATCGCCTTTAAAAATTAACCCTAAACCTACTCCAACGGCAACTCCACCATAAAGTGTAGCCAACAGTGTGTTGTTGCTCAAGGTTGGGAAATTTAAAAATTCGGCAAAAAAATCGACCATAACAGCGGTTAATCCAATGGTGAAAATGGTTCTGATGGCAAATTTTTTACCTAAATATTTTACGCTTACCAAAAGCAAGGGCACGTTTACCAACGACAAAATTAACCCCGTGGGCAAGTTAAACAAATGGTGAAAAATAATTGACAAACCCGCAATGCCACCCGTAGCAATTTTATTGGGAATTAAAAAGCCCACCATGCCCAACGATAAAAAAGCACAACCAAAAAAAATGAAAATGTAGTTTCTAATTTCAGTTTTGGAAAATAAGCTACTCATGAATTGTTTTTTGAAGCAAATTTAGGGCTTTGCTTTTTCTCCAAAACTGCTTTTTATCATGTAATCTTCTGCCAAATAAAAAACCCCTGAAAACAGTTTTCAGGGGTTTTACCTAACATTAATTAACTATTTTACTGTTCACTAATTTCGCCCATTTTTCAGCCAATTGAAGTTCTCCGCTCAATTGCAAATTTTCTTTGGTGTTAAACAGCAGCAGCTCTTCTATAGGTTTTGATTTTTCAATTGGTATAAAACTCAATTCAACCGTATCAATAACCTTACTGTTATTAAAATCGCGTGTGGTTGAAACAACACTACATTTTTTATAATCTGCTAAATGGAGGTGTTGTGTTGTTTCTCCATTTTTGTTTTTCTTGTAAAAAAATACAGCGTTGGTTTTTTCATCTATTCCAATAATAAAATCCCCAACTGTTTCGTGTTGTGTAATGTTACCCTCGTTTTGTTTGGCATAATCAACCAACGTTTGCAACAGTTGTTTTTCTCTTTTTCTTCGGCTAACGCCCATTAAAATAAAAGGTAATAAACAAATAATTAATATAATAGCTCCAATAAGAGTAGTTCCTAAATCCATTTTAAATTTTTTTAAATAATAATAAATACCATGAGCAGGCTTGTAGACTTACAATGCCTGAAAAAATAAAAATGTTGTTGTTTTAAACAAGCAACAATTCAAGTAAAAAGAAATTTACCAGAAGAAATGAAATGGATAAATAATATCGGCTTTTTGAAACTTTATAGGAAAGTTTTTTAGAAAAAAGCCGTAATGCGAAAATTGGTTTTGCAAAAGTTGTTCGGTAATTTTTACCATTGTCCACAACCCACTTAATGGATTTCTACCGCTAAATACAGGTAATTTATTTGTAGTATTTACCGTATTTTCGGCTTGAGGCGTATGAAATATAATGCCAGCAGAACTAACCGAAAAATAGTTTTCTTGTGCTGTTTGTTGGGTAAACTTAATGGTCGATTTTAATGAATTGCTATTTACACCTATTACAAAGCAATAGAGAGCAACAAAAACAGCAATGCCAAAAAATTTCAATTGTTTTTTCACTTGGTAAAATTACGCTGATTTATGTTTGGTACTAAATTATTCTTCAGAAAAATGGAGCAATTGTTTTCGGTAAGCATTAAACAACTTGGATTTAGATACAAAACCAACGTATTTATCGTGGTAAATAACAGGCAAGTTCCATGCGTTGGTTTGTGTAAATTTATCCATCACCACATCCATATTGTCGGTTAAATAAACATAATCTGGTGCTAACGACATGATGGACTCAATGGTTACTGTTTTATACAGTTCGGGATTAAACATAATTTCACGAATATCGTCGAGGGTAACCACGCCCTGTAAAACTCCTTTTTTATCAACCACAGGAAACAAATTTCGAGACGATTTTGACACCACCTGAACCAAATCACCAAGCGTTTGTTCGGGCAAAACACGTACAAAATCTTTCTCAATTTCGTCTTCCAAATTCATCATGGTTAGCACCGCTTTATCTTTGTGACGAGTAATTAAATCGCCTCGTTTTGCCAATTCTACATTATACACCGAATGTTCAACAAAGTATTTTGAAATTAAATACGAAATGGCAGAAGTTATCATCAATGGAATAATCAACTCGTATCCTTTGGTAATTTCTGCAATTAAAAACAAAGCGGTAAGTGGTGCGTGCAAAACACCAGCAATTAACCCTGCCATACCAACCAAGGTAAAATTGGTGGTAGAAAGGTTAAAATCGCCAAAATGATTAACGGATTTAGAAAACACAAAACCACTTGTGGCTCCCATAAACAATGAGGGAGCAAATATTCCTCCAACTCCACCTGCTCCAAAGGTAATTCCAGAAGCAATTACTTTTAAGAATACCACACCAAACAGCAAAGCAATTACCAATAACACGTTGTCTCGGTTATCGTAAAACATGCTGTTATGGAAAATTTCATCTGTTCGGTTGTTTAGTAAAGCAATAATCGTTTCAAAACCTTCGCCATAAAGTGGTGGAACAAAAAATATCATTACCCCAAGTAAAACTCCTCCAACAACTAATTTGGCTCTTTTGTTCCGTAGCTTTTCAAAAAACTCTTCAACAACAATAAAAACTTTGTTGAAATACGCAGAAACTAACCCTGTGAAAATACCCAACAATACAAAAAATGGCACATCATAAACCGTAAAAACATCTTGTATTTTTATATCAAAAAGCACGTTGTTACCCAACATCATTCTTGAACTTAATGCAGCAGCAACCGACGCCATTAAAAACGGAATCATGGAGGTTAATGTTAAATCGAACATAAAAACCTCTAACACAAACACCAATGCAGCAATGGGAGCATTAAAAATTCCAGACATGGCACCCGCAGCACCACAACCTAAAAGCAACGTAGTGGTTTTATAATTTTGTTTAAAAAACTGACCTATGTTGCTACCTATTGCACTGGTGGTTGATACGGTTGGTCCCTCTAGACCCACAGAACCACCAAAACCCACTGTTAATGAACTTGCCACAATGGAGGCAAACATTTTTTGTGCTTTTATGATGCTTTTGTTTTTTGAAATAGCATACAAAACCCCAGGTATTCCATGTCCGATAGGTTTTCTAACCACATATTTTACAAACAACGAAGTAAGGTATAAACCAATAAAAGGATAAAGAAAATAAAGGTAGTTTTCGTATTCTTTTACAAAGCCCCAGGTTAAAAGTTCTTTGGTAAAATGCACCGAGTTTTTAATGATTACGGCTGCCCAACCAGAGAACAAACCAACCAACAGCGCCAAGATTAATATCCGGTGTTTTTGCGGTATTTTTCTAAACCATCGTGTAATGATTCTATTTATAAAAACAACTGCATTCATTCGAATGCTAAGTTATCATTTATTCTCGTTATACAAACCTTTTGCTTGTTTTGCCGAAACCGTAATTCCTTTGATAAAAGATGAACTAAAACCGTTGTGCTCCATCTCGTTTAAACCAGCAATGGTACAGCCTTTTGGCGAAGTTACCTTGTCAATTTCATCTTCCGGGTGCGAATTGTTGGCAATTAACAAACTGGCTGCTCCTTTAGCTGTTTGAGCTGCCATTTTTAAAGCCTCACTAGCATGAAAATCAATTTCGTTTCCGCCTTGCGATGCCGCACGAATTGCTCTTAAAAAGAAAGCTATTCCACAAGCACACAATGCAGTTGCCGAAGTCATTTGCTCTTCGTTTATCACTGCAGTTTCACCAACCAATTCGAACAATTCTACCACTTGAGGAATGTGTTTTTGGTTTGCTGGAGTTGAAGCAATACAAGTCATAGATTCGCGTATAGAAATAGCGGTATTTGGCATAGCTCTAACTATTGGTGTTTTGTTTCCAATAATAGCTTCAATCTCGCTTACTTTAATTCCCGTAACCAACGAAACCACTAATTGATTGGACTTTAATTTTCCTTTCAATTCTTCTAGTACGGCGTTTATTTTTTGTGGTAAAACAGCTAAAAAAATAATGTCGGCAGTTTTAGCTGATTCAACATTATTGGTACTTACATGGTAACCTTGTTCTTTTAGCGAATCCAATTTCAAGACGTTTCTGCGGGTTAAGGTAAACTGTTCGGGCTTGTATTTTCCGCTATCAACCAATCCTTTTACTAATGAAGAACCTAAGTTTCCTGTTCCAATTACTGCAAATTTTATTTTACTCATGAGTTTGTATTTAAGAATCCAAAGGTAAGAAGTTCTTGATTGCATTTTATTTTTAGTTGCTGTAACTTATTTTGGGCTTCTGTGGTAAAACAACACATTAACATAAAAACAACTTTTTCCCTTTTTTAAATGTCGCTTTCAAGTGTTGAAATAGTAAAAACTATTGAGCTCGATTTTGCCTTTATACATCTTCGAAGCGATGGCATCGTTTCGTTTTGGGCAAAAACTGAACTCGACAACCTGAGCGTAAAACGCATTGATGAAATTTATGTAGCAGTAATTAGCTTAACCAACAACAAACCTTCACCAATGTTTGTTGGAGTAATTAACCACATGAATTTAAGCGACGAAGAAAAAAATGCTATTGCAGCAAAGCTCCCATCTTGTATTACTGCTTGTGCCATAAAAGAAGAAAGCAACATAATTCGCTTTTTGGTTCACACGTTTAACTACCTGTATCGACCACAAATACCCATTAAAATGTTTAAAACCGAAGAAGATGCCGTATTGTGGTTAAAAGAGTTTTAAAGTATTTACAACAATTCGTTACTTTTGTTTCTACTTTAAAATCGAATTCTTATTCTTTCAACCCTCAACCATATCGACACCCAATTGTTTCTTTTCTTAAATGGAATTCATTCTCCATTTTTTGATATGGTGTTTGAATGGATTAGCGAACGTTTTAGTTGGGTGCCTCTTTATGTTGTTTTGGCTGTTTTAATGAGTTTAAAATTCAAATGGAGACTGTTGATTTTAGCTCCATTTGTTACGCTACTAATTATTGGTTCAGACCAAATTTCGGTGCACTTGTTTAAAGATGTTTTTATGCGTTTACGCCCCTGCCACAATCCATTAATTGCTGATTTGGTGCACACTGTAAACAATCATTGTGGAGGACAATACGGTTTTGTTTCGTCGCACGCTGCAAACACATTTGCTTTAGCCTGTTTTGTTGGATTGGTGCTAAAAAATCACTTTAAATGGATGCTTCCTTTTATGCTCTCTTGGGCAGCAATAGTTTCTTACAGCAGGATTTATTTAGGAGTTCACTATCCTGGCGATATTTTAGGAGGAGCTCTTTTGGGCACTTTAATTGGTGTTTTAATTTTTAAAGCCTTATGGTATGCCAATAATTCCTTTAATCTTAAATTAACAATATGATAAACCTCTTTGCGGTATTTTTTGGTGGAGGCTTAGGAAGTTTGTTGCGTTATGGAATTTCTAAACTAGTGCCGTTTTTTTATTCTGGCAACTTTCCTTTGGGAACATTTATTACAAATATATTGAGTTGCATAGCGTTGGTTGTTGCAGTAATTTATACCAAAAACAAAGTGGATAATGAGATGATGAGACTGTTGTTAATTACAGGTTTTTGTGGTGGATTTAGCACCTTTTCTACCTTTAGTTTTGAAACTTTTGATTTACTAAAATCGGGCAATTATTTAGTAGCCTTTTTAAATATTACCATTAGTATTGTTGTAGGTGTTGGATTAATTTATTTTTTACTTAAAAATCAGGTTCAATGAGTCGTATTATTTTAGCTTCTTTTCTTTTTTGTCTTAGCTTTTTAGCTGTTGCACAACAACAGAAACCAAAATTGGTGATAGGCATTGTCATAGATCAAATGCGATACGACTACCTCGACAGGTATTGGAATAAATTTGGAAACGATGGTTTTAAAAAAATCATCAATAACGGTTTTAACTGTAAAAACACCCACTACAACTACATGCCAACTTACACCGGTCCTGGTCATGCTTCTATTTACACGGGTACAACCCCCGAAAATCATGGAATTATTGCCAACGATTGGTACAACAAAAGAGACAAAAAAATGATGTATTGTGCGGAAGACACCACAGTAAAAACCATTGGAAGTACTTCAAAAGATGGATTGATGTCGCCAAAAAACATGATTACTACCACCATTACCGACCAACTAAAACTGAACACCAACTTTAAGGGTAAAGTAATTGGTATTTCATTGAAAGACCGCGGAGCAATACTGCCTGCTGGACACAAAGCTGATGCAGCCTATTGGTTTGAAGGTAAAAACACCGGAAAATGGATTTCAAGCTCATATTATTTTAATGAGCTGCCTAAATGGGTTCAAGAAGTAAACAAAAAAAATTCGGCAAACACCTATTTAAGCAAGACTTGGAACACGCTTCTACCCATTGCTGAATATACCGCAAGTATTGCCGATAACAACCCTTACGAAGGCGTTTTTGATGGAGAAAAAACACCCACTTTTCCTCACAACTTGCCGGCTTTAAGAGATAGTAATGAAAATTACAGTTTAATTAAAAACACTCCTTTTGGAAACAACATTACCACAGAAATGGCTTTAGCAGCTATTCTTGGCGAAAAGTTAGGTGAAGATGAAATAACCGATTTTTTAGCACTTAGTTATTCTTCTCCCGATTATATTGGCCATCAATATGGACCCATGTCGGTTGAAGTACAAGATAATTATTTGCGTTTAGACCAAGACATTGCTCAATTATTGGCCTATTTGGAATCGAAATTTGGGAAAGACGAAGTGTTGATATTTATTACTGCCGACCACGGAGCAGTTGATGTTCCTCAATTTTTAATTGATAACCACATTCCTGCTGGATACTTTGATAAGAAAAAAATGACTGACGATTTAAAAGCATTTTGCCTAACCAAATGGAATACTGATTTAATTGAAAACATTAGTAATGGAAATGTTTTTTTAAACCACGAAATCATTACCAAAAACAACCTCAACAGCTCGCAAATAGAGCAAGAAATTGCCAACTACCTGTTAACTTTTGAGGGTATTTCTCAAACTTTTACTGCAAACACGCTAAAAACAACTGTAATTACTGAAAATATTGCTGCAAATATTCAGCGTGGTTTTAGCCAATCTCGCTCTGGAGATGTAATTTATGTGTTGGCTTCGGGTTGGATAAATGATGGTTATAAAACAGGAACCACGCACGGATCGCCTTACCATTACGATACACACGTTCCGCTGCTTTGGTACGGACATCAAATCCCAAAAGGAGAAACAACTAAAAAAGTGGTAATACCAGATATTGCTGCTACCTTAGCAGTGTTGTTAAACATTAACGCACCTAGTGCTTGCACTGGAAACCCTATAAAAGATTTAATAAAATGATAAAACTAATGATTACGGGATTGGTATTGCTATCGTTTACCTGCAACACTACCGACGAGAACCAACCAACCGACGAACAGCTTGCTGAAGAAGCAACAACACAAGTTGTTGTAGAAGAAACAAAAAAATTATCAAGTGAAGATGCTGAATTTCTAGCTTTTTACCGGTCGTTTGTGGCTGCTGTTGAAAGTAAGAATGCAGCAAATGTAAATGCTTTTATCGACGAGGTTTTTGGTGTTTATTTTATTGAATCGAACGGAGCCATGCCTAATTTTAAAAGAGTTAACGATGTGGCAAAATTTAAATCGGTTCGTGATGAACTATTTTTTTCATTAAACTTTAAAGACCTTAACCAAACCCCTGTTTGTGAAGAATTGCCAAAAATTATTTGCGACGCTACTCCTTATGATAAAGAAGGTTGTTTTGCTCAAAAAATTAATCCTTTTGCCAACGATGAATTTTGGTACTATACCGATTTAAACGAAAAAGAAAAGCAAGCCATCTCGGTTTTTGCTGAGAAAATTGACTTTACAGTGGTAAATACCTCAACAGGAAAATTTTATTTTACCAAAAACGGCGAGGCTTGGAAAATTGGATTTATAGATTTAAGAGTGCCTTGCGAGGCTTAAAATGATTATTCTCCCTTCTTAGCATAATTACTTTTTGCCAAGAAATTACACAAACGATACAATACTCTTGCTCCAACATTAGCATCCCACTCTACATTACCCACTTCGTTTAAATCGAAACCAATGATTGTTTTTTTGCTTTCTGCTAGCTTGTTTAATAAAAAGTTGATTTGCTCCATTTCAAAACCTCCCGCAACGGGTGTTCCAGTGTGTGGACAAAGTTTTGGGTCTAACCCATCAATATCATAACTAATGTAAACTAAATCGGGCAGTTCATCAATAATATAGTCACAGATGGTTGCCCAACTTTTTCCTGAATACAATTGTGCTTTAATGTCCCAATCAAAAAAGGTTTTAATTCTTCCTTTGGAGTTGTTTATAATGTCCATTTCTGCCGGACAAATGTCTCTAATACCTACTTGAACCAATTTGGTTACATCAGGGTTTTTAAGGGCATTAAACATAATAGATGCGTGTGAGTATTCAAAACCTTCGTAAGCCTCTCTTAAATCGGCGTGAGCATCTATTTGAAGTATTCCAAAGGTGTGGTGTTTTGTTGCCAAAGCATTAATTAATCCTAGGGGTGAATTGTGGTCACCACCCAAAACCGCCACCAGTTTATTTTGGTTTAAATAATTAGTTGCTTTTTGTTCAACATCAATATTCAACACGTTGCAATGAGCATTTACCACTTGATAGTTTTTTATATCAGCTGGTTCTAGTTCTTCTTCGTTTTCTAATTTTTGAATTAAGGAAGATGCTATTTCACCAACTTTTCTGTTTTTCAACAATTCCTCTTCATCAATAGGCAGCATGGCAACTTTGTAGTTCCATGCATTTTTAAGGTAAGGACTATAAAAATCTAACTGTGTAGAGGCGTCTAAAACGGCCTGAGGACCCTCTGCCGTTCCTTTAGCATAAGAACAAGTAATGTCTGATAAAACTGGAATAATTACGATGTGGCTCTCTTCAACGGTGTACGGAAATCCAAAAATGTTTCCATTATTCACACCAACTTCATTTGGATTGAACATGTATTAAAAATAGTTGGGAGCTGGAAGAACGTAGTTGGAAAAAATAATTTCAAGCTTCGGTCTTCTAACTTTCTGCTTAAATAGTTTTAATTTTTTTGAATAAATCGTCTTTGTAAGAACCACCTATTGGAATTAATTTTTTTCC
Source organism: uncultured Vicingus sp. (assembly GCA_964398455.1). Lineage (GTDB taxonomy): Bacteria > Bacteroidota > Bacteroidia > Flavobacteriales_E > Vicingaceae > Vicingus. Next base: position 644 of record CAYNMR010000021.1, on the reverse strand, counting down.
GCCCTCCATTACAATGTTGGTTTGTTCAATAGCATTAATTTTATCTAAACGAACAATATATGAACGGTGAACTCGAATAAAATCATGGCTTGGTAATTTTTTCTCAATATCCTTCATGGTAGAATGGATGGTGTACCTAGAGTCGCCCAAATTAATTACCACATAATCTTTAAGTGCTTCAACAAACAAAATATCTGACGATTTTACTTTAATTAATCTTGAGTTTGATTTAACGAAAATAACACTGTCGTCTCCTTCTTTGTTTTCAACCAACGAATAAAGGAAATCTCTTTCTTTAACAATCTCCTGTTCTTTACCATGTTTGTAAAGTGCCATTTCAATTGAAGTGTGTAAATCTATTTCTTTAAACGGTTTAATAATATATCCGTAGGGCTCGGTAACTTTTGCTTTTGCCAAGGTGTTTTCATCGGCATAAGCTGTTAAATAAATTACAGGTATACTAAGAGTTTCTTTTATTTTTTCTGCGGTTTCTATTCCACTCATATCTCCTTTAAGCATAATATCCATCAAAACCAAGTCTGGTTTTGTTTCGTTGGCTAATTCAATGGCTTTTTCGCCTGTTGATGCAGCTCCAACAATATTATAACCCAATTTCTTAAGGCTTTGTTGAATGTCTTTAGAAA
>CAYNMR010000020.1:0-48062 GCA_964398455.1 uncultured Vicingus sp. | reverse complement strand
AATCGATAGCCACATACATTACAGTATAAGAACCAGTATCAGCATAAGTGTATTGTGGATTGGCTAAATTAGAAGTACCTGAGCCATCACCAAAATCCCAGAAATTATTAGGAGGAGGAGAAACACCAGCATCAAAATTTACCAAGTAAGGTTGAGCACAGAACGTCTGATTACCAGGAGGGGTAGCATTAACTGCTGTATAATTTGGATTAAAATTAACAGTGTCAATAATTTGAGAAAAACCTCCACAATCAAAATCCCATGCTTGGAAAGTAAGAATATAAGTTCCTCCAACAGTATAAGTGTATTGAAAAGAGGTACTGTCAACATAAGTTGTTCCGTTACCCATATCCCAATGGATAGAGTCGGCACCGGCACCTGTAAACTCAAAATCTATTGTTAAGCCACCTGGAGAACAAGGGTCGTAAGGAGGAATGTTGATTTGTGCATCCAAAGGAACATTTTCTCTTATGGTAACAGTAAAATAAGCAGTATCTGATGCAATACATGCAGATGGATCTGATGCAATATAAGTAACTACATAAGTACCAGTATCTGCATAAGTATATGTGGTATTTGCTAGATTGGAAGTACCAACTCCATCACCAAAATCCCAAAAACTAATTGGAGGTGGTGTTGGACCAGCATTTACAGTTATTTCATAAGGTTGTGAACACAATAAAATATCGTTTGGTACAACTGCGGTTGTAGCATCTAAAGAACCATTTGTAGCAAAACTACCTGCCTCCAAAAATACACCTGAGTCAAAAGCACCATCACCAACATCTGCAATAGCCATTTTAATGTGATAGGTCTCTCCACAGTTTACTAAAGCAAAAACAGGTAAGCTTACCGTTCTACCATCATATTGATAATTATTTGTAGTATTTGAAACATAATAAATGTTGTAAGCAGCCCAACTTGGGTCAACTGCTGAACAGTTTGAAGCAGTTCCGTTAGCACCAACACTACCTGAGTTTATTGTGTTAATAGCTACAGGAGTATTGGTGAATGAACCAGGAACACCAGGCGTTGGAACTCTAGCAAGGTTAAAGGCATTATATGTCCCTCCTGATGGGTTGTTACCAGTTAGAAAAAATCCAAAAACATCATTATATTCTGAACAAACATATTCAGGATATTCTTCTGAAGCAAATACATAGTTAAAAGACAGGGTATCACCCAATGGAACAAAATCGAACTCCACAATACATTGATCAAACAAGGTGTTTGTGGTGATGGCTGTTAAGTTAGGGTCTTGACCTGAATTTGCAATTCCAGCAGAGTTTCCTGCACCCACATTATTATTTGGACCTGTAGCTACATTTGCATTTCCAGTTGCTAATATCATCCCATTTGATAAGCCAATTGAAGATGATGGGTCAGTAAATTGTCCAACTTTTGCATCTACTAGGTTGCCATTAACACCATTATAGGTAATATTACTTACCGTAACACCACCACCAAGTAGCACATTTTGTACATAGTTTTGGACTGTATTGGTATTGTTAATAGCTACCTGTGCTTTAGACAGGTTAAGAAATAAAACAACCGAAGCGGTTAGCAATAAAATTCTTTTCATAAATATTGGAGTACTAAATTAGTTTACAATTATGACTGTGTTTCTAAACCATAGGTTGCACCAAAAATAAATAATTATTATCAATCAAACAACTAAGAATATAATAGTTTTTTGATGTAATTAATTGATAAACAATAAATAATGTTTTTCTTGATGGAAATGGATATTTCTAAAGATATATAATATTCTGCAAATCAACTTAATTTGTTGAAATTTTAACAAATTAAGATTTTTTCATTTTTCTTTCGCTTAATTGGTAAACAACACCATCGGCTAAACCAAGTTTTGGGATGAACATTTTGTCAACTTTTGCTGCAGTAAGAACAGTTAAATAAACCTTTGCGGCATGTGTTATAACATCGGCTCTATCTGGTTTTAAGCCAAGTTTTAGTATACGTTCTTCAATGGAGTGTTGCTCAATAAATTGGTTTATTTCTTCCAATTGGTTGTATTCAAAAAGTTTGTAGTCTTTTAACCCACACATTTTATACAACTTGTTGATATTTCCTCCTGTTCCGATAGCTAATTCTGGTTGGTGTTTTTTAATGGATTTTTCTATCCAAGATTTCATTTCTTTCCAGGTGTTTTCAGTAACCAAATTGTTTTTTAATCGAATAGTTCCAATTTTAAATGATTTAGATTGAATTGGTTTTCCTTTCGAAATAATGGATAACTCTGTGCTTCCTCCACCAACATCAATATACAAATAGGTGCCATCTGGATTGAGATTATCTGTCACATGGGTTTCTAGTATTAATTTAGCCTCCGTATCACCATCAATAATCTCAATGGTAATGTTGGTTTTCTTTTTTATTTTTTCAATAACCTCTTTACCATTTTTTGCTTCGCGAAATGCTGATGTTGCACAAACTCTAAATGCAAGAACTCCATAAACATCAACTAAGTTTTTAAATGCTGTTAATGCTTTTATCAGTTGATTTACATTTTTTGCTGAAATTTTCTTTTTGGTAAAAACATCTTCGCCCAAACGAATAGGTAATCGAATTAACGATATTTTTTTTACGTCTTTATGATTCTGATAGGTGTCAACATCACAAAAAAGTAATCGAACGGCATTGGAGCCTATGTCTACAGCGGCAAATCTCATGGTTAATTTGTGGCTGCAAGTTATTATTTTTTATTAGCCTTTTCTGGATTTTTATTTCAACAATTGCTACAAATTATCAACTATTTTGATTCAAACCTAAAATAGTTGTACAACTCAATTTGCGAACGTTTTGGAGTCTTTGTGTCAGCCTTTTTGTATGAATTATCTTGTGCTTTAGTTATTAATCGAGCTTTTGTATTGTCAGACAGTTGTATAGTCAACATGTCTTTGATAGTTTTTTGCAAATTTTTATCATAAATAGGACAGCCAACTTCTATTCTCCGGTCAATGTTTCTCGACATCCAATCAGCAGAGGTAAGAAAATACAATTCGTTTCCTCCATTACAGAATATCATTAGTCTTGAATGTTCTAAAAATCGGTCAATGATACTTATTACCTCAATATTTTCACTAAAACCCTTAATGCCTGGAACCAATGAACAAATGCCTCGAATAATCAATTGAATTTTTACTCCTGCATTGCTTGCTTGATATAATTTTCTGATAAGTTCATTGTCTACTAAGTTGTTTAGCTTCACAATCATGTAAGCAGGTTTGCCCAATTTTGCATTTTTTATTTCGGTATCAATCAATAAATTGATTCTTCTTCGGGTATTAAATGGCGATACACGAATGTTTCTAAAGGTCGGTCGGTCTAAGGTGTTTCTAAACAGCTGAAAAACTTTATTAACCTCTTCGGTAATTCTAGGGTCTTTTGTTAATAATGATGTATCGCAATATATTGAAGCATTTACTTCATGGAAATTACCTGTTCCAACATGGGCGTAACGTGTAGTTTTTGTACCTTCTTTACGAGTAATTAAAATTAATTTGGAATGTACTTTTAAGCCTGGAAAGCCAAAAATTACGTGTATGCCTTCATCCATCAATTTGTTCGACCAATGTATGTTTGCTTCTTCATCAAATCGAGCTCTTAACTCAATTACAACAGTAACACTTTTCCCGTTTTTAGCAGCGTTAATTAACGCGTTAATTACTTTTGAATTTCGGGCAACTCGATACAGGTTAATTTTTATAGAGGTTACTTTCGGGTCGATAGCAGCTTCTCTTAATAAGTCGATTAAGTGATTAAATGTTTGATACGGATAGTTTAATAAGATGTCTTTTTTATCTATTTCAGCAAATACACTTATTTTATCAGCTAAATCAGGATGTTTAAACGGATGTAATTTTTCAACCCTTAGGTGTTTGCCTCCAACATTCGGAAAGTCAATAAAATCTTTGAAGTTATGGTATCTTCCACCAGGAATAATACTGTCGCCTTTAGCCGTTTTATTTTTAGATAAAATAAAATCTAACAAATCTTTTGATATGGCTTCATCATAAACAAACCTTACTGGTTGGGCTGTTTTTCGGCTTTTTAAACTTTTCGTTATCTTATCTAATATACTTTGTGAGATGTCTAGGTCTATATCCAACTCTGCATCTAAAGTAACTTTAACGGTATAGGCTTCCGTTTTTTTGTAGTTAAAAATAGCAAAGATACTTGCCAATTTATAGCGGATAATATCATCAAGCAGGATGATGTATTTTTTATCGTTGATATCAGGTAAGATAATAAATCGGGGAAGAACCAAAGAAGGAATTTCCATGATGGCGTAATCAACCGAACGATTAGGTTTGGTAAGTTTTATGGCAAAGTAAATCGATTTTCCTTTTAGTTTTGGAAAAGGATTTTTCTTGTGTAACATTACAGGTACTAGAGTAGGTCGAACAACATCTTCAAAGTAGGTGTCGATGAATGAAACATGTTCTTCAAGAAGGTTTTTTTCGTTTACAACAAAAATGTTTTCTTTTTCGAGTTCCTTAAATAAGTGTTGATAAACTTTCTCGAAACGTTGTTGTAGTTGAATGGTTTTCTTGTTTATTTTTTTTAAAATCTCTTTTGGCGAATCTTCTTCGTGTTCGATAGATTTAATTTTTGCTTCAACCAACCGTTTGTTAGCAGCAACTCTAATTCTAAAAAACTCATCTAAATTGTTTGAAAATATGCCCAAAAAACGAATACGTTCAATTAAAGGAACAGATTGGTCTTCAGCCTCTTGTAGAACTCTTTCGTTGAAAGATAACCAGCTTAAATCTCTGTTTATTATTGGAAACTTTTTAGTTTTCGGCATAGGGCATTGTTTTTTCCAAAGATGAGTTATTCAGGTTAATTTAAAATTAAGCGAAAGTTAAAAAAACTAACGCTATTTTACCCAAAGACCCAATGATATTTGAAGAACACTGTTTCTTCCATCCTTTGAATCAATATCAGTTAATCCGTAATTGTATCGAAGTGAGGTGTGAAGAACATATACATCTAATCCAACTCCGCCAACCAAACCAAAGTCAAATGCATTTAAGTCATCTTTTACATTGGTTCCATTATAATCAGCACTCATTAAATAAGATGCTTGAGGACCAACTTGTAAATTAAGTACCTTTAAAAAGTACAATTTTGCCAACACAGGAACATCAATATAACTTAGTTTGTATTCCCAATTTTCCTTTTCAAGGTTAATATTGGTTACTTCAACCCTTGTTCCTTTGGATGAAAATAAAACATCAGTTTCTATTCCTAATTCTATCGGAAATTTAAATTCGGTTATCAATCCTGCATGAAAACCATTGATTGGTTTAGTTGCTGAGTTGGTAAGTATTTTAGCTGCATTTACACCACCAACGGCACCCCAATTAAACTCTGTTTGAGCTAGCATGGTTTGCCCCGAAAGTAGAAGCAAAATCATCAATAATTTATTTTTCAAAATCATCAGGTTTATGCTTTTATGCCAAGTTTAACAATTGTTCCTCCAACACTTTAATTTTCGATTCGGCTTCGGCTTGTTTTTTACGTTCAACAGCTAAAACCTGTTCAGGAGCATTGTTTACAAATTTTTCGTTTGCCAATTTTCCGTTTACCGATTTTAAAAAGCCTAAAGTATATTCCAATTCTTTCTGAATTTTTGTTCTTTCAGCTTCTACATCAACGTTTTCAGAAATTGGAATGTAATACTCGTTCGATTTTACAACAAACGAGAAAGCGTTATCCATTTTTTCATCGGTATAGTTTAAAGCCGATAGGTTGGTTAATTTACTTATTACAGCATCAAGGCGTTTGTCTGTTTGCTGATTGGTTTTTACAAACAATTCTATTTGGTCTTTGTTTGGTATGTTTTTTTGTTTACGAATGGTTCTAACTTCTGTAATTACTTGCATAGCAAAGTTAAACTCTTCAATTAAACTATTGTCGGCTTTTGCAGCTTTCGGAAATTCGTTCATCATCAACGATTCGCCATCTTTTCTGTTGGCTAAATTTTGCCACAATTCTTCAGTAACAAAAGGCATAAAAGGATGTAACACCGTAAGCAATCGTTCAAAATTTGCAACGGTTTGCTCGTAGGTAGTTTTGTCAATTGGTTTTTGGTAAGCTGGTTTTACAATTTCCAAATAAGAAGAACAGAAATCATCCCAAATCAGCTTGTAGGTATCCATTAACGCATCCGACAAACGATATTTGCTGTAATGGTCTTCAAGTGTTGCAAGGGTTTGGTTAAACTGAGCGTTAAACCATTCAGTGCCTACTTTTGCACTTTCGGGTTGAGGAATGGTTTCGTCAATTTCCCAACCTTTAACCAATTTAAAAGCGTTCCACAGCTTGTTGCAGAAATTTTTTCCTTGTTCGCACGATGACTCGTCGAACAACAAATCGTTACCCGCAGCAGCACACGATAACATTCCAAAACGAACGCCATCGGCACCAAATCGTTCAATCAATTCTAACGCATCAGGCGAATTACCCAACGATTTACTCATTTTTCGTCGTTGTTTATCACGTACCATTCCAGTAAAATAAACATCTTTGAATGGTTTTTCGTTTTTAAATTCGTAGCCTGCAAAAATCATTCGGGCAACCCAGAAAAAGATGATATCCCAGCCAGTAACCAACACATTGGTAGGGTAGTAGTAGTCAAAATCTTTGCTGTTTTTATCAAAACCATCGAACACCGAAATAGGCCACAACCATGATGAAAACCACGTGTCAACCACGTCTTCATCTTGTCGTAAATCAGTAATTTGTAAGTTGGCATTGCCCGATTTTTCTCTGGCTAATTTCAACGCGTCCTCACTATTTTCGGCAACTACATAATCGTTGGCTTCATTGTAATAATAAGCCGGTATTTGTTGTCCCCACCACAACTGACGAGAAATAGGCCAATCTCTGATGTTATCCAACCAGTGTTTGTAAGTGTTTTTAAATTTTGATGGATACATTTGAATGTCGTCATTCATTACGTGTTCCATGGCTGGTTTTACCATTTCGTCCATTCGCACAAACCATTGTAACGACAGTTTTGGCTCAACCACTGTGGTTGGGTTACGCTCCGAATAACCAACATTGTTGGTAATGTCTTCTGCTTTTACCAAACAACCCAATTCTTTTAGTTTTTCGGCTACTTTTTTACGGGCAACAAAACGGTCTTCGCCAACAAAGATTTGTGCTTTTTCGTTCAGTGTTCCATCGTCGTTAAAGGTGTCGATAATTTCTAAACCGTGTTTCTGACCAATTTCATAATCGTTGGTATCATGTGCAGGAGTAACTTTTAGGCAACCTGTTCCAAATTCAATATCAATGTAATCGTCGCAAATAATAGGCACTTCACGGTTTATCATTGGCACAATGGCTTTTTTGCCATGCAAATGAAAATAGCGTTCGTCTTTCGGGTGAACACAAATTGCCGTATCGCCCATAATGGTTTCTGGTCGGGTAGTGGCAATGGTAATGCTTTCGTTGCTGTCTTTTATTTTATAGCTAACGTAATACAATTTCGATTGTTCGTCTTTACGAATAACTTCTTCGTTCGATAGGGTGGTTTTTGCTGTTGGATCCCAGTTTACAATTTTCCAGTCTTTGTAGATGTAGCCTTTGTTGTACAATTCTACAAACGATTTAACAACCGCTTCATTTAGTTTGGGTTCCATGGTAAAACGTGTACGGCTCCAATCGCAGCTAGCACCCAATTTTTTTAGTTGTTCTAAAATAATTCCGCCGTATTTATCCTTCCATTCAAAAGCGTGTTTTAAAAAATCTTCGCGAGAAATATCGGCTTTGGTAATGCCTTTTTCGCGTAATAAGTTTACCACTTTTGCTTCGGTAGCAATAGAGGCGTGGTCGGTGCCAGGTACCCAGCAGGCGTTGTAGCCCATCATTCGGGCACGACGAATTAATACATCTTGTATGGTGTTGTTGAGCATGTGTCCCATGTGCAACACACCCGTTACGTTTGGTGGAGGAATTACAATGGTAAACGGTTCGCGGTGGTCGGGTTTCGATTCAAAAAACTTGTTTCTTAACCAGTAAGCGTACCATTTACTTTCTATTTCTTGTGGCGAATATGTTTTTGCTAATTCCATTAAATTCTAAATTTTTAAGGCAGCAAAGTTACTATTTTGAACGGAATATTCTAAAAGGAATTTTTTTATTGGGGTTGCTGGTTACGTCTGTAGGGACATTAGTAACAAACATTTAAAATATAAACACCAAACAATCAACTATAAGAAAAATCACATTACAACGTCAGGTGGTTCAAGCCCACCATCTTTAATTCATTGCAAATTCAATTAATGGGTTTATATTTCCATTATCAGCTTGCTTTAATGCTACAATGTATTTTTTTCTGATATTGTCTGCTTTAACCATATTTGATTGATTCCATGTAAATATTTTTCCTCGAAAAATAGATTCCATAATGATGTCAGCCATCATTCTTGAATGTCTTCCATTTCCATTAGGAAAACAATGAATAGATACTATTCTGTGTTTGAATCTAATTGCAATTTCTTCTGGAGGAAAAGAGTTGTTTTCTATCCAATATGTTGTATCATCTAATAGGTTTTTTAGTTCAACCTCAATTTGAGTCCATTTTATTCCAATATTTTTATCAGTTTTCCTGAATTTACCAGCCCATTTCCATACATCGCCATACATTTTAGTATGTAAATCTTTTATGAATTTATCTGATAATATTTTTTCGGGTTTAAATTTCGCATGGATAGTCCATTCTACTGCCTTCTCAATATTTAATTGTTCAAATTCATCCAATTCTCTTTGAGTAGTTATTGACTTTATTTTTAGACCATCTTTTTCTTCTTCATCTAAAGGTGTTTGTCCCTCTGTATATTGTAATTCTAATCCCATAGTGATTTTCGCATTTCTCTTTTTATCTCATCGGTCAACTCTTTAATTGATTTATTAATTTTTTCATCTTCAATTCCTTGATTTTCTAGTTTCATGTTCTGGTTGGTTCTTAACACTATCTTTTGTGCCAATTTTTCAGCTTTGTTGTTGATTAAATTATCAAAAGAACCATCTTTAGGGACGAATCCATATACGAGCTTTAAATCTAAAGCTTCGGCCACTTCTTTTAACGAATTTATGGATATAGTACCTTTCGACTCACTTTCTTCAATGCTTTTTACACCCTGTCTGGTAATATTAAGCCTAGTTCCAAGTTGTGCCATTGTCATGTTAAGTGCTGTCCTGATGGTATTTATCCACCCTCTATTTGGAACTAAAACTGTTTCTGCTTTTTGAAAAGTGCCTAGTTTTATATCCAATTGTTCTACTAAGAGTTTTCGCTTGTTTCTCATATCTTGTAAAGATTATAGTTTACAAATATAATAAAAAGTAAACATATAAATTTACAAATAATTAAAAAAGTAAATAGTTAAATTTACAAAAACAATTTATTTTTGATAGTAGAGGAGGTGTTTAGTACACTATGGCGTATGTCAAGCCCGCCATCTTTTATTCGCTTATTTCTTTCAATTTTGCAAGTGCATTTGGAAAAGCTTCATTCATGTAATCTGTAAAATCTTCGGAGGTGTCAAGATCAACAGTAACTTTAGTGATGCCGTTGTTTTCTTCAAAAGTATAATTTTCTAAACCGCCTGCCCATTTTTCAACATCAGGGCCTTCGGTTATTTCAATGTCTCCATGTACAAGTCCATAATGTCTGATGGAAACAAATTGGTTGGGTATGTTTTCGGCAATTTCAGAAACCATGCCTCCTTTTTTACCATCTTCACCAACGCCAACAAAAAGAATTTTACTCCCTTTATTCCAGCTTCCTTCATAAGTAGATGACGGATTAAATAAAGCAGTCCATTGCTCGTAAGTAGTTTTGTTGTCGATACCAAGCATCATGTTGTAAACTTTTGCTGCAGGTGCTTTGATGTTGATGCTGAATTGCAAATTTTTCATGTGTATATTGTTTTTAAGTTATTTCAATCGTTCCAATTTTCCTTTACGTTTTACGATGTTTTTATAATCCCATTGAATTTCTCTTGATTTCTTAAGCCAGCGGGTTAAGTGGCTCAGTTCAATTGCAGTACTGTTTTGGTAAAAAATAGAAGCATCTTTAAACTTTTCGCCTCGTATGTTTAAGGCTTCTTCCTCAAAATCGGCTCCGCTCCAAAACATCAAACGTATTCCCAATTTTTGTTTGCTGTAGCCCACAATAGGATTACCCTCTAAAAACCAAACAGGGTGGGCATGCCAAATTTTACTTTCTGCTTCGGGTAGTTCGTTGTCGATGGTTGAGGCAAGCACGTTGCAGATTTCTTGGTCGGTTGAAACCTGTTTTTCGTTGTATGCTTTTATGTCGTTGTGCATAGGGTTTACTTATTTCTCAAAATCAAGGTTGGTAGGTTCGTTTAAGGTATTAAACGACTCCTCCTTGGTATTTATTGAGCTTGTTGGAGGAATAGAATCATTAACAATTTCAAATGTTAAGTTGTCAAACCAAATTTGTCCAGTACCTTTAATTAATCCACCATAAGAAATACGGGTAGCATCGTTAGGAACATCTAACACAATTTCATACTTTTTCCATTCCGTTGTACCTTTTATTGGTCTTTCTTTCATGTTGTCGAACGAAACAGCTTTTGATCCCCTGTCGATACGTAGCCAAAGACCAGAGAATTCTTTAATATTCTCCGACTTTACATATCCAGACATTCTAATTCGTTTTCCTAAATAAAGATGGGGTTCAATTTGTTGCATTAACGTTCCAAATCCATCAATTTTCTTTTCAACCGATTTAATGGTAGCTGCATTACCGCCGTTTTGTCCTTTTCCAGCATCTATTCCCATTTCATAACTGTAAGGACTACTTCCTGATACAAACCATCCTGTAGGCAGGTCAAATGAAAATAGCATTAAAACTATTCCTACAGTAAATAACATTTTTAAAATTTTCATCATTTTATTATTTTTTAACGTTTTGCGGATTGCCGAAGGCGGGGCTTTCGAAGCACCATCTGACAAGCTACGATTAAATTTATTCGGAGCTGAAAATTTTCTGCCACCACGAACGCCCCGCTTTAGGCAAGGTGCTGTTAGGCAAAGTAGTTTCTTCTCCATATAGTTCTGGATATTTTGTCTGCGAAATACAACAAACACTTTTCTCCAATGACTTGTCAATGATTTTTTGCCAACCTAAATTGTCAAATTGGTTTTCTAATTCAATGCAAACTTTCAGGTCGTCCTCGGTTACTTCATAACGATTGTCGTCTCGTGTACCTGAAATAGTTATTTGAATTGAATTGTCGTAAACCCAAACAAACGCTTTGTGTCCAAAAATTATTGAATGTTCAGGTTGTTCTAAGTCCGTGAATTGTTTTATTTCATTTTTAAATTTATTGAATTCGTCCGCTGGATAGGGCTGTCCGATTACAGGTCTTGGGAAGTTGTCTGGGATTGTATTTAAAGTCAAATCAAGCTGTCCGATTTTATTTAGTAGGTCTTGTCTGTCAGTAAATAAAAATGCTACTTGAAATTCGTCACCATCATTTGCGTGTCCACCCCAAGCTCTTTTAAAATAGAAATAACGCAATTGTCTTAACCACTCTCTAATTATCTGTTTAGAGTGTCGTTCGAATAACCAATTGTCCGAGAGTTTTTCTATTTGCATTGTGTCGTCTTACTATTGTGCCTAACAAGTGGATATGATGCTTATGCATCATATCCGCCATATACGTTTTCAAATATACAAAATTAAAGTAAACAATAAAATGGTATTGATTATTAGGTCGTTAAGGACTTAGTTGTACAATTATAGGTAATTGTTTACGACAACAATTGCTCAAAAAAGCCGCCAATTCCCAGCTGGTGGTTTACCAAATGTATTTCGTAAATCCAAAAACGTGGGTTGCCATGTTGGTCGTGGTTGAGCATCAGCTCATTGTTTTCGGGGTGTATGTAGTTAATACGTTCTTCGCCCACAATTTTTTCGTGAGGGAAGTTGCCTATCAAGTGTCCGCAATGTTCGTTGCCGTACTCCCAACCGTATTTTAGAGCTAGTTGTTTGGTGTAGTGGTAAAAATCGGCACCAGTCAATTGGTTTTTGTGTTGTTCAAAATACGCTTTGCCTTCGTGCCAAGCTAGTTCCACGTCGGTTTTTAGTTTTAGCATATCGGCATTGTTGCCCAGCACATAGGTTCTGCCAAAGTCGGCTTCCCACAGTTCGAACACTGGGCCAAAATCAAAAAAAACAATGTCGTTTGTTTGCAAGGTTAGGTTGGGTGGGTTGTGTCGGTAGGGTAGCAAGGTGTTTTTACTTGCTCTAACAATGCGTTTGTGCCAGTATTTTTTTATGCCAAACAACTCAAAAGCAAGGTCAAACACTTCGTTGTTTAAATCTCGTTCGGTTTTGCCTGCCACCACCAAGTTTCGCTCCTCAATGGTTTTAAACAAAAGAGCAGCGTGCTGTTCGGCTTCAATAAGTTGTTGTAGCGGGCTAATCACTTCGGGTTAATTTTTTATTAACTTTTGGTATCCAATTTTATCGTGTTGTTTTATCTCAACAACATAAGTTCCGTTGGATAAAGCACTGATGTCAACCTCTTTTGAATCGGTAGTTTGTGTGGTTAAAACTACCTGACTAAGCGTGTTAAAAATGGTAATCTGGTAACTTTCGTTGCTGCCCGTTTCAATTTTTATTGCACCCGTTGCAGGGTTAGGATACACATTAAAGTTTAAGATTTGTGCTAACTCAACTAGGTTGGTAGTATAATTTTCTAACGTTAAACTGATGTACGATTGGTTTAGGCTGTTGGTGTACACCTTATTTGCTGCCACTTGTGGATTAACCAACGTGTCCATTTTTCCAGCCGGATACATCGTTCCTCCAGTGTTCATGTTTCTGTTAAATCTTGGATAATTAGACGAAGTAATGTCGACACGTAACTTGTGTCCAGCTAAAAAGGTAATGGAGGTGTTAGGCAAATCAATAACACAATCATAAATTTGATTAGGCACCATTGCTGCTGTGTCGGTTGCATCGGTTCCATTTCTAAATCGCATACGTATTACTCCATCCGAAACAAGCATTGAGCGTCCGTCAGGGTAAACATCGGTTAATCGCACACAAAAATCAGTATCTGTTTTATCCGATGCCACTTTAAGGTGTACGCTTGGTTTACCTTTTAACACCACGTTTTGTGTAAAAGCATCGGTGGTAAATACCAAAACATCGTTTCGGCTTTCTACCAACGGTGCTTGGTCGTAGGGTCCTTGGTCTAAATCGGCACGCAAAGTTGGGCCACCAATGGTTGGCGAAGGATTGGTTGGGTCGTAATTAAAAGATAAAAAGTCGGTGGTATTGCTAGGCACATTCTCTTTAAGTGAATTGTTTTGGTGAAAATAGAAATTTACAGGAGTTGTGCCGCTTATTGGCCAAGTAGGAGAGGTGTTCCATGTGTTTTCGCCCAACTGATAGTATTGAACGTAAGGTAGAGTATTCCATCCATTGTTGATGCTTCGCAAATGATAATCAAAATACATCATAGCCAACGAATCGCTCCAGAATTGAGCATTGGGGTACGATAATTCTCCTTGCAAAGAACTACCAACGGTTGCTACACCATGTCCGCCGTGTACCCAAGGGCCCATTAATAAACGGTGTTTGTCTCGAACTGCAAGTGGCGAGGTTGTTCTAATGCCATTGAATAATTCAAGCATGATATCGACATTGAGGTCGTACCATCCACCAATCATAAAACACGGTACTTGAATGCTTGCTGGGTAGTAATTTTGATTTTCGGCAACTGTCCATGTAATGTTGTGTACTGGATTGGATACAATTGCAGGAGAAAGACCATATCCGAGAGCATCTAATTGTTGAACATATTCGGTACGTAAACATCCGCCAGGATAATACTCATCATAATCAAACTGCGAACCAGCAACTACCGGGCAAATACACGTTAAATGTGGAGGATTTTCTTTTGCTGTTTGAAATTGAACTTTTCCAAGTGCTGATGGTCCCCATGTTCCTATCTTTCCATCGCACCAAGGTTGGGTATAAATCCACTCAACAGCACTAGCTCCGTCAACACCTCTTGATGGTGGCGTTGGTGAAGAGTACATTGCAGCAGCAGAGCCATAAAAACCTCTCCAATCGGCAATTACAAAAATGTAATTACTCGAATTGAGGTTGGTGCCTATTTGTAAAGGAAGTCCAAAACGATAAAGCACTCTATTGTATGGCGTTTGGATTAAAATTACAGGTCCACTTGTCATACCACTAGGAATGTAAATATCGGCAGCTAGTTTTCTGCCATCGCTCATCGGAATGGAATCAACAATAGGAGTAAGTACTTGTGCTTTAGTAACAAATGTTGTGCTAACTAAAATACAAAAAAGTAAAAACGTATGTTTTTTCATAAGAGTGGATAAAATAGTTTATGCTGTTAAATTAAGAATTAATGAATTTCAACCATTAAAAAACCAAAATAGTTTAATCGATAGCAGTAATTTTTGACAAATTGGATTGTCCGAAAATAAAATTTAACTTTTTGAGACAACTGCCATTGCACAATTTTGCCCATCGATAGCAGCAGAAACAATACCTCCAGCATAACCTGCACCTTCGCCACAAGGGTATAAACCTTTAACTTCGGGATGTTCAAACAATTCGCGGTCGCGAGGAATTTTTACGGGCGAAGAAGTTCTGCTTTCTACCGCCACAATAATGGCTTCTTTGGTTAAGTAACCGTTCATTTTTCTGCCAAAGGCTTTAAAACCTTCTTGCAAGGTGTACACTATTTTTTTTGGTAAAATTTCGTGGATAGGAGCAGAAACTACTCCCGGATTGTAGGAACATTTTGGTAGCGAATCGGAGGTTTTGTTGTTGATGAAATCAATTAAACGTTGTGCAGGAGCAATTTGTCCGAAATTGGTTTTTACGTCGTTTTTTCCACCCACAAAAGCTGCTCGCTCTACCGACTCTTGAAATTTTAATCCTGCTAAAGGACCAAAGTGTTTAAATTCTTCTAAATCTTCTTGTTCAACAGTTACCACAATTCCTGAGTTGGCAAAAGGGTTGTTGCGTTTTGATGGAGACCAACCGTTGGTTACAATTTCGCCAGGGGCAGTAGCACATGGAGCAATAATTCCACCAGGGCACATGCAAAAAGAGAACACACCACGTTGTTTTACTTGATGAACCAACTTGTAAGAAGCAGGAGGTAAATATTCACTTTTCGTTGTGCAGTGGTATTGAACTTTATCGATCAATTCTTGTGGGTGCTCTACCCGAACCCCTAAAGCAAAAGGTTTGGATTCAATCAGTACCTTTTTATTGTGCAGCAAATAAAAAATATCGCGTGCCGAATGACCTGTTGCTAAAATGGTGTTTTCAGCTAAATAGGTATTGTTGTGATGGTCAACCACTCCTTTTAATTGATTTTTTTCAATGATCAAATCCACCACTTGTGTTTCAAAATGAATTTCGCCACCGTACTGTAAAATAGTTTCACGAATGGCTGTAACTACGTTGGGTAATTTGTTGGTGCCTATGTGGGGGTGGGCGTCAACTAAAATGGATTCATCAGCACCATGCTCTACCAAAATATTTAAAATTTCGTTTACATTGCCTCGTTTGGTTGAGCGGGTATATAGTTTGCCGTCAGAATAAGTTCCAGCACCACCTTCGCCAAAGCAATAGTTTGAGTTGGAATTTACCACTTGATTTTTGCTTAAGGCAGCCAAATCTCTACGGCGATTTCTAACGTCTTTTCCACGTTCTAAAACAACAGGTTTAAAGCCTTGTTCGATTAGTTTGAGCGCAGCAAACATTCCTGCAGGACCAAAACCAATGATGTTTACTTTTGGTTTGTCGTGAACATTTTGATAAACTGTTTTGGTGATTCTATCAGGAATAGTTTCATTAAAGTAAACTTCAATTTTCAGGTTAATCTTTACTGGATTTTTTCGGGCATCAATGGAACGCTTCAAAATGGTATAATCAAATGCTGCTTTTCCAACCGATTGCTGAACAATAGCTCGAAGAAAATCTTTATTAGCAGCCTCTTCTGGTAAAACTGAAATTTCTATAACCTGCATACTTATCCTTCAAATGTAAATGAAAGCAAAAACATTTTGGTTTTCAGTTTGTCTATTGGGTTGGAGAACGCATTGTCTTCTCTAATGTGAATGTCGTTTAGTCCGTAAGACATTTTTAGTTCCAATCCAAATTTAAAGTATTCGAGATAAAAATCGGTTCCAACGCCTATTTCACCCATAAAATCGTGTTTGCCTAATTTGATAAAAATATCATTTAAGTTGGTAGAGTTGTTTAGTGCAGCCTCATTCGATGCTAAATCTAAGCTATACGCTGCACCACCAATAATATAAGCACTAAAGTTGTTTAATCGTTTTGATTTTATTTTGAGGTTTAACGGAAAGTTGATTAGCGTAGATTCAATGTCTTTTGTGTATTGTTTCTCTCCTTCTATGGTTTGAAAGGTGTAGATAAGTTTTCGTTGCGAAAAAGCTAGGTTTGGCGTAAAACGTAAACCAAAATATTCGCCCAAATGCATTTCAGAAATAATACCCAAGTTAAAACCTGTGGTGCTGTTTGGTTCTAAAATCAACAACGTGTCGGAGCCATAAACAGTAGGAGGGTAGCGGTCTAACCGGAAATTGGCTGAGTTAACACCAATTAAAAAACCAAAGTGCATAAAACGGTGTTCGAACTTTGGCAGATTTAGTGTAGTTTCTCGCTGACCAAAAACAGTAACAGTTAAGGTTGAAAGGATGAGTAACAGTATTATTTTTTGTTTAAACATGTTCCTTAAACGACTGTTTTCTAATTTTATTTGCTCGCCGTATAAATTGATGCAATACCAAACATGAGCGGAATTGCTTTTGCGTTTTTATAACCCAATTGGTTTAAAATTACTAAAAAATCGTCGCCTTCAGGAAAAGCATTTACCGATTCGGGTAAGTAAGTGTAAGCAGCGTTGTCTTTTGATACTAATTTTCCAATTCCGGGTAAAATGTTGTTGAAATAGAAGTTGTACAATTGTTTGATAGGAAACTTTTTTGGTTTAGAGAACTCTAAAATAACGGCTTTTCCGTTAGGTTTTAACACTCGAAGCATTTCAGCTAATCCTTTCTCCAAATTTTCGAAATTTCTAACTCCAAAGCCAGCAGTGTAAGCATCAAAATAGTCGTTCTCGAAAGATAAATTTTCTGAATCACCCAATTGAAGTGTAATGATGTTGTCCACTTTACGTTGTTTCATTTTTTCTTTACCCACCGCCAACATTCCTTCTGAGATGTCGATGCCAATCACTTTTTCTGGATTTAGAGCCAATGCTTCTAATGCAAAATCGCCAGTACCAGTAGCAATATCAAGCATTACTTTTGGTTGATATGGTTTGAGCAATTTAATGGCTTTTTTTCGCCACAAGATGTCGATACCCAATGATAAAAAATGATTAAGGAAATCGTACTTTTTTGAGATGTTGTTAAACATCGTGGCAACTTGTTCTTTTTTTCCTGTGGTTTGTTCTTTGTAAGGTATTACAGTCATGCTTTTTATTAATAAACTAGGTACAAAGTTAGTTATATTAATTTTACCAAAGCTTCTGCTAATAATTCGTCTTTATTTACAGGCACAACACCCACTTTTTCGCATACCAAGCCACCAGCTAAATTAGCTAATGCAGCTACTTGTTGGATAGGAATTTGAAGGGCTAAACACAACGAAGCAACACTAATAACGGTATCACCAGCACCCGAAACATCTGAAATGTTTCTTACATGAGCAGGTTCGTGGTGATTGCTTTTGTGGTCGGTAATGTAAACACCATTTTCCGAAAGAGTAATAAACGTATTTTTATTGTTTAGCAGTTGGTTCAATTGAAGAACTGCAGCTTCAATCTCGCTTTTGTTTTTCGGGTTTAAATCAATGTTTAAGCCTTCTTTCAATTCTTTAAGGTTGGGTTTAAACAACGATACATTTTTGTAATGTAAAAAATTCCGTTTTTTCGGGTCAACTGTGGTTGGAATATTTTTGCTGTTGCAAAGTTCTACTACTGATTTAATTACTTGTTCCGAAAGGTTTCCTTTGTCGTAATCTTCAAAAATGACCACATCAATTTTTTCGGTAGTTAAAATGGAAGTAATTTTTTCAATCAGCAATTTTTTATCCTCTGCTGCTAGTTCGTTGTCCATTTCTGCATCTACACGAAGCATTTGGTGGTTGTTACCAATTACACGGGTTTTAACAGTTGTAATTCGGTTGTTGCTTTTAAGTATTCCTTTGTTGGTGAGTTTTGTTGTTTTTAATAATTCATCAAACAAGGTTGCTTCAGTATCGTTGCCAATTACCGAGCAAAGTATAGGGTTTGCACCCAATGCCTGAATGTTTAAAGCCACGTTTGCTGCTCCTCCCAATCGGTTTTCTTTTCGTTGAACAGAAACCACAGGAACAGGAGCCTCGGGAGAGATACGATCAACTTTACCAAAAAAATAAGCATCAATCATCACGTCGCCAACTATCAACACATTGAGTTTGTTGAAGTTTTCAAAAAGTGATGTAATGTCTTGTTTGTTCATTTATTGTGCTTTTTTTTTTTTGTGCTTGGTGCTTTGGGTATACTAATAACTATTTAAGCGTAGCTAACGTGTTTTTCATTCGTTTAATTGCCTCAGTTAAAATGTCTTCAGAAGTTGCATACGACAATCGTAAGCATTCTGGATTACCAAAAGCATCGCCAGAAACCATTGCTATCAAACCTTTGTTTAACAAAAACATCGATAAATCATCAGCGTTTTTAATGGTGGTTTCGCCATCAGATTTTCCAAAAAAGTACGATACATTCGGGAAAACATAAAAAGCACCTTTTGGTTCGTTTAATATTAAACCAGGAATTTCACTCATTAATTTTAACACCAAATCTCTACGTTTTTTGAACGCTTCTTGCATAGGAATAATACTTGCTGGGTCGGCTTCTAAAGCTGCTTGTGCCGCTTTTTGGGCTATACTACATGTTCCAGAAGTAAATTGCCCTTGCATTTTGGTGCAAGCATCGGCAATCCATTTTGGTGCACCAATGTAGCCAATTCTCCAGCCCGTCATGGCATAACCTTTAGAAACGCCATTTACGGTAACCACTTGTTCTTTAATAAAATCGAACTGGGCAATGCTTTGGTGTTTGTCTAAAAAATTGATGTGTTCGTATATTTCGTCGGCAACAATAATGATATTGGGGTGCTTTGCAATAACTTGTGCAATAGCCAATAATTCGTCTTTGGAGTACACCGAACCACTTGGGTTACAAGGCGAACTAAACCATAACATTCTAGTTTTTGGAGTAATTACTTTTTCTATTTGTGAAGGTGTAACTTTAAAATCGGCTTCAATACCAGAATTGATGATGATAGGTTTTGCTTCAGCAATTTTAATCATGTCGTGGTAACTAACCCAATACGGTGCAGGAAGCAATACCTCATCGCCCGGATTTAAAATGGTTAATGCCAAGTTGGTTAACGAATGTTTGGCACCAGTGCTTACCACAATTTGCTCAGGGCTGTAATCAAGGTTGTTGTCGCGTTTAAACTTTAATGATACCGCTTTACGCAATTCTGGGTAGCCCGGAACAGGAGTATAGTGTGTATAATTTTCGTCGATAGCTCTTTTTGCAGCATCTTTGATGAACTGCGGAGTATCAAAATCAGGCTCTCCAATACTCAAACTGATAATGTCTTTTCCTTGTGCAATTAACTCTCGGCTCAACCTTGCCATTGCTAATGTTTGCGACTCGCTTAGGTTGTTTATTCTGTCAGATAGGATGTGTTCCATAGTTATCAATGATAAGCAACAAAACTAATAAAATAACCTTTTTAATAAAACTTGTTGAGCATTATTTATTGTTTTGTCGGTTTAGTTACTATTCAATACCTTTGCTTTCAATGGAACGTTTATTTTTATTAGGCAATCGAATCATTCAGTTCGAAGAGATAGATTCAACCAATACGTATTTGCAAGGCATTGCCAATAAACACGATAGTCATGAGGGTTTGGTAGTGGTAGCTAAAAGCCAGACTGTTGGAAAAGGACAGCGAGGCAATGCGTGGCAAACCGAACAAGGAAAAAATCTTACGTTTTCACTGTTGTTAAAACCCAACATTAAAATTGATGAGCAATTTTTATTAAGCCAGCTGGTGGCTTTAGGTATAGCAGATTTATTAAAAACATTAACTTCATCAAGCGTTCAAATAAAATGGCCTAACGATATTTTTTTAAATGGAAAAAAGGTAGCAGGCATTTTAATAGAAAATACATTAACCTCGCAACTGATTGGAAACTGTATTGTGGGCATTGGCTTAAATGTAAATCAAGAATATTTTGACAACTTACCATTTGCTACTTCACTTAAAAAAGAATTGAAGCAAACGTTTGATTTGGATAAATTGTTAACAGCATTGCTCACTTGTATTGAAGTAAGGTATTTGCAATTGAAAAGCGGAAAAATAGCTCAACTACAACAACATTATTTAGGTAATTTATTAGGTTACGAACAACCGTTGCAGTACCAAATTGCCGATCAAACCCTAACTGGGGTAATAAAAGGAGTGAGTAAAACGGGTAAATTGCAATTGCAAATTAACCTGCAATTACACGAGTTTGATTTGAAAGAGGTGAGGTTGGTTCAAAAAAACTGATTATCCTTTTTGAAGGGTTCTTTTGGTTACTGAGTGTCTTTGTTTTGCCATTTATCTTTAAGTTGGTTTATTATTTGATTTGTATAAACAATCACTCACTTTTGTAAAATCATCTTGATTGTCTGCAAGAACCATTAAAACATCTTTTACTTCTAATTCTGTTGAACCGCCTGGACGAATATATTCCCCGTTTCTTTTTATCATCACAATAAACGCAGATTTTGGAAAATTCAGATCAACAATTCTTTTGTTTATTGCATGAAAATCGGGCAAGATTTCAAATTCCTGTAAGGATGATTTAGGAAGTTCTAAAATGAGTTTGTCTATTTCAGTAATCTTTTTTGCTTTTTCGGGCAAGGCAACATTAAGCCACTTAGCAACTATTGATAAAGTTGTTCCTTGAATGAGAACTGATGTAACAGAGATGAAAAATACGATATTAAAAATCATATTGGCTTTGTCAATTCCGGCTAAAAGTGGATAAGTTGCAAAAACAATTGGAACAGCTCCACGCAAACCAACCCAAGAAATGTAGAATCGTCTTCTCAGTTTCATTTTGAAAAACACCAAACTGATAAAAACACTCAAAGGTCGGGCAACAATAATCAGAAACAACGAAATGAGTATACCAATTCCAAAATATGGGATTATTTGAGAAGGAAAAACGAGTAATCCCAAAGTAAGGAATAGCACAATTTGCATTAGCCAAGCCAAACCGTCATACATTTTTAAAATTGTTTTCTTGTGTATAATGTCCTGATTGCCTAAATAAACCGCACAAATGTAAATAGCAAGAAATCCGTTGCCTCCTACAAAATCGGTTGCAGAAAATGTAATAAACATCAGAGCGATAACCAATACAGGGTAAAGTCCTTCAAAGTCAAGTTTGATTTTATTAATGATGAATTTACTAAGTCTACCAAATGCAAAACCTGCAACACCTCCTAATATCATTTGTTGAAGAAACAGGGGAATGATGGAAATAATGCTTTGGTCTTGATTGATAACCAAAGTCAAAAAAGCAATAGTCAAAACATACGCCATTGGGTCATTACTTCCGCTTTCTAACTCTAATGTTGGTCGTAAATTGGTCTTTAAGGCAAGGCTTTTTGAACGTAAAATTGAAAATACGGCTGCTGCGTCTGTTGATGAAACAATAGAACCTAACAACATGCTTTCATAAATTGTAAAATCGGTAACGAACCAAACAAATGTCCCAAGTGAAAGAGCCGTAAGTAAAACTCCTAAAGTTGATAAAACAAGTCCTTCTTTTAAAATTGGTTTTACAGAAGTCCAATTGGTGTCAAGACCACCTGAAAACAAAATGAAGTTAAGCGAAACAATACCAATAAATTGGGCAATTTGAGGATTGTCAAAATTGATGCCACCAATGCCATCAGAACCTGCTGACATTCCGATTGCTAAAAAGAGTAATAAAGTGGGGACACCAAACTTATAAGATGTCTTACCTACGATAATACTTACAAAAAGTAATAGAGATCCAACTAATAATATATTTTCAATTGTTAAATTCATTCTGTCTTTAGTTATATCCAGCTGTTTGAGGTTGCGTTTTTCTTATCTGTTAAGGAGCCAAATAACCCTGTTGTCTATCGTTATTTTGGTTTCGCGAAAGCTGTCAACTTACAACTGTCGTTTCTTGACTATACGTAAGTAAGAAAAATTACTATGAATATGTCGTTGTAAACGGAATAACAAATGTAGATAATTTTTTTAAAATAGCGTCATATCTACTCCTCTCTTGTAATATGTGTCTGATATCACAAAATACTATTCTTTCATTTTAAATACAAATAAAGTTGGTGTTTTGCCCGATGCTTCATTTGTTATTATCATGGTTCCATCATATAGAAATGTAATGCCTTCTGCTTTGGTAAACATTTCAACTTTTAATGATTTCATATATATCACTTCACCTTTTCTGCTCATTACAATCAACAATTTATCAGCAGCAGAAATAATATAAATATCGTTTGTTATAGGATGAACAGAGAGGCTTGCAGGACGAAAATTGAAAGGTTTTATTACTCCTTTTGAATTTGAGTCTGTTTGTACAATATTAAAGTTTTTCGCTTTTTCTTCAAGGTATTTAATATTCAGACTGTAAATAGGGTCTTTCTCTAATTTTTTTGTGGTTAAGTTATACGCATAAATAAATCTTTCTGATTTTTCATCTTTATTAAAAGGCTTGCTTTTGGCGGCGATTAGTATACGGTCATAATTAGGATCAAAGCAAAGTCCTTCGTTGTTTGAAGTTACCAATGATAACTGGGAATGTTTTAATGAATCTTTGTTTGAAGGAAAATTGCTCCATTCTGTTAAACGTCCATCACTTCTCAGAATAAAAAGTGAGTTTTTAGTGTATGTTAATCCTTCAAAATCACCTACGCTATCGAAATGATGTTGAGATACTATTTTGCCAGTTTTAAAATTATAGATGAATATAATACCCAATTCATCTTGAACGCATGCAACTTGTATAGAGTCAATATCTGTTAATCCTGAAATTTCGTCTAGTATTTTAGGTAGCTGATGTTGTATGACAGGTTTATCGAGGTTATATTTAAAGTCTGTTTGGGCATAGGAAATATTGAGAAAAAACAGAAGTATTATAATTAAATTTTTCATAACTTTTTATTGGTTCATTTATTGAATTTGTTTTTTCCTTAATAGTCAATAATTTGGTTTAAATGATGTTCTACATGTTTAACATAGTCAACAATTAAAAAACTCAAACTCAATGATTTCTCGCCAATTCTAATTTTCATTCTTAATTTTTCGGTTGGAATACGTTTTATAATTTCAATAAGCTGTTTATTATATATTATCCAAAAGTTTATGATTTGTTTGCTGTCAATATCTTGATAAAAACTAAATTCATTCCATTTGTTTTGGTCGTAGCTTATCTCAGCATTACGTTCAAACTGTCCACGAATAAATCTTTGGTGGTTATTTGTCGCACTATCTATTAAATGTCCAAGAACTTCCTTCTTACTCCATTTATTAGGCAAAGGTTTTGTAGACATATTTTCTTCACTGATTTCTGCCAAGATATCAGGAACTTTGTCGATTATGTAGTTTAGTCGATTTATTGCTTTTTCAACCATTTCTTACCATAATAATTGTTCGTTGGTTCGATTTAAAATGACCAAAATTCGTCGATAGGTTTATTCTTATAGACTTATCTTTACTCCAAAGATAGAAACTAAGATAGAAGATTTCACCCAAACTTCTGCACCAATTTATCCGAAAGCATGTTAAAGAAGTTGGTAAGCGGAGTTTCCACCATCAATTTTAAAAACGGGTTTACATCGCCATCAAACTCAAGATGAGCCTCAGTTTGGTTATCGTTTATAGGTTTTAAAAAAATATTTAAGGTAAATTTAAACGGTACTTTGCCATACGAATCTAAATAAATCAATGAGTTTGGCGTTGCAGCTACACGTTTTAAACCAATATCGGTCATTCCTTTAATTCTAAAGGTACAATATTCATCAGTAGAGTTCCAATTATCTACCTTGTCTTCTGGAAAAAGTTCTTTAAAGTTATTGATATCGAACAAAAAGTTAAACACGTTTTCGGGTGTTTGGTTAACTGTTTTTGGGGCGGTGTTTATTTTCATAATGTTAGTGCTTAGTATATTGTGCTTGGTGCTTTGTTTACTGAAGAATGTGAACTGTGAACTATTTTTTCCAACTTGCAGGGTCTTTTCTCCATTCGGATAACGATTTCACATCATTTTCAGCAATATAATTATCAGCCTCTGCTGTAGCAATTAAGGTGTTGTAATCGCTAAGCGTAATCAATTTACATTTGTTTTCTTTAAAATTCTGAACAGCAGTTTCAAATCCGTAAGTAAAAATTGCAACCATGCCCAACACATTGCTTTTTGCATCGCGTAAAGCCGCCAAGGCAGTTAAGCTGCTTCCGCCAGTAGAAATTAAATCTTCAATAATCACTACATTTTTGTCGGTTGGCACTTCGCCTTCAATCATATTTTGTAAACCGTGTCCTTTAGCAGCAGCTCTAACATACACAAAGGGCAACCCCATTTCTTCGGCAACCAATGCTCCAATAGCTATACCACCAGTGGCAACTCCTGCAATAACTTCTACTTTCGGAAAATGTTCTTCAATAGCTGCTACAAACTGTTGTCTGATAAAAGTTCGTATCTTTGGATACGAAAGAATTTTACGATTATCACAGTAAATAGGAGAGTACCAACCTGATGCCCAAGTAAAAGGCTGATTTGGTTGTAATTTTATAGCTTTAATTTGTAATAAAGATTGAGCTACTTTTTTTGCTGATTCGTTATTCAATATCATGCTGCAAATGTATAAAGTTTTTATAAAGGATAAACGAATTGTATTTACCAATAATCAACAAAGTGTTGATAAACTCATGGGCTACCTACAATTTTCGTTTTTCTCTACAGATATGGTGCCAACTGTGTTGTCGTTATTAGAAAATAATGAAAAACTTAAGGTAGTTGTTTTTTGTATTGATAATTTAGAGGAAGCCTTTGAAGCCTTTAAAACTCAATTTAAATTGATTGAAGCCGCTGGTGGTGTGGTAAAAAATTCCAAAAATGAGACCTTGTTTATTTACCGATTGGATAAATGGGATTTGCCTAAAGGTAAAATAGAAAAAGGAGAAAAGATTGAAGAAGCTGCCATTAGAGAAGTGGAAGAGGAGTGCGCTGTGGATGGGTTGATGATTAAGAAACAATTACATGATTGCTACCATATTTATCATTTGAAGGATAAGCCCATTTTAAAACGAACCTATTGGTTTGAAATGGTTACTAATTTTGAAGGTAAATTAATTCCGCAACAGGAAGAAGGAATTGAAAAAGTGGAGTGGTTAACCGACAAGCAAATTAAAGATGTAGCTTTAAAAAACACCTATGCCTCAATTGCTGATTTCTTAAGTTGTTTGTGATTTTTTATTTTTTCGGACCCTGAAAAATCTTTTCTTCTGTTTTACCACCTTTGTTTACTACATTATTAAAATCGACTTCAATATTTTCTTCTGTAGAACGCTCTGCTGAACCACCTGGACGTGGTGCTGGTGATTTAATAATATTTAGTTTGTCGTCAAGGAAAATATAAGTAGGTACAGTAGCCACATCATAATCGTCTAACAATTTTTGGTTTTTACCAATGTGTAAAAATTTCCAAGTATAATTAGGGTTTCTTTTAATAAAGCTGTTCATTTTCTCTATGTTGTTGTCGGTGCAAATGCTCAAAAATTCAATAGCACTTCCGTATTTTTTATACAAAGCTTCCATTACTTTCATTTCTTTCTGGCTTGGTACATTCCAAGTTGCCCAAAAATTAATGTATAAGTATTTTCCTTTAAAAGAGTTGAGTGAAATCAATTCGTTGTTCTGGTTGTATAAATTAAAGTCGGGAGCTTTTGTGCCTTTATCCAATTTTTTGTCGGTGAGCAATTGTAAAATTTCGCTAGCAATGATGCGTTGCTGAGGGTAAACAGAGCCATTTTTTTGTTCTGTAAGCATGGCAATAATATTTTTTCGATTAAAGTATTTATCGTTACTTACTTTGAATAATCCAAAAATGCCGAACAACTGTTTAAATTCTTCTTGTTCTAAAAATGGGTATTTTGATAAAGCTGTGCTGTATGCTTTAAACGAAGCTTTGTCGTTTATCGATTTAATCACATCCAATCCGCTCATTTGTAGCGTCATGTCTTTTAATTCCGATTTAAAAAAATCTTTAAAAAGAGCAATGTATTCAGGGTTGTGGTATAAAACAGGTTTGTTGTTGAGGTATTCCAAATACAAATTAGCTTTAGTATTTAAGCTGTTTTTTCCTGTCTTTTTATCGTCATACGAAACGTTTATAGAGTTTTCTAGTTGAGCGATGGAGTAGATGATGTGGTTTTTTACAAAATCAGATTTCACAGTCTCCACTTCTTTCAGCATTTTAGTTTTAAATGCTTTTATTTTAGGTTCTACTGTACGGTCGCGTTTTACAAAAAGCAAATAGTTTTCATCAAAAAAGGCGTCATATTTTTGGTTGTATTTTTTTATTTCTTGGTTCAGTTCGTTGGGTACAGGAAAGTTGAATTTCAACGACAATTGCTTGTCGTAAATTCTGCCTTTGTTGTATTCCTCGCTATAGCTTAACGAGATATTGTAAACACTACCAGGTTCGGCATAATACCAAGTGCTTTTATCTTCAATTTTTAGAACAATAGTGCTAATGTTTGCTAGCTCTACATCAAAACTAAAAGTTTCGTCTTTGTTAATGGTAATGTAGCCTAAGTGTTTTTTGTTGTTGGTAATGTAATCAGTATAAGTATAAACCGATAACTCTTGATTTCCAAACCCTTTTGCTAAACCTTTAATTACTGTTTTTGAAGCTAATACAGTGTTTGCTGTAAAAAGGAGTAATAAAATAAAAACCGATTTTTTTAGCATAAATGAGTTAAGACTTGAAATTGTGTTGTATGGCATTTGGAACAAATTTGCTTGCATCACCTTTGTTGATGATTATATCACGAACAATTGTTGAATTTATTGCCATCAACTCTGGAGAGGTAAGTAAAAAAATGGTTTCAATTTCGTTATTCAACATTTTGTTCATCAGGGCAATGTTGCTTTCGTAGTTGTAATCAATAGGGTTTCGTAAGCCTCTTAGCAGGTAGTTGGCATTTATTTTTTTGCAGAAATCAATGGTTAAACCTTCGTAAGAAACCACTTCAATTTTTGGTTGGTTTTTAAAAGTTTCTTTTAACCAATTCATTCGTTGTTCTAAGGTAAACAGATAGTTTTTTGCAGTGTTGGTTCCAACACCCACCACAATTTTATCGAAAAGAGGAAGAGCTCGCAGAATAATATCTTCGTGTCCTTTAGTAATGGGGTCGAACGAGCCAGGAAATAGTGCGGTTTTCATTTTTTTTTAGTTTTTCAGTCTAGAGTTTTCAATTCACAGTCTTTGGTCTTCGAACTTCCCACAAAACTACTTATTTCTCTAACATAAATCGGTACACCAAACGAATTTTAAAAATTAGTCCGTCGTTAAAATCGAAGTTCAAAGGGCTTTGTTTTGACCCAAAATTAAATGCAGATATTTTAAAATCTAATTTGTCGTCAGCATCATAAATTCGAAAACTTCGGGCAACTGAATACCCAACTTGTGGTTCAATTAAAATATGGTACGATGGCAAGTTAAACTGAACATAGCCAAACAGTTCGTTGGTAGTTTTGGTGATGTAATTGTTGTTAAAATCGGCTGCGAAAAAACTCTTAACAATGGCGTTGAATGCTAATCCAGTTTTTAAGTTTTTGGCTACTTCGTAATTTAAATCGGCATTTACAGGTAGCGTAAAATTTGCTTCCAGCTTTTTGTTTTTGCTTTGGTAATAAAAACCAATTAAAGGCACAACAAAAGGCCCGAACAATTCTTGATTAAAATAGACTCCAAAACGGTATTTAAAGTTTGATGATTTTTTGATGTTGTACAATGCAATACCGCCAAACTGAAAATGTTTTTGGTTCAGTTCTTTTTGTAAATCGGAAGCAATTTTAGGTAAAAAAAGATAGGTTCCAGTAACTTTTTCGGAATGGGTGATGTTCAACCCAATTTTTGGGTTAATGGTGTAATACGAACTTTGGCTTGAGGGCTGGTTTACCAAATTTATTTGTTCAAACAAAATTCCTGTAAGTAGTGTTTTGGTGGAGTCTAAAACCACAGGAAGGGTTATGTCAACTGAAAATTCTTGTAATTGGGTTTTGAGGTCTTTAAGGCTATCGTAATTGTTAAATGGAGTAGAAGAGTAGTTAATTTTTAGCAAATCGACATAGTTTTGGGCATTAACCCAAGTAAGTGAAAATATAAAATATAGGAAAAGAATAAATCTCATCACGCTTGTTTCAATTGCTCAAATTTCTTTCTCCAGTTTTCGGCGTTTTTGTTGTAATAATCGTCAATATGAACACTGTCCTTTTTTCTAAAATCACCACCCCAACGCAACTCTCCATCGGCTCTTATGAGGTTGATAAATTTAGCCACAGGTTCGGGTAAAGTTGTTTTGTTTAAAGCAGCCGAATTACACCATTTTTTATAATCATCGCCGTATCTCACGTTCATATCAATAGCATGCCCAACCATATGGTTCGACATTTTTGAAGGAGTAACAATAGCGTTTGCAACATTAGCATCCTTTCTGTAGCTGCTTGTTACGTGAATCAACACTTCACTATCTTTAGCGTATTTGTTAATTCGTTTTAATCCGGCAACAAAATCGTTGTCGGCAATTACTTTTTTACCTACAAAATTAGAAGCTGTAAATTCAACTAAAGGATTCGTGTTGTCGCTCACTATTTCAGTTAACGAATGTTGTGTTCTCCAATGTTTACCATAAAATGCAGCTAATTTTTCAACTATTCGCTGAGCGAGTTCTTTAGTAAGAATTTTTCCATCAGCAACCACGTTGTTATCCTTAGCAAACTGAGCAACAGCTTTAGTGGTTAAGTTGCCATAATCACCATCGTTTTTGTATTTATTCCATTGCAGAATACTTCCATAACTCAATTCGTTTAGCAAGGTTTGCAGTGCTTGTACTTTTACCTTTTGTTTGGATTTAAAACAATAGATTTCTTCCACCTTATTACTATCTAAATCGAGAGCTAAAACCTGTAATTCATCCAACGAATCATGTCGTTTTATAATCAATTCTGCTGTGCTTTTGTAAATAAAATTCCCATCGCCATTCAGCTTGTTTTTTGCTAAAAATGCAGCAACCGCTTGTTGGGTTAGGTTTCCATAAACTCCATCTGCACCATATTTATCAAATTGCAGTTCATCTTTAAAACCCAATTCGTTTAGTATGTTTTGTAAATCTTTGGTGGCGTTATTCTTTGATTTTTGTTTTTCTAGCTTAACAGTAGAATTTTTAAAGTAGTCAAGTAAATCATGTTTGTCGCACATCGGTTTATTATTTTGGTTAGGGTAAATATACAAAAGACCAATTATAAATAAATAATTATCTTAATTTTAAAGCCTAAACAAAATTCATGGATATTACATCAATACTTTTTCTTGTTATTGGCTTAGGGCTTGGGTTTTTTATTGGTGTTTTGTTTAAAAAATCAGGTCAAAGCACTTCGCTAAATGATGAGGAGTTAAAAGCATTGTCTACCGAAAATACCAAGTTGGCTACCCGACTAGAAAATGCTGAGCAGGTATTTAAACAACAAAAAGAAAAGGAAGAAAAATTAACCACACAAAATAATGAGTTGATTGGTTTAACGGCTCAACTCGAAAACCAAAATAGAAATTTGGAAGAAAGGCTTACCGAACAAAAAGCAGAGCTGGAAAAACTGCAAGAACGGTTTACGCTTGAATTTCAAAATATAGCCAACAAATTACTGAAAGAAAACTCGAAAGATTTTGCCGAAGCCAATCAGAAAAGGTTAGATGAGATTTTAACTCCGTTGAAAGAAAACATCAAAGCTTTTGAGAAAAAAGTGGAAGATAAATACGATAACGAACTGAAGGAACGCACCTCTTTAATTGAACAGATAAAATCGTTATCGGATTTAAATCAGCAAATGCGAACCGATGCACAAAACTTAACCAAGGCTTTAAAAGGCGATACCAAAACGCAAGGAAATTGGGGTGAGTTTATTTTGGAAAAAATACTTGAAAGTTCGGGACTTAAAAAAGGCGAACAATACGAAACGCAGGAGTCTTATATTAACGAGGATGGGAAAACTGTTCGACCTGATGTGGTAATCAAATTGCCAGAAGACAAACATATTGTAATTGATTCAAAAGTTTCGATTGTAGCGTATAGCAACTTTTTGGAAGCTCAAACAGAAGAGGAGCAAATGATTTGCGTAAAAGCTCACATTACCTCGGTTAAAAACCATATCAATGGGTTGAGCGAAAAAAATTACAGTCATGCCAAAGGAATTAACTCTCCCGATTTTGTGTTGATGTTTTTACCTTCAGAACCATCGTTTAGTTTTACGTTACAATCTGACCAAAGCATCTACAATTACGCTTGGGATAGAAAAATTGTGTTAGTGAGTCCAACAACATTGTTGGCAACTTTAAGAACCATCTCATCAGTTTGGAAACAAGAAAACCAGACAAAAAATGCCATTGAAATTGCTAAACAAAGTGGAGCTTTGTATGATAAATTTGTAGGGTTTTTAGAGGATTTAAACAAAATTGATAAAGGATTAAAGAGTTCTCAATCGGCTTATGATGAAGCGGTTAAAAAATTACAATTTGGTAGTGGAAATTTAGTAGGAAGAGTGGAAAAATTAAAAGTGCTTGGAGCAAAAACCACAAAGAATTTACCTGCAAATTTCTCGGAAGAAGAAGATAATCAGGATGAAGAATTATGAGAGTAACTAGTTTAAATAGCAAGTTTAGTATTCTATTGTATTTGGTAGGATTCACGATCTTTTTTCTTGTAGGTTGTTCTTCCTCTGAAAATGCAACTAACCGAAATGTAGCTGGAATCTATTTGCCTGGTATTAATCTCTTAGAACCAGATTACAAAGTATTTCATGAAAATGATACTTTAACGCAATTCTACTTTAGATTAAAATCGGAGGACTTGTTGTACACCAAACGTAGAACAGACACTATTTTTTCTGCAAATGTTCAGGTAAAATATGAGTTGATGGACGACCTAGAACAGTTAATTGATAGTGCTACAGTTTACTTTAATGATTTTGGTCAGAACAATGAAAAAAAATACCTTGAAGGAGTTGTTTCTATAAAAACACAAGTCAATCAAAACTATAATTTGATGATGTCGTTTTACGATGCCAATCGAGATAATTTTTTGAAAAAGAAAATTGTAATCAATCGAGCAAATGTTCATCATGCACAAAATTTCTTGGCAAAAGATTCTTTAGGAAACATCATTTATAGAAATTACCTTTCTACTAATGATAAGGTGGTGCTGCAACGCAGTGCTAATAACTTCACTAAAGAAGGAAGTTTAAAATATTTTCATGTAAAACATCCTATCGCAAAACCACCATTTTCTGATGCAGAAAAAGACGAAAACATTGTGCTGACGCCCGATTCATCGGTTACTATAGCTTTCGACAGTTTAAATAGGGTAGAATTTACTATAAATGCTCACGGTTTATTTTTGTTTCAAACAAGCGAGGTGATAAAAGAAGGTCCAACATTTTTTTGCTTTCAAAACAATTTTCCTGAAGTTAAGGATGTCGAAAACATGATTGAACCCATGCGTTACATCACAACAAAAGAGGAGTACACCAATCTAATGGAAGCTGAAAACAAGAAATTGGCAATGGACGAATTTTGGTTGGAAATTGCAGGTGGAACAGAACGAGCTAGGACGTTAATCAAAGAATATTTTAATAGGGTGGAAAATGCCAATCATTATTTTACAAGCTACCTTGAGGGTTGGAAAACCGATAGAGGCTTGATTTATTTAATATACGGTCCGCCAAACGTGGTGTATAAAAATAAAGATTACGAAAACTGGATTTATGGAGAGGAAAACAACATCATGTCGATGAACTTTGTTTTTTACAAATCTAAAAATTACCTCACCAACAACGATTATATATTAAGTCGTTCAGCCATTTACAAAAACACTTGGTACAGAGCTGTTGACACCTGGAGAAGTGGTCGAATTTTTTAAGTCGATTTTTTCATCTAATTTCGCAACATGAAAGAAAAAGAAAACATCATTTTTGGTATTCATCCCGTTATTGAAGCTATCAAATCAGGGAAAGAAATTGAGAAAGTTTATATTCAACAAGACATACAAGGACAAGGATTAACCGAGCTAAGAAACGTTATTAAAAAGTCGAAAGTGCCTTTTTCTCACGTTCCTGTTCAACGTTTAAATAAATATACACAAGGAAACCACCAAGGAGTGTTGTGTTTTATTTCTCCTATCGAAACGCAAGATATTGAAGACATTATTCCTCAATTATTTGAAAGTGGAAAAGTGCCGTTAATTCTAATTTTAGATAGAGTTACCGATGTTCGTAATTTTGGTGCGATTACCAGAACTGCCGAATGTTTAGGTGTTCATGCCATAATAATCCCCAAAAGAGAATCGGCACAAATAAACGAAGATGCTATTAAAACTTCGTCAGGAGCTATTTACCGGATTCCAATTTGTAAGGTGGATAATTTAACCGACACTGTTTTTATGCTAAAAGAGAGCGGAATAAATGTAGTGGCTTGTACCGAAAAAACAGATCAGTTGATTTCTGCCGTAGATTTTGTAAAGCCAACGGCTATTATCATGGGTAGCGAAGAAACAGGTATTGCTAATCAGTTGCTTAAAAACAGCAATGATTTAGGTAAAATACCAATGGTTGGAGAAATTGCTTCGTTAAATGTATCTGTTGCAGCAGGAATGGTAATGTACGAAGTAGTTAAGCAGCGTTTAAATGGATAAATTTCTTTTCTTCGTTTTCAATAAATCGGCATAAGATTTTCTTTGAATTTTGGTGTCTATCCAGGTCATGAAATCAAAGTACCTGTTTGCAGCATTTTCATAATGGTCTTCCATCACTTTTGTTAAATCTGCTTTAAATTGGGTAAACAACTTTATTGAATCATCAGGGTTTTTTGCCCTAACCATTTTCTTTATGTTTTTTAAGAATACGTTTTCAAACTGGTAGTTTCGTTGGTTTTTGTCAACAAATCGTTTGGTCGATTTTATGGTGTATTCTAATAAGTCATAGTTGCCCAATTCATAATGTATAATGAGGTTTACTATTCGTGCAAAAGTAAATACATCTTGTCGAAGAATGGGTTCGTTGCTGTTGAGTACCATGTTGTTGTATTTTAAAGCCAACTTGTATTCTCCAGCACTAAAATAAACTCTAGAAATGTTGTAATAGAGCAACAAAACACTTTCGTTACTTAATTTACCTTCGTATTTTTCAATGCCATGAAGTGTAACAGGAATAACTTCGTCAATTGCTTTTTTGTATTCGCCAGAATAGCAGTAAGCTAATAATTCGGCATTGTTCGGTAAAGAAAATAAGTCTAATTGAATATCAATACTTTCAAAACCTGGTTGATCTATTAAGGCCTTAATTTTATCAACGTAAAGCAAACAGTTTTCAATGTCGTTGTTATTCAGGTAAGCATACATTGTACTGTTTAATGCCTTAATGTACCTTTTAGGGAGTTCTTTCATAATAAAGGAATTAGATTCCATTATTTTAAGAACCTTCTGTAAGTGTTCGAATGCAGAATTGTAATCGCCATTTGCAATAAGGCACATGGCTTTAATAGAAAAACAAGCAGTTGCAGCTTTTAGGGTTAGTGCTGTATTTTTACCTGTAATTAAAGGATGACTTGATATTTTTTTAACCAATTCGGCTTCTTCAGGGTTTCGGGTGTAACCACCTTTTCGCATTACCGAATTAATTTGAGAATAAAGCATTTGGTATTCAGCAATGTTTCTCAATTTTTCAATACAATCCGTTTCTTCCTCAACCAACTTGTTTAAATCTGCTTCAAAGACTCCTCGTTGGTAACCCTCTTCTACCAATTTTTTGTCCCAATTAATTAAGTCTAGTAAAAAATAATATTTCTCAAAATTGTAAGCAATGGTTTTTGCTTTGGCTATGTATTTTGAGCATTCTTTGTAAAGAGCTTTATTGTATAGCAATTCAATATTACGCAACTGCTCTTGTAAAATTGAGGCAGCAGAGTTATCGGCATAAAACCCTCTTAGGCTTTTAAGAATAAGATTGTATAAATGATTTTTTTCGGAAGGCAAGTGTTTAATGAATGTTTCTGCCTTAAATTGTTCTTTTATCGCTTCTTCATCGTATTCGCTTTGTAATTCAATGGCTTCAAAAAGTTTAAGGTAATTTTTTTCGCCCGATTGCAAAGAAGATGAAAGTTTAAAATACCGCTTCTCAGATTTTGTAAGCGATTTTATCAATTGAAATAGTTCTGTTGATGGTTTCATAGCAATTCAATACTTGCAAATAAAAATTTGTTATAAAATTACACTTTTTTATTTAAAATGTTATTCAAATGTATTTATAGGAATTCAATATCTCTAATTATCCTAAGTTCATTTGAGCAACGGTACATTTTTGGGTTGAATTGTGTAGTAGATTAGTCTTTTTGGATAAAATCTTCAATAGCCTGATAGATTTCTTGAAGCTCTGAAGCACTAATGCAGAATGGAGGTAAGATGTACAATACATTTCCTAATGGGCGAAGCAAGATGTTTTTATCCAAGAAAAATTGATAAAGCCTGTCGCGAAGATTATTAAAATAAGAAGAGTTTTCTTCCGTATTAAATTCTAAAGCCAAGATGGTTCCTGTTTGTCGAACTTCTTTTAATTTAGGGTTTGATGAAACGATTGATTTAAAGGCTTGGTGAGATTTTACAATCATTTCTATTTGTTGCCAAGAGGTAGGTTTTTCCATTAAATCTAGACTAGCACAAGCCACAGCACAAGATAACGGATTACCAGTAAATGAATGTCCGTGGAAAAAAGTTTTGCTGTGGTCGTTCGATAAAAATGCATTGTAAATTTCGTTAGTACAAATGGTTAAACCCATTGGCATAGCTCCACCAGTTAATCCTTTTGATAAACAAACCAAATCGGGTTTAGCGTTGATGTAATCGGTAGCAAACCATTTACCTGTTCGACCAAAACCAGTCATTACTTCATCGGCAATGGTTAACACCTGATTTTTTTTGCAAAGAGTTACCAGTTTTACTAAAATTTCTGGCGTATACATTACCATTCCTGCCGAACCTTGTACTAACGGTTCAAAAATAAAAGCAGCAACATCTTGCTGTTCAATAATAGTTTTAAGCTGTTCTAACGTTTTTTCTTCATTTCCCTTGGTCGGCACGTCAATAAATTCCACATCAAACAGAAAAGGAAAAAAAGGCTGATTAAAAGCGTTTCTGCCGCCCACACTCATTGCCCCAAACGTATCGCCATGGTAAGCGTCTTTGAATGCTATAATTTTGGTCTTCGTTTGATTTTGGTTGTGCCAGTATTGAAAAGCCATTTTTAGTGCAACTTCAACAGCAGTGCTACCATTGTCGGAGAAAAAAACTTTGTCTAAATAGGGGAGTTTTCCTAAAATTCGTTCAGCCAACTCTATGGCTTTTGGGTGAGTAAATCCAGCAAAAATAACATGTTCTAAGGTGTTAAATTGCTCTGAAACTGCTTTTGCTAAATAGGGATGTGAATGTCCGTGCAAGTTCGTCCACCACGATGAAACCCCATCCATAATTTTTCTTCCATCTTCGGTAAAAAGATAAAGTCCTTCAGCTTTTACAACAGGTAAAATTTGTTGTGCTGTTTTCATTTGGGTAAACGGATGCCAAATGTAATGACGGTCTTTTTCTTGTAAATTCATGGTTGGTAAAATTAATTCTTTTTAACAATCAATATTTTTCTATCATTTATAATAATCTTGATTAATGAGTAATTTCGCATTATAAATCAAAAGAAACTATGGCAAACCCTTTTATTGCAGACATTAAAAACCAGTATAAAAATGGTTCGGCGTTAATCAAATTAATTTTTGTTAACGTGGGGGTGTTTCTGGTGCTGAGTGTGTTGAGGTTGTTGTTGTACTTTTTTGGTGCAGTTGGAGATTTTCAGCAAATTATTTCGTGGTTGTCGCTGCCAGCAGACGTAACCAATTTACTATACAAACCATGGACTTTGTTGAGCTACATGTTTTTACACGAAGAGCTTTTTCATTTGTTGTTTAATATGTTGGTGTTGTATTTTGGTGGGCAAATTTTTATGCAGTTTTTAAACCAAAAGAAATTAGTGGTTACTTATCTTTTAGGTGGATTGTCGGGTGGTTTGCTGTATATTTTGTTGTTTAATGTATTGCCAGTTTTTAGTGAAATTACACCCGTTGCCTATGCTTTGGGAGCATCGGCTTCGGTAATGGCAGTGCTTATTGCTGCTGCTACGTATGTTCCAAATTTTGTAGTTCGTTTAATCTTTTTTGGCGATGTAAAACTCAAATATATTGCACTGATTTATGTGGTTATTGATTTGGTAAGTATTCCAAAAGGTAATGCAGGAGGACATATTGCTCACTTGGGTGGTGCATTGTTTGGTTTTTTGTATGTGTTGCAATTGCAAAAAGGAAACGATTTTACTTTAGGGTTTAGTAGATTGTTAGATAAGCTGGCAACCATTTTTTCATTTAAACGAAACATGAAAGTGGTGTATAAATCACCAAAATCGAGAGATGATGCAGCGTTTAATGCTCAAAAGAAAGCCAATCAACAAAAAATAGATGCTATTTTAGATAAAATTTCTAAGTCGGGTTATGATAGTTTAACAGGTGAGGAAAAGGCTATTTTGTTTGATGCTAGTAGGAAATAGTGATGTGTGATGGGTTATGAGTGTTGAGAATACTAACCACGAATCACCCAAAACTCATCACTTCTTAATCATTCTTCCAATTTCCATCATTTCATCACGTAATCGTGCAGCTTCCATAAAATCTTCTTGCTTGGCAGCTTTTTTCATTCTGCTTTGGGTTTCTTCCAATAGTTTTTGAAGTTGTTCTTTGTTCATGTATTGTACTATTGGGTCGGCAGCTATGTTTGAGTTTAGGCTAATGTTATCATAGTTGTAAGCTTCATCTATAACCTTGGTTTGATTTAAAATTTCAGGTTTTGTTTTGTTTAAAGCCGTTGGCGTAATATGGTGTTCAATGTTGTATTTTATTTGCTTTTCTCGACGACGATTGGTTTCATCAATGGTTTTTTGCATCGATTTGGTAATCTTATCGGCGTACATAATTACTCTTCCTTCAATGTTACGAGCTGCTCTTCCTGCTGTTTGAGTCAGCGAACGCTCCGAACGTAAAAAACCTTCTTTATCGGCATCTAAAATGGCTACTAACGATACTTCAGGTAAATCTAATCCTTCACGCAAAAGGTTTACACCAATCAACACATCAAACAATCCCAAACGTAAATCACGCAAAATTTCTACTCGCTCAATGGTATCAACTTCCGAATGGATGTATCGGCAACGGATTCCATTGTTATCGAAATACTTATCAAGTTCTTCAGCCATTCGTTTGGTAAGTGTAGTAACCAAAACTCTTTCATCTTTTTCGGCTCTAATGGTTATCTCTTCCATCAAATCGTCAATTTGATTTAAGCTTGGACGAACATCAATAATAGGTTCTAACAAACCTGTAGGACGAACCACTTGTTCTACCACAACTCCTTCGCTTTCTTTTAGTTCGAAATCTGCAGGAGTAGCACTTACGTAGATTACTTGATTTAAAATAGCGTGAAATTCATCAAACTTCAACGGTCGGTTGTCCATGGCTGATGGCAAACGAAAACCGTACTCTACCAAATTTTGCTTGCGAGAACGGTCGCCGCCATACATGGCACCAATTTGCGAAACCGTAACGTGGCTTTCGTCAATTACCATCAAAAAATCTTTCGGAAAATAATCCAACAAACAGAACGGACGAGAGCCTGGAGGTCGTTTATCAAAGTACCTCGAATAATTTTCGATACCCGAGCAGTAACCCAATTCACGCATCATTTCCATGTCATAAGTTACTCGATCTTCCAATCGTTTTGCTTCAAGGTGTTTGCCTATTTCCTTGTAATATTCTACTTGCTTGCCAAGGTCAATTTGTATTTCATGAATGGCACTGTGCAAGGTTTCTTTGGTGGTATTAAAAATGTTAGCAGGATAAATGTTGAGGTAGTTAAACTCTTCAATTTTTGTCCCGTTTATGGGGTCAAACGATTCAATATCTTCAATTTCATCGCCAAAAAAGTAAATACGGTAAGCAATTTCTGCATAAGCAGGATAAACATCAACAGTATCGCCTTTTACCCGGAAATTTCCACGTTGAAAATCATTTTCGGTTCGAGAATATAAACTTTGAACCAACTGTAACAGAAATTTATTGCGAGGAATAGTTTCGCCTATTTTAATTTTGATGATGTTTTCTTGAAAATCGGCTGGGTTTCCAATACCATAAATACAAGAAACGGAGGCAATCACCACCACATCTTGTCTGCCCGAGAGTAACGAAGTAGTAGTGCTTAATCGAAGTTTTTCAATTTCGTCGTTAATCGACATATCTTTTTCAATATAGGTGTCGGTAACGGGTAAGTAAGCTTCGGGTTGGTAATAATCGTAATACGACACAAAATATTCAACGGCATTGTTCGGAAAAAACTGTTTAAACTCACCATACAATTGTGCTGCAAGGGTTTTGTTATGGCTTAGTATTAGTGTGGGGCGTTGTATTTGTTCAATTACGTTAGCAATGGTAAAAGTTTTACCAGAACCTGTTACACCTAATAAAGTTTGGGCTTTTGCTCCATTATTTAAACCCTCAACTAATTGTTTAATTGCTTCGGGTTGATCACCAGTAGGTTTAAAGTCGGATACAATTTGAAATGCCATGAGGCAAAATTACTTTTTGTATTTAAAAGAATAAGATTTTAAATATGTTACTTTTGTGTTAAGATTAAGCATAATGAAGAGAATTGTACTTTTTTTATTTCTTGTTTTTTTCGTCTTTGTTGAATTGATGGGTCAATCTACCGACGAGTCTATTTTAGAAGATACAACTATCTATTTGAAAGAATTGGTTTTTAATAATCCCAAAGAGAAAGTGTTATTTGAAGAGATATATGGTAATAAGGGAAATGACTATTTTTCGTTATTCTATTTAGTGAAGAAGGATGTTGATACGAGTAAGATAGCAAATGATAAAGTAAAATTTAATAAAGAAATAGAATATTACAAATCAAAGTTCCAATCAAGTAAGGACGAAAAGAAGAATGTCAAATTTATATATAATGACGTTCATAATAAATTCTTTACAAAATACGAATTAATTAATCATTTTGATGATGTTTTTGCTAAAGGCTATTACAATTGTTTATCAGCCACATCTATTTATAGTATTATATTTGAATCATTAAAAATCTCTTATAAGATTAATGTTTTACCTAATCATGTAAATTTAACTGTATTTCCAGAAACACACAAAATTCTGATTGAAACAACGAATCCTATTCAAGGATATTTTACTTACGACAAAAAGTTTAAAGATCAATATGTATTAAATTTACTATCACATAAGATGATTGATAAATCGGAATTACAATTATCCACCGATGAGTTGTTTGAGAAATATTTCAATACGAACGAAGTGATAGATCTAAAGGAACTAGTTGGTGTTCAGTATTATAATGATGGATTATATTTAATGCAAGAAGGGAATATGGAAGAAGCAATTCAACAATTAGAAAAAGCTGTTGCTTTGTATCCGAGTGTTAAAATAGGTAATGTGTTAGCGTTATTATATTCACAGGAAATAGATAAGTCAGATTATTCTAAAGAGAAACAAATCAATTATCTGATTCGGGTTCTCAGATATAAGAATCTAGAAATTGATTTTAATAAAGTGGAGAACGAGATAAAAAAAGCTGCGGATAATCTTTTAGATAATAAAAATGACACATCATCTTTTAATTCCTTTTTCTCAAAAATAATGTTAGGTGTGCCTAACGACTCTTTTAAAATAGATTTGACTCGTGTATATTTTAATTCATTAGGGAATTATTATTTAAAAAATATAAAATACAAGTTGGCATCAACCAATTTTCTTGAGTCCTTGAAAATCAAAAAAAGTGAAGAAATTGAAAGATTATTTATTAGCTCAATAGTGTTTCATTCAGAAATAACCAATAACAAAAAGAAGGTGCTAGATGATTTAATGATGTTGGAACAGGAATATCCAAGAATAGCTGAAAATATGATTTATTTAAGTTATAAGGCCGAAATCCTTTGTAGGTTGATGAGTTTCAGCTTTGAACAAAATGAAATTACAGAAGGCGAAAACTATAGGACTCAAATCGAAAATATTTATAATAATACCGATGTTCAAGTAAATGAAATTAATGTAGGTATTGCTTATGCCCAAGCTGGAGCTTGTTATTTTAGAAAGGGTAATAAAGCGAAAGCTAAGATGATTTTTAAGAAGGGGTTAGAATATTCGCCAGACAATTATGAACTTACTTCGAGATTAAGAATGATAGGTAATTAATTTCTATTTTCTACAGCAATGTCAATATCCTTCTTAAGGATGTAGTAATTTTTATCTTTTGCCTTTATTTTAGCTATTATAGTAATAGTCTTCATTAAATAAGTTCCAGGAGGAATATCATAAGTTATTGTGCATGTGCCATTCTCGGAGTTTAATTCACTAAAATAATCAGGGAATACACCCTCATCTTTGAGATAACCTTCGTAATATTTAATATTTTTCGTATTCTTAGATGTTGTAAGTTGGATTTTATATTTCTGATTTAATTTAATGGTGTTAATATGGTTCACAATAATCTTTGGAGTTTCTATAATATTGCCATTTTCTGTATATTCTTTTAAACCAACACAAGGGTTATCTTCAATCCATTTCATTTCTGATTGAAGATTTCCATTTCTACTATATAGTCTGAAAACGCCATTTTTACGATCGTTTTTGTATTCACCTTCTAAATAGATTTTGCCATTTTCATAATACCATTTGAAAGGTCCATTTTTAAGATTGTTCTTATAATAAAATTTCATATTTATATTACCATTTGAGTAGTAATTAAAAGCTGGACCATTTTTTAAGCTGTCCTTATAGGTCACTGAAGAAACTAATTTACCTTTTTCGTAATTTTTTTTTACACCGTCGTATATTTCTTCTGTTGGTTTAATTTGAGTAGTTTGATTTGTTTTTGTGAATTCTACTATATCACATGACATAATAGATATTAATATCGAAATAATTAACAGATAATAAATTTTCATATTTATTATTTTTTTTAGAAATATTATTGGTTTGATTATCATAAAGTAAATTTAAACGATTACTACATTTATTACTCTTTCCACCAATAATAAATTATTGTAGAGTGTATTGTCTTTCTTAAGTGCTGCAATTACTGTAGCTAACTTTTGTTGGTATTGCTTTTTTTCTTGTGTTTTTTGTTGCGAAATATAATACAACGCTCTGATGATTAAATCGTTTTCAATAATGGTAACATCATCTTTTATTAGTTTTTTATATCGGCTGTAAGTGCTTGCCACTTCATCGAAGAAATTGGCTTGTAAGTAGGCCATGATAAGTATTACAAACAATCCATCGTACAATTTTTTAAACGATTTTTGTTGATACTGATGCAAAATAGATTCAATCAATTTAATGGCTTTCTTTTCTTGATTGGATAAAATTAGAAAGAGGGCGTAAACGTTACAAAAATTGATGTGTTTTAAAAAACCTTCTTTCTCCCAGTCAATTTTATGTAATAATGATTCACATAAATCTATTGTTTCCGTAATACTTTTATTGAGGTTGGTTGGTATTTTATGGTAATAATAGTTGGTAATTAAAAAACTCCCTTGAACACTTAGTGCTAAAAATAAACCAGTATCGATAGTGTTTTCGGCAACATAATGTGTCCGCCATTTGTTAATGATTTTAGAGCAAGCTGAATTGATTTCTTTTTCGTCTAACACCAGCCGAGTATGTTTTAAATACATGTAATCCAAACTCATCATTTTTTCTTTGTGTCGAGCTATCATCAAATAAGGATTGGATTCGATCTCTTTTAAAGTATTTTTTATAAGTGTAAGGGTTTCTTTTTTGTAAAAATCGGGGTGATTAAAATGGCTGAGTAGTTGCAAATACGATTGTTTTGCAAGCAATTGAATCGATTTTATTTTAGAACCAAAAAATGATTTGAAGTAGGTAAGTTCTTTTTGGATGTTCTTTTTTGCCGAAACATTCTCGTTGCCACGAACCAAATTATCTTGAACAGTTAAAATCAACAATAAGGTTTCTTGTGTTTTAAATGCATCTGTTAGAAAGTTTTTTGGTAATGTTTTCGAGTAGGAATAAAAGAGTTGGTTTACTAACTCGTAAACAATAGTTAACGTATGATAATCTTCTAATTTTTGAGCAACTTCAATGGTTGTTTTAATCAATTCAAGAGCATCAGTTTTGTTGTTTTCAAACAAGAAGGTATCAACTTGTTCCATCGCATTTAATGTAAAATGTGGAAAATGTTGACTTAAAAACGAACTCAATTTAACTGTATGGTGAGCAAGTTGATTTAGGTTTTTTAGTGATTCTGGTTGGTCGTTTTGGTATATTTTTTTTGAATAAAAGGCAGAATTTTCTTGAGGAAATTTTCGAATAGTTTTTACTAGCAATAGCGGTAGGGTATGGTTTCGTAAATCCAAGTATTGCTCAAACAAATCGAGTTGCTTTGAATTTGCAACAGCAATTATTTTCTCGATTAAAAAACCCATTTTTTCATCTGATTTTGATAAATGTACGAGAATTTTTTTTAACAAAAAGTTAAGATACTTTTATCATCATAAAATTAAACTTAATACTCATGGAAAAAAGTATCATCAAAAAAGGTTCAAAAGAATTGTTAATGTTTATTGTATTATTTGCTATGATGTTTGCAGCAACAAAAATGTTTGCACAACATCAAATAGGTCATACGCAAATAACCTTTACCGACCCCGCACGAGGAAATAGAGCAATACAAACGGAGATTTATTACCCAGCATCTACAACAGGAGATGATGTTTCGATGGTTGCTGGTCAATATCCAGTAATTGTATTCGGGCATGGTTTTGTAATGGCGTGGAGTGCTTATGAAAACCTTTGGCAATCTTATGTTCCTCGAGGTTACATTATGATGTTTCCAAGAACTGAAGGAAGTTTAACTGGAACTGACCACCAACAATTTGGTTGGGATTTACAATTTTTAGTTGGAGCTATTCAAGCTGAAAATAACCTTTCGTCATCTATATTTTTTAATGGTGTTGCACCAGAAACGGCTCTAATGGGGCATTCTATGGGTGGGGGAGCTTCCTTCTTGGCAGCAGATTCATTGTGTTCTAACGGAAATACCAATCTAAAAACATTGGTTGGCTATGCTCCAGCAGAATCATCAACTAATGGAGTATCTTCAATAAATTCGGCATTAAGTGTTACGGTTCCATCTGTTGTTTTCTCGGGTAGTAACGATGGCGTCACTCCTGCTGTTGACCATCATACACCAATGTACAATAATCTAGCATCATCATGCAAAACATTCATTAATGTATTGGGTGGCGGACATTGTTATTTTGCAAACACCAATACCAATTGTGATTTTGGCGAAAGTACTTCGTCTACAGGAATTTCAATTACTAGAGAAGAACAACAAGATA
The DNA here is from genome assembly GCA_964398455.1 of uncultured Vicingus sp. Taxonomy (GTDB): domain Bacteria; phylum Bacteroidota; class Bacteroidia; order Flavobacteriales_E; family Vicingaceae; genus Vicingus. The sequence continues at coordinate 4,057 of CAYNMR010000020.1, read as the reverse complement.
TTGCTCAAGATTTAACAAACCTTTGGTTGGATTATATGTTGAAAGGTGATTGTGATGCTTTTGATTATTTCCAGGATTCGTTGGCTAATTCTACACGTATTTCGCATTTACAAGCTTGTGCTGTTAATCCAACACCATCAATTATTGATAATGGAAATTCATTAACATCATCTGAAACAGGAGTGAGCTATCAATGGTATTTAAATGGAAATCCAATTGCGAGTAGCAACGTTCAAACTTTACCAATTGCTCAAAATGGAAATTATACGGTTGAAGTGACTTATGCAAATGGATGTCCTAAAACATCTGCTCCTCATAATGTTTCTGGCGTTGGTATTGAGCGATATGAATTCAATAACTTTAATGTGTTTCCAAACCCAACAAAAGGATTGTTAAACATTAAAGGAGCAAACTTAAAAGGTAAAAATGTTCAAATCTATAGTGTGGTAGGTCAGGTAGTGGTTGATTTAACTTTAGAAGGAGAAACAACTCTAGACTTAAACAATTTGCAGGAGGGCGTTTATTTTATGAAAATAAATGGAATTACAAAAAGAATAGTATTGACTAAATAAAAAAAATATAACAATTTCTTTAAATCAGTTAAGAATATAATTAATCATTTTTTTAGCATTTTGATTGTACTACATTTGGCTGATTTATATAAATAATATGAGGTATTTTATACTTTCCCTTCTTTTCGTATTCATTAGTTTTATTGGGTATGCTCAAACATACACTTTTTCTAATACAACTGCTTCGACAATTACTAGTACTGCAACAACAACTAAAACAATTGTAGTATCAGGAGTCCCAACATCAGGTATGGTGCTTCGTCAGGTTAATATTCAGTTTGGAAATGGAAGTGGGAGTTCAAGTGGGGATATGGCAAAAATTCTGTTAAAACTTAAAGATCCATCGAATAATGAGATTAACCTAATAAGTTCCACATCTCATACAACAACAGTTGATGCAGCAAGAAAATATTTTAATATAAAATTAAGAGATCATGCTGCATTAAAAACAATTAGTCAACAGAGTACAGCAACAAGCAGTACAAATTCTAAAGGTTATCCTTTTAATCAAGGTTATTATAAGCCAGAAGGTAGTTTTTCGTCGTTTAACACAACCACAAATGTAAACGGGAATTGGACTTTTAGTATGTCTGGGTATGCATCTATGAGTACTAGACATTTTGTTAGTATTGAATTAATTTTTGGGCCACCATTTGTAGTTACTGATATTAGAGGAACTAATCCTAACCAGAGTTGTTCAACACGTCAATGTCTTCAGACAGGCGACATCTTTTGGGCAAGAAATATTGGCTATCCAACTAATCAGGCTGCAGCACCAGCAAATACCGTTGGCTCTTGTGGTTGGAATGGTCAGAAAGATAATATGGCTTGGTTTTATTTTGTTCCTTCAGCAACAACTGCTAAAGTTTCTGCATCAGGTTTTTCTACAGTTCAAGAGAGTTCAGTTTTTAAAGCTTCTAATTGTGCTGGTTATACTTCTGTAACAGGAGGTTGTGGTCCATCAGATTTATTTTCAGGGTCCGCTCATCTAACAAAATATTATAATGGTAGTTATGCTGGCGGTTATGCATGGAATCAAGAATATTCTTTATCTGGATTAACAATAGGGGATTTATATATTTTTGTTTTGGATGGACAGTCAGGAACTCAATCGGAATTTTATATCGAATTGCTTTCTGGAGGTGATATGGGTTGTATTCCTCTTCCCGTTAAACTATCAAATTTTGAAGTAGCTTGTCAGTCCAATTTACCTCAGCTCAAATGGACTACTTCAACAGAAATAAATAACGATTACTTTACCGTTGAACGAGCTGTGGGTTTACCTAACGAAAAAGAACTCGATTTTATTGAAATTACTAAAGTTCAAGGAAGTGGAAATTCTAACATTGAACAAAATTATTCTTTTGTTGATGATTCTTATTTAAGCAATAAAAGCAATCTAAAAACCTATTATCGCTTAAAACAGACTGATTACGATGGACAGTATGAATATTTTTACCCAGTATTAGCAAATTGTACTGTTGAACAAAATGAAATCAGCATTTATCCAAATCCGAATGAAGGTAAGTTTACGATAAATGGTATTAGAAAAGGAGATGTGGTGAGTGTCTATAGTCATTTGGGAATGCCTGTTTTAAATAGTAAGGCCACAGAAGATTTTTTATTTAATGTAGATATTTCTTCTCTTGCTAAAGGAATATATTTTGTAAAGGTTCAAAGCAAGTTATCTACTTTCACAACAAAAGTTCAAGTGAACTAATATTTTGTTGCAATTAACAATGTTTCTTTACTTATTTTTGGCTTCCATAATTGGATTTTAAGCTATGTTAGAAGAATACTTTAAACGTTTTCGAGAAAATATTATTGGTATTGATAAAACATTTAAATCACCTTATGGTGAAAAGAAAATTGTTTATACCGATTGGACTGCTAGTGGAAGAATGTATCAACCCATTGAAGACGCATTTATAAAAAACTTCTATCCATTTGTTGCGAACACACATACCGAAACTACTCAAACAGGTTCGAGTATGACGGTGGCTTACCATAAAGCACAAGAAATTATTAAGAAACATGTTAATGCATCTTCAAACGATGTTTTAATCACTTGTGATTCTGGTATGACTGGTGCGATTAATAAATTTCAACGAATCTTAGGATTGCGTTTACATGAAAAGTTTAGAGGCAAGATTAGTATTCCAGAAAACGAACGACCTATTGTTTTTGTTACTCACATGGAGCATCATTCTAATCAAACATCATGGTTAGAAACTATTGCGGAGGTGGTTGTTATTAATCCAACTAGTGATGGATTGGTAGATATAAATCATCTAAAACAATTACTGGATAACTATAAAAATAGAACAATAAAAATTGCAGCTATTACATCATGCTCTAACGTTACTGGTATTTTTACTCCATATAACGAAATAGCTGCTATAATGCACCAAAATAATGGGTTGTGTTTTGTCGATTTTGCTTGTTCAGCTCCTTACATTAATATTAATATGAATCCTGAAAATGTTGATGAAAAACTAGATGCCATTTATTTTTCTCCGCACAAATTCTTGGGTGGTCCAGGAAGTTCAGGTGTTTTGATTTTTGATAGTAAACTTTACACGAATAAAGTGCCAGATAATCCAGGAGGAGGAACTGTAGAGTGGACAAATCCTTGGGGAGAACATGCCTATGTATCAAATATAGAGGCCAGAGAAGATGGCGGAACACCAGGTTTTTTACAAGTGATAAGAACAGCTCTAAGTATTCAATTAAAGGATAATATGGGGGTAGAAAACATCCTAAAAAGAGAACATGAATTGATCGATAAACTTTGGGATGAATTGAATGCTATTCCTAACCTTCATATTTTAGCAAATAATATAAAAGATAGGTTGTCAATTATTTCGTTTTATGTAGATGATTTACACTACAATTTGGCAGTAAAATTATTAAACGATAAGTTTGGTATTCAAACTCGTGGAGGTTGTTCTTGTGCAGGAACTTATGGACATTACTTGTTAAGTGTAGATAAAGATTTTTCTCATGCTATAACCAGTGAAATTTCTTGTGGTATTTTAGATAAAAAACCGGGTTGGATTAGAATGTCGCTACATCCAACAACCTCAAATGTAGAACTTGATTTTGTTGTAAATGCCATTAAACAATTGTGCAGAAATCACATGGAGTGGGGTAGAGATTATCTTTATAATGCTCACACCAATGAATACATCCATGTGAATGAGAATAAGGAAATCCTTTATAACGAAGTGAAGAGTTGGTTTAACTTTTAACTTCGGATAGAGTTTCTATAAAAAAGAAGAAAGCCTTAGATTTTTTATCTAAGGCTTTCTTCTTTTTTATATTTAACGTAGTTTACCTTATCAAACTAAACCCACCTTTTTTGAAGTATTCAACACCATCCATACCTTTAGCTTTAATGATGTAGAAGTATGTTCCATCGGGCACTTCAGTTCCAGCTTGTGTTCTACCATCCCAAGAACCCTTAACACCCTTCCATTCGAACA
>CAYNMR010000019.1:0-48245 GCA_964398455.1 uncultured Vicingus sp. | reverse complement strand
ACTGCGTAAACTCCAGCTATAAAGGTAGTTGCTACCGCACCCATACCAGGTAATAAAATACCTAATCTACCTTCTGCACTTTTAATTGTTGTATTCATTTATGTATTTTTTGTTAATTATATACTATTTGTTGTAATTGAGGAATGTTATCTGTTATAATAAAATCAGGATGCTTATTAACAGCATTAACTTGATTGGATTGTGTTTTTACGCCAAAAAGAGCCACTCTAACACCTTGTGAATGAGCATACTTCACATCGCTGTTTGAAACATTATGATTATATGCGACAATACCATACCAGTTATATTCTTTAACTTGTTCAATAGCCCAAATAATTTGACTAGTTTCAATCATTAATTTTAGACTAGCATCTTGTTGACTCAATTCTTTTAATAAGTTTATATCCCCTGAAGTTATATAAGTGTAATCTTGGTACTGATATTTATTTACAATATCAACAATCTTTCTAGCATATACTGAAAAAAACTCAGCAGGGTTATATAAAGAATTATCATATAACCAAGACCTTAAATCTAAATGTAATTGTGGTTTTATCTTTTGTTTAGAAAACTTTTGTAATATAGCCTCCAAAGAAACAATAGGTTCATCTATAAACAAATTTGCATAGATGTCTCGATTATATTTAAACTCATACAGTTCTGCTAAATTATATTCGTACACATATCCATATCCATCTGTAGAAGTTTCTAGCCTGTCATCATGAAACAACACCAAATTTAAGTCTTTTGATAATTGTACATCTGCTTCCACTCCATCAGCACCATAAACATCAATGGCTTTTGTAATACTTAGCATTGAATTTTCGGGCAATTGCGTACTTAGTGTCTGAAAGCCCACTCCTCCATGACCAATTACATATATAAAATCTCCATTAAGGTTATGAACCTTATTAACATTTGCCTTTTTACAGGATAAAATCATTATCAATAACAAAAACATTATAATTCTAAAATTCATAACTTAACATCCCTTTTAGCATTAAATTATAACCTATGTAATTTTCTTTTTTACCCTCTGAAAAATTAAAATATCTTTCTGTATAACCTCCCACTCCTATAGAATTTCCAATCCATATCCTCTTCATTATTTTTATTAAAAACCCGTTACTTACTACATATTCATGAATAACATTTTTATTGGAATAATACCGATTTGTTACATCATATATTAAATTAGTATAATTAATCGATATGTATGATTTAATATTATTTTTACGCACAATAAAATATTTATAATCTACCATTAATCCTATAGATGTTTGATATGGGAAATAGCTAGATTGAAATGCTGTTTTTGCACCAATACCCACACTATGATTTTTGTAAAAGCCATTCATCTGTACTCCCCAATTTATACCTGAATAGCTTATATAAGGCGAAGTTTCTATACCCCACCTAACTTTATCTTTTTCTTGAGCTTGTAATAAAAACCCATCAAATATCAAAAAGTAAAAAACAAATATTTTTACTTTCTTTAACATCTTTTTAATATTACAATCTTGTAGAAAATCACTTTTGAATACAACCGTAATAGAGGATAAGGAACAATAACAATTAGCCCCCCTAAAATGGCATCTAAATAAAAATGATTTGCAGTAACAACAATAACCCATAAAACAAATAATGGATAAATTAACGCCAACCATTTATAGCTTTTTTTAGCATATAATATAATGGCTATGGCTATTAAAAAAGCATTTCCAAAATGCATAGAAGGAACAGCAGCATACTGATTAAAAAAACCTGAAAAAAAACCATTATATAAATTAACTTTACTTATTGAAAATAGAGTATCTACAAACCCATATTCTGCGAGCATTCTAGGGGGAGCACAAGGGTAAAGAATAAAAAAGATAACTGCAATACAATTGGCTACAATAAATCCATTTCTTATCCAATAATACCTGTCATTATGTTTTTTAAATAACCAAACAAAAAACGCTACTGTGGCAGGTATATGAACATACATATAGAACGTGTTTAAAAATTTAATTAAACCAACTTTGGAAAGGAAAAAACCTTGTAATGTTGGCTCTGTAAATAAGCCTAATGGTTTTTCGAATTCAATTAATTTCCTAGCATTTTCAAATGCAGTACTTGCATCACCAATGGCTATATACCTTGATATTTTATAAAAAATTAAAAATGATATAAATATGGACAGCTCTTTTATCCCATTTTTCCCAATAATTTCTTTTACTGATTTCATTTTAAAATTGTGCCTTCTCTTGCTCATTCAAATTTGATAACATGAAACCAAGATAACAATAGAATTTGCAAAGAGAAGGACTTATTAATTAGTTAGTATTTCAGAAGTTTCAAGTTTTTGTTCTTTTGTTTCTTTCTGTTCATACATCAATTCTTCTATGGATTGTTCTTTCTGTTTAAAAACTTTTGCCATAATAATATCAAAAATGTTATACACTACCGGGACTACAATTAAAGTTAAGAACAGAGAACTAGTTAACCCCCCCATAATTACCCATGCCAATCCGTTTTTCCATTCGGCTCCGGCACCTGATGCTAATGCAATGGGCAACATACCTATAACCATCGCTATTGTGGTCATTAAAATAGGGCGTAACCTCGCATGATTGGCATCAATCAATGCTTGTCGGGTAGATTCTCCTTCTTTTTTTCGTTGATTGGTAAAATCGACTAGAATAATGGCATTTTTGGCTACTAAACCAATTAACATAATTAAACCTAGTATAGTAAAAATATTAAGTGTGTTGTTGGTTAATGCCAATGCTAATAAAGCTCCTATTATGGATAAAGGTATAGAGAATAAAACAACAAACGGATAAACAAAGCTATTGTAAAGTGATACCAAAATCAGGTAAACCAATATAATAGCTCCTAGTAAAGCCAATCCTAAAGACCCAAAACCTTCACTTTGCATTTCTTTATCACCAGCCCAAATATAATTTACACCGACTGGTTTTCTAATACCTTGTAGCTTTGCTTCCCATTCGTCAGCAATGGTACCTGATGGTCGTCCAACAGCCTGTCCTTCAACAGTAATGGAAGTGCTTTTGTCTCTACGTTCTAACTGGCTAGGACCGGATGATTCCAAAACTTCTGCAAATTGGGTAAGTTTTATTTTTTCACCTTTATTGTTATAAAAGAAGATGTTTTTTACATCGTCAATATTCTGTCGGTTAAAATTAGTGTATTGAATATTAATGTCGTACTCATAGTCGCCTTGTCTGAACTTTCCTTTTGTATTCCCATTAAATGCTGTTTGCATGGTAGCTCCAACAGTTGATAAGGATAAACCTAAAGAAGACATTTTATCTCTGTTCACTTTTACATTAATTTCCGGGTTTCCGGCTTCTACCGAAAGTTTCATCTCTGTGGCTCCCTCAACTGTTCTTAGTGCTTCTAATGCTTGTTGGGCATAAAAGTTTACACTATCTAAACTAGAACCTCTTACCACCAAAGACAAGGGAGCTCTTTCAGCTGTTCCCATAATACTTACGGGAATTGTTTTTACCTTAGCCTCATATATAAGCGGTTTGAGTTTTTGTTTGATTTTAGCAGCATAAATACTTGCTTCATCTTCTCTTAAATGTTTATCAATTAATTTAACAGTTATTTCTGATTTATAAGAGGGAGATTGTGAGGCTCCCATTTCTCCACTAGACTGCCCCACAGTGGTAATTAGTTTTTTAACCTCTTTTTGTTGAGCTAAAAATGCTTCTGCTTTTTGGGTTGCAAAATTAGTTTGTTCAATAGAGGCATCTTTTTTCATCTCTAGTTGCACAATAAATTCACCCGCATCTCCTTTGGCAAAAAATTCGCCTCCAATATAACCGCCTCCAACTAAATAAAATGAAGAGAATAGTAACACTAACACTAATCCTAATGTAATTCTTTTATGATCTAATGACCATTCTAATATTCCGGTTATCCAATGCGTAAACTTTTTTAGTCCTTTCTCAAACGAGATAACCATTCTTCCAAAAAGGGTTCTATTACTTAACTTTTCGAGTTTACCAAACCGAGAGGAGAGCCAAGGAACAATGGTAAAAGAAGAAAGCAAGGAGAATAAAGTTGCAATAGCAACAGTAACACAAAACTCTTTTAAAATTTTAGCTGCAATTCCGGTACTTAATGCAATTGGAACAAAAACTACCACAATTACAAGTGTAATGGAAATTACGGTAAATCCAATTTCAGAGGTAGCATCATAGGATGCTTTTACCCTGTTTTTACCCATTTCCATGTGCCGATAAATATTTTCTAATACTACAATAGCATCATCTACCAATATACCTACTACCAATGATAATCCAAGTAAGGACATCATGTTTAGTGTGTATCCTAATAAATAAATTCCAATAAAAGTAGCAATTAACGAAGCCGGGATAGAAATCATTACTATAATGGAGTTTCTGATACTGTGCATAAAAAATAACATCACAATAGCTACTAATATAATTGCCAACATCAAATCAAAAATTACAGCATCGGCAGATTCTAAGGTATAAATAGATTTATCGTTTGCTACGTCTATTTTTAGTTGTACTCCATTATAATCTTTTTCAATTTTTTTAATTTGCTCTTGTATGGTTTTACTTACTTCTACTGCATTGGCATCGGTTTGTTTTATTACCTGAGCAATGATGGCACTTTTTTGATCTACTCTTGCAATTTTCTCTACTTCTTTTTCTCCATCTTGAACATCTGCAATGTCTTCTAATCGTATTTGTGCTCCATCTTTGTTTTCGAGAATTACCAATTTTCTTAGTTCTTCTACATTTTTAAATTTACCCGATAACCTAATAATTACTGACTGCTCTCGTGTTTTTACACTTCCTGTAGGGAAATCCAAATTAGATGTTAAAATTGCATTTTGAACTTGCAATAATGACAATCCATATCCTTCTAATTTTAAGGCGTCTATGCTTACTTTTATTTCTCTTTCTTGCCCTCCGATTAAATTAATTTGAGCTACTCCATCTGTTCGGGAAAGAATAGGAGCTAATTCTTTATCCATTAAATCGTAAAACTCCGTAGCATTCATTTGTGAAGTAGCCGCCAAAGTCATAATTGGCAAATCATCAATAGAAAATTTGTTCAATGATGGAGGGTCTGCATCTTCAGGTAAATCTTTTAGAATTACGTTAATCCTTCTTTGAGCATCATTAATGGCATAGTCAACATCGGCTCCATCTTTTAATTGAACTGTTACCATTGATACACTTTCAAATGATTTGGTATCAATCTTTTTTATCTTTTCCATAGAAGAAACGGCATCTTCTATTACTTTTGACACCGTACTTTCTACTTCACTTGGTGATGCTCCTGGATATACGGTAACTACCGAGATAACTGATGTGCTGAATTTAGGAATCAGCTCATAGTTTAATGAGGAGTAACTTAATAAACCTCCTAATGTAAGTACTGTAAACAGTACTATTACCAAGGTTGGTCGTTTTATTGATATTTCAGCTATTTTCATTTTTGTTTTTTGTCTATTAAACTTAACTAACTATGTTGGTTGAATAAAGTGTATTAAATCTTTTTGTTTACTATTGTTACTTTGGTTCCATCTGTAAGGTTTATCTGACCAGTAGTAATTACCACATCATTTTCTTTCAGCCCTTTTAATACTTCTACTTCGTCTCCTAAAATTCTTCCAGCAACTACATTTTTCATTTTTGCTAATCCATTTTCTACCACAAAAACTTCGTTGTTGTTAACACTGCCTACAAAGGCTGTTCTAGGAATTATAAGTTTTTGATCTCCTTCTTTATAATTAAATTCAACACTTCCATACATTCCTGCTTTCAGGTTCAGGGTATTGTCATTCGCTACTTCAACTTCTATCGGAAAGTTTAAAGATTGGTCTGCTTTGTATGCAATAAATGATACTTTTCCTATAAACTCTTTATCGGGTAAAATACTGGCTGTTACTTTAACTGTATCACCCACTTTTATATTAGTTACCTGACTTTCGTTAACTGCTACTTTTAATTTTAGTCTAGAAATATCAACCAACTCAAATAGTGGTGTTCCCGGAGAGGCATAAGTGCCGGGTTCAATATATTTTTTATTAACATAACCAGTAATAGAGGCTTTAATTTTGGTGTCGTTAAACTTAATTTTAGCTTGTTCTAATTGTGCTGATGCGTTTTCTAAAGCTAACTTCGCCTGATCTAATTGTTGTTGTGTAACACCTCCATTTTTAAAAGAGTTCTCAAAACGTTCTTTGTCTTTTAATGTTTTGTTATAAACTTCCTGAGCATTTTCCAGTTCAACACTTAGTTTATCCGATTTAATTGTTGCCATTACCTGACCTTCTTTTACAAAATCTCCTTCTTCTACTAAAATATCTACTATTCTTCCTGATATTTCGGATGAAAAATCGAGTTGTTTGTTGGCAAGAAATACTCCGTTTGCATTGTAATTCATGGTAATTTGTTTTGTTACCACTTTATGTATTTCGACATTTACAGCTCCAACAGGTTGTGATACAACATCTATTTTTTCTTGATTGACTTTTTTATTATGGTTAAGTACAACTACAATGATTGTAATAAACAGAACAATAGAAACTGCTACTATTAGTGTATTTTTTGATTTTTTTGTCATTTTTATTATTGTTAGATGAATTACTTTATTAAACTTTTAAGATTTCCAGCTGCTTTTATCAATTCTATTTCGGCTATTTTATAATTTAACATCGCCATTAGATAATTATTTTCTGATTCTGTTAGCGATGTTTCTGATGATAATAAGTCATTTAAACTCGCCAACCCATTATTATAATTTACCTTAATACTCGCTGCTACTTCTCTTGCCAATTCCACATTTTCTTTTTGAATGTTTAATGTAATTAAGCTGTTTTCCATTTGGTTTTTTGCATTGGTAACAGCAAAATTCAATTGGTTGGTGGTTAAAGCTATGTCTTCCTGTATTTTCAGATTAGCAATTTTAGATTGTTGTATTTTTGAACTGGTGGAAAATCCATTGAATATGGGTATTCTTAAGGCTAAACCAATAGAGGCTACATCAAACCAATTTGCTTGATCTCCGGCAGTATAAGGAAATTCGTCACTCAACCCTTGATAGGAATAATTTCCATTTAATGAAAGAGTAGGGTATCTTCCCGCTTTTGTTGCCTGCAATTCTATTTGCAACAACTTTTGCTTAGTTTCTAACATTGCCATTTCGGTTCTGTTAGAAATGTTCACATTGTCTGCCAAGGCTGCTTTTTCTTCAAACGATTCTGTTTTTGCAAGTGTTAGGGTTTCTGCTATTGGTATTCCTGCAATCAGTTTTAATTGATTGGTTAAAATATCCAACTCATTTTGTAATTGCTGACGTTGACTTTTAAGATTAGAAACCGTTACTTTCAATCTTTTTACGTCCACTTCTTTTATCAACCCGTTTTCATATTGAGTTATAGCTATATTTAAAGTTTTTTGTGTATTACCGATTGTAGTATCTACCACACTTAATTTTTTCTGTTGGATTAATATAGCATAGAAAGCAGAAGTTATATGTTCAATAACCGCCTCTTCGGTAAGTGAAGATTGCAACTCATATAGATCCTGAGAAGTTTTTGCAGCCTTTAATCCGGCAAATACAGATTGATTAAGCAAAACTTGAGACACACTTACTCCAATGTTGGTATTCCATTTTTGACCTAACGCTACCAATATGGTTGTGCCTGGTTGTCCAAAAAATTCACCAGGTAATGCACTTTGTTGTAATAAAGGGTTGTGAGTTAATCCACCTAATCCCTCTACTTTGGGCAATGCTGATGCCCATACTTCTTTTGTTCTGTAGCTGCCGCTCTCAACATCTAATTTAGCCTTTTTAATTTCATGGTTCGTATTCAACGCTATTTGCAACAGGTCTTTTAAGGCAAGGTTAGTGTAATTCTGTTGCTGAGCAAAGCTTTCTGTATTAATAAAAGTTATGGCAACTAACATTAAGCACACTTTCACTCTTTTAGTGTTTCTTTTGAGTTTTTTGTTTATCATTTTAATTTAAAAAATAATTGTTTGATGTTATTCTTCTTCAACACCTAAGTATTTATTGATTAATCGATGTCCTTTTATAGTCGACATTCCATAGAGAATTTGAAAGGACAATTCTTGGAACAATTCTTTCGTGCTATAATCAGTAGAAGAAAACAATAATGGATTTGAGATTATTTGCATTTGTTCAAGTCTTAATTTTGCAATAATATCTTTATTGATATTTTTTCTATATAAACCTTCTTTTATGCCTCTGTTTAAATTGTTTTTAATCCTTTCTGATAAAAATTCATATTTATAATTTTTAAATATTTCCCACGATTCGGTATAATATTTCTTCATTTCAAAAATGATTTTATAGTTAAATTGTTGAAAAATTGACTTAAAGTTATGGATATAGATTAACAGTTCTTGTATCGCATCATTTGCCTCTTTTTCAATTTTATCACAACTATTTTCATGCTCTTTTATTAGTTTAATTGTGATGATATTTATTATTTCTTGTTTGTTATTAAAAGATTTATAAAGTGTTTTTTTAGAAATCCTTAGCTCTTTTGCAAGATCATCTATCGTAATACTTTTCACTCCATATTTAAAAAATAAATCTTGAGCTTTTTCTATTATTTGGTCTTCAAAAATCATTTTAGTTTTTTTTCTACAAAACTACAGAAACTAATATAACTTAAAAAGTTTTGTGTATTTTCTTTCATAAAAACATTTAAAATACTGACTTTTAAGTAATTTAATTTATTAGTTTATTAGAATTTAGTTGAAAGTTTATCATAAATTAAAACTTAAAATATATTTATTTTCAAATTTAGTTCTCTTATTGAAGAACTAAATTTGTAAAGTATATTCTATAAAAAATTTTAGAGATTTATTTAAAAATGATAACAGCACATTAATATTATCTATACTTGCTACAAAGATTGAAACCTCTACTTGAGCTTAGTATTATATTGGTTGTGTTTTAATGAATTATTCAACTGCTTTTAAAAAGTCATTATCTAAAGGCGAAATTGAAGGACCGAAATAGGAGGTGAGATTTCCTTTTTCATCAATTACATATTTACTAAAATTCCAATCGGGTTCATGGTTGTTCCAACCATTTGCTTTACTATCTGTGAGCCATTTAAAAACAGGTTGTTGCTCCTCTTTTTTTAATACAACTCCTTTTTTTGCTATCGGAAATGTTACACCGTAATTCACTTGGCAAAATTGTGAAATTTCATTGTCATTACTTTTTTCCTGTTCTTTAAAATCGTTGGCAGGAAAAGCAATTATAGCCAATCTGTCGCTCATTTTTTCATGCAGTTCTTGTAATTCGGCATACTGTCCGGTGTAACCGCAATTTGAAGCTGTATTCACAATCAAAACTTTTTTCCCTTTATAAATAGAAAAGTCAATTGGTTTTCCATTGCTCAATGTTGCCTTTTGTTCATAGAAAGAAATTTTAGCAGAATTTTTATCATCATTACTTATCACTTTGCTGAATTTACCATTATTACCTGCTTTGCGAATAAACGGATAAAGAAAACGCAATACTTTTTGTTTGAATGTTTCCATAATCTATTTGTTTTTATTATTTGTGAATATTCTCTATGTTTATTTTTAAGTTTATAAATTATCTATTGCGTATATGCTTGAACCTTTGCGATGATGTTAGTCACATTTGTTGTCGGGTGTGCATACTTTTCCTTCTGTCACTTCCAATTTTACTTCAGGATTTCCTTTTCCCACGCTTTAAATGATTTGCGTAAGGTTTCCAAAAATGCCTTGCTTTCCTGTGCTCCTGATACCGCATATTTTCTGTTGAAAATAAAAAAAGGCACACCACGCACACCTACTTGTTGTGCTTCATAAATATCCTTTTGCACTTCGTTAGCATAACTTCCGTTTTCCAAAGCTGTTTTTAGAGATTCGGTATCCAAATCTGCTTCTTCACCTAATTGAATAAGGGTTGGATAATCATCTATATTTTTTCCATCAGTAAAATAGGAGCGAAAAAGCAGTTCTTCCGCTTCATTTTGTTTTCCGTATTGCTTGGCAAAATGGGTAAATCGATGGGCATTAAACGAATTTGCCACAATGGATGTATCAAAATTATAGACTAAACCTACCTGCTTTGCCATTTGGGTTACTTGGTCATTCATTCCTTTGGCTTGCTCAACGCTCATTCCTTTGTGTTCGGCCAAAAACTGATGTATATTTTTATCAGGTTGGGTTTTCAATTCAGGGGCGAGTTGAAAACTGTGCCAAACAATTTCAACTTTTTCTTTATGCTCAAATTGTGATAATGCGGATTCAAATTTTCGTTTACCGATATAACAGAAGGGACACATTACATCGCTCCAAATTTCTACTTTCATTTTAGTATTTACACTAGTTGTTGTTTCCATTTTTTTTATTTTTTTGTCAATAATTAGTTAAAAACAAGGATATTATCAGAATAACAATACATTTTCTTTTCAGGATTCAATAATAAAACTCCGCTCACTAAAAGCCGGAATGTTTGGCTCACCTTCGAAAAAATACTTGATTTCATCAGTCTTATCCATAAGTCCTAAACTGTAAAGTACAGGCACGTAGTGATCGGGCGTAGGTGCGGCTAATTTTCCTAACTTATGACTGTTTTGGTAATTAATGAGATTGGCAAAGTTTCGGGAATCAATCTGTTGTTTGAGCCAAGCATCGTATTCTGCCTCCCAGCCATAAGGAGTAGTATTGTTTGTACGCATTTTTTGCATTGCCAATGGCAAGTTATGGATGAGTGCACCGCTACCAATTATTAACACCCCTTTGTTTCGCAATGATTTTAGTTGTTTGCCCAACTCATAATGGTATTCGGGTTTGGCGTAATAGTCAATACTTAGCTGGAAAACTGGGATATTGGCATCTGGAAATAAGTGCATCAGCATGGGCCACGCACCGTGGTCTAATCCCCAATCGGTTGTTTCGGAAACGGAAGGAACAATTTTCTTTACTTCGTGAGCAATTTCGGGCGAACCTTTGGCATTGTAATACACTTTGTAGTATTCTTCGGGAAAACCATAGTAGTCGTAAATCTGTTTTTGATCAGGAGAAACATTTACGAATGTGCCTTTAGTACACCAATGTGCTGATACAACCAATGCAGCTTTTACTTCATAATTTTTTTGAAGATTAATTCCTAAATCATAAAGCTTTTGCCAAAATTCCCTGTCACTTCTTGAAACAGGAATATCCATAGGATTTCCGTGAGAGGTAAACAGCAACGGCATTTTTTTACTTTGTGTGGGTAAAGCATCCGTAAATGCCTTTAGTTCGTTTAATGTAGCCATAGCTAATATTGTTGCTAATGTATTTTTTATAAATTTTCTTCTTTCCATTAAAAAAGATATTTAATTTATTTTATTTTTTCCAAAGAATCGCATCAAGCTTATTAGTTTGTGATGAAAGTAGTTTTATAGATACTTTTAGTATCCATTAGTCGATAAAATAATATTTCCTAAAATAAGTTTAGTGATAACCCTTAGGAGCTAATGTGTTAATTATTTAGCTTGTATAGGTACTTTTTTCCATCTTGCCCAAGCAATAAAAGCAAATACAAGAAGCAATACAATGTTTGTAGGTATTGCTTCCATTTCGCTACGCATGGCATGAAATCCTATAGCAAGAATCATAATAGTGGCAAACCCTAATGCTGCAAGTGGGGTTAAAAATGGTTTAATCCGAAGCAATGAAGGAACAATCAAACCAATAGCACCTAACAACTGAGATATACCCACAAACCGAACTAAGTTTGGATTTTCTAGTGCCCATGCCATTTCTGGTGGCAAGCTTTCTAAAGGCGAAAATGCTTTCATTCCTCCCACCATAAGAAACATTAGCCCCATAAATATTTGTAAAATCCAAACTGTAATGTGTAATACTTTATTTTTATTTTCCATTTTTTATTTTTTTAAATTTTTTCAAAAGAAATTCTTGAACTGAAGTTGGTTTACGACCGAGTAGTTGAGTTAATTCAGTTGTAGGAACATTCATAGTATCGGCAGCAAAAGCAACTGCAAATGCTGTAAACATACGTGCGTAATCCTCTGGCACACCATGTTGCATTAGGGTTTGTTGATAAGCTTCTGGTTCGGGTGTAACATAATTGATAGCAACTCCGGTAATTTTAGAAATGTACTTCGCAATTTCCCCAAACGATACTGGTTGTTCGATACCGATGTTGTACGTTTTATTTTCGTGACCGTTTGTAGTTAGCACGTTAGCAAGTGCCTCAGCAACTTCATTACGCAGTACAAAATTTATTTTTCCATCACCTGCAGGAACAAAAATGGTTTTGCTTTCTAATATCTGTTCCCCCACATAATCCATCAACATATCCATATAAAAACCGTTTGCAAAAATAGTATAGTTAATACCGGATTCTTTAAGGTATTTTTCTGTTTTCACATGATCTTCGGCTATAAACCAAAGCGGAGATGTTGGGTCTTCATGGGTTCTCATAAAACCAGTATAGATGATATGCTTCACACCATTTTCTTTTGCTGCTTTAATTGCATTAATGTGCTGCACTGCTCTGCTTTTGGTCATTTCGCTAGAAGAAATTAGAAGCATGGTTTCTATACCTTGCATTGCAGAACGTAGTGAGTCCAAATCATCATAATTTCCAATTTTTACATCAATACCTTTAGATTTTAGTTCTGCTGACTTAATCTCATCTCTTGCCAAAACCGAAATTTGATTTGCTGCAACTCCTTTTTGCAGCAGAAAGTTAATAGTTGACTTTCCTAATTGACCTGTTGCTCCTGTAATAAACATTTTACTCATAATTCATTTTAGTTTTTTAGTGATTTATTTTTTTAATGGTACAAATATACTTAACTTTGCTATACTTTAGTAACTACTATATTAAAGTATAGCAATATACTATAGTATAGCATAAACAAACAATAGATAGAATGAGTAAAATATCACAATTAAAAAAAATAAAAAATTGTTCTGGGGAATTTGTATTAGCCATAAATGATACTATGAATGTGTTAAACGGAAAATGGAAACTGCCCATTATAGGTTCTTTGCTTTATGACAAAAAACGCTTTAAGGAACTAGAACGAGAAATTCCTAAGATTACACCTCGTATGCTTTCCAAAGAGTTAAAAGACTTGGAAGCAAACGGCATTATAACCCGTACGGTTTATAATACCATACCTGTTACGGTTGAGTATAAACTGACAAAATCGGGAAACCACCTCAATACGGTTTTAGATGCCATGATATCCTGGGGATTGCAACACCGAAAAATGGTTGTCGGAAATAAGGAGTAGGTTGCGAAAGCTGTCAGGGTTTAACAAATCATTGGTTTTTTTTAAATTCTGTGTCGGCAGGTCGGGTCGGGTGAAAAACACACTTGATTGGCTAATTTTAAACCTTCTTTCATTGATTTTTTATTTCAACTGTAACTATATAAATTGTATTTTACAAAATATTTTTCAGTTTTGGAAAAATTAAGAAATCTTCGTTTGTTTTGAAGTATTCAGTAAAGTCTATAAGGTTTTGTCCTTTGAAAATATTCATGCTTTTTAGTATTCATATAATGACCTCTATAAACATAGTTTTGAAAAGCAAATGAAGTAAGAAGTAGAAATATAATGGTAATAAAATACACTTATTTAGATATCATATTTTACAGCAAAATCTCCTTCAATATTGTATCCATTTTTAGCTATCACCTCTTCAACAGAACAATTCAACTCCTTTGCTAGTTCTTGAATATCAGAAATAGGAATCTTTGTTGCTTTTCTTTTTGAAGTATCCTCTACTGTATCTTTTTTTACAATCCTGCCAACCAATTCATCTTGTGAAAATAATGGTAAATCATTCTTTTTGTTTACCACAATCTTATCTACTGGTTTTAGATTTTTATTGGTATAGTATCTGTTTTTAAATTCCGCTTTAGTAAGAAATTTTACCTGAGGATTTTGTTCCTGCAACCAACCTATAAATAATGACCAATTCATGGAGTAGATGTTTCTATTTTCTAAATCTATCTTTAACTCCCGATATTCTCTCAAATTTTCTTTGGTTTCTAGGTAGTTGCTAACTTCTGTATCAATATTTACAGAAGCTAATAGCAATTCTAACTGGTTTTCCCAATATTTACCAAATAAGTTGTCAATGTATTCTTCTTCTCTTTTTTGGCGTTCTTCTTCTTGTTTCTTCTCTTTATTCTTTTCTACTTTTTTTTCCTTACGCCCTATTTCTAATATTTTGTCATCCAGCCAATTGTTTTCTATTGCTTTAATCACAAATCCAACAAAATTATTCTTGGTCGATTTATCTTCCATTTGCAGTAAAGAAATACATTTTTTTATATGTTCCTCACCAAAACGGTTAATTAATTGAAGAGCCTTTTGGTCTGTTATTTCTTCATCTGATGGCTTCTTTAGCTTTTTTAACTCGGCAATAGTATCATCGAAATTACTATTTAGAAACTCTTGCTGGCTTTCAACTTTTGGTTCAGATTTATTACTAAGCCCCTCCTCTACCCTATTATTTTTATAAATGGTAAATCGAATGGCATAAACACGTCTTCTTTTCTTTATTTCTTCAAAATCAAAACAAATATCGGTTTTACTTTTCAGCTCTTTCTGGGCAATTAATATAACATTTCGTTTAAAATCGGCGTACGCATTGTACCTTGTTTCTATTTCTAATAAAATTTTTATTTCCTCCACATACAAAACTCTTTTTCCGATGGATTCATATTGCTTCAGTAATTCATAAAAACGTAAAGCATGATTGGATTGAAGTATTAAATGGTATTTTAATTGGTATGAAGTATATGCCCAACCTGCCTTTTCTGTTTTTAAAGCATCTATTCTGTCTTTTTTTTCTTTTAATTCCAGTTGTTTTTTTTCGGATTCAATTTGCTTGGGCGATTTCAAAAGATAAGTCAACAAGTTGTTATTCAGCTCAACGAATATTGCTCCTTCGTCGGCATCGTACTTCACCATATTGGTAATCGTTAAGAATTCAAAGCTTCCGTCTTCTTGTCTCAAGTGAATATTCTTTGAAGTTAGACCATTAGCGATATCTTCTAACTCCATGTAAACTTTGTTATTCTTCTTAATTTTTACCAAATCAACAACTTCAACTCTATATTGCTTTTGAAATGATACATCTTCAAAAGGATTTATTTGAGCGAATACCAACTCTAAAACTCTAGATTCATTCCGGGTTAAATTAAGTTTCGAAGCAATTAATAAATTACCTTTACGTACGATTTCTGGTTTAGTATCTTGCATCAGTCTATCTTTTATATTGATACTTCAAAGATAAGAACTTATCATTATCATGGAAAAATACTTTGTAATATTTTCCATGATTGGAAATTTGAATTATGGATAGTCTTTAGGTTCAAATAATCACTCCATACTATTGATTTTATTGGTGTTTGATTGAAAATTATAACATTTTTTGTTTTAACATTGTAAATCCTCATTTTAGAGTTGGAAATACTCTTATTAATATAGGAAATACTCTTATTAATATTTATTACCCTCATATTAATGTAGGAAATACTCATAGTAGTTTGATTATTAACAAATCGACTATAAACAAATCAGTGTTAAAAAGTAATTTATTTACATTCCTAATCGGGCATAATTATAGTGCAAAATCAGTGGTGTAAAGGAATTTTCATAGTTAAGTAGTAAATACTCATAATTGAGTAGGAAAACCTCATAGTTTAATGTATTTACTCATATTAATATTTATTATCCTCATATTAACGTAGGAAATACTCATATTTAGGTTGATTAACCTCTCCGACTCTTGTTTTTACTCCATGCTATATAGCAAATACACCATCTATCTATAGGAAATACTCTCATTAGATAAGTTGTTTTACCTCCATTTTAATATTGTAAATCCTCATATTAAAGTTGGAAATACACCCTTTAAACCTTGTTTTTACTCATATATAAGAGCTGTAACGCTTATAAACACTTATCTCCAGCGTTCTTAAACATATAAAGAATAAATATATAAAATAAACTGTTAATATAAAATAACAAACAATGATGTAGTATCAAATTATTCCTCCCTCTTTTTAAAAGGTAATAAAAAAAAAACAAAAAGCAATTTTTTTTCAGGAAAAACAAAGAACAAAAAACAAAAGAAGAGCGAAGGCAAATTTGTTTTCAAAAAAGTTCCGCGAAAAAAGTAGAACTATGAGGTTTTCCTACATTAAAAAGAAAATACTAGCTGGAATAACCATAAACAGTAGTTTCATTAATGTAATTACTTTAGTTTTCCATGCACAATTTCATAGAGACTGATGATGTCATCTTTCTTTAACTGCTCTAGTATAGCTTCGTTTACATAAGTAATCAAATCTTTCCCTGTCTTATTACAAGCCAATTTTACCATTTTATGGATGGTTGGGTAAGTCTGATAGGTTTTTCGGTTTGACATATCCCTCAATTCATCCTCAGTTAGATATTCGGGTAATGAACCCTCAAATTGCTTTATGTTTGCTTTTTCTTGTTTAACGATATTACTATCGATTTCAACTACTGGAGGTGTTTCAGTTTCTTCACTAACATCACTTTCCTTTGATGAAACAACTGGTGTTGAACCTAAACCCGGCTTTCTTTTACTATCTTCTTCCAGTTTTTTTTGTGCTTCAGCACTTTTATTTAATGCATCTTTAAAGCTCATAACTAACTTATTTGAATTTTTTAATAATCTCTTCAGCTAGCTTTTGATAATCAACTGCAGCATGAGAAGTTTTATCTAAATCATAAATCGACATCCGCTTAACAACTGCCGTCTTGATTTTTTGTGTCTGACGAATAACGGTTTTAAATAATTTATCTTTAAAAGCATCTGACGATTTATAAAAGTCTAAAGCTTCTCTGTGCATCGTCATCCCCTTATGAAAATTGGTAATCAATATTCCACCGAGTTTTAAATTTTTGTTGTAAACATCCTGTACATCATCTATCAACTCAATAATTTTTGTTATGCCTTTAACAGAAAATTCATCGCAGGTTAATGGTGTTATCACATAGTCGCTTGCCACTAAAGCGTTTCCAACTAAAAAACTTATGGCTGGTTGAGTATCGTAAACGATAAAGTCATACTTATCTTCCAGTCTATCCACTATTTTTTTCAGCCTTACCTCCTTTCCAGTAACATTAAAACTCTCAAACGACTCTAACCTTGAACTTGAAGGAATAATGTCTAAAAACGCATTAATATGCGAAATTGGCGGTGGCGTATCTTTTTCAGTAAGTGAATTAAATATCGAAACTTCACCTGATTTTACATCTGCCCAAGTTGAACAATCTCCTTGAGGGTCTAGGTCAAACAACAATACCTTTTTCTTTTTTCGTGCCAGAGCAGATGCTAATTCAAATGTTGTAGTTGTTTTTGATACCCCTCCTTTTGTACAAGCAATAGCAATTTTTATAGCCATAATTAATTAACGGTTTAATGATAAATTCGGATTCAAATATAGGTATATTTAATAATATTACAATATTTATATAAAAATGTTGTAAAATAGACCTATAGACCTAAAGAAATATATTTAATATTATTATTATCATTTAACCAAAATAATTTACATAATGTCTTTATTTACTGTGCTTTATTTAATCTATATAACTATAGACCTATAGTAAAATGAAAATATAGTACTATAAATAGTATTATATATTGAAGATTTAGGGCTAAAAAATACCACTATAATTATTTAACGAAATTAATATAGGAATATAATACTATAGACCTATATTAATATAAATCCGAAGTGAAATCCTGAATTTACAAGGGCTTACATCTTAAAAAATAAACCTATAGGTCTATATAAATTACTTTTTTAATAAACAAATGAATTAGGATTTTAATTTAATAGGGTGGGAGGAAGTAATCGAAAAAAATTTAGAAAGCAGATTTAGGTAAAAAGACCCTTACGGGGTTAGTGTCGATAAAACATTATAGTCTTTTTTGAATTGTTCTCTACCCAAATTAATAATTCTTTTAATTATATTTTCATGGCAAGCTTTATACTTCTTACTACTATTACAAATACAAGGGTCATTTCTTCTAGGTAATCGGTTTTCAATTAGAGCTTGAATGATTTTTAATATAATTTTTATATCGTAAAGATTAAAGTTTGTTCTATAAAACTGTAAAGTTCCTTTATCATAGTGAGCCCATTCCTCCAAGCCATCCCTGTCACCAGCATCGTATCTTAACTGCCAACAGAAATATCGATGTACATATTGTTCAATAAAATCTTCTATTGTGATTCCCTTTTTTGCTCTTATTATAATATTTTGCTCAATATCAACACAAGCCAATCCTTGTTTATTAATATGTCTATCATCAATTCTTGGTATAATGTTTTGACTTAATTCAAATAACTGTGGAAATTCGTATGGATACTTTTTGGGTATTACAATTGCTATTTCATAATCGCCTTGAATAATTCCGTGGTTATCCCTTATTGTATATATACCCTTTAGAAAATTACTGTTGTTATTAGATATTAATTGCAACTCTGGATAATTTTCCAAAGTTGCAGCAATATCTTTATTAAGAATTTGTTGTACAGTCTTACCCATTAAAAGAAGGCTTATACCCTTGTGTTTGTGATCTTAGATAGTCTAAATTTAAGTTTGAATTAGGAATGCTTACAATTGGTTTTTTAAAGTATAAATTACCGTTATCATCAGAAACAATTCCTGGGTGTTTTCTTAAATAACGCTCCCAATTAAATTCCCATTGAGAATAATTAAAACTTTCCTCAGGTATTTGAAAAACATAACGCTCTTCTTTACCAGTCTTCGCGTCAACTTTAATTGAAAAATGGTCAGGAGTAATCGATGAATTATCTTTCACATAATCTCCAAGCATAATACCATTACTTTTAGCATTAGATTGCATTTTACTAGCTAAACTTGTATGAAGGCTGCATGTTGTAATTTCACTACAATCTTTCATTCCTGCTAAATGCCAAACAACATCTTCAGCCTTACCATTATCGATTCCTATTCTTGTGTAAATTTTCTCTACACCTTGCTCTAAAAATATATTCTTCAAATCATTTTGAATAAAATAACTAAAAAAGCTAGCAGCATTAATAGCATTTTTAACCGACTGTTCAAGTGTCATGTTTTTACCACCAAAATAAACAAACAATCCATCACCATGAAATCGTTGAACGTAGCCATCAAAATACCAACAGGTATGAATAGCTGCTTTTTGTATAGTATTAGTAATGTTAGCTACTGCAATAGGGTCATATTTTCTAAATAATCCAGTTGAATTTTTTATATCAATGAACATAGATGTTATGTAATGATTTTCAGTTGCATTACTGGTTTTTAAATACGAAAAATCTGGATGTGAACCTGGTGATTCATGATACTTAGCTTTTTTACCTGCTATATCACTTAATTTTTCTAAACTATTAAATAAGTTTAAATCTTGTTTCTCTTTATTTGATGACAAATCACTTAAATCATTTGAACCTGAGAAGTTTGAGAAGTTTTCAGTAATGAATCCTTTTGAAATCTCTCCTCTTTTTTTTCCGTTTGTTAATGCATTTCTTACAGCATCAGCGTAACTTTTATATATTAATTGTTCCATTGTTTTATTTATTTAAAATTATTAATCCGATTATTGATAGTAATATAATTTGACTAGCCAAAAAATAGGTTGACCATTTCATTAACATAAACTTATTTTTCAATCCTATTGCTAGTAAATGGGTTTGTTTTACAAAATCATTGTAACTCTTTTCTTCATCAACTTCCTCGAATAATTTTTGATATAAGTTATAATGGTAAAAAGCTACATCACCAAAAAACATTAATGAACCATTTTCATTATCTGAAGGTTTATTCAAATAAGGTTTAATAGCCCATAGAGCAGTACTTAATGACACTAGGTTTGATAAGATGGTTAGTGCCATTAAAATCATTAATGAACATGTTACAGTATTGCTATTTATGTATGAGTAAAAACCAGTAATCATTCCACCAAGTAAAAAAGTATTAAGGGTTAAATAAACATTACCTTTATTATTTACACTATCATAGTAATGATCGTATCGACCTACAATAAACTTTAGTTTCTCTATTTTTTCTTTCTTATCCATTTTTATCCTTTTGGTGGGTAGTTATCATTACCATACGAATTTTTCTCTCTAATCTTACCGTCGGTTCCGTGTATGACAAGTTCAGATTGTTGGTTTTTAGCAATCGATTTTCCTAATTCAATTGCTTCTTTTTGTGTGTTGGTAATTTTTACTGCTTTTTCACTTCCTGCTGTTTTTACTGCCCAGCCGTTTTCACGTTTAGTAACATGTACATTTTTTTTCATGATTTTGAATTTAGTTCTTGCTTCTAAAATTTGACGGTCTATGCGAAGCATATAGCCGGTTAATCTATCAGCATTTTTAAGAATGATTAAAAAGAAATTTTGTGGATGAGAAAAAATTCCTACTTTCGCAGACTCAAAAAAGCACCTGTTGCGGATTAACACATTACAGGGATTTTTTATAAATATCTAAAAAGGGTTGTTAAGATTTTCGAGGTCGTGCAACCCTTTTTTTAAGCTTTTAAGTTTAGCAATCGGTGTGCCAATTACTTTTATTGTTCTTTTATGGCAGTTTAATCGTTTAATCGGCTATAAAGTACTACTTATCTGACATAAATCACCGTTTATATGACAAAATAACATGAGTTTGCTCGTTTATTATAAATTAAGTAAAAAAATACATATCTATTTATCGAAACTTCTTATATATATGACAATAAGTATATAATTATAATATAATGTCGTATATTTGTTACATGAAATACGATTTTTATAACAACAATGAAATTCTGGAGTTGATAGGAAAGAAACTCCAAGAATACCGGGTAAGTAAAAACATTTCACAAAAACAACTGTCAGAGATTACGGGAGTGAGTAGATCCAGAATCAGTGATATTGAAAATGGGTCACCGTCTTCTTTGGTGTCATTAATCGAAATCATGAGGGCATTAAAAATATTGGATAATATTGAACTCCTTATACCTTCGGTGGTAAAATCTCCAAGAGAAGTTTTGAAAGAAACATTAAAAAAACGTAAAAGAGCTCGGTAATGGTAGTAAAGGTTAAATTATGGGGAGATTTAGTAGGATTGTGTTCTATTGATGAAAACAACAATTGTGCTTTTCAGTATGAGGATGCATTTATCAAAAAAGGTATTTGCCCGGCTCCAATCCACATGTCATTAACTCCTGAAGTATATCAATTCAATTCGTTAAGCGAAGATACTTTTAAAGGATTACCTGGAATGTTGGCTGATTCTTTACCCGATAAATGGGGTGACAGTGTATTAAACCAGTGGGCAGAAGCAAATGGGGTAAGAGATATTAATGCGATTCAGAAGTTAGCGTATATTGGGAGTAGGGGGATGGGTGCTTTAGAATTTGAACCTGTTATTACTCCAAACAAAATGAATCAATCCATAACATTAGATATTGCTGAATTAGTTAAAGTGGCATCAGATGTTATCAATCACAGGAAAAATTTTAAAAGCACAATTGAGGAAATAGAAAGTATCGTAAGTGTTTCTTCGTCGGCAGGAGGAGCGAGGGCTAAAGCGGTTATTGCCTTGAATGAAGATACTAATGAAGTTCGTTCAGGTCAAGTTGATGCACCCGAAGGATTTAGTCATTGGTTGTTAAAATTTGATGGTGTAACTAATAAAGTATTGGGAGACCCAGAGGAATATGGTAAAATAGAATTTTGCTATCATAAAATGGCTAAAGATGCAGGAATAGAAATGACCAACTGTAAGCTATTTGAAGAAAATGGAAGATTTCATTTTATGACCAAAAGATTTGACCGTGTTGGAAACGAGAAACTTCACATGCAAACACTCTGTGGATTGGCTCACATGGACTATAATAATCCTAGAACATATAGTTATGAAGATGCTTTTCGCATAGTGAATGGGTTAAACCTAACTTATCATGATAAAGAACAATTATTTAGACGAGCTGCTTTTAATGTTTTTTCTTGTAATAATGACGACCATACCAAGAACATCAGTTTTTTAATGAATAAAAGCGGAGCATGGAGGCTAAGTCCGGCTTATGATTTAGCGTATTCTTATAATGCAAATAGCCGGATGGTGAGTAGTCATCAAATGACAATAAATGGAAAATCAAAAGATATTTCAGTTGACGATCTTCAAACACTTGCAAAAAAAGTTGGAATTAAAAACAGCCTAACAATTTTATTAGAAGTAAAAAATGGGGTAGGGGGCTGGAGAAAATATGCGGAAGAATTAAAAATCTCAACGGAAAGAATAGATAAAATAGATTCTAAAATTCAAGAATCGTATATTAAAAGTAGGAGTAGGGGTATGTCAATGTGATACCAAAATTGTCTTTAAAATATACGGCGTTAATTTCTTTTTTTCATAGCAGAAAGGCTATAGGAAAAAAAGGTAATTTTGAAAGAGGTAAATCATTTACGCCTTTTGTTATGGTAACTCGTTAACAAAAGGCGAACTTTTCAAGATTCTGCCTATTTGTGAACGAGCTCTACGAGGTTTAAAAATTAAAATATGAGTGTAACTGGATTGATTAGATTTAGACCCATATCAAGAAGTGATATGGGAAAAATACAAGAGCATAATTATCGAGAATATGCTGAAAATAATATTCCAGCAAATATTAATTCAGATAAGATGGAATTGAATAAATATTCAGATTTAGAAAATAAAACACTACTTCAGATTTTTGATGAAGTTGGTGAAAAAGAAGAATTGAAAGAAACAACTAATGCAAATATTGGAGCTGAATATATTATAGGTTTAGTGGGTGAGAGAAGAAAGGAATTTTATGATTATTACTACTATAGTGATTCTTTCCTGATTTTCGCCTCAAAGTTTATAGAAGAGAAACATGGAGAACATAATATCGTTTCTAAAGTAATACATAATGACGAAAACAATCCCCACATGCATATTATTGTGATGGGTGAAATCATCAGAAAAGAACAAAAGTGGAAAAACCAAAATGGAGAAGGGGTTAATGTAATTAAACGTAGAAATGTTAGGTGTTTAAAAAAAGATTTAGAAAAACTGCAAACGGATTATAATGAATATATACGTTTAAAGGTTGAAAGTTATGGAAACAATGCTGATGTGCCGATTGTATTGAAAAGAGGGGTGCCTGTTTCGGAGAGAAAAAAGAGTTATATGAAATATACCAGTCACTTATTAGCACCATACACTGATAAAATAAATGAATTAAAGGTTATGGTAAGTCTGAATGAGATTACAAAGCTAGAAGCTGAAGATGAGATTAAGAAGATTCAAAAGGATATGAAGGATATAGTGATGGGGAATAAAACTAATGAACAGAAACATTATCAAGCTATGAAAAACAAACCTAATCCATTTAAAGATAATGGTTTTGGTAAATAAGAAGTTTTTTATATCTCTACCCTATAACTAGTAGCAAAATCAGGATTAAAAAAGCTTTTTTCGCCAGAAACATATTCCAATTGAGCTAAAGTTCGCAATTCTCTTCAAAATAGAGTTTACGATTGGTTAAATCGACACAACAAAGGTTTCCTAGTTCTGGTTTAGGGTTTTGGTTTTCTGATTTTAACAAATAAGCTTTAGTGTAACAACAACCGGCATCAATATTTAGCACCCTATTTTCTTCAAAATTGTGCAATTGAATTTCAATATCGAGTTGTGTTTGTGCCGTATGACCGTGAATTACATAACGGTTTCCTAACCATTTGTAATCCAAAAACTCATACCAATTCCTGGTCCACAAAACCACACTTGGTAAAAACGGGTCTTTAAACTGAAGGTTGTTTATTCCTGCATGAACAAAGATATAATTATCCACTTCAGCTTTAAGCAGCATGGATTTAAAGAACAACTTGTATTGCTGCTCCAATTCGTTGTAGTTGGTTACTCCAAAACTTTTAAGCGTTTCTTTTCCACCATTTCTCAACCATCTTTCATGGTCTGAATTGGAGTTAACACTGTTTAACATCAATTCCTCATGGTTTCCCATTAATTTTTCAATTAAATGTCCCTCTGCCTTAAATTTTAAAATGTGGTCGATTAATAGTTTGGTGTTTGTTCCTCTATCAACAAAATCGCCAAGCAAATAAAGTTTGTCTGTTTTGTTGAATTTGATTTGTTGTAGAAGTTTGATAAAGGTTTTCCCGCAACCGTGAATGTCTGATATGGCTAAAATTCGATTAATAATATATTCTTTTTTAAAGATTGTCTATAATTAGTAACGAAATAGTTAAGGATTTATGTTCTAGACATTTTCTTTCCATGTCCATTCGTTTAAATCATCATCACTAAAGTTATCGTCAATTAAAAGAGTATCATCTCCATTTTGATTCATTACCTTAGTAGCTTCATCCCAATCTTTTCTAGGGACACTTAAACCAGCAGAAACCATATGATTATTTTCATCTAGTTGAATTTCCAAGACATTAATCTTCGTTTTCATAAACAATGGTGTTAAAGTAATTTTTTGTTTTTGGTGTTATTTCAGGAGCGTTGTTTACGACAAAAAGAACATCTTCTTTTGGATAATAAGATATAATAAAATTTACTTCAATATCTGTTCCTCTTTCGGCTATTCTTGAAATAATATAGCCTTTATCTTTTTCAAGATCTAAACCTTTAAATTCAGTATCCCAAAAGGTTGATTTAACCAGGTATTTATTTACTAATCCCTTGTTACCAATCTTTTTCCTAAGTTCTAGCAGTTTGTATCGAATGGTTTCCCTTTGTTCAATTTCTTGTATGCTTTCTTCTAAGGCTTTGGCGTTATTCGGATTGCTTAATAAATAAGTTGTCTCATCTTTCTTTTCGGAAATACTTCTTTGATTTAAACGAGGAACAAGTTCATAACGTCTGTTAAATGCATCTTGAGATAATTTAAAATGTTCAGAGAGTTTGCGGATAACATCTTTAGAAAGCCCTTTTTTGTAGGATAGTATTTGACTTACAGCACTTCGTTGAACCCCTAAAATATTTACCAAATCGACACTCTTGGGCTGATGGACTTCCATCAAGCTTTTTAACAACGCAATTGGGTCTTTCGTTTCAGTAGTGTAAATCTTACTTTCATAGTTGTCAATCAGCAGTTCCAACAACTCCATTTCATCTTCAATCTCCTTAGTCGGGTTTTTTGAAGCTAACTCCATAACCTTACTAGAATACTCCTGATACTGCTTTTTATTCTTTATGATGGTGTAACTCATGGTTCTGAAATAATATACACTTAGTCTTCGAGAATTTCAATATCAATATCTCCCAACTCTTTTGCTTGTTGCTCATAGTAAGCAATTGTTTCGGGGTCGGATGCTTGTTGTTGCATCAAAGCATAGACGTTTTCTTTATTAGTTTTAAGTTCATCAAGTTTAATTTCGAACAAACTTTTTTTATTCGGTGTTTTCATAAGTATATTAGATTTCGATTACAGCTTCTCTATCAAAATTGTTGTGTTCATTATACTGAACATATCCTAATTGGTTACTTTTAAATTGTATTCCAAACTCTACACAATCTTTATTTCTATGAGAATGACCATAAATCCAATAATCTATGGAGTATTTTTCCAATAAAGATTCTAAATTTACTACAAAAGCTTGACCCATTATTATATCACCACCAACAAATCCATTGGCTTTTTCAGTAGGGATATGATGTGAAACCACAATTGTTTTTTCAGCTTGATTATTTGCCAATTCTTTTTCTAAAAATGCAACACACTCTTGATGTAGTAGGTTGTAATTTTTTGTATTTAGTTTGGTGTTTTTATAATATGATTTGTGAAAATCGTTTAAATAATCTTCAATTAAACTATTACTAATGTGTGTCCATAAAGTAGTAAAAATAATTTTTGTTGAACCAAAATTAACAGTCTGGTTATTTAAGAGTTTAACATTGTGGCGTATATCTATATTTAACTCCAAAACATTTCTCATGTCATAACCTCCATAGAATTCGTGATTACCTGGAATAATGTAGGTTTGCTTAAAATTCTCAGAAACAAAATCAAAAAAGGAGTCAATTTCAAAGCCTTTTCTTAAAATGGTAATGTCTCCGTTTAGGATTAAAACATCTCCTACAGGTATGATTGGATATTGAGCAATCCAGTTTCTGTTTTGTGGAAATTCAAGATGAAGATCTGATGCGTATTGGATTTTCATAAACTAAATCAATGTTTCTAAATCAATTTTGTGTGAATATTTATTTGTCGGACTTTAGTACTCCCAAATCAACAAACGCAGCCTCTTTAATACGCATCAATTCAGTCATTACTGTTTTATAACCTTCTTCTGTTTTAATAACATCAATTGGTTTTTTGTTTTCTAATGCAATGTTGTCTTCTAAAAGCCATTTAGTAAATTTTTTTAGGCTTCCAAAAACATCCGTTCCTTTATCATAAAGGATAGTTAGATTTGGATTTATCTCTATAGTACTCATTTTATTACTTAATTATTTGTTGTCAAATAGTCCTGTTTGAGTTAGGAAGTTTTTATTGTCTTTATCATGCAAAATAGATTTAAAAATAGATAAATAATTTTCAAAACTTAATGATTTAACTTCCGGCAAAGATACACCTTGACCGCTTTTTAAGAAAGGTTCAATTAACTGGTAAAATTCTTTCTCAAAAGCATTATATTTAGTATTCATTAGTTCATCAGAGCCATTTCTATTAATAAACTCACTAGGTAAAAGGTTAAAATTGATAAAACAATATAAGCCTCCTGAATTGATAATTATATCGTCGTCTATTTTATCTATAATCAAAGAAGAACATCCGAGATTATAGATTCTAGGTATTTCCTCTATAACAGATTTTCCTTCAAACCCAAAACAAATATACCCAAAGGTTTCCAACTC
This sequence comes from uncultured Vicingus sp., assembly GCA_964398455.1. Classification (GTDB taxonomy): domain Bacteria; phylum Bacteroidota; class Bacteroidia; order Flavobacteriales_E; family Vicingaceae; genus Vicingus. The sequence continues at coordinate 21,272 of CAYNMR010000019.1, read as the reverse complement.
GGTATTAAGGAATTCATTAGGAATGTTATCTCCTGACCAACAAAATGTATAGGCATTATCAGGAACCAAAGAACGACCTTTGATTTCATTTGTTCTACAAATAAAATCGGGGTGATTTTTTGATACAATTTCTTTTATATTCATTAATAATTTCTGCAAATTATCTGTATTCTTTTTTTCACGATTAATGGCTCGTTCGGTTACTTTAATTTGTTTTTCCATGTTTTAGATATATTAAATCAAAGATACGAAATTTAATAAAAACTATGACTATAGTCTATGGTGTAAAATTACTAAGTAAACTACATTTCCTGTTTTACAAAAACAATGGAATTAAAAATCGCATTTGGTAACACACTTAAAAGTCTGAGAATTGATAAAGGATTTACTCAAGAAAAATTGGCTGAATTAAGTAATCTGGATGTTACTTTTATTTCCAAAATGGAAAACGGTAAATTACAACCATCATTAACAACCATTTTTAGTATTTCCAAAGCTTTAGGTGTTTCAGCATCGTATTTAATAGATAGGATTGAAAAATTGGGTTAATCTGTTATTTATTAAATACCGCATCCATTTTGAAACTATGCTAATAATTTTTCCAGTTTAGTCTTCCATTTCTCCCAATCAGGCATCTCTTTGGTTTGTAAATCAATAAATTTTTGCGTGTGGTCGTAATGAATCAAATGACACAATTCGTGGATAATTACATATTCAATACATCCTTTAGGAGCTTTTATCAATTCGGGATTCAATATTATTTTACCTTTCGGAGTACAACTACCCCAACGAGCTGGCATTTCTCTTAAAACTATTGAATTAGGTTCAACATTATACTTCTTGAATTTTTCTATCAGTGGTTGAGCAATGCTGTGATACTTAATTTTTGCTTGTTGCAAATACCAATTAAGCATCATCTTTTTTACATTTGAAATATTTGAGGTTCTGACTTCAATATATTTTCCTTTAAGCTTTACGGATTCATCTTTGGATAACTCTATTTTTAAAAGATATTGTCTGCCTAAATACAAATGTGTTTCACCACTAATATATTTTCGTTTGGTTGTTTTTGGATGAAAAGACAGAAAATAGCTTTGTTGCTTAATTATCCATGGAGCTTTTTTTAAAATTTTCTCCTTTATTTTTTGAATGGAGCTATCCACAGGAGCTTTTACCAAAACATCCATATCAGGAGTAACGGTAATACCGAGCGTTTTTCTATCAGAATACACTACATTAAAGTCAATCTGTTTGGAGCCGAATTGGATGGATGTAATCATTATTTGTAACGCAATTTGGCAACTTCAATACAATTGGTAGCAATTTCATCCATTTCCTCAAATGATAATGAAATGTTGTACTTATCTCTAACTTCATCAATAAGATAATCACCTATTTCAATTAGCAGCTTTCCAGTAATGTTGGTTTTATGTCTCCAGTCAATAATGGGTTTGTTATTCTCTAAAACAGCACTTTTAATATAATCATCAATTTGTAAGGCTGTTTGTACTGCAATTTCTTTTTTCACTATTGAATCCTGTATTTTATCATTTAAAGTTTCAATGGTTAAACCGTAAAATGCTTTAGCTACATCCTTATCTTTTAATACTTCAGGAATATCACTATCGGTATGAGATAAAACATTTTCCATAATTTCCTGTACTTTGGTTAAATAGATTGCTTCATTAATCCTTTTTGCTTCATAATCCGCAATGGTTTCATTAAGCATTTGTGAAAACTTTTTGTAGAAAGCAGGGTCTTCTTCCATTTTTTCCGAGATGTGTTTTGCGGTTCGACTGGCAATCTTATCTGCTTTAGCTGCTTTACCAGTGGTATTTTCAACTTCTTGTTGAAATTTTTCTTTATCAAAAATATTTACCAGCTCTGTAATAATTTCTACGTTTTCGGTAGTGATATGAGTGTCAATTAATTTTTGAATTTGACCTTCATATTGTTTATAATCTATTGCATCAGAATATCGTTCCACGACAGCCAAACGTAATTTCATAAACATTGCCAAATCTTCTTTGTAGCGATTGATGGTTTTTTCTTCCACTTCCTTGTGAAACAGCATAGATGAAAGTGCTAGTTTTAATCCTTTTGCAAACGTGGCCAATTTATCATAGAACACTACACGAATTGCTTCATCTTTTAATAATATTTGGTAAGCTTCAGCATCTCGTTTATTGGCAACTGTTTTAAAAATATCCCAAAGCTCGGAGTGTTTTTGAGGTAATTTTTTAATTTCTTCGTTAATGTTAAGCATTGTTCCCTCTAAATCTTCTTCATCAAACTCCTCAAACGATGAATACATTAATAACGCATCATCTAAATTTTCTATTACACCGTAATAGTCAATAATGTAACCGAATTCTTTGTCAGGATAAATACGATTTACCCTTGCTATGGCTTGTAATAGTTTATGACTTTGTAAATTTCTAGTAAGGTACAACACCGTGTTTTTAGGTTCGTCAAATCCAGTTAATAATTTATCTACTACAATAATGATTTCGGGATCTTTCTGATTTTTAAATCGGCTAATAATGTTTTTTTCATAGGTTTTGGCATTCCCATGTTCATCCATCATTCTTTTCCAAAATCTATTTTCCTTTTCTGATGATTTTTCATAAGCACTATCTTCACCTTCTCGCTCATCTATCGAGGAAATCAACACTTCGCTACTTACAATGCCAATTTCATCTAAAAACTCTTTGTATCGAATGGCATTCACTTTTTTATCACAAACCAATTGGGCTTTAAAAGGAGTTCCTTGCCAATTGTCTCTGAAATGCAAACTGATGTTCCAGGCAATGGCATAAATTTTCTGTTCAGCACTATTTAACTGGTCGGCACGACTAAATTTTTTCTTAAAATCTGCTTTTTGATATTCGGATAATGGTTCTGAAACCATACCGAAAAAAGTATCTAATGGACCTGCATTTACTGTTTGTCTTGCTAATCTTCCTTCGTAGAGTAGGGGAACAACAGCTTTATCTTTTACAGCCTGATCAACTGTGTAAGCATCAATAATTCCCCCGAATTTAGAGGCTGTGTTTTTATCTTTTTTAAATAAAGGAGTTCCAGTTAGGGCAATAAAACAAGCGTTGGGCAATGTCTTTTGCATTTCGATATTAAATGTTCCGCTTTGTGAACGGTGCCCTTCATCTACTAAAACAAAAATATCGTGGCTTTCTAGAGGTTTTTTTATCTTGTTCATTGCAGCAACAAACTTATTGATGATGGTGGTTACCACTGCATCACTTTTGCTTTCTAACAATTCTACCAAGCGTTGCCCTGTAGCAGCATTCTCTACAAATTTTCCGCATTTACGAAATGTGCTTGTTATCTGATTATCTAAATCGGTTCGGTCGGTAACTAAAATAATTTTTGGGTTACGAATGGATTTATCCATTGCTATGGCTTGTGCTAACATTACCATAGTTAGCGATTTTCCACTTCCTTGTGTGTGCCAAATAACTCCTCCTTTTCTTCTGCCGTTTTCAATAGATTGAATGCGTTGTAATGATTTTTTAATGGCAAAATACTGTTGGTAACGAGCCACTTTTTTTACTCCATTATCAAACAAAACAAAATTAAAAATCATGTCCATTAATCGCTTTGGGCTGCATAATCCGTACAAGTATTCATCCTGAACGGTAGGCAAAATGGTATCATTTTCTAAAGCATCGAAATACTGACGTACATATTTAAAACGGTCAGAAAACAAGTGATTCTTTTGTTCGATAGATAAAGGGCTATTTTTTAATTCAAGTATGATTTTTTTATACTGCGTTTCTTCTTCTGTTGTAGTAAATTTCTCTTGCCATTTTGCCCAAAATTTTTCGGGTGTTGAATTGGTGGCATAAGCAGCTTCTTGTGTAGCCATACTCAACGTAATTTGAGCATAAACGTACAATCCTCTAATTCCATCTTCTTGTTGGTTGCGTAGGTGTTGACTTATGGCTTGTTTTAAAGGCTCTCGCATGTCGGGGCGTTTACACTCCATTATACAAAGCGGAATACCGTTTACAAACAATACAATATCGGGGCGGTAATGCTCTTTGCTCGAACTTCGCATTACACTGTATTCTTCAGTTACATGAAACACATTATTACCAATATTATTCCAATCAATATATTGTAAAGTAAAACTCTTTTTATCTCCATCTACATTTTGCTCTAATGCCTGACCTAAAGTTAGCAAGTTGTACGCTTTTTCGCAGGCAAAAATATAGCCTTCCTGCATAGGTAGGTTTTTTAGAAGTTGAATACCCCTATCAATATTAGCATCACTTATATATGTCGATTTGGTTGAGCTTATTGTTTTTTCAGCATTAATTTGTTTTAATTGATTACGTAACACCTCTTCTAAAATTACATTGGTGGTTTTGCCTCCACGCAATTGTAAGGCTTCTTCTGGTGTAAGGTATTGATACCCCAATTTTTGCAATAATTGCAAAGCAGGTATTTGGCTGATGTGATCTTCTTTAAAACTAGGTGTTTCCATTTTATTTTTGAATTATGGTACTTTTTTTCAAAATATGTTCTTACATTTGCGTTACATTACCCATAGGGTGAATGTAGTGGCAACGCAAGCCGAAATGCGCTCCGCACCGACAGGGTGCGGTTTTTATTTTAACAATTTCCATTTCCTTCTTTATAATTAATGTAACGTTCATAGTAATTTAGTTTTTCATCTTTGTCTACACAAAACGCCGTTACAATCATTAATTCTGGATTAACTTCTTTTAGAACCACCATAAAATCTTTTTCGTAATACCAGTAATGGTATTTACAAACACCTTTACCATCATTCCATTTGAAAAAGAATATTTTTTTTGAATTAACATTTAATAAAATGGGTTTAATCCAATGAATTCTATTTGCTCGATGCGGCTCATAAAATCTTTGATTAATGGTTTTAACTTCTCTAGTAATGATGTGAACAAATGTTTCGGAATAGTTTTTAAATTTCTGAATTTTTGATTTTTCGGTAAAAATTTTAATTTTTTTACCATTTAACTCAAAAGGAGTGGTAATAAAATCAGTTTCAAATTGAGTGTAAAAGACATCAATTTGGGTAAAATCTTCTTCCAAACTTAAATCAACCTCTGAAAACAATGGGTTTAGTTCATTCAATCTAGTCACAATTTTTTATGTTTTGGTTGATGATCGAATATGTTAAACTTGGTTTCCCATGGTTCTGTACCTTCGTTCAATGAAAATCCTGAACGATTTTCGAGGTAACGGATAAACTCCATTCTAGCTTCGTTTGGTTCAAACTCTTCGTTCTCTACTCTTGTTTTGTAGGTGATTGCACCTATAAATAAATCGGTTAACTGAAAGAAAATATTTTCGTGTGAGCGTAAATGTTGAAAGTGGATAAATGGTGATTCTCCCTTGTGATGCTTATCGAAAACTTCGGTTATTTTATTTAGTTTTTCTTTTCCACGAGTATCTTTTATATCCATAAAAATTCGATATTCTAAACCAATAGGGTTGGGGCGAAGTAAGTAATAGGTCATCTTATAATAAAAATTGTCGTGCGAACCTTGATTAAAATCTTTGTTGTTTAACCGGTCTTTGTATTTTACCAAAACACAACGAAAATCAATGGGACTATCGAAAAAGAAATCGACCATGGCTTTATACAGTGGTAATCTCGATTTTGAAAATTTATTCCATTTAATTTCGCCTAATGTTCGATGTTCGGCTTTTAATTTTTCGAAAATGCTATAAAGTTCTTTGTAAGCCAAGGCAGGAACTTTTACGTAGCCTATACACATTACAGAAATGTTGTCGTGCTCTAAATGGCAACTTTCATCTACAAATAAATTATACTTCATAATTTAATTTTTTTTACTTGTTAATAATACCTGCATTAACTCTTACTTAAGCACACGCAATTGCAAAGCGGGTATTTGGCTGATATAGTCTTCTTTAAAACTGGGTGTGTTCATTGTAAATTATTTTAATCTTGCCATTGCTAATGCTGATTCAACTGTTCCATTATGGCTGTTATCCTTTCGCCAATCTTTATTTGAAATTCTTTTTTCCAAAACCACTTCATTTTTCTTGTTTTTATACATTTGGAATTCCTTACCGTTTTCATGCTTGACTAAGAGTCTATCGGGTTCATGTTCATAATTAGGACAAGACCGTAAAAGATTGTGAACTTCTTTCAGAAACAAAGAAGGGTTCTTATATCGTTTTTCGTAGTGGAAGTTTAAAGCCTTATTTAATACACGTTTAAATCCAGCATCTAAATAGAAAGGCAAAGTATTTGTATCGGCTAATTGTCCCTTAATTACCTTTTTCCCAATAAGTTCATTAAATTTCTGATAGTTATCAGTACTGTTTCTGATCGTGTCTAATTGTTTTTTTTCTCTTGCAGTTAACCAATCCATAGGTGAATTGATTGGAAAATAACCGCCTAACAACTGAAACATGATAACACCAACTTGATATATGTCAGATTGGTAATAATACTCATTTGCTATAATAGCTTCTGGTGGCAGATATAGGTAAGTAGCTTTTGAAGCTGTAACACATCCGTCCGCTTTATGAATTTTCTTAACCGCACCAAGATCAGCTATGATGGGAATGTTTTTATCAAGGTCTAAAAGAATATTTCCAGGTTTTAAATCACGGTGAACTAATTTATGTTTTGAATGCAATTCTGTAAGACCAAGTAAAATCCCCGATATTATTTCAAGTGATTCTTTGGTTGAGAGTTTTCTATTATCAATAATTCCTTGTAAGTCGCCACCGGAGATTCTTGGTGTTAAGAAGTAAGCATAGTTGGGTGGAAGAAAACGCAGGTCATGTATTTTTAAAATATTATCGTGTTCAATATTCTTTAATATTACTGCTTCTTCGGCTGCATCATAGTTGGGGTGCGACCAATAGAATTTCAACACAACATCATCATCCATCTTTATCCGCTTACCGAAATATACATCTCCGTTACAACCCCTGCGGACGTACTCATAAACATCAATATCAGTATTATTTCTTACGAAATCCTGAATTGCTTTTACCGAATCTTCATCATTTAGTTCTACTGTTACCATTGATTAATTCATTAAATAATACGCTACATCATATGCATCTTCCTGATACTTGTTTTTTGCACTTCCTAACTTAGAGTTCTTTTTAAAATAAGCTATTGTGGTTTGCTTCCAAATCTCCTCCACATCAACTTTTTCGTACAACTGAATAATGCCTTCCAGTTTAAAGGATATTGGAGAAGGGGCACGGTCTCCTTTACCATTTGCATTCCTTGCAACAATACCAATGCGAGTAGCACCAATAGAATCAAACGCTGCATTGATTTGGTCTCGAAACTGCCTTACCTGATTAGGTTTAGTTGGGTCGTCTATACCAAACTTTGCTGATTCTATGGTTTGTGTGATGTTTCCAACAGCATCTTTTTCCAACACAACCAAAATTGCTTCTCTGGATTTTATTTGTATACCAATTGTTTTCATAGTTTTCTAATTATTTCAATCTTTTTTACCAGTTAACTATACCTGCATTAAGCCTTTTTTTTGCAAACGTAATTTTAAAGTTTCTTTATATATTAGTTATTGATACTCCAATTTTTGCAACAATTGCAGAGCCGGTATTTGGCTGACATGGTCTTCTTTAAAGCTGGATGTGTTCATTGTTTATTTTCTTCTTAGACTTTCAGGTAAAAATTTATCAATCTCAGCATCAGAAAATGTAAATTCTTCATTTTCCTTTAGTGCTTTAGATGCAATTTCATATGCTTTGTTTATTGTTTTGGGTGCTCCTCTGTATGTATTTACAAGTTGCTCGTTTAACTCATCTCTTGTTTGTTGAAGTTGTCCAATATCCTTATTACCTATTCGAATATCCACAAGCAAAGAAAGAAGTTTTTCCCTTATTTCAAGAATATCCAATGCGGCTTGCTTATGCTTTTCAGCAATTGCCAACAAATTAAAATCCTTGGAATAGAGAGTTAGCCCAAGTAGTATTGTAGAAAAAAAAGCAGCTAAAAACTGGAATACTTTTCCGTCTCCGAATAAAACGACTAAAATACTGGTTGTTGTTGCGGCAGAAAGAAATATCTCAGCGAACTTCATGTAATCACTTCTTAATTTGAGAACATCGGCACATTTTTCATGTGTTTTGTGCGTGTAAACAACTCGTCCGTATATTTCCCTTATTTGAGATTCTATTAATTTTTTTTGTTCGTTCATAAATCTATTTTTTAATTATTCTGAAATTGGAACATCAATTGTATCTCTTGCTACCACAATATTATTTTTTATTATGTAGCATTCTACAAAATGACTTCCCTTAAAATTTGTGCTTTCTTTTCGTTCCAAAGAACCTTGGTCATCTATAATCTGACCTCTAAGGCAATCTCTTTTTATTGCTTGTTCCCCTCGATTGGTTACTTTCCATTTCACAGTGTAAGGAGCAGGCACATCAATTCTTTCAATGTAAAATCTTAGAGATTTATTAGGCATCAACTTAATCTTTTTAAATAAATATTCTCGCAATGATCCTTCTCTAAATCCACTTTGCTTTACATCACAGTCTATTTTTAAATCATATCTAATATCTACTGGATAATACGATTCAATAAATTCTTCCGTGTTTCTATAGCTTTCATTAATTGCCTTAGATTCCTTCTCTTCACTTTCATATTTTGGAAAATCGTTTCCAAAAACATCTCTCCATTTAGTGTGTTTTATTTTGTCAGAAGTTGCTTCAATCGCTTCTATAGCTAAATCATAAGCCTTTTTTGATTTTCTTTTGAAGGATTTTTTGACTTTCACTCTTTGTCTACTACCTAAGGCTCCATATTCTGTTTGGTCTTTTGGCTGGTCATATAAGAACTTAAAAAAGTCTCGGCACATTTCATCAAAATACGAAAAGCTTTTTTCGTTATAATATTCAGTTGATTTAAGGAAATTATACGCCAGTGTATCAATTAAAAGCCCTCCCATGTACACGCCATGTTTATTTTTCCATGCTCTTGCCATTTTACATAGTCGCCTCAAATTTTTATTTTTATTATCCTCAAATTCCACCATCGCATCCATCTCCTTTCTTGGCTTTGTAATTTTCCAAGCTCCATCTCCATAAGTATCAGGATATTTATAATCTTGGTTTTCTTCTTCAAATACAGGTTGAACATCGATATGAGCATCTGTAAAATTTACAGTAACTACACATCTATCCACCTTAATATCAGAATTGGAGTAAGTGTTTGATATTGCAAATTTTGTGTCTTGTAACAATTTTGTTTGCCCTCCAACTTTATTATAATCAGCCCATTTTGAAGCTGGCATAATAAACAGCATGTCCAAATCTGAGATCCCATTAATCCCACTGTATCTACCATAAGACCCAACTTGCAAACTATTGGCTGTTTTAGAGTCGGTATTTCGAAATTCTTGGTTAAGCGTTTTCGTAATTCTACCATAACGGTAGGATATATCATTAGCTTTTTCATCACCAATTTTGATATTAGTGAGAAACGCTTTAAATATTTCAGATGTATTCATGTGCTAATTCCCATTTATTTTCAATCTTTTTTTACCTGTTAACAACACCTGCATCAAACCTTTTTTTTGTTCTTTTAATTTATCCGTTTTTGCTTTTAGTAATTGTATTTCTTTATCTGCTGCTTGTAATACTTGGAAAATAGCGGTTTGTTCTTCAAGTGAGGGAAGCTTAATCTTGATAATTGAAAAAGCATCCCAACGTAATCCACCTCTACGGTCAATTGAACCCTCCATTCTATTCTGATACTGATAAATTAACTTATGAGATTTTAATAACTTAAAAAAGAAATCATCGTTAATAGAAGCATCCGTTTTGAAAACAGTATACATTGGACTAATTAATGCTTCATCCAATATGTTCTGATAACCAATACTACCTTCTTCAATATGATTAGTAGCATAAGCGAAATGATTTTTTGGAACAACCTTATAGGTGCTTATATCATCAGAAAATATCTTTCTACCCCAATATTCCAATGAATGAACAAGACCATCATATTTTGTGCAGGATAATACTGTTAATTGTTTATCTGTTTTATTTCGGATACTAACTTCTTTGGAAATATCTTTGATGTGGACTTCCTTCCATTCTCCACTAAACCCCTTCAACCTTTTCTTCCCTGTAAGCAATTGCTGCATCAACCATTTTTTATAAAGTTCTTTTAGGGCAATTAACTGTGTGTTATTTTGTATAGCGGCATCCCAAGCACTAAGTAAACTGGCTATGGCTTTTTGTTCGGGGAGGGGTGGGAGTGGGAGTTTGAGTAACCCATATTCTTCAGCATTTATTCCGGGCTGTCCACTTCTCATGGAAATCGTTTTAACCCAATCCCAATAAGGTTTTGTCAGTGTGAAATTTCTAAGATGTTCAACTAATAATTTTTTTTCATCGGGTCTGAAACGAATTAAAAATCCAGCAAAAACCAATTTACCATCTCTTTCATTATACAAATACGTTTTACCAACAGTTGCACCAGTTCTTGCAAAAACAATATCTCCTTTATTTAGAATGAATTTTTCTGAGTTTTCATCTTTAACAGATGCTTTTTTAATAGTGGAATAATTTCCATCATCATCAATATCGGTAATTCGAATATAAGTGGGGAGATTTTCTGAGTATTGTACAGCACTAGCATTGATACCATATTCACCTTTTATTAAACAACATTCTTTCATACTTTTCACCTCCCAATCACTAGGTATCAATCCAAGAGGAGAGTTTTTATAATCCGTATTAATTTTATCCTTTATCATTATTAATTCAAGTGTTTATCTAAATGATTAAGAACAAAAGTTTCAAAATCTCTTATTGTTTCTACTTCTATTTTGGTTAGGTCAATGTATTTTGAGATGTTACATTTAACAACATCAGCTTGAGGGTTTACAATTACTATTTTTTTAAGTTTATCTGCATGCTTTTTTAAATGGTTGTTAAACAAATCTTCGTTTCCTTTCCAGCCAATTAAATAAAGTTCTTTGGCTTGTTTAATTACAGTTTCCATAGCGTAAAAATGTTCGTAGGGCATAATCATTTCATCTTTATCGCGATAGGGCATTAAAAGAGATGGAAAGTAGGTATTGGTTGTCTGCTCTGGCACTAATTCAATTAAATTTTTGTTAATTGTAAACCTTCCTTTAAAATTCTTGTTATTAGCATACTCATGTCCCCATGTATTTTTTGCTATAACTTCGCTTAAAGTACCTGTTAATTGAAAGTATATTTCCCAAGGTTCTAATCCTACGTTATACAAAGCATTTGCAATTGTTGATTGGTTATGACCATTAAGTTTATCTTTTTTTAGTTTCCACCCCCAATTGCATGAGCCATGAGGCTTAAATAAAAGTATATTTCTTTCGTTCCAATTGATGTAGTCGTCCATATTATTTAATGGATAACGATAAATTTGAGACATAAAATCATCAAGAATCGTATCATAATTAAAAGAAATTAGAGATATTCTTTCTTTAGGATTTGCGGCTAAATAACCTTGAAATTTATTTAAGAATAAGCTGTATAAATTATTTCGATAATGCTTTTCAATTACTTCTTTAGATATCGCTTTAAATAAGGATTGAAGATAAAACTGAAGATTTATATGTCGAATAGCTACTTGTGGGCTGTAATAACTTTTAAATGTATTCCACTCTTCCTGAATACATTCTTCAATGTTTTTGTCTTTAGATTCAAACAGGGGAATAGATAATTTTGCTGCTGGATATTGAGCTATAAATGATTCGTATTTATCATCAAAAATTTCCAAGCCAGTAGGTGGGTTTAGAGGGCTATCTCTAAATGTTTTTAATAAATCTCCAAACACACAAAATGAAGATGCTGCTGCACCAAAAACAAACACTTTTTTAAACTGTTGATTGCTTCCGTAGCTTAATTTTTTAAATTCAATTTCTTTTCCAGTTGGCTCTTCGTAAACATGTTTAATTACTTTAATGTCTTTTATCTCTCTCCCATGTTTTTGGTAGTTTTTGAGTGTTCTATCTTTAGGTTTAAGATTTTGAATAATTGAGATTTTATCATTCTGAACGATAAAAAAACAATCTGAATGTTCTGGTAATTGCCAAATTGTACCAAAGTAAATCTCACCAAAATATGTGACAAAATAAGCAGGGGTGTTATAATACTTATGCCAATCAAACGGTATTTCGATGCGGTTGTTCATTTATTAATTAAGATTAAATGATTTTAAAAATTGTTGAAATATGACATTCATGTCTTGCCTTCCAAATCCATTTTTGTCAAATATTGCCGGATCAGGTAGATCATCTTTTATTGTATCCGCAAATTTTTGCAAATCGGCTTTAATAATTTCAGGTGTTTCGAAAACGTCATTTGGACTAAGTATAAATACCATTCTAAAAATATCATATTTATGCTTCAATATATTCACAGTTCTCACTTCTTGCCCAGCTTTTTTTCTTTCAGTATTATCTAAAAAAGCAAAAGCTTTTAAACAGATAAGCGTGTGAGGTGGTGCAAAATGGATGTTGTTTTTAAATTCACTATTTTCTTTGGTGTAGTTATAATATGCTTCGTTCAACAAAATAGCAGATAAACTAGATAAACCTTCTTCGGTTGGGATGGGAGTAAGGTGTGCCCCATCATTTATGTCAATAATATCAGGTACTTTGCAAAATAATTCTATTTGCACTGGAAAATTTTCTGTTCTTGGATCTTTAAATCGGTAACAATTTCGTTTTTCAATATCCTTTTGCTGAATAGTATAATTACCTTCTTTAATAAAATCCCAAAATCGTTTTACAAATTCAGGAGTAAAAGCTTCAACAATCAATATAACATCGATATCATCAGTCGCTCTTGGTGTAAATCCTATTTCTTCAATAATTATATCACAAGCTGTTCCTCCTATTATAAGATAACAATCTTGATGCTCTATAAAATAGTCGCTAAATTTTTCTAACCCTACTACCATAATATATTTTTATCAATTATTTGTTCTAATGCCATTTCAATACGTTCATCATGGCTGTCTTTTAAGCTTAAATACAATGAAAGTGGGTCAACAACTGGTGCATCAGGTTGTTCTAACTCATTTAAAAGAGTAGGGTTATACTTCCAAACTTCTAAGCAATATTTTCCTTCGTATTTATTTGCATTTATTAATGTTTTCTTTTTCTGCAACGCATAAAATGTTTTTTTTTCAATTGCATAATATTGTTGACGGCTTGGATTCAAATTTGTGTATTCTGACATTGCAGAATCATTACTTAGTAATAAATTATTATCTTGTGGTAATTCATCTACATATACTTTTTTTAGCACTGGGCTTACTAGTAAATTTCTTTGTATGGCATCGTTCCATAACTCATGTTTACTTTGTTTGAATTGTATAAATTTTTCTCTTTCTCCTTCAACTACTATTAGTTCATTATATATTAAATTATTTATTGCATTACTAATTGCCATTGAGGTATAGTTTAGGTTTTTAGCAATTTCTTTAAAAGGAATATTTTCTAGATTTAGATTGTTGTTTTTATTTAGAATGTGATAAATCAATAAGAATTGAGCTGACGGTAGTAGCTTTTTTTGTTGTTCTTTCTGATGAATATTGTTGTTTCTTTCTTTAAGATTAATAAATAAGTGAGGTAAATACATTTGCTTATCAGGAATAATAAAATTAATTTTTTTATTAATTAATCGTGCTCGATTATATGACAACAATTGCTTCATAACAAGAATTATATCTTTTCCAAGTTTCTTTTTTATAATCTCAAAGTGTTTCCCAATTTGCATTACACTAAAGTCTTGTTCATCTCTTAATTCAGCTATCAAAACATCCATATCCATTAATTTAATGTCGTAAAGTTTATAAGTTTCTCCTATAAACATTGGTAACCTACCTATGCTTTCTTTAGAGATAGGTTTTATGTGAACTTCTTTTCCTAAAGTTTTTAATAGATATGTATCTAAGTGTTCCATTTTTGTAAGTAAAGTTATTATTGCACAATAAACCTTATTGCTTTATTGTGCAAATATAGATTTATTATTTTAAATATCAAGTATTTATAGTTTTTAATGGGTTAAACAATAAGTGTTCGTTTTGTTTTACATAACCTAGTTGATTAGTTAACAATTGAGTATTTCCAATATTAAAATCAGGCGTGTTGTAATGATGATGTCCATAAATCCAGTAATTAGGTTGAGTAGTATTAATTAGTTCAGTTAATTCAACAGCAAAAGCATCATTTAACGTACTCCCCTTATAAATTTCGGGATAATGCATAAAAGTTGGTGCGTGGTGGGTAACAACAATTTTTTTATCGGTAGTATTTTGTTGTAATGCTGAAATAATAAATTGTAAATTTTCTTCGTGCAATAGATTATATTGCTGGGAAGAAAAACGAAGCTTGTTGTATTTAATCACCTGAAAATCGCTCATGCCGTTTTCAATTTGCCATTGGTTGGCAGGGTTAATTTTTGACCACATGGTAGAGAAAATTAAATCGATACCTCCCTCATTAATGACAACATTATTTACAAGGTGTATATTGCTTCTAATGTTTTCATTAAATACTCCACATTTTTCAACCAAATCGAAATAATAATATTCGTGATTACCAGGTATCCAATATGTTGTTTTAAAATGGTCGGAAATGTAGTTGAAGAAATCGTTGTGTTGATCCATTACAGCAAAAGGAACAATATCGCCAGCCAACAATAGCACATCACCTTTGGGTTGCAAAGGGTTTATTTTAAGAAATTCTTTATTCTGCTTGAATTCCAAATGAAGGTCTGAGGCGTATTGTATGGTCATTTTATGCTCCTAATTCTTTTAAATATTTTTTCATTTCTTCTTGTACGGTTTTTAATTCGGTTTCCAGTTTTGTAATTTCTAATTGTACTGCTGCTATATCCACTTCGGCTTCTTCTTCAAAGGTGTCCACATAACGAGGAATATTCAAGTTAAACTCGTTTTCTTGTATTTCATCAAAAGTGGCAACATAGCTGTATTTATCTTCAACAATGCCGGGTTTTAATTTTCCTTCATTAAATTTACGATAGGTAGAAACAATGTGTTCAATATCTTTTTCCCGGAGTTTGTTTTGGTTTTTAGCCGATTCAAAATGTTTGCTGGCATCAATAAACAACACATTGGTATTATCGACTTTGCCTTTATTAAAAACCAAAATTGCAGCAGGAATACCAGTTCCAAAAAATAAATTTGCTGGCAAACCAATTACAGCTTCCAGTATGTTTTCTTCAATGGTTTTTTGTCTTATTTTCCCTTCGCTACTACCACGAAACAACACACCGTGAGGCACAACAACACCAACTTTTCCTTTGCCTTCATAAGTAGTTTCTATCATGTGGGTAATAAATGCCCAATCGCCTTTACTTTTAGGTGGTACACCTCTCCAAAAACGGTTATATTTATCTGTTTCAGGATCAAAACTATCAACCGCTTTATTTTCTTCTTTATCATCACTCTTTCCCCATTTATCAAGCGAAAAAGGTGGATTACCAACAATAGTATCAAACCTCATTAATTCGTCGCCCTCTTTTAACTTGGGATTTCGAATGGTATCGCCCCATCGAATGGTTGCATTATCGAAACCATGCAAAAACATGTTCATTACTGCCAATGCCCATGTGCTGCCATTAGCTTCTTGACCGTACAATGAAAAGTTAGGAGAACCTACTTCAATACCTGCTTTAATTAATAAAGAACCTGAGCCACAAGTCCAATCACAAATACGAGAACCTGGGGCAGATTTGGTTAATTTTGCTAATAGGGTAGATACTTCACTAGGTGTGAAAAATTCCCCCGCCTTTTTACCAGCATCACTGGCAAAATTTGAAATCAAGTATTCGTAAGCTCCACCAATAATATCATTACCTTCTAAATGTGAAGGTCGTAAATCAAGCCTGTCGGAATTAAAATCCAATAAAAGATTTTTTAATCGCGTATTTTTATCTTTAGGCTCACCAAGTTTACTGTTATTAAAATCAATGTTTTGGAAAATACCGGCTCCATCTTCACTGTATAATTTTTCACGATTGGCTTCTTCTAAATCGGTTAATGCAATATTTATGAGTTCCCCAATATTAGATTCGTTCCGACTATTGTATAAAAATTTAAAATGACTTTGTTCAGGAACTACAAATCGTTCATGTTGCATGGCACGTTTTGCTCGTTCAGTATCTCCATTATACTTTTTAAGGTATTCTTCGTGTTTGTCATCATGTACATCACTTAGGTATTTAATAAAAAGCATGGTTAGCACATAGTCTTTATAAACACTAGGGTCTATACTACCACGAAAAGTATCACACGCCTTCCATACTGCGTTATTAATGTCTTGTTGAGTAATTTTATTCGTCATACCGTTTATTTTTGAGTTGATTTAAATAATAAGGATTGCAAGTATTTTTCTTGTAAGTCTTCCATTTGTTTTTTTAAGGCAAGTTCTTGTTTTCTATATGAGGCAATTTTTAAAATTCTTTTTTGCATTTCAATTGAAGGGATGGTAATATTCATATCTTCCAGTACCGATTTAGAAATAGAAGCTATTGCAGTTCCTCGTGCATATCCTTTTAAAAATAGTTGAGTATTCGGATGATTTAGGAACCAAGTTAAATACTCAGGTAATATCTCTTTATTTGTCACACGAATGACAAAAAAGGACGTGGATGCTACTGCTGGTAAATCATGTTTTCCGAAACAAGTAGCAAAATTTTTATTTCCTTTTGCCGCAAATAGCACATCTCCTTGCTGTAAAAGATGTTTCTCTGAAATTCCTGAACTACTTAAATCAGGCATTAATACCGTTGTTAAGTCTCCCGAATCAGAATAATACTTAGGCTGTAAATAAACTATGTCGCCATCAGCTTGTGGTTTAGCAAATAATCCAGTTTGAATGGTTGAGATATTTTTTAGATAAATTTCCAATATTTTTATTTAAGTACATAAAGTACAAATATACAATAAAAAATAATACAATAACAAAAAATGAAAATTAATTTTTAAGTAGGGTTGCTACAAAACAGTATTTAACCAAATATTAATTTGTCTTATAAATTACATTATGTTAAATAGAAATTAAAAGAACCCACTATTTTTACTACGAACTCAGAAATTCGACAATTTTCTTTCCATGATTTATTGCTGCATCCTGAAATCCATTCAAGTATAATTTAGCACAACCATCTTTTGAAATTAGTGGTGAATCAGGCATAGAAAAACTACCATTATCAAACGGATAATAATCTTGAAATGCTTTACTCATAAACACCATCATATCTCTGTTTTCTGGCCAATTCATAGCTGTCCAATCATGATGCCACGCTTTACCTGTAAACTTAGTGATGACAACAATTCTTCTTTTCTTACCATGTATCCTTACAATGCGTTCAAGTAAGCGGTTGAGATGTAAATCTCCGAATGAATAACCTACAATCAATAAGGCGTTATTTTCTACAATCGAGTTTTGTAATGCAGCATAGTAAGTGCTGTATGGATAATTGATTACTTTATCCGTCTTTTTTAGTCCAGTTATAATTGGACCTATTATTGCTTCCTCTGCGGATTGCGTAGTATTACTAGACCTACCAAACCATTGCATAGATGCATCCTGATATGATTTGAATTTGTATAAATCATTAAAATCGTCTTCTAATGTATATTTATTAGCATTTTTGGTACGGTTATAACCATAGTGGATACATCCATGCAAATGGAAAATTTTGGAATTAGTTGAATGATTAAGTTTTCTTGGATTAAACCGTTCAAAACTATCTTCGGTTATCTCAAAGCCATCTTCAAGTTTAGGTAATGATTGTTCTATACAAGTATCATAATTGAGCGTAGCTATATCCAATTTAAACCTATCATACATTAATTTCCAAAACTCAGTATGCCATACGTTTTCAGATTCCGTTTTATATTTTGAATTATATCCTTCTATAAGTTTTGCAACAATAGTTATTAAATCCTGTTTCGCTATAAGAATAGTTATATCATCCTTAAAAAATCTTTTGAATCTTGGTTTTGCAAAAGCAGTCATAAAAGGAGTATATTGCTTAGCTGCTCCTTGCCAACCTTTTTTATATGAATCTATTTGTTCTAAAGTATGGTATATTTCCTCGAAATTACATGGTGTGTTGTAATATTTATCTAATACCCTTGCAACTCGTTCTATATAGTTTGTTCTTCTATCTATAAAATTTTGTTTTTTCTTACGGACTTCAGTTGTAATCGTGTGGGTTGTTGGTCCACCTATTTCTATTGCTGCTCCAGCTCCTATAAATGTTGTTAGCCTCATTATTCTAATTCTTTATCTACTCCTTCATTTACAAAATGTTCAAAGTTATTATAAACCACAGGTTTAATATTAAACTTCGACAATAGGGGTTCTAAGTTTTTTATTACTGTATTGGCATCGGGATCAGCTATCACTACTTTTTTAATCCTTTGGGCGTGTTGCAATAATTGCCTGTTAAATGCTTCTTCATTCCCTTTCCATCCGATAATGACAAGAGTTTCTACATATTGAAAATAAAATTGCATATTGATAAAATGACGAAGAGGCATTGTAAATTCATCTTTATCTCGATATGGTAATAACAATGCAGGGAAATAATCTAATAAGTTATTGGTATCGATTATACTCAGTTTTGATTTGTCGATGGTAAATTTTCCTAAACGATTTTTATTGATAGATGATTCCATACCAAAGCTATGTGTCCAATCAATCATATTCACATAATTACCTAGTAATTCATAATAAATTTGGTAAAAGTTTATATTATTATCGAATAACCATGATGGCGTATCTCCATTAAATTTTGATGTATCAGGGAACTTCCATCCCCAGTTAAATGAACCATGTGGTTTAAAAATACAAAATGGATTCTCGTTTATCCCTACATAATCATCCATTGAATTTAGTGGTTTTTTAAAATATTCCGATAAAAAATGTTCTAAAATATTGTCCTGATTGAAGCTTACAAATGCATAATTCTTTGCCTTTTTTTGCCCATAATTTATTTCAATGCTTTTAACATATTTCTTTTGAAGTTTATCGGCTAATTTTGCATATAGGTTTTTTGAATAATATTCATCAATTACTTTTTCACTAACTTTTTTAAGTAATTCTTGGAGATAGTATAATATATTTATATGGCGGTAAAGAACATTATCATTATTATCTGAGTTTATATTTTCCCATTCATGCTCAAATAGTTCTTCTACATCAGGATTATTACTGTCTTGTAAAAAATGTAATGATTGTTTTACTCCTTTATAATTTTTATAGAAGTTCTTAAACCTTTCTTCAAACAATTCTGGTCCTAATGGTGGACGGAGGTCATCTGCATAAAATTGGCTTTTCTGATCATATACACAATGTGCAGAAGCTCCAGCACCGAATATAAACATCATCTTTCTCTCATATCCACTAAACCATGAATCACCTTGACTTGGATTTGTTCTAGGTGGTTGAAACTGTTCCTGAGTTAACTCACCCACAATCATATCAGTTTTTACAATCCAACCATATTCGGCTATTTTTTCAAATGTTCTTTCTTTATCTTTAAGCTCCTTATACACATCTTTTTTAGATACTTGTATTATAATTGTATATCCTGGATATTTGATATCGTTGAATTCCGAACCAAAATATACATCTCCAATTTTTGTAAAAAAATACTTTAACATACTATCAACAACTTTCTTTATCTGTTTTGTGTATTACCTTAGTTCTTAGTTCAATCAGTAATATTTTTGGGTTGATATATATTGCTGATTTCATGGCTCTAAAGTACGAAATATGAAACAAGTCTAGATGAGTTAGTTCAGAATAGTAATCATCATAAATATAAGTTGGATTTGAAAATTGGAAACAGGATATTAGGATAAAGTTTGTAAGAATATCATTCTTTATTTTATAGTGTATAAGAGTATTCTTTTAGTTGATACTTCTTACAACTCTTACATTGATTAGAAGAACAATAAATACAAAGTGCCAATTGAAACACAAGGTTAAAAAAAATTATTTTAAAGCGATTTAAGAGCTTTTCTTTTGGATAAAGGTATTTTACCCTAGTTAATATTATTTATAATAAAAACCAAAGTATTTGTTTTTCAACTAGTTAAAATGTGAAAACATCAATAAGTGCCATTTGGAACACGACCTATTTTTTCTATATTTACTTACTCTTGCCATTCCACTTATACCAACTCCATTTGCATTTAGTACCAACAGTAAATTGTCGGCTGTTGTACTATACAATTTATATGTGTAATAATTTTGTTGGTATTTCTTACATCGTTTACAAAACAGACGTTATTTTACTCCTCTTTTTCCTCTCTTTATACAACTATTACTGTTACAGTATCTACATTTCATGGTATATTTTTTAGGTTTAAAAAGTGCCATTTGAAACACTTACTATTTTTGGCTTAATATTAAGCGTTTTAAGAGATTAATGTTTCATTTTACTACTATTTATTCATAAAAAAAGACAGAAACTAATTTCTGTCTTTTCTGATTTTCAATAGGTTAATTCTATTTTTAACCCAAAAGTGCCAATTGAAACACTACCGAACGCAACCTCCTCAATTAACATTCTTTTCTTCCCATTGTTTAAATAACTTAGGCATTTCTACCTCCATATAACCCATAAAATCAATCATTTCTTTTAAGGAGTGGTTAAAATCCAACGTTGAGTCTGACCTAATGTTCAAAATTTCTTTAAACAAACTATTCAGTTCAAAAATACTTTCGTTAACTTCTTTTAACTTACTCTTCCAACTAACAATTAAGCTACGAAAATATCGTTTACGATCGCCCATCTTAGTAATATATTCAATTCGCTTTATTTGAATAAGTGCATTTAACGCATTACTTGTTGCACTTTTACTTAAATTCAGTGTGTTTCTTATTTGGTCAAAAGTTAATTCAACCTTATCAGAAATTAATAATAAAGATAAAATCTGAGAGGCGGCTGGGGTATATCCCAATCTCTCATGAATAACAGTAGCCTTTTCTAAAAGCTGTTGCTGTTTGGCTGTTAATTCGACTTTACATTCCATATTTGCAAATTAAACTATAAATATTCATACTCTAATCCTAAGTGTGTAATTAAATCTTCACCTTTTAAGTGGCGTAAGGTGTTTTGTAATTTCATTTCTTGTTTAAAAATATCGTGCATTGGTTTTAAACCAGGTGCTTTTTCTTGTGGAGATTTAAAGTAGA
>CAYNMR010000018.1:0-65352 GCA_964398455.1 uncultured Vicingus sp. | reverse complement strand
ATGGGTTGTTTGTTTTCTGCTTGAGGTTGGTAGAAAAACAAATGAGGTTGATTCATTTCAAACAATGTTTCCATGTCGCCAATAACCACATTTTTTAGTAAGTGTGCTTTGTTTTTCTTTACACTTATGTTGTTTTGGTCGGTTAAAAAAGCCAGAAAAACATTGTTTCCGTACAAAAATTCTTTTTTAATGTTGGGTTGATTAAAGTAGGTTAATGAATAATTGTTTTCTAAAATGGCAATGTTGTAGTTTGAAATTCCTTCAACCAAAAAACTCAATACATTTGTTCCTTCTTTAAATTGTTTGGTCGATAAATCTAACGAAGTTTTTGAATAATCTTCGGCTTTAATTTCCACTAATGAAATCCCATTTTTGGTGTAAGTTTTTATTTCATTATCTACAATTGGTTCAATAATCTGAGCTTTATCCAAACTCACTTTGGGTTGAGTCGTTGATGTTGAATCTTTGGGCGATGTGGTTTCTTGCTCTGAATTAGAGCCGGAACAAGAGAACAAGATGAAAAAAATAATAGAGAGGAATCTCATTGAACTTACTAAAAATTTAACAGTACTTGGTTTTTCTCTACTGCATCGCCTTTTTTTACAGTTATGCTTTTTATAACGCCATCGGTTGGCGATTTTATTACATTCTCCATTTTCATGGCTTCTAAAATTAGTAAAGCATCGCCTTTTTGAACAGTTTGACCAACTTCAACAGCAATGTTAATTACTAAACCAGGCATAGGGGCTTTTAAGTTTGCCACTTTTGCACTAGCCATATTGTCCATTCCTAAACTCTTCAGCAATTCATCGTACTTATCTTTTACTGCAAATTTGAATTTCTTTCCATTCACTTTAATAAAAAAGTTTTTCTCCTCAGCATTGGCTTTTAACAGTTCTACGTTGTATGATTTATTGCCTTTTATTACATGAAAAGTGCGTTCATTTATTTTAGAAACATCCCAATTGAAAATGTGGTTATCGATAGTTCCACTTTTTAAGTCTTTATCAAAACCAATTTGATATTCCTGTTTGTTTTCTGCAATTACTTTAATTAAATCCATAGCTCAACTTTATTACACTCCAAAAATAATGATATAAACTAAAAATAAGAACTTTGGCAATCACAAAGAAATAAATAGTTATGCAATTGAATTATAAAAAAGTTGGAGAAGGTACACCGTTAATTATTTTACATGGGTTGTTTGGTTCGTTAGATAATTGGATGGGCATAGCTAAAACATTGGGCGAACGTTTTGAAGTTTATTTGTTGGATGCCCGAAATCATGGACAATCTCCACATTCAGATGAGTTTGATTATGAACTAATGGCTGAAGATTTGTATGAGTTTATTCAAGAGCATCAAATTGTTAATCCTGTTGTTTTGGGTCATTCGATGGGTGGCAAAACAGCCATGCAATTTGCAATGAATCATCCTGATATGCTAACAAAATTAATAGTTGCAGATATTGCTCCGAAACCTTATCCAGTGCATCATCGACAAATTATTGATGGGTTATTTGCTTTGGATTTTGATGTGATTAAAACTCGACAACAAGCAGATGAAGAACTTTCAAAACACATTTCCGACCTATCAGTCCGTCAATTTTTATTGAAAAACCTGTATTGGAAAGAAAAGGAAAAATTGGCATGGCGATTTAATTTGAAGTCGATTAACAAAAACATTGAGATTGTTGGAAAAGCGTTGAATAATATTCATCCATTTTTACAACCAACGCTTTTCATTAGAGGAGAAAAGTCAAACTATATTCTCGAGTCAGATTTTGAAGAAATTAAACATATTTTTCCTAATTCAGAAGTAAAAACTATTGCAAATAGTGGTCATTGGATTCATGCAGAGCAACCTCAAGAATTTATACGGATAGTAAGTGCATTTTTAAATTTGTAACAATTTGCAACTTAGGTTGTTAAAAATGCGTCTTTGCAAAACGCTTATTATTGAATAAATATTTAAATTTTAGCAACTTATTTTGTATTATTGTCGTACTTATCCGTATTTTGAACATAAATTGCAGTTAATGAATTTCAAAAAATATTTTCTATTACTAACTTTTACTTTGTTAGTAGCTGTTAGCCAGGTTTTTGCAGGCGATTTTTATTGGGTTGGAAACAGCGGAAATTGGAATGACGCTTCTCATTGGTCAAATATCTCTGGTGGTAAAGGAGGGGTAGGTATTCCGACTTCAAATGATAATATTTTTATTGATAACAACTCATTTTTTCAAGCTAAAGCCGAGGTAAAAATAAATTCAAGTATTTCAATTAATAACTTGAATATTATTTCTCAAAAAGATTTTACGATAAGTTCTTCTAAAAATACAGATATCAATATCCATGGTTCTGCTCAAGTTACTTCAGTCTTTAATAATCAAATCAAGTCTTCCATCCGTTTTAAAAGTAGTAAAAGTGAAAACATAAATTTAGGTTGGTTTTTATGGCAGACGGATATTTATTTTGAAGGAATAGGAACTTACAAATTAACCAGTCCTATTCAAAACCATGCAAGTGTTCTAAACCATGTAAGTGGAACTTTAGACTTAAATGGGTTTGATGTTTTGTGTGGGTCATTTGTTTCTAACTCTACTCAAAAAAGAACGTTACTTTCTGATAAATCATCCATTTTAGCTTATAATAGTTGGAATGTTGAGGAAAAGAAAAACGCTTACGATTTTTCTAAAACAACCATTTATTTTATGGGGCAGAATCAGCAAATTTCTAATGCTGACAAAAGAGACTATGAGATTATTGGATTGAATTCAGGAGGATTATCTACTCAGAAAACGGTAAGTAATGGGGTCGTTTCAACAGATACCGTTTCTTGTGGAAACAATTGTGATGGATCATTAACTGTTACTGCTAATACAACATGTCCTAATGCAACTGTAGATTGGTTGCCTGGAACTGGAGTTAATACTTATACAGGAGAATGTTTTAATTGTCCTGTGCCTGGCCCAGTTGTAACAAATACCATTACAGGGTTGTGTCCTGGTGTTTACACTGCCGTTGTTCGTAATGATTGTGATGCAAGTGTAATAGCTCCACAAGGTAGAGTTGAGGGACATCCTTCTATTGTTCCTATTTTTGAAGATGTTGTTCAAACCAAATGTAAAGATACTTGTGATGGAGCTATAAGTATAATTGTTACCGGTGCTTCCTTCGCTAATTTTACTTATCAGTGGCTGCCAATTCCTCCGTTTACACTAGCTGATAATACTTCAGCTGTATCAGGTTTATGCACAGGTAATTATTCTGTTGAGGTAAGAGATGGTTTTGGTTGTATCGACACCTTTGATTATTTTGTTCCAGAACCAGATTTTGTTTATCCAAATGTAACAGTAACGAATATTAGCTGTTTTGACGATTGTAGTGGAACAGCTACAGCTAATCCAACTGGCGGTAATGGAGGTTATGTTTATCAGTGGTCGGCAAATGCAGCACCTAATGTACTAACTAATCCTGGGATAACTAATCTTTGTGAAGGAAATTATACTGTCAATATTTTAGATTCAAGAGGTTGTCCAGGAGATACTACTGTAACAATATCAGCACCAGATTCATTAACTATTACTTCTTCTCAGATTAACGTAAGTTGTGGTGGCTATTGTGATGCTACTGCTACTGCTACTGTTGTAACAGGAGGTGTAGGTCCTTATACTCATACGTGGAGTACAGGTTTTTCTGAGACTTTAAATGCAGGTCAGATTTCTTCTATTTCTGGTTTGTGTGCAGGAACATATACTGATTCGATAAGCGATGGAAATGGCTGTGATACGGTATTAACTTTTATTATTACTGAACCTGATACCTTATTAACATCTACAGTAATAACTAATGTAACTTGTTTTGGCGCCGATGACGGTACTGCTATAACAACTCCAGTAAACGGAACTGCACCTTATAATTTTTCTTGGTCTTGCGGCGCGTCAACATTAGATACCATATTTGGCTTAGCCCCAGGTCAGTGTATTGTAACAGTTACTGATGATAATGGTTGTGAAATTAGAGATACCATTATGATTACTGAACCAGACATATTGATTGCTAATCCTTCTGTTGTTCAAGATATGTCTTGCCCTGGAGTTTGTGATGGTATTGCAACAACAAATCCAACAGGTGGAACCTTACCATATTCTTATAGCTGGGATAATACAGATATTACTCAGACAACCACAACGGGTTTATGTGAAGGATTTGTTGTGATAACAGTTACTGATTCAAATACATGTGTAGCTATTGATAGTATAGAAATTCAAGAACCACTTCCAATGATTTTAACCATGAGTCATACAGATGTGACATGTGAGGGGATTTGCGATGGAACAGGAAGTGTCGTTGTTTCTGGAGGAACACCAAATTATTCATATAATTGGTTACCTGCACCACCAAATGGACAAGGAACAGATACTATTTTTGGATTATGTCCGAATGTATATACAGTTACAGTTACTGATGCAGGAGGTTGTAGTGCTAGTAATAGTATTACAGTTGTAGAGCCTAATGCATTAACAGTAAATGTTGTTAACACTGATTTAAGATGTAATCAGTTGTGTGAAGGTACTGCAACAGCAACACCCTCAGGCGGAACTTCTCCATATTCTGTTTCATGGGATGGAGCTGCTTTTATTCCTGTTGTAGGGGTTAGCAATACTATTACAAATTTGTGTGCAGGAAATCATACAGTAGATATAAGAGATGCAAATGGTTGTATCATTCCATCAAACTTTACAATTGATGAACCAACACCTATAACAACAGTTAGCTCTGGAACAGATTTAAGTTGTTTTGGAGTGTGTTCAGGATCTGTAACTACAACACCTTCAGGAGGTACTTCCCCTTACGATTTTAGCTGGAATACAACTCCTGCTCCTACATTAACACAAACAGTGAATAATCTTTGTGCAGGCACTTATATTGTAACAATTACAGATGACTCTCTTTGTATACTTACTGATACAGTAACTATTATAGAACCGATTCAATTAGACCCAAATGTACAATTTACTAATATTACTTGTAATAACTTAAATAATGGAACTGCAACAGCGCTTCCAACAGGAGGTACAGCTGGTTATACAATCATTTGGAGAAATATCCCTGCAAATACTATAATTCCTGGAAATCCAATTTCAGGACTTTCTGCGGGACAATATTATGTTACTGTAACTGATGTAGCAGGTTGTGTTGAAAGAGATACTATCACTATTACTAATCCTCCAGTAATTGTTGTTAATCCATCTGCTGTTAGTACCAGTTGTGAAACTAATTGCGATGGTTCTGCTACAGTAAATCCTACAGGAGGAACAGGGTCTATTTCCTCATTTACTTTTTCGTGGTGTAGTGGGGATATAACTCAAACAACAGCTCCAACGTTATGTCCTGGAACATATTGTATTACAGTAACTGATTCTTTAGGATGTAGTAGAACTGATTCTGTTACCATTGCACCATCTATAGTAATTACTATATTAACTGATACTGTTGGTATTAGTTGTAATGGGGCTTGTGATGGAGAAGCAACTGCAAATCCAGCTGGAGGATTACTTCCGTATAACTATAGCTGGACTAATGGAGACACAACTCAAACGGCTGATGGTTTGTGCCCAGGAAATTACATAGTAACCGTTACTGACCAAACAGGTTGTATTGCAACACAATCAGTAACAATGCCTGTAGACCCAAGTGTACTTGTCCCAAATGGAATTGCTACTAATGTAACATGTAATGGTGCAAATGATGGAACAATTTCCGCAAATCCAACGGGAGGTGTCCCGCCTTATACATTAACTTATTCAAACACGCCCCAAACGGGATTAGCACCTGGTATTTATTGGGTAACTGTTACCGATGCTAATTTATGTAGTCAAACAGATACCTTGGTAATAACTGAACCCGATTCAATTGTTCCAAATGAAGTTTTAGTTGATGTAAACTGTAATGGAAATACTACAGGGAGTATTACATTAAATCCTTCTGGAGGAACACCAGGCTATACTTACTTGTGGGGGAATGGACTAGGAACAAATTCCTCTATTAGTAGTTTAGGAGATGGAACATATACGGTAACAATTACCGATACAACGGGTTGTACAAAATTAGATACTTTCGATATTGTTGAGCCGACAATTTTCTCATCAAATCCTTTAAATGTACCTGAAACCTGTTTTGGAGATTGTGATGGGATTGCTGGAATTATTGTTACCGGAGGAACAGAACCTCATACAACAACTTGGTCTAACACTCTAACTACTGATACAATTAATGGATTGTGTCCAGGAACATACTCTGCAATAGCTATTGATGCAAACGGATGTTCTACAACTCAAAATGTTACTATTTTAGGACCAGCTGTGTTTAATGCAAATGTAACAGGAACATCAATAGCATGTAATGGAGCGTGTACAGGTACTGCTTCAGCTTCTCCATCAGGAGGAAATGGTAGTTATACTTTTGTGTGGACTTCAGTTGGAGGTTCACCGATAATAAATCCTACGAACTCATCTATTTCAAACCTATGTCCGGACACTTATAATGTTACTGTTACTGATGCAAATGGATGTACTACTTTAGGTAGTTATACAGTTAGTGATGTTGCGGTATTGCAAGTTGCGTTAGATAGTACCAATATTACATGTAATGGTTTGAATGACGGAACAGCAACTGTTACTCCGATTGGAGGAACTGCTCCATATACTATTTCATGGGTTGGAGGTAATTTACCTATACCAACATCAACAGCTTCAATCTCCAATTTAATCCCAGGTGTTTATACAGTGAATGTTACTGATACAAACGGATGTTTCTTTGATGGGACAATTACAATAGAAGAACCTGATGTAATTTTAGCAAATGAAGTAGTTGTTGGTGCTGGTTGTGGAGCAAGTGATGGGTCTATTACAGTTAATCCTTCTGGAGGAACTCCAACTTACACTCATTCATGGAGTAATGGTTCAATTTTGGATAATGTAACGAATCTATCAGCTGGATTTTATTCAGATACTGTTACAGATAATAATGGCTGTATACAAATCTTTACTTTTGCAGTAAGCAATCCAACGGGTCCATCTGGAGTTGTTACAACAGTAATAGATGCATCTTGTTTTGGATCTTGTGATGGTGCTGCAAACGTTATTCCAATAGGTGGGACACCAAATTATCTTTATAATTGGAATGTTCCTGGGCAAACAGATTCAACAATCACAGGGCAATGTGCAGGTACTTATAATTTAACAATAACTGATGCAGGTAATTGTGTTTTAAATACTTTTGTGGTGATAGGAGAAACAGATAGCATCACTGCTAATTCTACATTTACTCCTGTTTCTTGTAGTGGAACCTGTGATGGAACTGCTAGTGTTACTCCTTCAGGCGGTACCTCACCATATACTTACTTATGGGCAAATGGACAAACAACCTCTTCAGTTTCTAATTTATGCGTAGGAGCTACTAGTGTTACTATTACAGATTTTAATGGATGTACTAATGTTGTAAATTTTGATATCACAAGCCCAAATGTTTTAACCGCTATAATAAGTTCCACCGATGTAAGTTGTAATGGAGGTAATGATGGAACAGCTACAGTCACACCAACCGACGGTACTGCTCCATATACCTATCAATGGAATGATGCTCTTTCTCAAACAACACAAACAGCCACAGGATTAATAGCCGGAACATATACTGTTACTGTAACAGACCTAAATGGATGTTCAACTTCGGATGTTGTTACAGTTAATGAAAATAGTTTAATGGTTGCAAATGAAATTACAACGGATGCAACTTGTGGAACAAATGATGGAACTATTACCCTAGCGCCAAGTGGAGGTAATGCTCCATATACTTATGTATGGACTTCATTACCAGGTATTACTGTTCCAAATGTAACAGGACTGTCAGCAGGAACATATAGCGTTGAGATAACCGATGCCAATGGTTGTATGCAATTGTTTTTAATTCCAATAAATAATGCAAACGGACCAGTTGTAAATGTTTCAACAACAGATGCTTCTTGTAATGGAGTATGTGATGGAACTGCTTCAGTTGCTATCGTTTCTGGAACTCCGAATTATACTTACTTATGGACTGGTACAGGAATAACAGGACAAACAACAACCTCAGTTTCTGGATTATGTGCTGATAATTATACTGTTCAAGTAACAGATGGTAATGGTTGTATTACAGTTACACCCGTTATTATAGGTGAAAATTCTTTAATTACAGCTATTGTAAATACAAACGATGTTACTTGTAATGGTGGAAATGATGGCTCTGCAACAGTCGTACCTTCTGGTGGAGTGCCTCCATATTCGTATTCTTGGTCTGGACCATGTGCTGCTCCTAACAATAATGCTGTTGCTGGTCTTTGTGCAGGGAATTATATTGTAACCGTTACAGATGCTTTAGGGTGTTCATCACCTATAAATGTTGTAATTAATGAAACTAATGTATTAAGCGTTACAGCATCAGCAAACAATTTAACTTGTTTTGGACAAAATGATGGTTCAGCCACAGCAACTCCAACAGGCGGTACTGCTCCATATACTTACTTGTGGTCGAATAGCTTAACAACATCTACTATTGTAGGATTAAGTACTGGAAATTATTCAGTTACTGTAACTGATGCTAATGGTTGTTCAGCAACTGATAATGTTACTATATTTAGTGGAAATGCACTTACTGCTTCATTCACTACTTCTGATGCTGCATGTGGGGTTTGCGATGGCTCTGCAACAATAAATGTAGGCGTAGGTTCAGGTCCATATACTTACTTGTGGTTACCAACAGGACAAACAACATCTTCGGTAAACAACTTGTGCCCTGGTGCTTATGATGTTGAGGTTACTAATGTTTTTGGTTGTACTCAAACATTTACCGTATTAATTAGTAATCCTAATGGTCCAGATTTACTAAGTACATCAGATAGTACATCATGTTTTGAATCTTGTGATGGTTCTGCTCAAACAGAAATAGTATCGGGAACATCACCATTCATTTATCAATGGGATGATAATTTATTACAAACTAACGATACAGCGACAGCATTATGTGCTGGCCTGTACAATGTTGTTGTTCAAGACAGTTTAGGTTGTATTTCTGTTGATTCAGTGAGGGTGTTTGAACCAGAAGAAATTCTTGCAAACTTAACTTCAACTCCTATTAGTTGTTCGGGTGTTTGTGATGCTACTGCAACTGTAAATCCAACAGGAGGAGTGGGGGCTTATACTATATCTTGGAGTAATGGAGATGTTGGGTTAACAGCTACAAATTTGTGTGTAGGAAATCACACAGTAACAATAACAGATGATAACGGATGTTCAATAGTTCATAATTTTACTATAAATACACCAACTGTTCTTAATTTATCTCTTTCATCAACTTCAACAACTTGTAATGCTGATTGCGATGCAACGGCTTTAGGAATTGTAAATGGTGGAACTCCTCCATATAATTATTCTTGGGATACAGCCCCAACTCAAACCAACTCATTAGCAACAACTCTTTGTGCAGGTCTGTATACATTAACAGTAACAGATAATAGAGGATGTATAATTTCTGATACTATCTCTGTATTAAGTCCTGATGTGCTTTCTACTTCATCAGTTGTTACCGATGCAAATTGTAATGGACAAAATGATGGAAGTATTACAACTAATCCTGTTGGTGGGGTAGTTCCTTATACTTACATATGGAGTACAGCTCCAATTCAAACTGGACAAACAGCAACTGGATTAGCTGCTGGAACATATAATGTGATTGTTGTTGATGCGAATGGATGTACAGCTTATGATACATTAACTGTAAACGAACCCAATACATTAAATGATAGTACGACAGTTAATGGGCCAAATTGCGGCGTTTGTGATGGTTCTGCAACGGCAAATCCTGTTGGAGGAGTTGGACCTTTTACTTACTTATGGGGTAATGGGGATAATACACAAACTACAACAACTGGATTGTGTGCAGGAATAATTACACTTCAAATAACTGACCAAGGCACAGGTTGTGTTTATGATTACAACGTAATAGTAAATAGTGTTACAGGACCAGATTTAGTGATTACTAAAACCGATGAAACTTGCGTGGGTTCTTGTGATGGAACAGCTCTTGTATCGGCTTCTAATGGTAATTTACCATATTCGTATTCTTGGTCACCTGTTGGCGGAATCGATTCATTAGCAACTGGACTTTGTGCAGATTTTTATACGGTAACTGTAACAGACGCACTTAATTGTATTTCTATTGATACAATAAGTATTAATAATTCAGGACTAAATTTATCTGTTGTTAACGTAATACCTGAAAGTTGTTTTAATGCTTGTGATGGAAGTGCTACTGTAGTCGTTGGGGCCGGAACTTCACCATTTACTTACCAATGGAATCCTACAGGAGGAAACAATGATGTTGCTACTAACCTTTGTGCTGGTAATTATATTGCAGTAGTTACTGACAGTACGAATTGCC
The DNA here is from genome assembly GCA_964398455.1 of uncultured Vicingus sp. Lineage (GTDB taxonomy): Bacteria > Bacteroidota > Bacteroidia > Flavobacteriales_E > Vicingaceae > Vicingus. The sequence goes on along the minus strand of CAYNMR010000018.1, from coordinate 54,874 downwards.
GTGATTCGATTAGTACAGTAATCATCTCTCCAGATGTATTAGATGTTTCAATAAATACACAAACTCAAATAACTTGTAATGCTGAGTGTGATGGACGTTTAATAGCATCTCCTTTAGGAGGAACAGCACCTTATACTTACTTATGGAGTAATGGTCAATCAACACAAGTTATTTCTGGATTATGTGCAGGAACATATTGGGTTGAAATTACTGATGCTGGTGGTTGTATAGCAACTGATACTATAACTTTAACGGAACCATCAGCTATTTTAGCAAACGAAAATTTTATTGACCCAGCTTGTAATGTGTGTAATGGTCAAATCCAATTAAATCCATCAGGAGGAACAGGTCCATACCAATTTGCATGGGGTTTCCCATTAGTTCCACAAAATACAGCAACAGTTATTAATTTATGTGCAGGAGTTTATTCGGTTGATATTACAGATGATAATGGTTGTATAAATAGCTTCAGTTTTGCATTAAGTAATACCAATGCACCCGATCCGAATACAACAATAATCAATCCAACGTGTAACAATAGTTGTGATGGAAGTATTGTTTCAAATGCTACTGGTGGAACTGCCCCATATACTTATGTTTGGTCGCCAAACGCAGCCCCAAACAACTTATTTGATTCAACTGTTGTAAACCTTTGTTCGGATATTTATACATTAAATGTTACAGATGCTGTTGGTTGTGTTGGTGTTGTTGTAGACACTCTTGTTAATCCTGATGTTTTGTTGGCAAATGTCACTTCATCTAACGTTACATGTAATGGATTTAATGATGGATGGGCTGTTGTTCACCCAATAGGCGGTTCAACACCTTATAATACTGCTGTTTGGACTCCAGGTGGCGTAAACGATTCAATTTCAGGCTTAGCACCAGGGACATATCTTGTTTCTGTTACTGATTCAAATGGATGTACTGTTCAAGATAGTGCTGTTATCACAGAACCTACTTTAATTTCAGCCTCAGCACTTGTAACTGATGCCAGTTGTAGTAGTGTTTGCGACGGACAAGCAACTTTAACAGTAAATGGAGGAACAGGGGGTTATACTTTTAATTGGAATCCAAGTGGTCAGAATACAGCTACAGCAACTAATCTGTGTTTTGGTAGTTACCAAGTAACTATTACTGATAATAGTGGGTGTAGTATTTTACAAACGGTAAATGTAGGTTCGCTTGATACGGTATTAGCTTTTGCAGGAAACGACACTTCCGTTTGTGCAACAAACTCAGTAACATTAAATGGGACAACTATTGGATTAGTTACAGGTGTTGAATGGTTTGTTCTTCCAGGCATGGGTTCTTTAGGAACAAATAATAATGTTGTCGTAAGTTCTACAATTGCAGGAACAGTTTGTTATGTGTTTGAAGCTTTTGGTGTTTGTAATGGATTTGATACAGTTTGTGTAACTTATAACCCACAACCAGTTGCGAATGCAGGAAATGATGTGACGATATTGGAAGGAACATCGACTCAACTGAACGCTTCGGGTGGCGGCACTTATGTTTGGACACCTTCAGAGGGATTAAGCGATACAACTATTTCAAGTCCTATAGCAAATCCGTTGGTTACTACAACTTATACTGTAACAGTAACTTCTGCAGAAGGATGTACATCAACAGATGAGGTAATAGTTACCGTAATTCCAACCATTCGATTCCCAGACGGCATTACGCCTAATGGAGACGGTAAAAATGATACTTGGGTAATTGATTATATTGACCAATATCCAAATCATGTTGTTGAAATTTACAATCGTTGGGGAGAATTATTATACCGTTCTACTGCATACAAAAATGATTGGGATGGAACGTATAATGGGGAGAATTTACCTGTAGGAACTTATTATTATGTTATTGAATTAAATGATGGTAAAACAAAACCATTTACAGGTCCATTAACAGTTCTAAGATAATATTATAGAGAGATGAACTATATGAAAAAAATAGTAGTACTATCATTGTTGATGTTGATTATGGGTGTTGTTTTTTCTCAGCAATTACCTCATTTTAGCCAATATTATTTAAATGACTATTTAATAAATCCAGCTGTGGCTGGATCAAGACCTTACTTTGAAGGAAAATCTGCTCACCGTTACCAATGGGAAGGAATAACAGATGCTCCTAGAACTTACACCCTAAGTGTGAATGGACCTACCAAAAATCAAAAAATGGGATTAGGGGGTTATCTGTTTACGGATAATGTAGGCCCAACAAGAAGAACTGGATTTAATTTGTCGTATGCTTATCATGTAAGAGTTTCTGATAAACTAAAATTAGGAATGGGTATTTCTGCAGGAGTAATTCAATTTATGATTGATGGTTCTAAAATTACCTTACGAGAGAGTGATGATGATATTATTACAAATGGAGTTCAATCGGTTTTGTTGCCTGATGCCGGTTTCGGTCTATATTTATATCATGAGAAATATTATATAGGATTTTCTGCACCTCAATTATTAAATAGTAGAGTTACCTTTTTTAAAGATGGAAGAAACCCAGAAGGAACTCTGCCAAGTCACTTTTTCATGAGTGGAGGATATAAGTTTAAATTAGCAGAAGACTTTGTTTTAGAACCATCTGTTTTTGTAAAATATGTAAAACCAGCACCAGTTCAGGTTGAAGGTACTTTGCGATTAATTTATCAAGAAAAAGTATGGTTGGCAGGAACATATAGAGATAAAGATGCTATTACAGTTTCAATTGGTTATTTAATTAATAACTACTTCACGGTGGCTTATGGTTTTGATTTTACAACTACTAACCTAAGAAACTACAGTAATGGTACGCATGAGTTATTGGTTGGTGTTCGTTTTTATCAGTATGCAAATAAGAAATCAGCACCTTCCATAAATTAAAAGAATGCTCTAACCTGTACCCCACCAACATGAATTACGGGGGTTTCATCAGATTTTCTCCCATTGTAATTTAAACTCAGCTGCATGTGTTTGGATAGGTTTTGTTGATAGACTACTTCCCAAGTAGTGTTTGTGCCAGGTAGCAACCCTTCTAACATCTCATAAGAAATTAGCGTGTTATTTAATGGACTACTATACTGATTTTTTATTAGATTGATGTTTAACATTACACTACCTTTTGACGCAATGTTGTATCTTACTTCTGTTCCAAGTTTTTGAGCTTTTAAAATTTCTCCACCATACAAATCACTATTGTATTTTTCTTTGTAGTTAAACAAAAGACTCCATCTAAATTTTACGTCGGGTTGGAAGATGATTTTTGGTTCGGTTTCGTAGTTGCTTAAGTAGTAGTTTTGATTGTTAAAGAATTCAGATTTATTTGATTTAATACCATTCGAGAATAAGTTCTGAAGCGTAAAAGTTCTGGTAATATTCCAACGTGTTTTAAATGTTCTGATAATGGTTCGACGTGATTCAATTCCGTTAGTTAAAAGTGATTTATCTTGATTGTCTTGATAGGTGTAATCCATGCTCCATTTAGTGTTTGTTTTATTAAAGAATATGGTGTTTAAAAATCCTAAATTAGTTGTTACCAATGTGCTGTCATTAATGCTGCCTACAAATGGATTGAAGTAATCTGTTTTGTCCGCAGTTTTTCGGTTTACCCTATAATTTGTTCTATTAGCAAAACGAGCAATAAATTTTTTCAATCCATGGCTCGTACCCCATTGGGTCTCTGGGTTTAAAAATAATCCTTGGTTAAACTCATTGGTATAGGTTCGCACATATTCGTTGGTTGGCGTAAATATTTTTATAAAATTAGCTTGGTCTTTAAATGCAGCAACTTCAAATTCATTTAGGTCACTTGCTCCATTACCATTTAAATCGCCCAAATAAGTATGTGTTCCTTGTCCTGGTTGAACCTCTACAAACGAAAACTCCTTTTTAACTTCTAACCCCGAACCTATTTGATAGAATGTATTAGACGTAATAGCACTTTTTAGAAAGTGAGCATTGTATTCAACTCTTGATAAAATATTTTCATCGGGTTTTTCGGTAGTTAAATTTGGTTCAAGGATGTATAATTTTCTGTAAATCATACTACTTCTTAAAATATGGTTTTTATTTTTAAGCAGAGCATAAGACAATTCGACATCTTCGGCACGGGCTATTGGTTTAAAAACAGTAACATTAGCTGCGTCATCAATACGTTGTTTGTAGCTGATTAAAAATTTATTTATTGAGGTATCTGCATTGTGTATAAACCCTTTCCAAATTAAAAATCGGAAGCTATTTGTTGTTAAAGAATCAGATTGAGGAAAGAAAAATTTGTTTTGCTCTAATTCGTTGTCAATGCCTAAAACAAACCAGCTGATATCTTTTGTTAAAGTAGATTTATTTCGAATAAATTCTGTGTTATTTAATCCTTCAGTAATTAAATAACTACTATTGTTAACCAATCTAAAGCCTTTGAAATTAACATTTGCAGCGACAATGTTTTTTATACCTCTGTATTCATTAGCGTTTTCTAATAAATTTATGGCGTATTGAATGTTTAGTATTTTGCTTTTCTCAAAACCAAGATATGAACTTGCAGCGTGTTGATTGGACGTGAAAACCACCGAAGAAATATTCCAATCTCTCTGGAATTCAATATTTCTGAATGGACCAATACCTTTAAAGTTTTTGTCTAGAAACTCGTATCCACCACCGACATTCATTTTCCAGTCATCTTTTTCTTTTGATAGCAAAACAGCGTTTTCGCTTTTTAATTTAAAAGCATAACCTAAATCGTCACCTCTATCTTTTGATGAAAAGGTATTGATATCGTTGTTCGACATGGCTCCTTCCCAACTAATTTTTGAATATTCGGAAAATAGATATTCACCTCCAAAAGTGCTCATTTCTATCTTTTTTGGAGTAACTAATAAGATAACAGGTTCATAATTTCCTTGTGGAACTCCCCCAATTGGTTCAACCCATTCGTAAACTCGCCCATTTCCCGTGCTTTGTATTAACACATAGTTTCCATTGTTTTGACCAACCTGAGAAAACCCTAATTGATAAATAGCACTATCAGGATTTGTAGAGTAAACAAATACCGAATCGTAACCCAATGTGTCAACCATTTTATAAAGAACTAGGTTTTCATTGAAAGCTACTTGATTGATGTTTGGTACAACTGCAAGTTCTAAACTATCACCAATTTCAGATAATAATTTTTTTTGGCTATCCGTTAAATCTTGTAAAAGAGGTTGGTTTTTAACGTCTTGTTCAGAGAAATAATTGAAGTTTAGTTTTAGTTTCTTGCTTTCATATTCGGTTCCAAAATTGAACATGGTTCTGGAGTAATTCCGTTCAGAATAATCAAATTCAGCCACAATCCTCGAATCTTTAGTGATTAAAAAATTAGGTGTAAAGGTCAGTTCGGCGGTATTGTAGTCTATAATATAGTCATGTTCTGTTCCTCTTTTTAATAATTTCCCGTCTACATAAATTTTTTCAGTTCCTGATAAAACAATAATGAATGTTTCATTCTCATTTCCTCGCAGTCGATATGGCCCTTGATTTCCTTCAACACCAACAATGGATTGTCGAGCATACTTTCCTTTAGAAACTGCAGCACTTGCAAAAGGAGTAATGGTTTTGGTTTCATCTTTTCTGCTTGGTTTTAGTGCAATTTCAAAACTTCCTCCCTGTGCTTTTTTGTTAATGTTTAAAAAATAGCTTTTGGGCTGACGAACAAAAAAGTCACCAGCAGTTAATTTCCAACTTTCGTCATAAAGTTGAATAAAAACTTTATCAAAATCCTGTAATTGCTGTGTATTTCCCTCCGCTTGTATTGGAATGTTGTCGTCAGAAATAGATGCTAAAATATTTACATTGTTACTTATCTTCCCTGATAGCTGTAAATTTAAACTGGAGTTCACCGCCAAATCTTGATTATTACCAAAAGAAGCTCCTCTCGAAATACTACCCGATTTATTTAATCCATTGAGGTAAAAGATATCATCCTTTGCTGGAGTATATTCATAATGAAACGGATTCATTACCATTGAATCCTTACTTTCAATCACGCTCATTTTTTTATGTTCAAACGATTCAGCAAAAGAAACAGGAATGATTTTGTAAGTTATTTTAATGTCTTTACCTTTTATCGAAGCATCTTTTACAATGAATAATCCTTCAGCATAATTTATTTCATAAGAAGATGGTTTTATAAATTCTTCGTTGATATGTATAATTTCAGAAAAAGGTACTATCGCTTGGTTGTCGATTTGAACAGTGTCATTAGAAATAAATACATTTTTAACACGGTGGTTGCTTAGTTCTTGCGAGAAAACAAAACCATACAAAAAAATAGTAAATAATATAAGGAGTAAAAACCTCAAAAACGCTTGTAATAAATGCAAAAAAGTAAAGTTATAAAAATACCAATTCAATTAATTTTAATCTCATGTTAATAGTGAATCCAATTTTTTTATAAAACAAACAAATAAGATAACGAAATTCATCTAAAAAAATTAATACTTTAGCTAATTATTTAGGATATTATCATGTATTATTTATATTTGTAATATCATTGTTTAAAGTTTATACTATAATTATGAAAAAATTAATCTATTTAATGGTTGCAACTTCCCTAGTTTTTGTGGGTTGTGGAGGTAATGACAGTAAGGATAACGGTGCTAATAAAGTTGCACAAGGTGGTGTTAAATATGGAGGGGTTTTTAAAATCAACGAAACAGAAGATTTTAGAAGTCTTTATCCATTAAATGTAACTGAGGTAGTTGCTCATAGAATTACCAACCAAGTTTATCAAGGTTTAGTAAAATTAAATCAAGAAGATTTAACAGTTCTTCCTTCGTTGGCAGAAAAATGGGATGTTAATGAGGATGCAACATCTTTTACCTTTCATTTAAGAAAGGGAGTTAAATTTCACGACAACCAATGTTTTCCTGATGGAAAAGGTAGAGAATTTAATGCAAAAGATGTGAAGTTTGCTTTAGATAAAGTGTGTGAAAGTTTTTCTGAAAACCAAATGTACTGGATGTTTAAAGACAAGGTAAAAGGAGCTGGAGCATATTATCAATCAACTATCGATAAAAAACCATTGGCTGGTGGTGTTGAAGGAATTAAAGTAATTGACGATTATACCGTTCAAATTGACTTAGATTATTCATTTGCTGGTTTCTTAAAAATTCTTAGCCACTCTGCGTGTTGGATTTACCCAAAAGAAGCTTTTGATATGTACGGAATTGATATGAGAATTAATTGTGTTGGTACAGGTCCTTTTAGAGTTAAAACCATTAAAGAGTCTGAGACTGTAATATTAGAAGCAAATCCAGATTACTATGGTATTGACCAATACGGAAACAAATTGCCATATTTAGATGGAATTAAATTTTCTTTTGTGAAAGAGAAAAAAGCAGAGCTTTTAGAATTCAAAAAAGGAAATCTTGATATGGTTTACCGTTTACCGTTAGAGATGATTAAAGATGTTGTAGGTGAATTAGAAGATGCTAAAAAAGGTGGTAACAAACCATACATCATGCAAGTTGTTCCTGCAATGAGTGTTGTTTATTTAGGTATGCAAACTAAACTTCCTCCTTTTGATAAAATTGATGTAAGAAAAGCATTTAACTATGCAGTAGATAAAAATGCTATTGTTACTTATACACTTCAAGGAGAAGGAAGACCAGCATTACACGGCTTGGTTCCTCCATTTAAAGGTTACGATTACGAAAATGTTAAAGGTTACGACTATAGCCCTGAGAAAGCAAAAGAACATTTAGCAAAAGCAGGTTTCCCGAATGGAAAGGGTTTTCCAGAAGTTGTTTTACAAATTAACTCTGGTGGTGGAGATAGAAACGTTCAGATTGCTGAAGTGGTTCAAAAAATGTTAGCTGAAAACTTAGGTGTAAAAGTTACTATCGAGCAATTACAGTTTCCTCAACACTTAGAAAACTTGGAAACAGGTAAAGCGTTATTTTGGCGTTCTGCATGGATTGCTGATTATCCAGATCCAGAAAACTTCTTGAACTTGTTGTACGGTGGACACGTTCCTGCTGAGATTACAACAAAATCATTCATTAACTCGGTTAGATATCAAAACCCAGTTTTTGATGAGAAATTTAACTTAGCTCTTAGAGAAATTGATGAAGCAAAACGTTACGAATTATTTAGACAAGCTGATCAAATAGCTGTTGATGATGCTGCAACATTGCCAATTTTCTATGATGAAAACACTCGTTTAATTCAAGTTTATGTTAAAAACTTCCCGTCAAACGCTATGGAATATAGAGATATGACTGAAGTTTATTTCGATAAAGAACAATAAGCTATAAACGTAATTACGTTAATAAAAAAGCATCACGCCAAATCGTGATGCTTTTTTATTTTGGTTTCTTTGCTAAAAAAATAAACACTTGAGAAAATTCGTCTTCATTCTTGCTCTATTTTTGTTGTCTTCTCAAGTTGGGCTTTCTCAAATATTAGACATCAACAAGCCTGTTTTTTCAGAAGAACCTTTTTTCAATACGCGTTTTATCCAACAAAATGAAATAAAGCTTATTACTGGTTCGCGTTCTAGCAAAAAGGTAAAAGATATTATTCGAACCAAAGGATTAGATTATTATTATGAATTTAATGAGCATGGGTTTTTAACTAAGCAGATGTCAACTTATCATAATCAGGTAGAAAAAAAGGACACCAACATAATTATCTATTACTACAACGATAAAAATCAAATTACAACAGTTAGAAAAAGTGATAGTTATGGTTTTTTCTCCAATCATTTTAGGTACGACGATTCTAACAATGTAATTAATCAAACCTATTGTAGAGATGAGAACCTTTGCGATTATAAGGGAGACTTCGACTTAGCTAAACAATACACCATCAATACGGATAGTTTTTCTTACGAAAAACAAGGGGAATTGCAATACAAAAAATTGTATTACAATAAATACAACAAAGTATATCGCGAAGAATTTTTCTATTTTAATGAATTAGGGTATTTAAGAGAAATTTACTCTCGTTACATTATTGGAAATAAAAAGTCGAAAGTACAATACGAGTACGACGAGAAGGGGCGTGTAGGTAAAATAATTCATTTTGGAAATTTAAGCACCAATGAACAAGAAAGCGAGGTTTTTTTGTATGATGAATTGGATAACTTACTTGAAATAAAAGTGTATCAAAATGATAAATACAAAACATCTAAGCAGTTTTTGTACGACAAAACAACCTATTTGCTTACCGCTCAATTAATACAAGATATTGAAACTGAATTTATTCAAATTATTCAATATCAGTACACTTTTTATACTGGAGACAAAACCAATTTAACATTGGATAAACATTAGTAATAAGGAGAAATCATCAAGTAAACCAACACACCAGTTAGTGTTACATAAAGCCATATTGGCAGAGTAATTTTTGCGATTTTTCGGTGTAGGTCAAATTTTTCTGCTAAAGCTCTTACCAAAGTTAGTAGCACCAAAGGAACCACTATGGCTGATAATAAGATGTGGGTAAGCAAAATAAAAAAGTAGATGTATTTGATAGTGCCTTCACCTCCAAAAGAAGTAGATGGAGTGGTAGCATGATACAATACGTATGACAACAAAAAGACCACCGATAAAACCAAAGCTGTCCACATCAATCGTTTGTGTAAAACAATATTCTTATTCTTGATGGCAACCAATGCTGCTATTAATATTAAAAAGGTAGTTCCGTTAATAATGGCATTTAATAAAGGTAAAAAGGAAAAAAGTGTAGTTTCAGTTTTTGGGAGCACATAAAGTACAGCAACTGCAACAGGTAAAATAATAGAAATAAAAACAATAAGCGATTTGTATGGATTTTCCGATTTCATTACACTTTATCGATTAAAATGAAAAACAACGAAAAAATCAGGTACAGGTAAGATAATAACATGATTCTTAAGGCATACTTGTCATTTAATGTTTGAACTAATCTAATGCTCGGAATAACCATTAAAAAGGCCAAAATAAACAAGCTAATGGTTGCTATTCTGCCAGTTATTCCAAAATACTCAGGTAAAAAGCTAGAAGCAAATAATGAAAGTGAACTCAACAAAATAATGATTGCCGAAGTCTTGTTTTTAGTATTAAAGGGCAACATTTTAAAACCTGCTTGATGGTAATCTTTGTGTAATCTCCATGCAATAGCCCAAAAATGAGGAAACTGCCAAACAAATTGAATAAAAAACAATATTCCTGCTTCTAAACCAAAACTACCCGTTGCAGCAACATAACCCAACATTGGAGGAAAAGCTCCAGGAAAAGCACCAACAAAAACTCCAAAAGTTGAAATTCGCTTAAGTGGTGTGTAAACCGCAGCGTACATAAATACGGCAAGCAAACCTAAAACACCACTTAGTGGATTTAATCCTAGACCCAGAATTAAAACTCCAGAAATGGTTAGAACAAATGAAATAATTAGAGTTTCAGTAACGGTAAGTTTGTTTTGTGGTAGTGGTCGGTTTTTTGTACGTTCCATTAAACCGTCATGGTTTCTTTCTATAATTTGGTTAAAAGCATTTGACGATGCTGTAATAAAAAAACCTCCTAATGTTAACCATAATAATGAAACGAAAGAGACACTTTCGGCACCAATAAAGTAACCAAAAACAGCAGAAATAACTACAAAAACAGTAATCTTTAGTTTGAATAAAGCAGCATAGCTTTTTAGTTTCTCTGCGAAACCAATAACACTTATATTTTCTGCTTTTGAAATAGACATGGATTTTGATGTGTTAAAACACGTTTACAAAGAAACATAAACCATTTCTAAAAACCGATTTTCTAAATAGTTTTTTTGTTAAAATATACTGAATCTTTTATAAATAACTACATTTGTCGGTTATATAAAGTCATTATGTCATGATTTAGAAAATGGACACATAATTGACTAGTGAAAATTGAAATAATAAATTTTGAAAATGGCAGGAGCTGGATTATTAAACACCATACTTAAAACTTTTTTAGGAAGTAAAACCGACAGAGATTTAAAAGAATTATCTCCAATTGTTGAAAAAACAAATCAAGCATATCAGGCATTACAATCAGTTTCAAATGATGAGTTGAGAGCCAAAACTATTGAGTTTAAGGCTAAAATTGCATCAAAGATCAAACCTGATGAAGATAAAATTGCGGAACTAAAAAACAAAATAGAAAACGATAACACATTAAGTATTCTTGATAAAGAAGATATCTACAATCAGATTGACCAGATAGATAAAGATATTTTGGTGAAAATTGAAGAGGTATTAACTGAAATCCAACCAGAAGCTTTTGCAGTAGTTAAAGAAACATCGAGAAGATTTGCTGAAAATAAAACCATTGAAGTTACCGCAACTCAAATGGATAGAGATATTGCAGCCAAACACAATCATGTGCTAATAAATGGTGATAAAGCAATTCACCACAATACTTGGTTAGCCGCAGGCAATGAAGTTACTTGGGAAATGGTTCATTACGACGTGCAATTAATTGGTGGTAGTGTGTTGCATCAAGGTAAAATTGCTGAAATGGCTACAGGTGAGGGTAAAACATTGGTTGGAACATTACCAGTTTACCTAAATGCGTTAGCTGGAAAAGGAGTTCATTTAGTTACCGTTAACGACTACCTTGCAAAACGTGACTCGGAATGGATGGCTCCAATCTTTGAGTTTCATGGCTTAACTGTTGATTGTATTGATAAACATCAACCCAACTCGCCAGAAAGAAGAAAAGCTTACTTAGCAGATATTACTTATGGAACTAATAATGAGTTTGGTTTCGATTATTTAAGAGATAACATGTCTCGCACACCAGAAGATTTGGTGCAACGTAAACACCATTATGCTATTGTTGATGAGGTAGATTCTGTTTTAATTGATGATGCTAGAACACCATTAATTATTTCTGGTCCTACCCCTAAAGGAGATAAACATGAATTTCATGAATTAAAGCCAAGAGTTGAAAAGTTGGTTGCTGCTCAAAAAAAGTACGTTACTGAAGCATTAAGCGAAGCTAAAAAATTGTTGACGCCGTTAATTAATGGCGATAAAATTAGCAAAGAAGACCAAGAGAAAGGCGGTTTGGCTTTATTGAGAGCACATCGAGGTTTACCAAAAAATACGGCATTAATTAAGTTTTTAAGCGAGCATGGAATTAAAGCTGTTCTTCAAAAAACAGAAAATTTCTACATGCAAGACCAAAATAAAGAGATGCCAAAAGCAGATGCTGAACTTTATTTTGTTGTTGACGAAAAATCTAACGCAGTTGAGTTAACAGAACAAGGTGTTGACTTAATTACAGGTTCGGGTGATGATCCAAAATTCTTTGTAATGCCAGACATCGGTTCTGAGGTTGCTGATATTGAGAAATCAAATGCTTCGGAGCAAGACAAGTTAATCATGAAAGAACGAATGATTCAAGATTATTCGGTAAAAGCGGAAAGAATACATACCATTAACCAATTACTTAAAGCGTATGCCATGTTTGAAATAGATGTGGAATATGTGGTAATGGACAATAAGGTTAAAATTGTTGATGAGCAAACGGGTAGGATAATGGAAGGCAGAAGATATTCTGACGGATTACACCAAGCTATTGAAGCAAAAGAGAATGTGAAAGTAGAAGCAGCAACTCAAACTTATGCTACAGTTACTTTGCAGAATTATTTTAGAATGTACCACAAATTGGCAGGTATGACTGGTACTGCTGAAACAGAATCGCAAGAACTTTGGGATATCTACAAATTAGATGTGGTAATTATTCCTACCAACAGAAAAATTTCGAGAGACGATAGAGAAGATTTGGTTTATAAAACCAAAAGAGAAAAATATACAGCTGTTATTGATGAAATAGTTTCATTAGTAAACCAAAAACGTCCAGTATTGGTTGGTACAACCTCTGTTGAAATTTCAGAATTATTGAGTAGAATGCTTAAAATGAAAGGAATTCAGCACAATGTATTAAATGCTAAGTTGCATCAGCGAGAGGCAGAAATTGTTGCTAGTGCTGGTAAAGCAGGAGCTGTTACTATTGCTACCAATATGGCTGGTCGTGGTACGGATATTAAATTGGGTGAAGGAGTAAAAGAAGCTGGAGGTTTGGCTATTATTGGTACCGAACGTCATGATTCTCGTCGTGTCGATCGTCAGTTAAGAGGTCGTGCTGGCCGTCAAGGAGATCCAGGTTCATCACAATTTTTCGTTTCATTAGAAGATGATTTAATGCGTTTATTCAACTCAGACCGTATCATTAAATTGATGGACAGAATGGGATTGGAAGACGGCGAAGTTATTCAACATTCAATGGTTACCAAATCTATTGAGCGAGCACAGAAAAAAGTAGAAGAAAACAATTTTGGAATTAGAAAGCGTTTGTTGGAGTATGATGATATTATGAATTCGCAACGTGAGGTGGTTTACACTAAACGTAGAAATGCACTTTTTGGTGAGCGTTTAGGTGTAGAAATATCTAACATGATTTACGATGTTTGTGAGGATTTGGTTAATGAACATCAAGAAACCAGAGATTATGAAACATTTAAAATTGAATTAATTAGGTTATTAGGTGTTCAATCTCCTTTTACAGAACAAGATTTTTTAGATAGTAAATCAAATGAAATGATAGATGAGCTACACGATTTGGCTCTTAATCATTACTACAAAAAATCAGAATTGATTGCTCAAATGGCTTTTCCTGTAATTAAAGAGGTATATGAAAATCAAGGAGCCCAATATGAAAATATTTTGGTGCCAATTACTGATGGAATGAAACAAATTAATATTTCAACTCCATTAGAAAAAACTTACCAAACCGAATGTAAAGAATTAATTAAGGCTATTGAAAAAAATGTAATTCTTGCTATGATTGATGAGGATTGGAAAGAGCATTTACGTGAAATGGACGAATTGAAACAGTCGGTTCAAGGAGCGGTTTATGAACAAAAAGACCCCTTGTTGATTTATAAATTTGAAGCATTTAAGTTGTTTAACCGAATGTTATTGAAAATCAACAAAGAAGTTGCTCGTTTCTTAATGAAAAGCGGATTGCCTCAACCAAAAGAAGGACAAGTAGAAGTTGCCGCAAAAGAAGCTCCATCTCCTGTGAAAAATGACTTGGCAAATTTAAAATTAAGTCGTCCAGATTATACCTCGTCTAACATAGGTTCTGCAGAGCAACAAGAACCACCAAAAGCACAACCGATAAGAGTTGAGAAAAAAGTGGGAAGAAATGATCTTTGTCCTTGTGGAAGCGGTAAGAAGTTTAAACAATGTCATGGGAAATAAATAGTTTCCTATAAAAATAATAAAGAATAAAAAATCAGGTCAGTGAAAATTGAGCCTGATTTTTTGTATAGACCTTAATCGTAAATGAGTTTTAGATTTAAAATAGTCATTGTTTTTTTTGTTGGGTGCTTCATTTCTTATCAATCAATAGCACAACAGGATGGGTTTCGGTTTATTGAAACAGAGTATTCTGTCGGAAAAATAGTTCCGAACTATACAAAAATATTTCCAACCACTTCCTTTCAACAATCGCTGACATTAAGTTTTGGTAAACAGAATTTTGATACAACTAATTGGGGTAAATATTATCGTTTCCCCGAGACAGGGCTCTCATTATTTGCATCAAATCTCGGAAACAATAAGGTTTATGGAAATCAATTTAGTGTATTACCCTTTATTCGGTTTCAATTGTTTAACCAAACAAAACCCCTTTATCTTAAGTTAGCCCTTGGTGCTACTTATTTTACCACTCATTATGATAGTATAACTAATAAAGAAAATCTTTCGAATGGTTCACCTTTTACATGGGCTTTTCAGGCTATGTTGTATAAAACGATTTACCAGAAAAACGATTTTAATTTAAAGCTAGTAGGAGGTTATTCACATCACTCCAACGGACATACACAAATACCCAACTTTGGATTGAACTCTGCGTTATTTGGTATATCTGCACAATGGTTGAAGGCTGATAAGAAAAAGCCATTAAAAGGAAGTATATTAGATACTAAACCTGAATTGAAATTGAAGAGATATTTTATCTCTTTTAGAGAAGGGGTAGGATTCCACGAATTAGGTGCGACATATTCTCCTATTGGAGGAGATAAAAAGATGGTATATACTACTTCGCTTTCATTGGGGATATTATTTAATAATCATATTAAGTGGAAAGCAGGATTCGCTCACAGATACTATCAACATTATTATGACTATATTAAAGAGAATAACCTAGCGCAATTTAATAATAATGCCGAATGGTCTGCTTCCAATATTTATTTCTTTACTGGTGTAGAGTTTTTAATGAGTCATGTTGCTATAGATGTTGAAGGAGGATTGAACATATATAAGCCGTTCTATAAAAAATTCAATGATGATTTTCAGAAAGACAAAGGATTCAATTATGAACTAAAGAGATGGCTTAATGCCCGAATGGGTTTAAACTACTATCTGGTTAATACTTTAAATACACCAACTCACAATTTTTATTTTGGGGCACACATCAATGCAAACTTCGGACAAGCTGATTTTACAGAGTTTAGTTTTGGTTATGTTTATTCATTTCCTTAATAATTTAACTTTTGGTAAAATCTATTTAAGAATGTAACTATGAGGTTTTTTAAATAGTTCACATTTAAAAAAATACTTAATTTTCGGTAAATATTTCTAAACTAACTAAAAAACATGAAGAATAAACTAACCTTAATCGTCAGCTTGCTGTTATGTAATCTGGCATTTTCGCAAACTTACAGCCCAAATTTTCTGGATGGTACTGTAATGTTTAAATTAAAAAAGAATGTTCAAACTGTTGAGACATTAAGAGAAAGTGCTACCGAAGTAGTAAAATACGAATCTTTACAAGATTATCCTCAATTAGCAAAAACGTTTAAAAATTATGATGTAACTTCTTTAACACGTCCGAGTTATTATACAAATAAAGAGGATTTACAAAAAATCTATCGAGTTAAATTTACCAACTATGCTCAGATTGATGCTTTAGTTAAAGAATTAGCTCAAATGGAAGATGTTGAATTTGCAGAAAAAGAACCAATCTATAAAATAGATTTTGTTCCTAATGATCCTCAACATACTGGAACAACAAAATGGTATCATACTTTAGTTGGTTCTGAAACGGCTTGGAATACAAGTTTAGGTTCTAATGCAATTAAATTGGCTATTGTTGATAATGCTGTTGCTTGTGGACATACTGATTTAACTACATTTAAACAACGCGATGTTGCTGATAATGATAATGACGCTACACCTCCATCAGTTTATTCTGTTGACCAGGGTTGGTCGCATGGAACGCACTGTGCTGGATTATCTACTGCGGACGTTAATAATGGAATTGGAATTGCTTCTTTAGGTGGTAATGTTGAGTTAATTGGAATTAAGGCAACACCAAACTCAGGGTCTTCAAATAGTGTTTATTACTCATATGATGGGGTACAATGGGCTATATCTAATGGAGCTAATATTGTAAGTATGTCTTTTGGAGGACCAGATGCAAGCTCAGCTTTTCAAAATTTAATTAATAATTATCCGGATGTAGTTTTCTTTGCTGCCGCTGGTAATGATGGTAATACAACAGTCCAATATCCAGGTGGTTACGACAATGTTATTTGTGTTGGTTCAGTTGATGGAACAGATACACGCTCTAGTTTTTCTAATTATAATGGTACAACCCCATTTGTTGATATAGCTTCACCAGGTGGTTATACTAGTGGTGGATTACAAAGTACAGTATATACTGCAGGTGGAAATAACTATGCTAAGATGGGTGGTACGTCGATGGCAACTCCTTTTGCTGCCGGTTTAGCTGGTTTAATGTTAAGTATTAATCCAACATTAACTCCTGCTCAAGTTGAAAGCTGTTTAATTTCTACTGGTGTTACAATTTCTGGAAACATCGGACCAAGAATTAATGCACCAGCTGCGGTGGCTTGTGTAGTGGCAACTTTAACTGGAGATCCACTTCCTCAATTTTCGGGTTCTCCAACTTCTATTTATGTTGGACAAACAGTTAACTTTATTGATCAGTCAAGTGGTGGTGGTAATGCAATTACTACATGGCAATGGTCTTTCCCTGGAGGAACTCCTGCTTCATTTACAGGACAAACTCCTCCTGCAGTTACTTATAGTGCTACAGGACAATATGATGTTACATTAACGGTAACTAACTCTCAAAGCTCACAATCGTTAACAAAAACACAATATGTAAATGTTAGTTTAGATCCTTATGGAAACTGGATTGAACAAGCTTCTGGTTTTACTCAAGTTTCTAGAGGTATTGGACATATTGATATTGTTGATGCTAATACAGTATGGGCTGTGGCTTATGATGGTTCTGGTGGTGCGGCAAACGTACAACAATTTACAAAAACAATAAACGGTGGCACAACTTGGACTCCTCAAAATATAAATGTTGGTAATACTGGTTTAGGTATTTCTATGATTAGTGCTATTGATGCTACAACTGCTTGGTTAGCTGCGTTTCCAAATGCAGGTGGTCAAACAGGTGGTATCTGGAAAACGGTAAATGGTGGTGCTAATTGGACAAGACAAACCACGGCTACGTTTAGTAATGCAGCTTCGTTTACCAATGTGGTTCATTTCTGGGATGCTAACAATGGCTTCTGTCAAGGAGATCCAATAAGTAATGAATTTGAATTATATACCACAACAAATGGTGGAACAAACTGGACTTTGGTTCCTGCAGCAAATATACCAGCTCCATTAAGTGGTGAGTATGGCTATGTTAGAGATATAGAGGTTGTAGGAGATGTAGTTTGGTTTGGTACAAACAAAGGTAGATTGTATCACTCAACAAATAGAGGTTTGAACTGGAGTGTTTATCAAACTCCTGAAACAGATATGCAAAATGCAAAATATTCATTTAAAGATGCAACTACAGGTTTAATGGTTGCTGGAGGCACTGTATATAAGACCACAAATGCTGGTGCTAACTGGACTCAGTTAACAACTACTGGTTCTGTATTTACAAGTGGTTTAACTTACATTGAAGGTACTGATATAGCATTTACTACTGGAGCTTCTGGCAATATAGGTTCTTCATACAGTCAAGATGGTGGTGTTACTTGGAATATTATTGATACCGAACAACATACTTATTGCGAATTTATTTCTCCAGCAATTGGTTGGTCAGGTTGGTTTAACGAAAGTGCTTCTGCTAAAGGTATTTGGAAATGGAATAGCTTGGTAAGTCTTTTAACAGCTGATTTTGAAGCAACACCATTAAATGTTTGTGTTGGTCAAGAAGTTCAATTTACTGATTTAACAACAGGAGGGACTCCTGTTAGTTATTCGTGGAATTTCTTTGGTGGAACAGCTGACGATAACACCATTGCAAACCCTAAAGTTACTTATGCAACTGCAGGTTCTTATGATGTTGAGTTAACTGTTAGTGATGGTAATTTACCTTCTACAAAAACTATAGTTGGATACATTAATGTTGCTGATGCAGCACCTGCTGTACCAAGTTTTATTGCTGGAAACATGGCTCCATGTAATGGTGCTACAGAATTGTATTCAACTAATGCAATTTCAGGTGTAGACTACATGTGGACTTTACCAGGCGACTGGACAGGAACAAGTACTACTAGCAGTATTTCTGCAACAGTAGGTACTTCAGGTACTGTTTCTGTAATGGCAATGAATGCTTGTGGTATGAGTGCAAATTTAGATTCTTCAGTTATTGTTACATGTACTGTAGGCATTGATGATTTAACTAGCTCATCAGTTGGCATTTACCCAAATCCTGCAACAGAAGCTTTAACTATTACAGTAAATAACTTATTAATTAAAAATAACTTTAGAGTGGTTGATATGTTAGGTAAAACAGTTCTTTCGGATAAAATTCAAAGTACTGTTCAAACCATTAACATTGAATCATTATCTCAAGGAATGTATTACTTAATGATTGATGGATTAGAAAATCCGTACAAATTCGTAAAAGAATAATACAAGAGATAATTACATAAAAAGAAAGCCCCGCAATTTTTTGCGGGGCTTTCTTTTTATGTAAATTCAACTCACATTTAAGCTTCTGCTTGCATATAATCCTCTATTGGATTACAGCTACACACCAAGTTTCTATCGCCATAAGCATTATCAACACGAGCAACAGTAGGCCAATATTTACTTCCTTGTAACCATTCTAATGGATATGCTGCTTTTTGTCGTGAATAGCTATGCTTCCACTCATCGGCAGTAATTTCTTTTGCAGTATGTGGTGCATGATGTAAAACATTATCTTCTTTGTCTGCTACACCAGAAATAATTTCATTTACTTCATTTCTAATAGAAATCATTACATCTACAAAACGGTCTAATTCTTCTTTGCTTTCGCTTTCAGTTGGCTCAACCATTAGTGTTCCAGCTACAGGGAACGAAACTGTTGGAGCATGGAAACCATAATCCATTAATCGTTTTGCAATATCAGTAACATCAACTCCTGAAGCTTGTTTAAAATCTCTGCACTCCAAAATCATTTCGTGGGCTACTCTACCATTTTCGTTAGTATATAAAATGCCGTAGTGTTTATCGAGCTTCGATTTCATGTAGTTGGCATTTAAAATTGCAAATTGGGTAGATTTTTTCAAACCTTCTGTTCCTAACATTTTAATATAAGCGTAAGAAATTAAACACACATAAGCACTTCCCCAAGGAGCAGCAGAGATAGCAGTAATTGCTTTTTCTCCTCCAGCACACACCACTGGGTTAGACGGTAAAAATGGAGTTAAGTGTTTTGCCACGCCAATTGGACCAACACCTGGGCCACCACCACCGTGAGGTATAGCAAAGGTTTTATGTAGATTTAAGTGACAAACGTCTGCACCAATATTTGCAGGATTAGTTAATCCCACTTGTGCATTCATGTTAGCTCCATCCATATAAACCTGTCCGCCGTTTTGGTGAATAATGTTGGTTATTTCCATGATGCTTTCTTCAAAAACACCATGTGTAGATGGGTAAGTAACCATTAAACAAGAAAGTGTGTCTTTGTATTGCTCAGCTTTAGATTTTAAATCGGCAACATCAATATTTCCTTTTTCATCACATTTGGTTACTACCACTTCCATTCCTGCCATAACAGCACTTGCAGGATTAGTTCCGTGTGCTGATGAAGGAATTAATGAAATATTTCGATGAAAGTCACCTCTACTTTCGTGGTATGCACGAATAACCATTAATCCAGCATATTCGCCTTGCGCACCAGAATTTGGTTGTAAAGAAACTGAGTCGAAACCAGTAATCTCTGCTAAATCTTTAGCCAATTCTTTTAGCATTTCTTGGTAACCTTGAGCTTGTTCAAGAGGAACAAATGGATGAATGTTTGCCCACTCAGCCCAACCTAATGGTATCAATTCTGATGCAGCATTTAATTTCATTGTACAAGAACCTAAAGAAATCATCGAATGAGTTAACGATAAATCTTTATTCTCTAATCGT
The DNA here is from genome assembly GCA_964398455.1 of uncultured Vicingus sp. Taxonomy (GTDB): domain Bacteria; phylum Bacteroidota; class Bacteroidia; order Flavobacteriales_E; family Vicingaceae; genus Vicingus. The sequence goes on along the minus strand of CAYNMR010000018.1, from coordinate 34,450 downwards.
TTAATGTAACGCATCATTTCCGACTCCGAATGGTATTTATTGAATACTTCGTGAGTTAGGTAAGCCGAAGTTCTTTTTAAGTTAGCAGGGATTCCATTAACAGCATTGCTTGCAACATTAGTTTTTCCTAAAACGCTTGCAAAAATGGAAGCAATAACTTCAATATCATGTTCATTTTCTGTTTCACCTAAGCTGATAGAAATGTTGTTATTATTGTAATAGAAATTAATTTCTTTAGCTAAAGCTAATTCATTGATTTTTTGTTTTTGTTCAGCAGAAACTTCAACCGTTAGTGTATCGAAAAAAGTATTGTTTATTCTTTTTAAACCAAGAACTTCCAATTTTGCAGCTAACTTTCCTGTTAAGTCGTTAACAGTTGTAGCAATGTTTTTTATGCCTTCAGAGCCATGATAAACTGCATACATTCCAGCAATCACAGCTAAAAGTACTTGAGCTGTACAAATGTTTGATGTTGCTTTGTCGCGTTTAATATGTTGCTCACGAGTTTGTAATGCCATTCGCAATGCACGGTTTCCTTTTTCGTCAACCGAAACACCAATTATTCTCCCTGGCATGGTTCTTTTGTATTCATCCTTAGTTGCAAAAAATGCTGCGTGAGGACCACCATAACCCATTGGAACACCAAATCGTTGTGAAGTTCCTACAACAACATCTGCTCCCCATTCTCCTGGAGGTGTTAATAAAGCTAAGCTCAATAAATCAGCCGCAACAACAACTAAACTTCCATTGTTATGAGCTTTTGTTGTAAAGGCAGCATAATCGTTAATCTGACCAGTTGCATCAGGATATTGTAATAATGCTCCATACACTTTTTCACCAAATTCAAAAGTTGAATAGTCGCCAATAATAAGCTCAATATTAAGTGGAGTTGAACGGGTTTTTAAAATGTCAACAGTTTGTGGTAAGCATTTGTCTGAAACAAAGAACTGATTTGCTCCAGCGGTTTTAGCTTCTTTATTTCTGTTGGCATAAGCCATAATCATGGCTTCTCCTGCTGCCGTACCTTCATCTAATAAAGATGCATTTGCAATTTCCATTCCTGTTAAATCCAACACCATGGTTTGGAAGTTTAACAATGCTTCTAGTCGACCTTGAGAAATTTCTGCTTGGTATGGAGTGTAAGCTGTGTACCATCCTGGATTCTCAAAAACATTACGTTTGATAACAGAAGGTAAAATGGTGTTGTTATAACCTAAACCAATGTATGATTTAAACAACTTGTTTTTGCTTGATAAAGCTTTTATGTGGTTTAAATATTCAAATTCGGTAAGTGGTTTGTCGAGGTTTAACTCGTTTTTCAATCTAATTTTAGAAGGAATAGTTTGATTAATCAATTCGTCAATGGAACTTACTCCAATTGCGGATAACATGTCTTTTACATCGGTATCTCTTGGTCCAATGTGACGAGCTGAAAAGTTTTGTGTAGCCATAGTGCTAGTTATGAAATTATAATGTGATAAAAATTGATAATAAAAAGGAGAGCAAAGTTAGTAAAAAGCACAATTGAAAATGAAAAGAAATAAGGTAAGCTTTTTAACTATTTTAAGGAGTTATGAACTATTTTATCACTTAAATTCTTTAGGAATTACACAAACAGGAATTGCGTTCATTTTGTGTTGATTGATTCGATTTAACTTGGAGTAAATTTCAAACACTTCTGTTTCCCGTTTCGAGAAGTTTTTCGGGTCAAAATTATTGGCTTCAATCAATTGCATTGCCCATTCTAGTTCAGGGTAGGTTGCTCCAATTTGGTCTTCGTCGGTGCGTTCATCGCCAAAAAGCCCATCGGTTGGTGGTGCAACTAAAATCTCATTAATAACTCGAAGACTTCTTCCAATTTCATAAACTTCTGTTTTGGTTAAGTCGGCAATTGGACTTAAATCAACTCCACCATCACCATATTTGGTGAAAAACCCAACGCCAAAATCTTCTATTTTGTTTCCTGTTCCAACTACTAAACTTTGGTGCATTTGAGCGTAATAATAAAGCGTAGTCATTCTAATTCTAGAACGGGTATTGGCAAGAGCTAATTTTTCTAATTCGGTTTGGTTTTTTGCTTGAACTGATTGCGTGAATCCATCGAAAACAGGGGTTAAATCTGTTTTTATTGAAGAAACATTTGGAAAAGCTGATTTCAGGAAATGAATATGATTTTCTGCTCTTTGAACTTGTTTTTGGTCTTGATGAATAGGCATTTCTAAACAAACAACGTTTAATCCTGTTTTGGCAGCCAAGGTTGAAGTTACAGCAGAATCAATTCCGCCTGAAATACCAATTACAAAGCCTTTAGTCCCTGCTTTTTTGGAATAGTCGGCTAACCAATTAACAATGTGGGTTATAACTTTTTCGGTATTCAAAGGCACTAAATTTTAGAAATATATTGCAAGGTCTAATGAAAAGTAATTTAAAGTAGCATTTGCTTTTTTGTCGGTATAAACAGCCTTTCCATCGCTATCAATAAGTGCTTTTCCGATGGTATTTAACTCGTGAGTTTTATCTCTTAAAACATTGGTAAAACCATTGTGAAAAGTAACACCTATAGCTAGGTTAGTGTTTCCACTAATGTTGTATTCTAATCCACCACCAACAACTAGGTTGATATTTATTAAAGAAATGCTACTGTTGGTGTTTACATCAGTTCGTTTAATGCTATTAAAGTCTAAATATTCAAAATCAGATTTTGAACTGTATTTAATTCCCATGTTAAAACCAAAATTTCCGTAATAAGTAAGGTATCCAATTTCGTTGGTTCTAAGTTTTAAGGTAATAGGAATGTCAACATAATTGATGTTGATGATTTGTTTTACTTCTGATGAAGCAATTACTCCAGCATTATCATAAATGCTTTCGTAGCGTAACTTTCCACCAATATTGTTTATGCTAAAACCAGTTGATAATAAATAGTTCTTAGCTAAAAAGAATTCCGTTGAAATTCCGTAAGTAAAACCAATTCTGGCACCATCGCTAGAGTAGCCAGTAGTATTGAGGTTTAGCCATGAAATATTAGGAGCAAATACTAAGCCTAACCTAAAACTTCTATCGTTTTCTTCATAGTTTACAACTGGGTCATTATTTTCTTGTGAATAAAGGTTTGAAAATAATAATCCAAATAGCGTTAAAGTGAGTATTTTTGCGTTTAGTTTCATGATAAATTTTATACAAACTTACGCTTAATAAAGGGCTAAATGCGATTAATAAATTCTAATTTTTCAACACGTCGTTATTCAATACTATTGATTTTGAGTTTAGTTGTCTTTGCCTGTGGAGAGAATCATCCTGAAGTGGATACATCAACGGTTCAATTAGATTTAAAAGTAAAACGTTTTGAACAAGAATTATTTTCTCATAAAAACATTACTGATGTTGAGGTAGCACAATTAAAAAACGAATACGGTATATTTTTTACCCATTTTGTGGAAAACATCATTACCATTTCGGAAGTGAATGACCCATCGGTTTACTATTATTTGAATGCCTTTAAAAATGATTCGTATGTAAATGAAGTGCAGAAAAAAGTAAATGAAACGTATCAAGATTTCTCTCCATACCAAAACCAACTAACCGAATCATTTAAGTTGTATAAATATTATTTTCCAGCTAAACCTGTGCCTGAGATTATTACCTATACTTCTGGGTTTAACTATGCTATTGCAGCCGATTCTGCATACTTAGGAATAGGTTTAGATATGTTTTTGGGAGCAGATTATAAACCGTATGTTCAATTGGGTTTGCCACAATACAAAGTTGCTAACATGACCAAAGATCATGTGGTAACTTCAGCAGTAATGGCATGGGTTGCTACTGAGTTTGAATTGGTAGAATCTAACTCAACGCTATTAACTGAGATGGTTCATCAAGGAAAATTGCTTTACGTATTGGATGTACTTACTCCGTACGAAAAGGAACATTTAAAAATAGGATATACCGAAGAGCAATTGGATTGGTGCAACTCAAATGAAAAAGAAATCTGGTTTTATTTGGTAGACAATGAGCTGTTTTATACCAAAGAAGTGAAAGAAATTATTAAATACATGGGTGAAGCTCCTTTTGTACAAGGTTTTCCTGAAGGTTCTCCAGGAAAAGTAGGACATTGGGTAGGCTGGCAAATTGTAAAAAATTATATGAAGAATAATCCTAAACTTACTTTGCAGGATTTGATGAATGAAAACGATGCACAGAAAATATTGAACTTATCGAAATATAAACCATAATATTCCCATCTTTAGAGGGGTTAGGGGCGTATTGTGTTTAATTAAAATAATAATGATATGAAAAAATCAGAAATAAACTTAAAAATAACGCTCGACGAAAACCATGTCCCTGAAAAAATTGAGTGGCAGGCCGATGATGCAGGCGAAAACGAGTTAAAAGAATGTAAGGCTTTCTTGCTCAGCTTGTGGGATAAAAAGGAGCGTAATACGTTGCGTATCGACTTATGGACTAAAGAAATGATGGTGGATGAAATGAAGCATTTTTATTATCAATCTATAGTTACCATGGGCGATGCTTACGAAAGAGCTACCAACGATACCGCATTAGCAAACGAGATTAGAGATTTGGGTAAGAAAATGGGTGAAAAAATCAGAAACGAAGGAATTAATTAGGTTACAGTGGTCACTTAATTCAATACTCATTACCCATCACACACCACCCATCACATGAATAATTTAATACAAAAATACAATATCGCTGGTCCTCGATATACCAGTTATCCAACGGTTCCGTTTTGGGATGAGAAAGGAATTGACTACAATGATTGGGTTAAAACAGCTGTAAAATCATTTAACGAAAGCAATGAAACCGAAGGAATAAGCATTTACATTCATTTGCCTTTTTGCGAAAACCTGTGTACATTTTGTGGTTGCCACAAACGTATTACCAAACAACATGGTGTTGAAGAGCCTTATGTTGATACGGTGCTAAAAGAATGGAATTTGTATTGTGCTATTTTCCCTTCAAAACCACGAATCAAAGAAATTCATTTGGGTGGTGGAACCCCTACTTTTTTTAGTCCAGCAAATTTAGCTAAACTAATTAACGGTATTTTGGCAAAAGCTGAAAAGTGCGAAGAGTTTGAATTTAGTTTTGAGGCTCATCCAAACAATACTACCGAAAAACATTTAAAAACCTTATTCGATTTAGGGTTTAATCGAAACAGTTTTGGAGTGCAGGATTATGATTTAAAGGTGCAACAAACCATCAACCGTATTCAGCCTTTTGAAAAAGTAAAGGAAGTAACCGAACTTTCACGAAAAATAGGATACAATTCAATTAGTCATGATTTAGTTTTCGGATTGCCACACCAAACAAAAGAAAGTATGGTGGATACGATTACCAAAACCAAAAGCTTAAAACCCGATAGAATTGCTTTTTACAGTTATGCTCATGTGCCTTGGATAAAAGGAGTTGGGCAACGTGGATACGACGAAAAAGATTTGCCATCTGCTGAATTAAAAAGAGAACTTTACGAAACAGGAAAACAATTACTTACCGATTTAGGTTACGTAGAAATAGGCATGGATCATTTTGCTTTGCCAACCGACAGTATGTACAAAGCCATGGAGCAAAAAACCTTGCACCGAAATTTTATGGGATACACTGCCAGCAAAACTCAATTAATGGTGGGATTGGGCATGAGTTCTATTAGCGATTCGTGGTACAGCTTTGCTCAAAATGCTAAAACAGTGGAAGAATATACCGAATTGGTAAATCAGGGAGTTATTCCCATATTCAGAGGTCATTTGTTGTCGGAAGAAGATTTAATTATTCGCAAACACATTCTCAACATCATGTGTCATTTCGAAACTTCATGGAAAGAGGATAGTTTAAAATTCCCAGAGCTTTCAGCTTGCTTAGAGCGATTAAAAGAAATGGAAGCCGACGGATTAGTTCAGATTAACGAAAATGGAATAACATTACCCGAATCAGCACGACCTTTTGTTCGTAATGTTTGTATGGCTTTCGATTTGCGTTTGTTACGTAATGCACCAACCACACGAATTTTTTCGATGACAATCTAACATTCAACAATAGTTTTTTTCCCTACAAGTAATTTTCATCAATCATTCTTGATGACTTATTATTATTCATGTAGACAACCTCTTTATTTACTTATTGCCGTTGGGTTAATTTGTATAGTATTTCTACGTAATTCTCTCAATACAAAAAAATATGCAAATATGCTCTGGGTATAGGTATTTGTTTATTTCTACATTAAATCAAGACGAGGGAATTGCAAAAAATACTTAGTCTTTTAGGTGTAGTTGTACTTAAAAAAGTAAAAGCCGACTTGGCACTTGTACGGAATAAAAATAAACCTTTCCCTGATTATAAATTCGGGATTATTGCCCTTGTTTACAGGTGGTTATCCAATCTAACTTTACATCATAATTTTAAACTAATAAAAATAAATATTATGAAAACATTAATTTTAATTTCAATTTTCCTTAGTGTAGGAAGTAGCACTTTTGCAAAAGAAAAAAACAAAGAACAAAATCAAAAAGGAAACCTCAATTATGAGGAGAGCATTGCTAAGTATGGGGTGGATGACACTAGCATTGCGATTATAAATGTTTATTTTGATAAGAGACATAACGCAGGAACTGGTCAAATGTCTTTCCTTCCAGTTACTCTTGCTCTTACCGCAGTCGCTCCTCCTATTGGTATTGGGCTCACAATAGTTTCTTCCCCTATGTTTGTAAATGGCTTAATTGTTCGTAGTAGATATAGTCAAAAAAATATGATTAAGGCACTTAACAATTATAATAGTGAAAAGATATTGACAGATAAAGTTAGAAGAAAGGTTACTAGCTATATAATTGAAGAAAAAGAAGATAAAGAGATTCAACAATTAGAAGAGTACCTGACTACTTTGAGAGATGTTGAATAATTTTTTTGTAGAAAATGAAAGCAATTATTTCTGTTGTTCATAATATCATGGACAAAAACAACAAGATTGATTATATAGAGAAAACAGTAGCGTTTTTCTTTACAGTAATTGTGTGTTTGATGTGTTATGTGTCGTTGAGAATGATTTGATTTTTAATCAATTAAATCATTCTCAATAGCATAACGAATCAGTTCTGATGTGTTTTTAAAATCTAGTTTATCTAGAACATTTCTACGATGAGATTCTACTGTTCGTGCACTAATAAATAATTTTTCTCCAGCTTCTTTGTTTGTCATTCCTGATGCAATTAGCTTTAAAACTTCCAATTCTCTTTTTGACAAATCGTTGCCATTGTCAGTTCCTTTTTTCATTAAAGCGTTAATCATGGTAATGGAAACTTCATTGCTGTAGTATTTTTTTCCTAACGCAGTATTTTCAATGGCTTGAATAAGTTCGGGAATGTCAGTTTCTTTTAAAATATAACCTAATGCACCAGCGTTAATCATGTCGTTAATAAATTTCTCTTCCTCATGCATGGTAAGGGCTAATATTTTGATGTGAGGGTGCTTGGCGGAAAGTATCTTAGTGGCTTGTATTCCGTTCATGTCAGGCATATCAATATCCATTAATACAACATCTACTTGGGTAGGATTTTTGTCTATAAAATCTACTGCACCTTTCCCAGAATTCACATCACCTACAATTTTAAATTTAGTGTTTTTATCTAACATTAACTTAAGCCCATTTCTAATGATGGTGTGATCGTCTGCAATTAATATTTTAATAGAATCCATAAGTTGTTATATTTCGTTAATAAATTTACTATTTTTATGTAAAAAAATCGATTAAATCATTTTTTTTGTACAAATAATTATTTATATGCACAATGGGAGATAAATATAAAGTATTTGACGATTTACTAGAAGGTGTTCAGGTAATAAATAAGGAATGGCAGTATGTTTATGTAAATCATGCTCTTGCCAATCATGGAAAAACAACCAAAGAACAGTTGCTTGGAAAAACCATGATGGAGGCATATCCTGGTATTGAAAACACCAAGATGTTTAGCGTACTTAAAAAATGTATGCTAAAACAAATCAGTGAGAGATTAATTAATGAATTTGATTTTCCTGATGGATCGAAGGGTTATTTTGAGCTGAGAATGCAGCCAGTTCCTGATGGAATACTTATTTTGTCTATCGATATTACTCAGGAAAAAAGATTAGAAATAGAGTTGAAAAACTTAAATAAGCACTTAAAAGATAATGTTGTTGAACGTACAAAAGAATTGGTTAGAGCATTAGAGAAAGAGAAAGAATTAAATGTGCTTAAATCTCGCTTCGTTTCTATTGCTTCTCATGAATTTAAAACTCCGTTGGGAGCAATTAAAATAAGTGTTGATGTTCTTGAAAATTACAATGAGCCGATACCTGAGCATACTGCACAAAGGAAGGAAGTATATGGATATATCAAGTCATCAGTAAAAAGTATGTTTGAAATTCTAGATGAATACCTGACGTTGGATAAAATTGAGAACAACAGGCTAGATTCATATGTTCAGGTTTTTGATTACAAGGAACTCATCTCTTCAGAAATTGAAAGAATGAGAATAATTTGTAAAGAGAATCAAAAGATTAGTTATAACCATAGTGGGTTGGTTTCGATTAGAACCGATAAACAATTAGTGAAAAGTATATTTACCAATTTACTCTCAAATGCAATTAAATATTCAGATGCAAATGTTGAGGTGAGTTCTGGGACAACGCGTAAATATATTGTATTAAAGGTTGTTGACAAAGGAATTGGTGTGCCACTAAAAGACAGAAGGAAACTTTTCCAGAAGTTTTATAGAGCGAGTAATACTAATGACATACAAGGCACTGGTTTAGGACTCAATATTGTAAAGAGGTATGTTGATTTATTAGATGGTAAAATTGAATTTAAGAGTGAGTTAAATAAAGGAACAACTTTTCAAATAAAAATACCCGTACAAACATTTAGTTAACAAACTCTCTTTTTTTAACGATATTTTTTTTTAGTTGATTGAATACCTCTCTGTACGTTTTGTCATTAATATCTTCAGATAGGTAAATGCCATGATTGATGGTTGTATTTATCGCTTGTTTATATGCATCTAGAGAAGAATCTTTCCGAATATACCCACACGCTCCTGCTTCTATCATTTTTTGAATATGCAACGCATCTACGTAAAAAGAGTTGCACAGTACTTTTAATTTAGGGTAGAACTGTCTAATTCGTTTTGTTGCCTCAATTCCATCCATATTGGGCATTTCAATATCCATGATAATTAAATTAGCATCTGGGAGTAAAGGTAATATGTTTAGTAGTTCCACACCGTCAAATGCTTCACCAATTACTTTCACTTCAGGCATCGATTTTAAAAATAGCTTTAATAATCTTCTGTTTATTAAACTGTCATCAACAATAATAATTTTTATCTCTTTCATCTGAATTATCTTTTAATAGCAATAATGTTATCTTTCTTTAGCAAATCGAGGTTGTAAAGCTTAACGGTGTGTGAATAATTGGTTTTCTCCTTAGAAGATATTTTTATTCTAAAGAATTTGTAATCTGAATATTTGTTGGTGTTAACGGAGTAGCAATACATTAATGCTTGTGAATAAGGAGATTTAAATCCTTCTTTTTCCTCTATAGCAATAAATTTAGAGCCATCAATTGATGCTTCCAATGTGTAATTAGTATGATCTCTATTTTCATGAATAATAAGCTTAAAATATGCAGTTGTATCTGATTGCACCCCAGAAAATTGCTTTATTACATATTCTTTTATATGAATGTCACTGAAGTCAGCCTTTTTTACTAAAGATTGTGCATTAAGATTGAAGCTAACAATTAACGAGATAATAAGAATCATACGTGAGTTCATGGTCGTTGTTTTAAGATTCAAAATTTAAGTATTCTGATACCTCAAAAGTATCGACCTTATATAGGGTGCGAAAGAGTAGATAGACGGAATTTTACTCCGTAGAATGTTCAGTTTGCTTTTGAGTGTTTATACTTAAAAATAGCTGTTGTAATTTCAGATAAAATACTGTTTTATAGCGGTATATGGCTACATAATTTTACCTTATCAATTTTAAACTTTATAGCCATGAAAACAATCAAATTAAAAACATCAATACTTACTATTGTAATGTTAATGAGCATAAAAGGATTTTCCTACAATAATGCATTTAGATTTACCATAACAGGGAATGGATACAGCGATGAAACCATTATTCGCATGCTTGATGGTGCAACCGAAAATTTTGACGGTTCGTATGATGCGTGGAAATTATTTAGTCCAAACCCAAATGTGCCTTCTATTTATTCAAGGGTTTCACCTGGTCAGGAATTGGCTATCAATTCGTTGCCCGAATATGCTTCAGATAAATCGATTGCTTTATTTGCCAATGTGCCTGTTACAGGGTATTACACGGTTACTATACAAGAGGTTTATCCTTTAATGTCTAACTATAAAATAAGTTTAACCGATTTATCGTCAAATGTGCATTATCAAATAGTTGGAGATACTAGTATTACTTTCTTTTTAACGGCACAACAAGGTTTGCCAACCTTTAATTTTAATATTTCTACAGCAGTTTTAGTTTCTACAATAGATGAAACCTGTAGTGGAAGTAATAATGGTGTTTTAAGCATTACCAAGCTTGGGAATTTAAATTGGGAGTATCAAATAATAGACAATAATGGAGTAACGGTAGAAGATGGATTGGCTTATGCAGAAACGATTACTTACGCAGGACTTGCTTCAGGAAATTATTTAACACGAATAACAAGTTTTGGCATTGTTGAAGAACAAAGTTTTACGATAAATCCTGCACCGTTTCATTCGGCTGATTTTGATTTGAATAGCGATACGCTCTTATTAAGTGAAGGAGCAATGTTAGGTATTATTAATAATTCTGTAAACGCTACAGCCTATTTTTGGGATTTTGGCGATGGAAACACTTCCTCTACAAACAATCCAACACATACCTATTTTACAGAAGGCTCATACAACGTTAAGTTAATAGCTTACAACAACAATTGCTCAAAAGAACTCGAAAAAACAATAGTAGTTATAAACGACCAAATGCTATCAACATCAGTTAATGAAACAGAAAACCAAGACAATCAATTGTTGGCATTAGGTCAGAACAGGTTTAAAGTGGTAGCTAAAAGTGCCGAACCAAAAATAATTACACTTTATAACTTAGAAGGCAAAGTGGTTTTTAAAGAGGTGTTTAACACCAATCAGTATCAATTTTCTTTGTCAGAATACCACAAAGGGTTGTATGTTTTAACTGTTGTTACAACAACCGAAAGAAAAAACTTGCTTCAAGTAAAATTGATGAATTAAACCTTATTTGGCAGTTCAGCTAAACCCAGCCATAGGTCTATGACTGGGTTTTTTATTGATGAAAATCTACTGCTATTTAATCACCAATTCAAATTTAGCCAACAGAGCCATTCTAGCTTTGTTTAGCGAAAGCGTATCGTTTTTTATGGTATAGTTGTCAGTAATGGCTAGGATTTTCAAAAATTCGTCTTCCACGTTATCGTTCAAACAAGCCATTTTGGTGCTTCCTAAAGGGGAAATTTGAATGCTGTTTCCAGGCAGGAGTTGATATGTTCCAAAAAAGGAATTGCAACCTCCATTTCCGGTAATTCGATTTTCTTCGGTTTTTAAGACAAAATAAGCTTCTTTTGCTTGTTGTTCGGCTGTAATTCTCTTTCCGTTTAATTCAATTAGTTTCCAGTATTTATCAGTAATAATTTTGTTGTTTGTAGTAGAATGGTCTGGTGTTGATTTACAACCGAATATTATCAGAGTAATAAATAGTGGGATAATTGACACAGTTCTTCTCATTGATTTACTTTTACTTCCCCTCATACCCAGCAATAATGCCATCCATGTAGTTGAGTAGGGCATCTTTTCCAAATTTACTGCTGGCAGAAGAGGTAAACGAAATGGGCATTTCTTCCCAGTACTTGAGCATTTCTTTTTTGTAGGCAAGCAAGTTTTTGTTCAGTTGTGAGCTGGTCAGTTTATCAATTTTGGTAAACACTATAGAAAACGGTATGCCTTTTATGCCCAACCATTCCATAAAATCTAAATCCACTTGTTGTGCAGGCAATCGCGAGTCGATTAACACAAAAAGGTTGAGTAAATTTTCGCGTTTTAGTATGTAATCCGAAATAAAAGCCTCCCACTTAATTTTGGTTTTTACAGGCACTTTGGCGTAGCCATAACCAGGCAAATCAACCAAATACCAATGGTTATTAATTAAAAAGTGGTTAATGAGCTGTGTTTTTCCTGGTGTTCCAGATGTTTTAGCCAATTTTTTGTTGTTGGTAATGTAGTTAATCAACGACGATTTCCCCACATTTGACCTGCCGATAAAAGCAAATTCAGGTTTGTTGGGTTCGGGGCAAAGCGAAAGTTTTGAGTTGCTTACAACAAATTCGGTAGTAACTATATTCATGTATTAGGTTTTAGTTGTTAGGGATAAGTTGTAAGTCTTTGTTCGGAATAATACTATGATAAATTACTTACTCCTTATGCCTTACTCCTTATGCCTATAATTTTAGCTTCGATTTGAACCAAGCGTCTAAAAGCTGATTAAATTCTTCGGGGTGCTCCATCATGGGTGCGTGTCCACATTTGTCAATCCAAAACAGCTCCGAATTTGGTAATTTTTCATGAAACTCTTCAGCTACGTGAGGTGGAGTTACGTTGTCGTTTTTTCCCCAAATTAAACAAACAGGCATTTTAAAGTTTTGCAAGTCTTTAGCCATGTTGTGGCGTATTGCCGATTTTGCAATCGATAATACTCTAATCAACTTGCCTCTGTCCATTACAATGTTGTACAATTCGTCAACCAATTCGTCGGTAACGATGGCTGGGTCGTAAAAAGTAAGTGCAATTTTAGCTCTTAAATATTCTTTGTCTTCACGTCGTGGAAACGAGCCACCAAAAGCATTTTCGTACAATCCAGAACTTCCAGTTAACACCATAGAATGTACTTTTTCTGGATTTCTTTTGGTATAAACCAACGAGATGTGTCCGCCTAACGAATTTCCTAAAATAGTAAAGTTGTCTAACTTTTTGTAGGCAACAAATTTTTCGATATGACGAGTAAAATTTTTGATGTTAGTTAAGAGTATTGGCATGTCGTACATCGGCATAATAGGTACAATTACCCTGAATCTTTTCGAAAATTCATCAACCAACGATTCAAAGTTGCTCAGCGCTCCAAATAAGCCGTGTAATACCAATATTGGGTGACCTTCTCCTTTCTCGAAGTACTCAAATTTTCCTTCTCTTTTTATTTCACTTTCAAAACTCATGTTGTGGATTCTTGTTTATCCAAAAATAAACCTTTTTCGCTGTAAAGCAAAAAAACAAATGCTGTTGTATTAACAAAATGCTGTTTAAAATTAGTTTCATGCTAAAACTAGTATTCTCCCACTTTTAAGAAGCTATTAAAATCAATACCTCAAGAAATTTTACGAAACCAAAACAAGCCAATTTCGTTAAAAGTTTTCAACAAAGTGGTAGAAAGTGGTAAATTGTGGTAAAAAATGAGCTATATTTACAAATTGAAAAATAAACCGCTGATTTTAAGCAGATTGAATGGCAAATTTTATAGGTGAATTTGATTGTAAACTGGATTCGAAAGGAAGATTGATGCTTCCTTCGGGTTTGCGTAAGCAGTTGGATCCTGCTGCTCAGGAGCGATTTGTATTGAATCGTGGGTTTGAAAAATGCTTGGTATTGTATCCAAAAAATGAGTGGGAACACATTAGTGCGGAAGTAAATAAGTTGAATCAGTACGTGAAGAAAAACCGTGAGTTTATTCGCTATTTCTACCGTGGAGCATCAGAGTTGGAGTTGGATAACACAGGTAGAATTTTGTTGCCAAAACGAATGTTAGAATATGCTGCTGCCGATAAAGATGTGGTACTTTTTGCTTACTCGAACCGAATTGAGGTGTGGGATAAGAAAACCTACGAAGGTTTATTAACGGATGAACCAGATGATTTTGCAACGTTGGCAGAAGAAGTAATGGGGGGTAATGCTCAAAACAATACAAGTAATGAGTTATCATAATCCGGTAATGTTGCACGAGTCGGTTGATGGGCTTGATATAAAAAAAGATGGAATTTATGTTGACGTAACCTATGGTGGTGGCGGACATTCGAAAGAAATATTGAAAAGACTGGGAGAAAAAGGCAGGTTGATAGCGTTCGACCAAGATGCCGATGTTGAAGGAAATGTAGTTAAAGACGAGCGATTGGTGATGGTTCCGCAAAATTTTAGGTATTTAAAAAACTACTTAAAAATGTACGGAATACCTCAAATAGATGGTTTGTTGGCAGATTTGGGTGTTTCATCTCACCAATTTGATGTAGGGGAAAGAGGTTTTTCTATTCGGTTTGATGGTCCGTTGGACATGCGAATGAGTAAATCCAATTTAGTTACGGCAGCAAAGGTAGTAAACGAATACAGTGAAGAGGATTTACTGAGATTGTTCAGGGAATATGGAGAAATAAATAATGCCAAAAAGTTGGTGTTTGAAATAGTAAGCAAACGAATGGGTTCGAAGTTTAAAACCACAACCGATTTAATTGAAGTAGCTGAAAAGTTAGTGCCAGGAAAAATGAAGAACAAGTATTTGGCTCAGGTTTTCCAAGCATTGCGAATTGAAGTGAATAGCGAGTTGGAAGTATTGAAAGACTTGTTAGTGCAATCGAAAGAAGTTTTAAAACCTTCTGGCAGATTGGTGGTCATCACTTACCATTCATTAGAAGATAGATTGGTAAAAAACTTTTTGAAAAAAGGAAGTTTTTCGGGGGAGTTGGAAAAAGATTTTTTTGGAAACCAGTTGGTAGATTTTAAACTGATTACAAGAAAACCAGTTACGCCGAGCAACGAAGAATTAAAATTAAACAACAGAGCACGAAGTGCAAAATTAAGAATAGCAGAAAAAGTTAAATGAACAAGTACAAAACTACTGAAACACAAGCCGAGCCAACACCACAGAAAGATGCCCCAAAGGTAGTTAAGTCATTGTCCTCCATATTTTCTGGTAGTTTTTTAAGTAAAGATAACGTAATCAGTTATTTACCTTATACATTTTTTCTAACCTTTTTAGGAATTCTTTACATAGCTAACGGTTATTATGCCGAAGAAACTGTTCGTGGTTTATACAAAACAACCAGTGAATTGAAAGAATTACGCTCCGAATACATTACCATAAAATCCGATTTAAACTACCAAAGTAAACAATCGCAAGTAGCCTTCGCAACTCAAAATTTAGGCATTAAAGAATCTGTAGTTCCCCCAAGCAAAATAGTAGTGAGTAAGAGTGAGTTTAAAAAAATAATTCAGTAACCAATTAATAAAACGCAGTGAAAAACTCAAAAAACGACATATTAAAAAGAGTGTACTTGGTGTATGCTTTTGTTGGCGTTTTTGCATTGGTAATATTGGTTCAAACATTTAACGTGCAGTATGTTGAAGGAGCTGAGTGGAAACAAAAATCAGAAAGTTTAACTACTTCCTATAGAAAAATTGAAGCTGTTAGAGGTAATATTTATGCTGCCGATGGTAGTTTGTTGGCTACATCCGTTCCAATTTTCGAAGTGCGTTTTGATGCTATAACAGAAGCCTTAACGGATGATATTTTCTACAATGAAATAGATTCCTTAGCTTATCAATTAAGTGGTTTGTTTAAAGATAAAACTGCTAACCAATACAAACGAGAATTGGTTTCTGCTAGAAAAAAAGGATCTCGTTACCACCTTATTAAACGAAATGTAAAATATACCGATTTACAAAAACTTAAGACCTTCTCAATTTTTAGAAGAGGTCAGTATAAAGGAGGTTTTGTTTATACTCAACAGAACAAACGAGTTCGTCCATTTAAAATTTTAGCAGAACGAACCATTGGTTATGAACGTGAGGGAATAAAACCAATTGGATTAGAAGGAGCCTATACAAATTACCTGCAAGGCGTAAATGGAAAGCGATTAATGAAAAAAATTGCTGGTGGTGTATGGATGCCAATTAGTGACGAGAATGAAGTAGAGCCTTTAGATGGTAGTGATATCTATACAACAATCGATATTAATTTACAAGATGTTGCTGAAAATGCTTTAATGACCCAATTACAATTGCATGAGGCGGGGCATGGTAGTGTGGTGTTAATGGAAGTAGCAACAGGAAACATTAAAGCTATTGCTAACCTGCAACGTGATAAAAATGGAAATTATAACGAATCTTATAATTATGCATTAGGTTATAGTACCGAACCTGGTTCGGTATTTAAGTTAGCATCTTTAATGGCGGCTTTTGAAGATGGTTATTTGTCTCTTGAGGATATGGTAAGCACAGGAAATGGTGTAGTAAAATTTTATGGAGCTGAAATGAAAGATTCCCACGAAGGTGGTTATGGAGATATTAGTGTGCAACGTTCTTTTGAGGTTTCTTCTAACGTGGCTATTTCAAAATTAATTGTAAAGAACTACGGAGACAAGCCACAGGAATTTGTTGATAGAATCCGTCAAATGGGTTTGGGAGAAAAATTGGGTGTTGAAATTACAGGTGAAGGAGAACCATTGATTAAAAGTGCATCAGATAAATCTTGGTCTGGAACTACTTTACCTTGGATGTCGATTGGCTATGAAATACACCTAACACCGTTACAAACGCTAACTTTTTATAATGCAGTTGCCAATAATGGTAAAATGGTTAAACCACGATTTGTTACACACATTAATCAAAGAGGACAAACGGTAAAAGAAATAAAGCCAGAAGTTATCATTCCATCCATTTGTTCGCAAAAAACCATAGACATGGCTAAGCAGATGCTCGAAGGAGTTGTGGAAAACGGAACAGCAAAGAACCTAAAAAATGCCAACTTTAAAATTGCAGGAAAAACAGGAACGGCACAGATAGCAAACAAATCAACAGGATACAAAAATGCTGCTAAAGTAAGTTATCAGGCTTCTTTCGTAGGTTATTTTCCTTCAGATAAACCAAAGTATTCATGTATTGTAGTGGTAGCTGCGCCATCACGAAATGTGTATTATGGAAACTTGGTAGCTGGACCAATATTTAAAGAGGTTGCAGATAAAATTTATGCAACAAGTTTTGCTATTCATAAACCATTGGCGAAAAGAGAAAGCATGGCAGTTTCTAAGATTCCTTATGCCAAAGATGGTTATTGGGAAGATTTATCTAAAATCTATTCAGAAATAGGCGTTAAAGCAACAAAACCAAACAAAGCTAACGAGTGGGCAACAATTAAAACAGGAGATAGGAATGTTTCTATTTATCCTAAAAAAGTAAATGAGTTGTTGGTGCCAAATGTAGTTGGTATGAGTATTAAAGATGCTTTGTTTTTATTGGAAAATCAAGGGTTAGAAGTAAAGTTTTTGGGTAATGGAATGGTAAAAAGCCAATCTATAAATCCAGGTGAAAAAATAAATAAAGGTTCAATTATCACATTAGAGTTGATTTAATGCAAGAGCTAAAAGACATATTGTACAAGACATCAATTGAGAAAGTAGTTGGTTCAACAACAGTAGGTGTTGCTGCTATTTGTTTTGATTCGCGATTGGTTGAACAAAATACTTTGTTTGTTGCTGTTTCTGGAACTCAAGTAGACGGACATCAATTTATTGATACAGCTATTTCTAAAGGAGCAACTTCCATTGTTTGTGAAGTTTTGCCAAATAATATTCAATCCAATATCACTTATGTTGAGGTGAAGAACAGTAGCAAAGCTTTAGGAATTATTGCAGCTAATTTTTACCAAAATCCATCAAGCGAATTAAAATTGGTTGGAATAACTGGTACAAATGGAAAAACAACTACAGCAACCTTGTTGTATGATTTGTTTACCGATTTAGGTTATAAAACAGGTTTGCTTTCTACAGTGGTAAATAAAATAGGAGCAGAAGCAATTCCTGCAACACACACCACTCCAGATGCTATTCAGTTAAATAAACTGTTGAGAGAAATGGTAAGCCAAGGTTGTGAATATTGTTTTATGGAAGTGAGTTCGCATGCCATTCACCAAAATAGGGTTGCCGATGTTGAATTTACAGGAGCAGTATTTACCAATATTACTCACGATCATTTGGATTATCACAAAACATTTGATGAGTACATCAAAGCCAAGAAAATGTTTTTTGACAACTTGAGACCAGAAGCATTTGCATTGGTAAACAAGGATGATAAAAATGGTTTGGTGATGCTTCAAAACACCAAAGCAAAAAAATACACTTATGCTTTAAAAAGCATGGCAGATTACACGTGTAAGGTGGTTGAAAACGATTTTAGTGGAATGCTTTTAAATATTTCAGGAAATGAGGTGTGGACCAAATTGATTGGAGGATTTAATGCTTACAACATGTTAGCCATTTATAGTGTTGCCGATTTACTTGGAATGGACAAATTAAATGTGTTGACTTCTATAAGCAAGTTGGCTTCTGTAGACGGAAGATTTCAATATGTAAAATCGGCAAACAATGTAGCTGGAATTGTTGATTATGCTCACACTCCTGACGCATTAAAAAATGTATTAAAAACCATTAATGAAATAAGAACAGGGAATGAGCAAGTAATCACGGTAGTTGGTTGTGGTGGAGATAGAGACAGAACTAAACGACCAATTATGGCTGCAATTGCTTGTGAAAACAGCACTAAAGTAATTCTAACTTCAGATAATCCTAGAAGCGAAAATCCTGATGAAATCATTGCAGAAATGAAAGCAGGTGTTGAAGCTATATATTACAAAAAAGTATTGTCTATAACCAATAGAGAAGAGGCTATAAAAACAGCTTGTTCCTTAGCAAATGATGGCGATATCATATTAGTTGCAGGTAAGGGACACGAAAAGTACCAAGAAATTAAAGGAGTAAAATATCCATTTGATGATTTAAATGTGTTATCCGAAACCTTTGAAATGTTTAATAAATCAAATTAAGAAATAGATGTTGTACTACTTATTTCAATATTTAAATGAACTTGATGTACCTGGAGCTGGTCTTTTCGAGTACATTTCGTTTAGAGCAGCTTTGGCAGTTATTGTATCGCTAATCATTTCCATGATTATTGGTAAACGTATTATTCAGCGATTACAGCTGCTGCAAGTCGGAGAAATTGTTCGTGACTTAGGTCTGGAAGGTCAGATGAAAAAACAAGGGACACCAACCATGGGAGGGTTAATCATTTTGGCTTCTATCCTAATCCCAACCTTGTTGTTTGCTCGATTAGATAATATCTACATTATTTTAATGTTGGTATCAACCGTAATGCTCGGAACAATTGGTTTTATAGATGATTACATCAAAGTATTTAAGAAAAATAAACAAGGCTTGGCTGGAAAGTTCAAGGTAATGGGACAAATAGCTGTTGGAATTGTTGTGGGAACTGTGCTTTATTTTAATGAAGATGTAGTTGTAAAACAAAAAATTTATCAAGCTGATGCACCAGCTCATGTTAGTTATGAAATTGAAAATGACGTAGAACAGAAAGTGGTAGAAAACTACAAATGGGAAGAAGTAAAATCTACCGTTACCACAATCCCTTTTGTAAAAAATAACGAATTTAATTATGCAAGATTAACCAGTTGGGCTGGAGACAATGCTTATTTAGTTGGAGGTATTGTATTTATCATTATTGTAATCATCATCATTACAGCAGTTTCTAATGGGGCAAATATGACTGATGGTTTAGATGGGTTAGCAACAGGTACTTCGGCTATAATTGGAGTTACGCTTGCTGTTTTTGCTTACGTTTCGGGTAATACCGTTTTTGCAGATTACCTAAATATCATGTATATACCTGATTCGGGCGAGTTGGTAATTTACATTGCAGCTTTTGTCGGGGCATGTGTTGGTTTCTTGTGGTACAATTCTTATCCGGCTCAAGTTTTTATGGGAGATACAGGTAGCCTTGCTTTGGGTGGTATTATTGCGGTGTTTTCTTTAGCCGTTCGAAAAGAATTAATGATTCCATTGTTGTGCGGAATATTCTTAGTAGAAAATCTATCAGTAATGATTCAGGTAGGATATTTTAAATACACCAAGAAGAGATTCGGAGAAGGTCGTAGAGTGTTTTTAATGGCACCACTTCATCATCATTTTCAGAAAAAAAATATGCACGAAGCAAAAATTGTTGCGAGGTTTTGGATTATAGGAATTATGCTGGCTTTATTAACATTCGTAACGCTTAAAATTAGATAACAGTGAAAAAATTAGTTGCCATTTTAGGCGGAGGAGAGAGTGGTGTTGGGGCAGCTATTTTGGCACAACGAAAAGGTTTTGAAGTATTTGTGTCGGATAAAGGAAAAATTAAAGAAAAATATAAAAACGTTCTTGAAAGTATTGGTGTTGAGTGGGAAGAGGAGAAACATACTGAGGCTAAAATTTTAACAGCAACAACAGTGGTTAAAAGTCCTGGTATTCCTGATAAAGTGCCTTTTATTATGCTGTTAAAAGAGAAAGGCATTGAGGTGATTTCGGAAATAGAATTTGCAGGTAGATATACCAAAGCAAAGTTTATTGGAATTACAGGAAGCAATGGCAAAACAACTACAACCATGTTAACTTATCACATGCTTAAAAAAGCAGGATTAAATGTTGGGTTAGCAGGAAATGTTGGGGAAAGTTTAGCTAAACAAGTGGCGGATGATGATAAAGATATCTATGTGTTGGAATTGAGCAGTTTTCAGCTTGATGGGATGTACAGTTTTAAAGTGGATATCGCCATTTTGCTAAACATTACTCCCGATCATTTAGATAGGTATGATTACAAGTTTGAAAATTATGCAGCTTCAAAATTTAGAATTCTGCAAAATCAAGATGAGCAGTGCCATTTTATTTATTGCGAAGATGATGAAGTAATAACAACATATTTAAAAACAACAGAAGTAAAAGCACAAAAACACCCATTTAGTATTAAAAAAACCACCAGCAATGGTGCATACATAGCAGATGAAAAACTAATTATAAACACAACTAATAAATTAATTGAAATGACATTACAAAGTTTAGCACTACAAGGAAAGCACAACTTGTACAATTCTATGGCTTCGGGCATTGCTGGAAGAGTTTTAGAATTAAAAAAAGAAATCATCAGAGAAAGCCTTTCTGATTTTCAAAATGTAGAACACCGTTTAGAATTTGTTGCAAAAATTCATGGTATTGATTTTATCAATGATTCGAAAGCAACTAATGTAAATTCCACTTGGTATGCATTAGAATCGTTCCAACATCCAGTAATTTGGGTAGTTGGTGGCGTTGATAAAGGCAATGATTATGAAATGCTAAAAGAATTAGTGGCTGAAAAAGTAAAAGCTATTGTTTGTTTAGGTAAAGACAATGCTAAAATTCATGCAGCCTTTGAAGATATAATTGAGGAGATAGTTGATGCAGATTCAGCAGAATCGGCTGTTAGATTGGCTTATAGTTTAGGAAGAAGTGGCGATACTGTTTTACTTTCTCCGGCTTGTGCTAGCTTTGATTTATTTGAGAATTACGAAGACAGAGGACAACAATTTAAGGCAGCTGTAAAACGTTTGTAATTATGGAAAAGCTGATTGATACTCACGGACAGTCGTTTTACTATTCAACCCTTGAAGGTTTTGTAGATAATGTAGGTGATAAGAATAAATGTGCTATTATTCTTACTCACGATGATTGGTCTGTCTTTTACGAAAAAGCTGCTCATTTATTGGGCGGAAGTATTAATCAGGTTATTGTTATTGGTAAAAATGTAAATCAACTTTATACCAAAACAAAAGATACCAGAAATGTGTTTATTATTTCAGCAATTAGTTTAAAAGATGCTACTCAAATAGCATTAAATAGTGCTAGTTTTTCTAAAAATGTCATTTATATTTCAAGTATTTCGTCAGGACAAAGTATAACAGATTTGTTAAGTTTAATTGTAGAGTAAGCAATATTGTGGGTTATATAGAAAAATACTTAAAAGGCGATAAAGGCATATGGGTAGTGGTGTTGTTACTATCCGTTTTGTCGTTATTGGCGGTATATAGCTCTATTGTAACATTAGCTTACAAATACAAAGATGGGGATACATTCTATTATCTTTTTAAACACGCTATTATTTTAGTGGTTGGTTTAGGGTTAATGGTATTGGCTCATAACTTAAAGTTTAAATATTACTCTAGAATTTCACAAATAGCCCTATTTCTCTCAGTACCACTTCTTTTACTTACTTTAATTACAGGAGCAAATGTTAATGAGGCAAGCAGGTGGTTGGTAATCCCTGTAATCAATCAAACGTTTCAAACATCAGATTTAGCCAAGTTGGCTTTAATTATGTATTTGGCTCGTTTTTTATCTAAACATCAAGATCAAATCAAAGATTTTAAACAAGCATTTTTACCCATTATAGTTCCTGTAATGTTAGTATGCGGATTAATATTACCTGCTAACTTTTCTACTGCAGCAATGTTGTTTGTTACTAGCCTTATTGTTATGTTTATAGGTAGAATCAACATCAAATATATTCTTTCATTAGTTGGTATTGGTGTCGGAACAATGTTGATATTGTTACTTATTGGAAAATCAAACCCAGATTTACTGCCAAGGATGGGTACATGGGCAAAACGTATTGAAACCTTTCAGGGTGGAGGGTCAAAAGATGCTAATTATCAGGCAGAACAAGCAAAAATTGCTATTGCAACGGGAGGTCCAATAGGTAAAGGACCTGGGGGAAGCACCCAACGAAACTTTCTTCCTCATCCATATTCAGATTTTATTTATGCTATTATTATTGAGGAGTACGGTACAATTGGAGGGATTATAGTAATTTTTTTATACCTTATTTTATTTTTTAGGGGTATTCGAATTGCCTCTAAAGCTGAAAACACCTTTGGTTCCTTGTTAGCCATAGGTCTGTCGTTTAGTTTGGTTTTTCAGGCATTAATAAATATGGCGGTTGCAGTTAACTTATTTCCTGTAACAGGACAACCATTACCTTTGGTAAGTATGGGAGGAACTTCTATTTGGTTTACTTGCTTGGCTATTGGAATAATATTAAGTGTGAGTAGAGAAAACGAAAAACCTGAAAAAGAGATTAAATCAGTAGTAAATGTCGCAGTATAAAGTTATCATAAGTGGAGGTGGAACAGGAGGGCACATCTTTCCTGCAATAGCTATTGCTAATGCAATTAAGTTAAAATATCCGAATTCGGATATTTTGTTTGTTGGTGCCGAAGGTAAGATGGAAATGGAAAAAGTTCCAGCGGCTGGATATAAAATTGTGGGGTTGCCTATTATGGGTATACAGCGAAAACTTACTTTACAAAACTTAAAAGTTCCTTTTAAGTTGTTGTATAGTTTAATAAAAGCCCGTAAGATTATTAAAGAATTTAAACCAAATGTTGTTGTTGGTGTTGGCGGTTATGCTAGTGGTCCGTTGCTTAAAATTGCAACAAGCATGGGAGTCCCTGCATTGCTTCAGGAACAAAATTCGTACCCAGGTGTTACCAATAAAATTTTGGCCAAAAAGGTGCAGAAAATATGTGTTGCATACAACGGTATGGAGCAATTTTTCCCAAAAGAGAAGATTGTATTTACAGGTAATCCCGTCCGTCAGGATATTGTAGATTTAGGTAATAAGCGTGCTAAAGGTTTGCAAATATTTGGTTTGTCAGCTGATAAAAAAGTAGTGCTAGTAATTGGTGGTAGTTTAGGTGCTCGAACCATAAACGAAAGTATTGATGTTGGATTGGAATTGATTTCAGAAAACAACATACAACTGTTGTGGCAAACAGGTAAAGGATTTGCTGATAAAGCAGCTGAATCGGTTAAAAAATATACAAATAAAGGTATTGTAACCATGCCTTTCATTACAACAATGGATTTAGCTTATGCTGTTGCAGATGTAGTTGTATCAAGAGCTGGAGCTTTGTCGGTTTCTGAATTGTGTTTAACACATAAACCATCTATATTGGTTCCATCTCCAAATGTAGCGGAAGATCATCAAACCAAGAATGCAATGGCTTTAGTAAACGAGAATGCTGCTATTTTGGTAAAAGATGTGCATGCAAAAAATGAACTAATCCCTGAATTGATAAGATTGGTGAATAATTCGGCAACACAAGAACAACTGAAACAAAATATAAAATCTTTGGCTAAGCCAAATGCAGCTTCTCAAATTGCTGACGAAGTAATAAAGTTGATTAAGTAACGGAAACAAGAATAAAGGAATGAGCAACTTTAAAAATCGAATAGCCAAAGTTTGGGAGTATATTATTAAACAAACTCCAGTAGTTATAGCTTTTATTAAGTTGTGGTGGAGTAAATTCAGACTATGGCGTAAAGCTAGAGTAAATAGATATCGTAGTCTTGTTTGGTATCGAAAAATAATAAATCTCATCATTACTGGTTTTGTACTCTTCATAATAAGTCTTTTTTTAATAGATATTAACTTCCTATGGCTTTTTGGTAAATCACCAGGTTTGTATGCAATAAGCAACCCTGAGCAAAATAATGCTTCAGAAATTATAAGTGCTGATGGTAAGGTTATCGGTAAGTATTTTACCGAAAATCGTATGCCAGTTGAATACAATGAAATATCTCCAATCATTATCGAAACTTTAGTAGCTACCGAAGACGAACGTTTTTATGAGCATTTTGGAGTTGATGTAAAAGGTCTTTTTGGTGCTGTAAAAGATATGATGAAAGGTGATGCTCGTGGGGCAAGCACTATTACACAGCAGTTGGTTAAAAATATGCATAAAACTCGGGATCAATATTCTACTGGTCTTTTTGGATATATACCTGGAGTGAAATTGTTGATAATGAAATTAAAGGAATGGATTTCAGCAATAAAAATAGAGATGTTATATTCTAAGCAAGAAATTCTTACCATGTATTTTAATACTGTTGATTTTGGAAGCAATTCTTTTGGTGTTAGAACTGCAGCAAGAACCTATTTTAAGGTAAGTCCTTCAGAACTTAATTATGAACAATCAGCAGTTTTAATCGGACTTTTAAAAGCCACAACTACTTATAATCCGAAAACAAACCCTAACAATTCTAAAGAAAGAAGAAATGTGGTTTTACAAAACTTGGTTACTCATCAAATCATTTCTCAATCAATTTGTGATTCGCTGAAAGAACTTCCAATAAAACTTAATTATAGTGTGGAACAATCATATGATGGCGACGCTCTACATTTTCGTGCTTACTTAGCAAAATACTTAAAAGATTGGCAGGAAGAAAACGATTATAACATTTATACCGATGGTTTAAAAATTCATGTAACCATTGATTCGCGTATGCAAAAGTATGCTGATGAAGCTGTGCAAAAACAAATGTACACCATTCAACGAAGGTTTTTTAGCCATTGGCAAGGCGAAAACCCTTGGCAAGATGAGAATCATAAGGAGATTAAAAATTTTATCGAAGATATTGCTAAAAAAACAACAGCTTATGCATATCTCAAAGAAAAATATAATGGAAATGCAGATTCTATTAACAAGTACTTGAATATACCAAATAAAACTAAAGTCTTTGATTACAAACTTGGCGAAAAAGATACAACTTTAAGTATAATGGATTCTATTCGATACATGAATCATTTTATGCACACTGGTTTTGTGGTGATGGAACCAAACACCAGATATGTTAAGGCTTGGGTTGGAGATATTAATTTTAAATATTGGCAATACGATAAAGTAGCACAATCTAAACGCCAGCCAGGCTCTACATTTAAGCTTTTTGATTATACTGCAGCAATAATGAATGGCAAAGCACCATGTGATATTGTTACTGATAGGCCGATAACTTGGAAATACATGGAGAAAGGTAAGCCTAAAAGTTGGTCGCCACAGAATACCGATTGGAATTTCTTGCCTTATCCTATGAGTTTAAAACATGCCTTTGCACGTTCTATAAACTCTGTTGCTGTTCAAGTTTCTCAAGAAGTAGGTATTGCCGAAGTGATAAAATATGCTCATTTATTAGGAATTAAAACTCCTTTAGAAGATAAACCATCAACTTGTTTGGGCTCGTCAGATGTTTCTTTACTAGAATTAGTAAATTCCTACGGTACGGTTATTAATGAAGGATTGTATCAAGAACCAATTGTGGTGCTTCGTATTGAAGATAAAGATGGAAATGTGATTTATGAGCCAAAATCAGAGCAGAAACGAGTTATTCCTTACGAAGCTGCTTGGTTAATGACCGAAATGTTAAAAGGAGGGATGACGGAGCCAGGAGGTACAACTCAGGCATTATGGGAGTGGGATTTATTTAAATACAACACCAATTTTGGAGGAAAAACAGGAACCTCATCTAATCATTCTGATGCATGGTTTGTTGGGGTTACAAAAAATCTTATTGGTGGTGCTTGGGTTGGTGGTGAGCATCGCTCAATTCATTTCCGTTCAGGAGAGTTGGGAGAAGGAAGTAGGACAGCTTTACCGATTTTTGCTTTATTTATGGAAAAAGTGTTGAAAGATAAAAGTCTACAACATTATCAAGGTAAATTTCCGACAAAACCAAAAGAAAAAATAGCTAAGTCATATTCTTGTCATACGTATATTCCTAAAGATACCTCGTTGGTAGATTCAACAGCTTTAATTGGGATTGATAGCCTTCAACTAGAACAACCGGTGGAAGTTCCTGTAGAAATTGGACAATAATTTTTCTATAATTCTTTTTAACATCTTCTTGTGCATTTCTTAGTTTATTAAGGCTAGTTTGAGCATTTTGTTAAAGTAAATTTGATTGATTTAGGTGTGCTTTAACCTGAGGAGAAATTATGAACTTAAAAAATGTAAATAGCGTTTATTTTCTTGGCATTGGTGGTATAGGTATGAGTGCTCTGGCTCGTTATTTTATTTCGTTGGGTTGTAAAGTTGCTGGTTACGACAAAACCAAAACAGCATTAACTAAAGCCTTGGAACAAGAAGGGATGCAAGTGCATTATGATGAGAATACTGAAGCTATCCCAACTGAAATAAAGAATAATGAACCAAATACCTTGGTAATTTTTACTCCAGCTATTCCAAAAAATAACGTAGAATATTTATTTTTTATAGATCAAAAAATTAGACTTTATAAAAGAGCAGAGGTTTTGGGATTAATTACCCAAAACTACTTTACCATAGCAGTCGCTGGAACCCATGGAAAAACAACCACATCCTCTATTGTAGCCCATGTTTTAAATGAGTGCGGGGTAGATTGTATAGCCTTTTTAGGAGGTATTAGTTTAAATTTCAATTCGAATTTATTGCTTAACAACAATGCAAAAACGGTGGTTGTCGAAGCCGATGAATTTGACCGTTCTTTTTTAACACTATCGCCAAACATTGCCATTGTTACTTCTATAGATGCCGACCACTTAGATATTTATGGAGATAAGGAAGAGATGCATAAATCGTATCAAGATTTTGTAAACAAGATTGACAAAAATGGAGTGTTGATTACCAAACCAGAAATAAAACAAAAGATTGAATTTGAAAATACCACTACCTATCACTTAAAATCTCAGGCTGATTATTTGCCTTCAGAGGTTAAAGTAGAAAATGGTAGCTACTTTTTAACCATAAACGAAGATAAAATTAAGTTAGGATTTCCAGGTATACATAATGTGGAAAATGCTTTAGCGGCTTATGTTGTCGCTAAAAAATTAAACCTAGATAGTGCTAAAATTATTAAAGCCTTAGCATATTATATTGGAGTAAAAAGAAGATTTGAGTATCATGTTAAATCGCCAAACATAGTTTATATTGATGATTATGCTCATCATCCAGAAGAACTGCGTATGTGTATATCTTCAGTTAAAGAACTTTATCCAGATAAAAAGATTACGGGAGTTTTTCAGCCGCATTTATTTTCTAGAACAAAAGATTTTTTAGATGAATTTGCTTCATCGCTATCAGTTTTGGATGAGTTAATTTTATTGGATATTTATCCTGCAAGAGAATTGCCTATTCCCGGAATAACTTCTCAGTTAATTATTGATAAAGCTACGGCTAAAGATAAAAAGCTGTTAACAAAAGCCACTCTTCTTGATTATGTTGCGGCTAATAATTTTGAAGTCTTTTTAACGTTAGGGGCTGGAGATATAGATGTTTTTGTTGAACCTATTGCAGCTATCTTAAAAAGCAGAGTATGATAATAAAGATAATAAAAATAGTTCTTATTGTTCTTGTTGTTGCTGCTATTGCTGTAGTTTTTGGTTTTGCTGATATAACTCAAACCAATCAGATTTTTAATAAAGAAAACCTCAAGATAAATATCGATTACGAAACCGAAAATAGGTTTATCGATTATGAAGACATAAAAGCTGAGGTTGTTTATTTAAACAAACCAGGAGTAAAATATTTTAATGAGTTAAATACGCTAGAACTAGAAAGAAAAATTGGCAATAATTCAGCAATAAAAGATGCTCAGGTTTACAAAACTATTGATGGTAAACTTCATATTGAGGTGAAGCAACGCAAACCAATAGTTCGAGTTTTTAGCCTTAACGACAGTTATTACATGGACGAATTTGGTAAATTAATGCCACTTTCTCAGAAATATACCTCTCGTTTAATGGTTGTTAATGGTTATGTAAACGAGCCATTTTCCATCCGTTATCAACTAAATTATTCAGCATTAACAGATACTTTGGCTACTGTAACATTACTTGATGATATCTATATTTTAGCAAGTTACATCGATAAGTCTGCCTTTTGGAGGGCACAAATTGAACAAGTGTATGTTAATAAAGATTTGGAATTCGAACTCATACCAAAAGTAGGAAATCATAAAATTGTACTAGGTGGAGTAGATAATTTAACCACCAAGTTTAATAAACTAATGATTTTTTATAAAAAAGGGTTGCCGAAAACAGGCTGGAACGAGTATTCGGAGATTAACTTAAAATATAAAAATCAGATAGTTTGCACAAAAATTTTTAATTAGTATGGAAGCCACATCATCGGAAATTGTAGTAGGTTTAGATATCGGAACAACCAAAATTGTTGCTATTGTTGGTCGTAAAAACGAGCATGGCAAGTTGGAAATACTTGGTATGGGAAAATCGGAATCTATTGGTGTGTCAAGAGGTGTTGTTTCTAATATTGATAAAACAGTACAGTCTATAAAACTGGCTGTTGAAGATGCTGAAGCAAAATCGGGGGTGGAAATAAAAGTGGTAAATGTTGGTATAGCAGGACAACACATTAAAAGCCTTCAACATAGGGGTATTAGAGTGAGAAGCTCAGTTGAAAACGAAATAAGCCAAAACGATATCAATTTGTTGATAGACGATATGTACAAATTGGTAATGCTTCCTGGTGATGAAATTATTCATGTATTACCTCAAGAGTATATTATCGACAACGAACAGGGAATAAAAGATCCAATTGGAATGGCTGGAGTTCGTTTAGAAGCTAATTTTCATATCATTACAGGTCAAGTTGCTGCAGCAAAAAACATTTACAAATGTGTTGAAAAATCAGGCTTAACTGTTAATGATTTGATATTAGAGCCTTTAGCATCATCAGAAGCGGTGTTAAGCAATGAAGAAAAAGAAGCAGGGGTTGCATTGGTTGATATAGGTGGTGGAACAACGGATATTGCTATTTTTCAAGATGGCATTATTCGACATACAGCAGTAATTCCTTTTGGAGGTAATGTAATTTCTGAGGATATTAAAGAAGGTTGCGGTATTATTAAAAACCAAGCTGAATTACTTAAAATTAAATTTGGTTCTGCTTTAGCTAGCGAAAGTCAAGATAATGAAATTGTCTCAATACCTGGTTTAAGAGGAAGACCTGCAAAGGAAATTTCTTTAAAAAATCTTGCAAATATTATTCAAGCAAGAATGGAGGAGATAATAGAACACATCTATTACGAAATAAAAAACTCTGGTTACGAAAACAAATTAATCTGTGGTATTGTAGTTACCGGCGGAGGCTCTCAATTAAAACACATTACGCAATTAATGGAATATGTTACAGGAATGGATACGCGAATTGGTTATCCAAATGAACACCTTGCTAAAGGTAATGCAGAAACCTTAACAAGTCCAATTTTTGCAACAGGTGTAGGTTTAGTATTAAAAGGTTTTGAAACATTAGAGGTTAATAAACCAGTAAACACAGGAGAAGTAGTAAGTCATTCTAAGAAAAATAAAGGTGGCTTCTTTGATAAAATTATAAACGCAGGTCACAAGTTTTTTGAAGACGGCGAAAATTAAAATTTAGAATAAATACAAAATAATAAATACCCATACTATGAAATTCGATTTACCAAAAGATCAATCATCAATTATTAAAGTTATTGGAGTAGGTGGTGGTGGTAGCAATGCTGTTAACCACATGTACAACCAAGGTATTACAGGTGTTGACTTTGTAATCTGTAATACAGATGCTCAAGCATTAGCTTTAAGTCCTATTCCAAATAAAATTCAGTTAGGTACAACTTTAACGGAAGGTTTAGGTGCTGGAGCGAATCCTGAAGTTGGTAAAAATGCTGCTATTGAGGATATCGAAAACATAAAAGCAATTCTACAAAACAATACCAAAATGGTATTTATTACTGCTGGTATGGGCGGCGGAACAGGTACTGGTGCAGCTCCAGTTATTGCTGAGGTAGCTAGAGAAATGGGTATTTTAACAGTGGGCATTGTTACTATTCCTTTTTCATTTGAAGGTAGAAGAAGAAAACAACAAGCCGAAGAGGGTTTAAATGCATTAAGAAACCATGTAGATACCATGCTTATTATCAATAATGATAAGTTAAGAATGATTCATGGTAACTTAAAAATGGGAGAATGTTTCTCTAAAGCTGATGATATTTTAACTACAGCTGCTAAAGGTATAGCTGAAATTATTACAGTTGCAGGATATATCAACGTGGATTTTGAAGATGTTAAAACTGTAATGAAAGACGGTGGAACTGCAATAATGGGTTCTGCAACAGCTGAAGGAGAAAATAGAGCTATTCAGGCAGTAACAAAAGCATTAGAATCGCCATTATTGAATGACAATGAGATTAATGGAGCAAACTTCATCTTATTAAATGTAACTTCTGGTATCGAAGAAATTACAATGGACGAAATAGATGAGATTACTGATTACATCCAAAAACAAGCAGGTTATACAGCAGAATTAATATGGGGGAATGGCACAGATGAATCTCTAGGAAACAAAGTTTCGGTAACAGTTATTGCTACAGGATTTGGTACTTCACAAACTGGTTCAATGGATTTTGGTGCTAAACCAGAAAAAATTGTTCACGATTTAGAAGCTACTGCAGCTATAGTTCAGTCAATAATTGAAGATAAAATAGAAGAAGTTGAGGATGTGCAGAATGAAGAACCTTTCTTAAAAACAGTTGCAGTTCAACCAACTTTTGAGTTTGAAAATAATGAAATTATTGATAATGTTGAGGAAAAAGAAGAAGTTGTAGTAGAACAAAAAATAGTTTATGAATTGGAGGAAGAAGTAGTTGCTGAGATTGAAGAAAATGTTGAGGAAGAAGAACTAAAAGTGGTTTATCAATTAGAAGAAGAGGTTGTTGCAGAAATTGAGGAGAATATTGAAGAAGAGGAAGAAGTGGCATTTACTTTTGAGATTAATAAAATTGAAGAGGTGGAGGAAGAATTAGAGGAGGAAATCAATTTTTCTTCAAACATAGAAGAAGATGATAGCCCATTTTTAATGTCTTCAGAAGAAGAAAGTGTAGAGAAAAAGGAAACGATTATTTGGAATTTAAACGATGTAATTAACGAAGAAGCTGAAAAAATTGAATCAGAAGGCTTTAGTTTTTCTTCAAACAAAACGGAAGAACCAGTTAGTTCAAACGAACCTGTTTATACTAAAAGAATTCCGGAGGAAGAACAAAAAAGACTTTCTGCCGAAAGAATTAGAAGAATTAAAGAATTGGGAGGAAGAATGAAAACTCCTTCAGGAATAACTGATTTGGAAAAAGAACCTGCTTATAAAAGACGTCAAATATCTTTAGATTCTATACCTCACTCATCGGAAAACACGATGTCGAGATTTACGTTGAGCGAAGACGAAGATGGCACACCAAAGTTAAAAGACGACAATTCTTTCTTGCATGACAATGTAGATTGATTTTAAATCAAATTTTTAATAAAAAAGAGTCGTTTCTTAGTAATTTTGAAACGACTTTTTTTATTTATATAAATTTCTTAAAATAGAAACCATGAACTTAACAGAACAAATCAACAACGATATTAAAAATGCTATGTTGGCTAAAGATGCGGCTAAATTAGCAGCGTTGCGTGCAGTAAAATCAGAATTGTTATTAGAAGCTTCTAAAGGAGGGGATGCTGAAATTTCGGAAGAAGTAGGGCAGAAATTAGTGATGAAATTGGTTAAACAACGAAAAGATGCTTTGGAAATCTATTTAACACAAAAAAGACAGGATTTGGCTGATGTAGAACAATTTCAGATAGACGTTTTAAATACTTATTTACCAAAACAAATGGATGAAACAGAGGTTAGAAAAGTAATACAAGAGATTATTTCACAAACAGGCGCGAGTTCGCCTGCAGATATGGGTAAAGTGATGGGTGTGGCAACAGGTAAATTAAGTGGAAAGGCAGAAGGAAAATTAATTTCAGCTATTGTTAAAGAAGAATTAGCTAAATAAAAATAATTAAGCACAAAAAAGCCCGAAGTTAACTTCGGGCTTTTTTTGTGCGTCAAAATATAGATTATGCTTTTTTTACATCTACTGCATTTAGACCTTTTCTTCCTTCTTTAACATCGTAAGTTACTTCGTCGTTATCGCTAACTTGATCGATTAATCCACTAACGTGAACAAAATACTCTTCTCCAGTTTCGTTGTCTTTAATGAATCCAAAACCTTTAGTTGTGTTAAAAAATTTTACTGTACCAGTTTTCATAATTATGTTTAAAAAATTTTAACGAAAATACAGAAAAAAAGTATTCAAATACAAATCGTTAAAAAATATGTGCATTTTATTCAAACTACTAGCAATATTCATTAAAAGCTGAAGCTAAATTTTCAGCAATCATTTCAGCAGGTCTTCCTTCAATGTGATGTCTTTCAATAAAATGAACCAATTTTCCATTTTTAAACAAAGCCATGCTCGGTGATGATGGAGGATAAGGCAAGGTATATTTTCTTGCTTGAGCAACAGCTTCCGAATCAACACCAGCAAAAACAGTAACAATTTTGCTCGGTTTTTTATCGTTAGTTATAGCAATTTTTGCAGCTGGGCGTGCATTTGCTGCAGCACAACCACAAACGGAGTTGATTACTACAAAAGTTGTTCCTTCGCTATTTATTGCATTGTCAACTTGTTCTGGTGTGGTTAGCTGTTCAAAACCTACAGAAGTCAATTCTGTTTTCATTGGAGCTACTAATTCTGGTGGATACATATTTTATCTTTTTAGGTTTATAAATTTTTTGTTATTTAGAATGATTCAAAATTACGAATTCTATAAGCTATACCAAGGTATTTAGTGAAATATTTTCTTTGTATAAGGCAACCTTTTTAGGTATCTTTACGACTTGTATTTATAAATTATAACAACTTTTTAAGATAGATAATGAAAAAGTTAATATTAATAAGCCTCTTAACACTACTCTTTAGTAATCAGTTATTTAGTCAAGGAACAAGCTGCTCTCAGCCAGATCCTTTCTGTACAGGAACAACATACACCTTTCCAAATAACACAGGTCAGTCCCCAGCTTCTACGACTGATCCAGGAAATAACTACGATTGTTTATCTACATCTCCAAATCCTGCTTGGTATTACTTAGAGGTGGCAACTGCAGGAAATATTGATATAGGAATTAGCCAAACAACAGGAACAGGTACTGCAACTGCTGGTATTGATGTTGATTTTATTTTGTATGGGCCTTATAATAACTTAACTCAAGCAATTAGTTATTGTGGTAATCATGGTAATGCTTCTACTGCAGCTGATCCTAATCAAGTGGTCGATTGTAGTTATGATCCTGCACCAACTGAAACTGCGAATATAACCAATGCCCAAGTTGGTGATGTGTATGTATTATTACTTACTAATTATGCAAATCAGAGTGGTGTAATTACATTTTCTCAAACTGGTGGTAATGGAGCAACAGATTGTACCATATTAAATCCATGTGTGATTTCTGTTTTAACTGCTACACCAGGAGCTTGTAATCCTGCAACAAATACGTATTCAGTATCTGGATCGATAACTTTTACTGATGCTCCAACAACAGGAACATTAACAGTAACAAGTTCATGTGGTGGTTCTCAAACATTTAATGCTCCTTTTACAAGTCCTCAAGCGTATAGTTTAGCAGGTTTAACATCAAATGGGGTAGCTTGTACTGTAACAGCAGTATTTTCTGCTGATGCAGGATGCACACGAACAACAAACTTTACTGCACCAGCCGCCTGTACTTGTTCTATTTCAGCCTTAACAGCGAATGCAGGTGTTTGTGTACCAGCGACGAATTTATATACATTAAGTG
>CAYNMR010000017.1:0-69576 GCA_964398455.1 uncultured Vicingus sp. | reverse complement strand
ATAGAGTAGTTAAAGGTTCCACTTGCTGTTGGTGTACCACTTATCGTAATGGTGTTACCTGCCCAGTTTGCACTCACTCCTGCTGGCAATCCTGTTGCTGCTCCAATGCCTGTTGCTCCTGTGGTGGTATGGGTAATGTTTGTTATCGCTGTATTGATACATACCGTTGGTGAACTTGAGGCTGGGGTTACCGTGTTGTTTGGTGTAACGGTAATCGTTCCTGTAGCATTCACTGTTCCACAACCTCCTGTTAATGGTATAGAGTAGTTAAAGGTTCCACTTGCTGTTGGTGTGCCACTTATCGTAATGGTGTTACCTGCCCAGTTTGCACTTACTCCTGCTGGTAATCCTGTTGCTGCTCCTATGCCTGTTGCTCCTGTGGTGGTATGGGTAATGTTTGTTATCGCTGTATTGATACATACTGTTGGTGAACTTGAGGCTGGAGTTACCGTGTTGTTTAAATTGACCGTAATGGTCATTGTGGTGGTGCTAGCGCATTGTCCCGCTGTTGGTGTAAATGTGTATGTTGTAGTAGCTGTATTATTAATAGCAGGTGACCATGAGCCACTAATACCATTGTTAGAAGTGGTTGGCAATGCAGCTAACGCTCCTCCTGTACATATAGGAGATACAGCTGTAAATGTTGGGATAACAGAAGGGGTAACAGATAATGTGTATGTTTCTATATCAGCTGAACACGGAGAACCCAATGGATTATTAGTTGTTACCGTAATAGTAACAGTATTTCCAGCATCTCCTGCAGCAGGCGTATAGGTAAATCCAAAAGGAGATGTTCCTGTTGAAACAGGAGACACTGAACCTGCTCCGTTTTCGGTTATTGTAACACTTGTTGCACTTCCTCCAAATGTATTACCAGATACTGTTATAGGGCTAGTAACACATGTTGTTCCACTTGTTGAAGATAAATTTACGGAAGGAGGATTTGCACAGGGCGCACACCCAGGATCCATGTTCACTGTGACATTATAAGAATCACTTACTGAACAAGATCCACCAGAGACAGCAACAGTATAAGTTGTCGCTACAGTGGGATTGACGACAATAGAAGAGCTATTTGGGTAAGGACCTCCTCCTTGATTGTCTGTCCAGACATAAGTAGCTCCAGGATCATTCGGAGTTACAGTTAAAGTTGTGGCATTGCCAGCACATATTAAAGTGCTTGATGCATTAACAGCTAAAACTTGTACCCCACTTGTAAAACCAATCTGGTAATCACATTCATCACCCCCATGCCCATCGAAATGTAGATAATAAGAACTTCCTGGAGTCAATCCTGTAGCAGTTATTGTTTGTGTTCCCGTAAAACCAACATCAATATCTGTCCAATCAATATCAGTCATTAAAGTAAAACTAACATCTGATCCAGAATAAGTTACTTCATAAACAGCAAATTGTATGTAGCAACTAGATTCTACAGAGATATTAAATGTAACAGAAGTACTAGCAGCTATAAATTCAAGCCACGAATTATTTTCAATAGATCCTTCGTGTTCAATTTCAGATTCCAAGTCTTGACCATAAGCACTTGATGTTGTTCCACAATATAAATCGGTATTACAAACAAGAGGAGCTTCATCGAAGTTATCTGCTGGAAAAGGATTACAATTACAGCTATTAAACCACTCGCAAGTTCCATCATAACAAACTTGCTTATCACCTACAGTAGTCCAATAAACAAGGGGCTCAGATCCAGTAGTGCAAGTTATCGAACTCACTGTTGTTCCTGTTACAGTATTAAAAACTGCGGGATTAAATGTCCAAGTATGAGATCCCGCTGCTAAATTTTCCAACTGAATAGCAACGCACGCATTAGGATGTGAAGCCGGAATAATACTAATTTGAGTTGTTGTTTCTCCTGCAAATGAAGATAGCGAAATGCTAACAAACAGTATGAGTAGTAAATATATCTTTTTCATAAAATTATAGTTTTACTAGATTTAGTATTTGTGATTTTTTATCGGTGTAGTAAACTTCTACAACAATTTTTTTAGGCTGAACTTCCTTAACCATAAATCTTACAGGAACATTAATTGTTGCTAAAGTATTTACTTCTTTAGGTGTTAAAACATAAAACCCATCTATTATTTCCATTATTCCTTTGCTGACAATATTTTTATTCTTATCATACTCCACAAAAGTTTTATCTTTTTCAGAGAATGTTACACCATGGTAGGATTCATTATACTTATAACCAAAATCTCCTGAAATATCTACATTGTTAATCTGAGCATAGGAGGTAAATCCAAAACTCAACATTAGAAATACAAACAATAATTTTTTCATAATTTATTTTTTTTAATGATTGATAAAAAGCCTAGAAGAGAGCATACTATACCTCCTCCTGCATAAATAGAACCTGCTATTTTTGAATAAAAAGTGGTTTTATAATTTAAATTTACCTTTGAGGTAATATTTTCACTAGAAAGACCTATCACGGAAGAAATAATATCTCCTTTTTCGTTAATTATTGCCGAAACACCACTATTAGAACTTCTCAACAAAGGCTTCCCACCTTGAACAGCAATAGCAACATTTTCATATAAGTATTGCTCAGAACCAGCAATATCTTTTAACCAATGTTCATTGGCATGAACTAGAAACGCTCCAATATCTTTAGTAGACTTTTTTCCCATATAGAGAGCAAAAAGACTCTCATAACATAGAACCGATTCGTAGCGATTTCCAGTAAAATCATTTGTTAAATGATTTCCTCCTTTAAATGGAGTAAACATGGCTCTAGTACCAACCTCTGATATTAAATCAGTTAAAAAAGGAAGGGTATTAATATAAGGGATTCTCTCATGAAAAGGGATAAACTTTTCTTTACCCTTAACAAGAGTATTATTAAAAGCGGAGACTGTTACGGCAACATTGTGAGTGTTAAAATAATAATTTCCTTCTGGAACATAAGTAGAATATTTAGATTGTATTTCTTTGCCTTTTGCCTCAGAAAATCCAATTGCACCAAAAACCACAATGGTGTTAGGATAATTTTTTAACTTTTCCTTTAAATGAACTATTACAGGTTCCGTATCAATTCTATGCAACCACCCCAATCGAATAATAACTGTTTCTGGCCATACTACAACATCTGGAGTTTCTGACAGATTTGTAAATGTTTCATTAAAAAGTTTATCAATAACTGAAATGGGATTTTCAAATGCATCTGATGTGTTTAATGCAAGATTGGTATGATGAAGAACTACAGTGGCCGAACTTTTATTGTTTTTTGTTGGTAATTGGTAGAGAACAATTGAAATTACAGGAAGTATGATGATTAGAACCCCCAATCCACTCAATAATTTTGTACTATAAAGTCTTTCAGAAATTATCTTATAAACAAGTAAATTAATGGCAATAATCCACAAAGAACCTCCTTCAATTCCAATCCATTTATAATGCTGAATTAACCATGGAGATTGTCCTAAACCTAAACCTAAATTAAAATATGGTGTGGCAAGTAGAAATACCTGACTTAACCAATCAACCAATAATATAGCTGAGGCAAAATAAATTAACCCATAATTTTTACCCAATTTATTATAAACCAATGGGTAAAAGGCTAAGAAGAAGCTATAGTTTAATGCAGTTAAAGTAGCTGTTATAAAATGAGAATCAACGGCGGTTTTATATAACCAAATAAGAGAAAGAGATGTCCATATAATAAAGGTTAAAAAGATTAATCCAAACGCTTTTAGAAAAAGCCACCTTTTATTGTTTTTAACTATTTCTGATAAAGAAAATAATAACGGAACAAACCCAATAAAAAGTAAAGGAAAAATTCCATTATTAGGCCACGCCAAATATAGCATCAATCCTGAAAGGATAGGAAATATAACTATTTTCAAGGTGTTGTTCATCTTAGCTTAGCCCTTATAAACGAATTAATTAATATACCAAATATATTGAATTAATGTTGAGCCTCTTAAAAAAAATGAATAAAATATTAGGAATCAAAACCAAGAAAATAACCATCAAAAACTATATAAAATGTAGTTAAATAAATATAAATGACCAAAATAATTAGAACTCTAATATATCTGTGATATAAAAACATAATATATCTTCTACTACTTTATACTTTATGACATCTAGAAAGAATAGTCCTAGATATTCGGACTCAGAATTGACATAAAATTTAAATTTTTATGGAAAACCAATCATAAAAACATCCAACTAACAAAAAGAAATTATTCACTCAAAAACTATCATTATGAAAACACTAAAAACTCAAAAATTCCTTGCTGTACTACTTGGAATAATTTTTATGAGCATTATCAATTACGCAAATGCTCAACAAACTACCAAAGCTACTTTAAAAGGGATAGCTACCGATAGCGAAACAAAACAACCCTTATCAACCGTAAGCGTAATTTTAAAAAATGCGGAAGGAAAGCCCATTAAATCAACCGTAACAGGATTAAATGGAAATTACGAATTTAGTTCGTTAAATGCTGGAAAATATTCAGTATCATTCAACCTTTCTGGTTACAAAATTGTAGTTAAAAGCAGCCTTATTTTAGCAGCATCAGAAAACAAAATCTTAAATATTTCACTAACAAAAAATATTCCAGTAGAATTAGTTGATGAAGATAAAGAGGTAGAAGAACGTACAGAAAAGAATAATAGTAGCCCCACAAAAATGAGAAGCAAAAAAGATTATGCATTACAAGAATGTATGCCAGCTTCAATTTCAACAGCAACAGGTTACTCCAACTTTAGTTATGCAGAAAATCACAACACAGAAGCTTATAGTGCAATTACCGAAAACGATTTTAAAAATGCATTATTAAATCCTCTTTCTACTTTTTCTATTGATGTTGATGCTGCTTCTTACTCCAATGTACGTCGATTTATTACCAACGGACAAAACCCACCTGCAGATGCTGTTCGAATTGAAGAAATGATTAATTATTTTAACTACGACTATCCTCAACCAAAAGGCGAACACCCGTTTTCAATAACTACCGAAATGAGCAATAGCCCTTGGAATTCGAAAACTAAATTAGTGCATATTGGTTTACAAGGAAAAAACATCGACCTCAGTGAATTACCTGCAAGTAATTTGGTTTTTTTGATTGACGTTTCGGGTTCTATGGAATCAGCAAACAAGTTGCCTCTGTTAAAAAAATCGTTTAACTTATTGGTAGATAACTTACGCGAAAACGACCGTGTTGCCATTGTAGTGTATGCTGGTGCAGCAGGATTGGTATTACCTTCAACATCGGGCAACGATAAAGAGAAAATTTTAGAAGCGTTAAATAATTTAAGTGCAGGTGGTTCTACAGCGGGGGGAGCAGGTATTAAACTGGCATACAAAATAGCTCAAGAAAATTTTATTCAAGGAGGAAATAATAGAATTATTTTAGCAACCGATGGCGATTTTAATATTGGAGCAAGTAGTGACGGCGAAATGACCAAATTGATTGAAGAGAAAAGAAAATCCGGTGTTTATTTAACTTGTTTAGGTTTTGGAATGGGAAATTATAAAGATTCTAAAATGGAAACACTTGCCGATAAAGGGAACGGGAATTATGCATACATTGACAACATTTTAGAAGCTAAGAAAGTATTGGTTACCGAAATGGGAGGAACATTGTTTACCATTGCTAAGGACGTAAAATTGCAATTGGAATTTAACCCAAACAAAGTAGAATCGTATAAATTAATTGGTTACGAAAACCGTTTATTAAATGCCGAAGATTTTAACGACGATACCAAGGATGCTGGCGAATTAGGCGCAGGTCATACTGTAACCGCACTGTACGAAATTGTTTTGAAAGGTGAAGGTTCTGCTCCATCTGTTGATCCACTTCGTTACCAAAACTTAACTGAATTGACTCCTAAAAAAACAACAAATGAAGAATTGTTAACTGTAAAATTTCGTTACAAAAAACCTAACGAAGAAACCAGTAAATTGATTGTAAATCATTTAACCGACAAAAGTGTTCCTTTAACAAAAACTTCAGAAAACTTTAGATTTTCTGCTGCTGTTGCCGAGTTTGGAATGTTACTGAGAAACTCTAAACACAAAGCCAACGCCAATTACAAACAAGTAGTAGAACTAGCAAAAGCAAGCAAAGGAACTGACGAACATGGCTATAGAGCCGAATTTATAAGGTTGGTAGAAATGAGTGAGATGCAAGCAAGTGCGTTTTTAAAAGAAGAATAGTAGGTTAAAAACCACATCACTTACCAACTTTTAAGCCCCCGTAATATTACGGGGGTTTTTTATTATTTTGTAAAATATATGTTTTTTAAAATAATATTCTAAAAATATAAACAATGTATTGCCAAATATATCGAATTGTTAAATTTAACTTATAAATAAGAAACTTTGTTAAATTACAAAGCGTACAAGTATCATAGGTTTGCAACAAACCCTGTTCTTTCACTTATTAACTAATACCTGAAGCCATGAAACAACTTACTCTTTTTCAAAGGCTAAAAATGCTCACAGTAATTTTAGCCACCCTACTTACCAGTGGCAATGTTTTTGCCACACATGCCCAAAGTGCAGATATTACATATCAATGTTTGGGTGGTAATCAATATGAAATACAAGTTTCATTTTATAGAGATTGTGCTGGTGTTGCGGCTCCAAACACAGTTACCATAAATCTAACATCGGCTTCTTGTAATCAAGATTTCAACACAACATTAAATCGTATTCCTGGAACTGGAGTTGATGTTACTCAAGTTTGTAGCTCCATCAGCACTCAATGTAACGGTGGCAATTATCCTGGTGTACAAGAATATATTTACCGTGCAGTGGTTACACTTCCTGTCCAATGTACCGATTGGGTTTTTAGTTTCTCACTATGTTGTAGAAACAATGCCATCAACACCATTAATAATCCTGGTGGCGAAAACATCTACGTAGAAGCCAACCTAAATAACCTCAATTTTCCATGTAACAGTTCGCCTACTTTCTCAAACCCTCCTGTTTCTTATCCATGTATTGGTCAAACTTCTTGTTTTAATCATGGGGCTGTTGATGCAGATGGTGACTCACTATATTACTCTTTATTACCACCTGCAACAGGTCCTAATACATTTGTAACATATATTGCTGGCTATTCAGCAACTCAACCATTAAATTCAAATCCTTTAGTAAGCATTAATCCAACCACTGGAGATATTTGTATGACACCAACCATGTTAGAAGTAACCGTATTAGCTGTACAGGTTGAAGAATGGAGAAATGGGGTTTTTGTTGGAAGTGTGGTTCGAGATATACAATTGAGAACAGTAATGTGTAACAATACATTACCAACTGTTTCAGGAATA
Source organism: uncultured Vicingus sp. (assembly GCA_964398455.1). Taxonomy (GTDB): domain Bacteria; phylum Bacteroidota; class Bacteroidia; order Flavobacteriales_E; family Vicingaceae; genus Vicingus. The sequence goes on along the minus strand of CAYNMR010000017.1, from coordinate 62,265 downwards.
AATGGAACTGGACAATTTTCAACAACTGCTTGTGCTGGTTCAAATTTATCATTTACAATACCATCTCAAGATGTTGATGCTGGACAAACTGTTACTTTAACTTGGAATAATGCCATTACTGGAGCAACATTTACAACAAATAATCAACAAATACCTACAGCAAGTTTTAGCTGGACACCAACAACAAATGATATTAGCACAACTCCTTACTGTTTTACAGTTCAAGTTGCAGATGATAATTGTCCATTAAATGGAGTTCAGATTTATTCTTTTTGTATAACTGTAACAGGTTTAAACATTACTACTTCATCAACTAATGCAAATTGTGGTGCTTCAAACGGAACAGCCACTGTAAATGTAACCAACGGCACAGGTCCTTATACATATTTGTGGTCACCAAATGGTGGACAACAACCAACAGCTCATGGCTTGCAAGCAGGAACTTATAGTGTTTTAGTAACCGATGCTGCTGGATGTACTGCAACTCAATCTATAACAGTTGGTAGTGGAACTGCTCCTGGAAATATTAATATAACTACATCCGATATTTCTTGTTTTGGAGGAAACGATGGAAGTATTTCTGTAAACGTAAATGGAGGTCAACAGCCATATACTTACTTATGGTCTAATGGAGCTACCACTTCAACTATACAAAATTTAGTTGTAGGAACATATCAAGTTACGGTAACAACTGCTAATGGCTGCACAACTATTGCCTCTGCAACAATAACTGAGCCTTCAGCACCCCTTGAAATAGCTACAACCTCAACACATGTAACTTGTTTCGGAGGCAATAATGGTAGTTCAAGCGTTTTAGTTTCTGGAGGAACAGCTCCTTATCAATATAGTTGGAATACCATTCCAACACAAAACGGATTAACAATAAACAATTTGATTGCTGGAGGTTATTCGGTTTTAGTTACTGATAATAATGGATGTCAAACATCACAAACCATCGAAATTATTGAACCGGAAAATCTATTAGTTAACTTAGTTAACCAGCAAAATGTAACTTGCTATAATGCAAACAGCGGTGCAATTGCAGTAGCTGTAAGTGGAGGAGTTGGTCCTTACCAATACTTATGGAACAATGGGACAATTAATGGAGGTAGTTCATTAAACAATTTATTTGCAGGAAATTATACTTTAGTTGTAACGGACAATAATGGTTGTTCAGAAAACATCGATTTTAATATTACTGAACCTACTCTACTTACCTCAAGTATATCAAATCAACAACATATTTCTTGCTATGGATTAACAGATGGAAGTCTTACTACAACTGCAACAGGTGGAACTCCTCCATATAACTATAACTGGAGCAATGGAGCAACAACTGAAACAGTAAATAATTTAGCTGTAGGTAATTATTATGCTTGGGTCTCAGATGCTAATGGATGTTCTTCGGTTGCAAATGCGGATATTACTCAACCTTCGGTAATCAATACTACTACCTCAACAGATGTAATGGTTTGTCCTGGAGAAACAACAACGCTTCAAGCTCAATCAACTGGTGGAACTGGTAACCTGACCTATATTTGGAGCAATGGAATAACTAGCCAAAACAACATTGTTTCTCCAACTTCAGAAACTACATATCAGGTTTATAGTACAGATGCAAATGGCTGTATAGGTAATACGGCAAGTGTTGTTGTCTCCGTTAACGATATTAATCTAGCAACCTTAAACGCTTTTGGCGACGATAACATATGTGTGGGAGAAATAGCAGAACTATTCGCCACATTTGACCCTGGAAAAGGAACCTATACCTTCAGTTGGGATAATGGTTTAGGAAACAGCTTAATTCCAATAGCTATAGCTCCAACAACCTCTAATACTTACACTATTACAGCAACTGACGAATGTGGTAACTCTATCTCAGATGCAGTATTTGTACAAGTAAATCCATTGCCAGCGGTTCAAATTCCAGCACAAGCAGCCATAGCTTGCGAAGAAGTAACATTTAACTTTCAAAATAGTTTTGGAAATCCTTTAGGTTCAACATTTAATTGGAATTTTGGCGATAATACTTTCTCAACCGATCAAACTCCAATCAAATCTTACCAACAAACTGGCAACTATACGGTCACTTTAATTGTTACTACCCCATTTGGGTGTACTGATTTAGCATCAGCAAACATTAATGCAATTGTTAACCCTGTTGCTCGTGCAGCCTTCGAGTTTACTCCTGATGGAGAATTAACAACTAACAACGCCAAATTGCAATTCATTAATAATTCCACTAGTGCGTCAATTTACCGATGGAATTTTGGTGACGGAGATACTTCAACAGATGAGGAACCACTGCACACCTATCAAGATAAAGGTGATTATTTAATTACATTAATAACCAACAATGTTCACAATTGTGCCGACACAGTGAGCAAAGAAATAACCATAAATGCTGAATACAACTTTTATATTCCAAATGCATTTACTCCCGACAACAATGGTTTAAACGAAGTGTTTACAGCTGTTGGAGAAGAAATTAAAGAATTTAGTATGCAAATATTTAACCGTTGGGGAGAAAAAATATATGAAACCCATGATTTAGAAAAAGGTTGGGATGGAAGAGCCAAAGATGGAAATGAAATTGCTCAGCAGGATGTTTATGTTTACAACATCAGGTTAAAAGACTATCGTGGAAAACTACACACCATGCAAGGAAAGGTAACTTTAATTAAATAAAAAAAAGCCCTCAGAAATTAAATTTTCTGAGGGCTTTTTAAGTGACCCCGGAGGGATTCGAACCCCCAACCATCAGAGCCGAAATCTGATATTCTATCCAGTTGAACTACGGAGCCCTTTAATTTTCGACAAATATATCATATTTTTACACAATAAACTTTGCATTTTTTGAGTTAGAAGCACCATGTTTTGTAGAATAAAGTCTGTCTTCATTATTATTTTTTTATTGGGAAATATGCCTTGCCTCAAAGCCCAAGATATTCCTATTGGAACATGGCAAGACCACCTATCTTACAACAATGGAGTTTCGGTAACTTATGGAAATGGAGTTGCATATTGTGCTTCTCAATCAGCGATTTTTAGTTATGATAATGGTGAAAAAACTATTGAACGATTAAATTTAATTAGCGGCTTATCCGATATCGAAGTGTCTTCCATCAAATTTAACCCTTACAATAACAAACTAATTCTAGGATATAAAAACGGAAATATCGATATTATTGATGCAAACAAAAGCATAACCAATCTTGCATTTATAAAAAACAACAGCAATGTTTCGGGCATAAAATCAATAAATCAAATTTATTTAATAAACCAGTTTGCATACCTAGCAACAGGTTTTGGTATTGTTGTAATAAATACCGATAAAAATGAAGTTACAGACACCTATATGTTTGGCAATTTAGGTGCTGCCGTTTATACCAATGCTGTTGCATTTGACAACAACTATATTTATGCCGCTACCAACGAAGGTGTATTTTTTGCAGATAAAAACAGCTTTAACTTGGCCGACTACAACGAATGGAGCAAGCTTACAGACCTAGGGAACAGCAATTATACTAACATTGTTTATTTTGCTAATAAATTGGTAGTTAGTAAAGATAGCCCTATTTGGCTAGCTGATTCGGTTTATTATAACAATGGCACATCGTGGATAAATTTTACACCAAACCCTATCAACATAAGTAAATTGGGCATCTTCAATAATAAATTGCTAATTAGCGGAAGTGGTGTAAATATCTTTGATGCAAATTTTGTGAATGAAGGTGTTTTATACACCCATGCCGGAGCATTTGGTATTGATGCGGCTGAGACTCATTTAGACGAAAACGGAAATTATTGGATTGCTGATAAAACAATGGGGTTACTAAAACAGAAAGACAATTCGGATGTTAAACGGATTGTTCCTAATGGACCAAACACTTCAAGTGCTTTTGCTTTAGATGTTCAAGAAGGGTTAACATGGGTAACATCTGGAGGATATGGTAATTATCGAAGTTCTGCTATTTTTAACTACCGAGAAAATTTTGAGTGGAAAAATGTTCCTAGTTCAATAACAAGCCCGATAAACGGAAGTGCCATTTCCGATTTGGTATCGGTTGTAATTAATCCTGAAAACACCAACCAAGTATTTGCTGGCTCTTGGAATGCTGGTTTATTAGAATTTAATAATGGTAGTTTGTCTCAAGTTTACAATGCACAAAACTCCGTTTTGGATAGTGTTTTCTTTGGAATTACAGCTGTATCAGGCTTGGCATTTGACCGGAATAACAACCTTTGGGTAACGAGTTCTTACTCAACAAACATTCTAGCAGTTAAAACCCCATCTAACAATTGGTACAACTTCAGTTTGCCAGGATTAACATCTTCGAATTCGGAATATAAAAAGGTAATAGTTGACAAGAACAATCTTATTTGGATTGTGGATGCAAAAAACTTAAAACTACTCACTTTCGATTATAACAATACTTTCGATAACAAAAATGATGATAGAGCTATTTCGCCTACAACAACTGCCGAAATGATAACTCTTGCAGAAGATTTAGACGGTAAGATTTGGTTTGGAACATCTCAAGGAGTTATGGTTATGTACAACCCTGCAAACGTATTTTCAGGAGAAGCTATTTCTCCTATTTATATCCAACAAGATGGGCAAACACAACTGCTATTGGAAACCGAGAGAGTTACTGCAATTGCTGTTGATGGTGCAAATAGAAAATGGATAGGAACTCAAAATTCGGGAGTTTTTCTTATGAGTGAAGATGGTTCTGAAGAGATACTTCATTTTACTATGGATAATAGCCCTATTTTTTCTAACAACATTTACGATATTAAAATCAACAACAAAACCGGAGAGGTTTTTATTGCTACAGAGAAAGGTTTAATTTCTTATAAAGGAACTGCAACCGAAGCTCAAGACGATTTTAGCAATGTATTTGTTTACCCAAATCCTGTTCGAGAAGATTATAATGGTGTTATAGCAATTAGAGGGTTAGTTAAAGATACCGACGTAAGAATTACCGATATTTCAGGAAACTTGGTTTCACAAACCAAATCACTTGGCGGTCAAGCCATTTGGGATGGAAAAGATTTAAACGGAAACCGTGTTCAAACTGGCGTTTACATGGTTTTTAACGCAAGCCCAGATGGAGAACTTAGTATGGCTGCAAAAATTTTATTTATTCACTAATGCTTCAAGTTACCAAAGGCATTGTTTTTCATTACGTTAAGTATTCCGAAAATAGTGTAATTGTAAAAATATTTACTCACCATTTTGGTATTCAATCATACATTTTAAAAGGACTTAATACCAAAAAGAACAAACAACAAAAAGCTTATCTACAACCATTATCACTTATTGAAATTGAAGCAACTCAAAAAGAAAATAGAAACATTCAACCGTTAAAAGCTATCAAAATTGATTATACCTATCAAACCATACCCTTTAATATTTACAAAAGTTCAATAGCTTTTTTTCTTGCCGAAGTTTTAGGCAAAACAATAAAAGAGGAAGAATCAAACCCTTCTTTATTTGATTTTATTTCGTCATCACTTATTTTTCTTGATCAAAAACCTTCCGAATCCTCTAATTTTCACCTCATTTTTTTGGCACAACTAACAGCACACTTTGGATTTCAGCCGCAATTAGAAACTTATTCCGAAAACAGTTTTTTCAACTTACAAGAAGGAAGTTTTAGCACTCAACCTCCCAATCATCCTTTTTTTGTGAAAGAAATCCCTTCTAAATTCCTACATCAATTATTTGATATTTCATTTGAAAACATGGAAGAGTTAAAAGTATCGAATATTCAGCGAAAAGAATTGTTATCCATCCTTCTCGATTATTATTCTTGCCACATTCAAAACCTATCCAATCTAAAATCTAAAGAAGTATTTGAAGAGATATTTTCATAAAATTAATTGGCTTCTAGCTTCGGTCTTCCAACTTCCATCTTCTAATTTTTATAACTACATTTGCTTATTAATTCAAAATCAGTAGCGATGACTTACAACAACATTATCATTGAGCAAAAAGAAAAAATTGCTGTTTTAACGATAAACAGACCAAATCAATTAAACGCATTAAATAAAGAAACAATAGGAGAACTAAGTGCTGCTTTTAAATCACTTGAAGCAGACAAGAGTGTTCGTGTGATAATAGTTACTGGTTCAGGAGAGAAAGCATTTGTTGCTGGTGCGGACATCAAAGAATTTTACCAATTTGACATTAATCAAGGAAAAGAACTAAGTGCTTTAGGACATCAATCGTTGTTTGATTTGGTTGAAAATTTAACCACTCCTGTTATTGCAGCAGTTAATGGTTTTGCGTTAGGTGGAGGATTGGAATTAGCTATGAGTTGTCATTTTAGAATAGCTTCAGATAATGCAAAATTAGGTCTGCCAGAAGTTACTTTAGGTGTAATACCAGGTTATGGTGGCACACAGCGTTTGGCTCAATTGATTGGAAAAGGAAGAGCAATGGAAATGATTATGACAGCAAAAATGATTACTGCTCCAGAAGCCTTGTTTATGGGTTTAGTAAATCATGTTACCACTCCTGATGAGTTAATGACTACTGGTTATAAATTAGCTGAGAAAATAGCAAGTAATTCTTCCACAGCAATTTCAAGTGCAATACGCTCAATAAATGCAGGCTATAAAGATGGTGTAAACGGTTATCAAACCGAAATTGAAGAGTTTGGAAAATGTTTCGGTACAAGCGACTTCAATGAAGGAACCGCAGCTTTTATTGAAAAACGTAAACCGGAATTTAAATAACTTTCGTCTTTGCGGGTTTGACCCGCAATCTCAAGAAAAATGAGCAACCCACTTAAAAAACTAGCCGGACAAACAGCCATTTATGGACTAACTAGCATTGTAGGGCGTTTGCTCAATTGGTTTTTGGTCCCCATCTACATCGGTACAGCTAAGTTTACTCCCGATCAATACGGTATTATTACCGAGATGTATTCTTATGTAGCCTTTCTAGTGGTGTTTCTAACCTACGGTATGGAGACTGCCTTTTTTAGGTTTTCCACACAACAAGAACACGACAGCAATAAAGTATATTCAACCATTATTTATTCGTTGTTTACTACTTCTTTTGTATTTATTGCTCTAGCATTTTTATTCGACCAATCTATTGCCAATTGGCTAAAATATCCCAACAACAAAGAGTTTGTAACATGGTTTGCTATGATTGTAGGCTTAGATGCTGTTTCTTCTATTCCAATGGCTAAGCTGCGGGCAGAGAACAGGTCTATTAAATTTGCATTCATCAATTTTGCCAATATTGGTGTAAACATCGGTTTAAACATATTTTTTCTTGCTTATTGTTTGCCAATGTATAAATCAGGAGAAAGCAATTGGCTAATCCAAACATTTTACAATCCTGAAATTGGTGTAGGATATGTTTTTATTGCCAACCTAGTGGCAAGTCTTGTTAAGTTCTTATTACTTCTGCCCGATATGCTCGTGGCAAAATTCTCCATTGAAATGGCACTGTTAAAAAAGATGTTTGTTTATGCCTTACCCCTATTAATCTTCGGATTGGCAGGCATCGTAAACGAAACTATCGACAGAATAATGCTTAAGAGAATGCTCTTTGAGAGCAAAGGAGAGTTAGAAACCATGACTCAAATTGGTATTTATGGTGCATGTTATAAAGTTTCCATCATTATTTCATTATTCATTCAAGCATTTCGATACGCAGCCGAACCTTTCTTTTTTGCACAAGAGAAAGAAAAAAACGCCAAAGAAACCTACGCTAAAATAATGACCTACTTTGTTATTATTTGTGCGACCATATTTTTAGGAGTAATGCTCTATATCGACATTGTAAAATATTTTATTCCAAACGAAGCTTATTGGGTTGGTCTTCAGATTGTTCCCATACTATTATTTGCAAATATTAGTTTGGGTATTTATTACAATCAATCCATTTGGTATAAGCTGGGTGGAAAAACAAAATACGGAGCGTACATTGGCATTTTCGGAGCTATAGTTACTATTCTACTAAATTATTTATGGATCCCTAGACCTGAGACCAATTACTTACATGGTTATATTGGTTCGGCATGGGCAACCTTAATTTGCTATTCATCCATGTGTGTAGTTTCGTTTGTTCTTGGCCACAAATATTATCCAATAAAGTATGATTTTTATAAAATAGGACTGTATTTAGGAATAGTTTTAGCCCTTTATTTTGCTACAATAAACTTTACTATTGCTGATATTTATCTCAAACACGTTGTTCATACCTTGTTGATAATAGCCTTTTTAGGATTTGTTTATTGGAACGAAAGACCAAAAAAAGTGGTAATTTAGACGTCTTAATTTTACATCATGAAGATAAAAATTGTAAATCATTCAACTCATCCACTACCTGAATATGGCACTGCCGCAGCTGCTGGATTAGATTTAAGAGCAAATATAGAAACTCCCATCACACTTAATCCTTTAGAAAGAACCATTGTAAAAACGGGTTTATTCATTGAGCTTCCAGTTGGATATGAAGCACAAGTTCGTCCAAGAAGTGGTTTAGCATTTAAAAATGGGATAACAGTGCTTAACTCTCCTGGCACCATCGATGCCGATTACCGTGGAGAAATTGGCGTGATATTAGTGAATCTTTCGAATGAAGCTTTTGTAATCGAAAATGGCGAACGAATAGCTCAGTTAGTTATTGCTAAACACGAACAAGCCGAATGGCAGTTGGTTGAAGAATTAACTACAACAGAAAGAGGTGCTGGAGGATTTGGAAGCACAGGAAAGAAATAAGTTTAATATAGAAATTTACGCATGAAAATAATAGTTCCTATGGCGGGAAGAGGCTCAAGACTTAGACCTCATACGCTAACCATACCAAAACCATTGTTGCCTGTAGGTGGAAAACCAATAGTTCAACGATTAGTAGAAGACATTACCAAAGTTTGTGGTGAACCAGTTGACGAAATTGCTTTTATTATTGGCGATTTTGGTACAGAAGTAGAGAAAAACTTAGTTGCTGTTGCCGAAAGTTTAGGGGCAAAAGGCAGCATTTATTTCCAAGAAGAAGCCTTAGGAACTGCTCACGCCATTCTTTGTGCTAAAGAAAGCTTAAAAGGAAAAGTAGTGGTTGCTTTTGCCGATACGCTTTTTAAAGCCGATTTTAAATTGAATAGTGATGCCGATGGAATTATTTGGGTAAACCAAATTGATGACCCAAGAGCTTTCGGTGTAGTAAAATTAAATTCAGATAATGTAATTACTGATTTTGTTGAAAAGCCCCAGCATTTTGTTTCCGATTTAGCAATTATTGGCATCTATTACTTTAAAGATGGCGAGTACCTAAAAAATGAACTGCAATATTTAATTGACAATAACATCAAAGAAAAAGGTGAGTTTCAGTTGACCAATGCCCTAGAAAACATGAAACAAAAAGGAACAAAATTTGTTCCTGGAAAGGTTGATGAATGGCTAGATTGTGGCAATTATAAAGCAACTGTTTATACTAATCAGCGAGTTTTAGAGTTTATAAAAAGTGAGCTAAAAACAGATTCAACATTACAAAATGAAAACAGTGTTATTGTTCAACCTTGTTTTATTGGTAAAAATGTTAAACTCAAAAATGCTGTAGTAGGTCCTCATGTTTCTATTGGCGATAATGTAGAAATCAACCAAAGTATCGTTTCAAATTCAATTATACAATCGAATACAAAAATTGAAAATACCAACATCAAGGATTCAATGATTGGAAATCATGTTAAAATTAAACAGCAACAACAAGAACTAAGTGTGGGCGACTATACCGAACTAAATTAATACAAAATCAAAATTTTAATGAATTTACATTCCATCATAATAGTTGCTTCTTGCCTTATCTTTTTTGGGTGTAGTTCATCAAAAACTGCTGATAAATCTCCAATTGTAAAATCAACTAAAAAGGTTGTATTGTCTGAGCAAGACAAAATGAAATACGATTTTATGTTTTTCAATGCCAACAAAGAACGCATGATTGGAAACTATCAATTGTCAGCAGGGTTATTTTTACAATGTATCGAATTAGATCCAACTCAACCTACTGCTTATTACGAATTAGCTAATATTTTTGATTTAACTAATCAAAACAAAGAAGCAATAATTTACGCTCAAAAAGCGGTTAGTTTAAATGGAGAAAACTACTGGTATCGTTTCTTATATGCTCATCTTTTACAAAAAAGCAATAACATTGATGAGGCTGTAAAACAATATCAAATATTAAGTCAGAAAAATCCACACAACATTGATTTGTTATACAATTTAGCAGGCACTCAATTGTATTCAGGGAAATACGAAGAGGCACTAAAAACATACAATAAATTAGAAGCAGAGGTTGGTATTTCTGAAGAAATTTCACTTCAAAAACAAAAAATTTACATCAAGCTAAACAACATCGAAAAAGCTGCCGAAGAACTGACAAAATTATCCAACCAATTTCCTGACGAAACCAAATATCAAGGCTATTTAGCCGATATGTATTTAGTAAACAATATGCCCGATAAAGCTTTTGAAATTTACAAAAAAATACTAGAAAAAGACCCTAACGACCCCTATTCTCACTTAGCATTATACGAGTACTATAAAAACAAAGGAGAAAAAGAAAAAGCATCGCAAGAGATTCAACAAGTTTTTGAAAATAAGGAGTTTAATATTGATACCAAAATGCAAATTTTGTTGACTTATTACGCAGAATCTGAATCGAAAACCGAAATAAAACAAGATGCTTACGATTTAAGTAAACTTCTTATTCAGGCACATCCTGATGATGCAAAAGCTTATACCATTTATGCCGATTTTCTTTATCGAGATAAAAAAATGGACGGGGCAAAAGAAAATTACTTAAAAGCCATTGAATTAGATAGCTCACGGTTCGCCCTGTGGAGCCAAGTAATGTTTATCGAATCTGAAATGCAAGATTTTGATGGAATGTTAATACACAGCAAAATGGCGTTGGAGTTATTCCCAAATCAACCACTTTTCTACTTCTTTTATGGAGCATCCAACATTCAGAAAAAAAACTATCAAGAAGCTATTGACTATCTGGTTATAGGAAAAGATTTTGTAGTAAGTAATCCTCCGCTATTAGCTCAGTTTTATGCAAACTTAGGCGATAGTTATTACAGAATAAAAGACTATAAAAACTCTGACAAATATTATGAAAAGGCTTTAGAAATAGAGCCTAACAACATTTATGTACTAAACAATTACAGTTATTACCTTTCACTTAGAGGCGAAAATTTAGAAAGAGCAGAAGCATTATCGTTAAAAGCAAATGAAATAGAACCCAATCAACCCAATTATGAAGATACTTATGCTTGGATTTTATACAAACAAGGAAAGTATGTTGCTGCAAAAGAATGGCTAGAAAAAGCTGTTGAAAATGGAGGAAACAGTAACGCTGTGATTTTGGAACACCTGGGTGATGTAAATGCCAAATTAGGAAATATTGATAAAGCTTTAGAACTCTGGAATAAAGCAAAATTAGCAGGAGAAACTTCAGAACTTATCGACAAAAAAATAGCCGACAAAAAACTATATGAGTAAACACCTCTTTAATATTAGTGCAATTCTATTGGTGTTTATTTATTCTTGTAAAGCTCCAAAAGAAGTAGTAAAAGTTAAATTAGAACATTATTCTACCAAAGAACTACTAGAAAAACTAGATGTAAACGAACTAAAATTTGAATCGCTTTCGACAAAAGCCGACGTTTTATTTGTTGACGAGAAAGAAACCTCATTTAAAGCACATTTACGCATTAAAAAAGATAGTGCAATATGGATTTCTATCACTCCTGTTTTAGGTATTGAAATGGCAAGAGTTCTTATCACAAAAGATACTGTTATGTTTATGGATAGAATTCATAACAAATATTTTATTGGCGATTTTGCTTTCATCAACAAATCGTTAAATGTAGAATTAGATTACAATATGCTTGAAGCTCTTTTGGTTGGCAATAGTATTGATTTTGAGAAAGATGAAAAAATAAAAACAGCCATCGACAGAAAAAAAGACTATTACTTTATTGGTACCGAGCGGAAAAGAAAAGTAAAAAAAGACATCAAAAAAGATATTAAAAGAGATAAGGAAGTGATAAAAAATCAAACCCAAATTTTATGGGTTTACCCAGAATCGTATAAAATAGCTGAGCTTTTGTTAAAAGACCCTGAAAAAGACCAATCGTTAGAAGGTATTTTTTCTGAACACAAATTAGTTGATGAACAATTGTTTCCTTTTAAACTAAATTTTATGGTTGAATCGAAGAAAAACCTTAAAATTGATGTGGAATACGGAAAAGTAACCCTTAATAATGAGTTAAATTTTTCGTTTAAAATACCGGAAAAATATGAGCAAATTCAATAAATACGGGTCAGTATTTTTGGTTTTGGTGTTGTGTCTTATAACATCATCAACCTCTTTTGCTCAAAATAAAAAAGATTTAGAAACCAAAAAGAAGGAGCTTCAAAAAGAAATTTCGTTAACCAATAAACTGCTAAACGAAACCAAAAAAAATAAAGAAACCACATTAGATGAGTTGGTAAAGTTAAAAAGTAAAATTAATGCCCGACAAGAATTAATATCGGCAATTCATCAAAGTATTAAACTGGTTAACAAACAAATTAACGAAACACAACACAACATTACCTCACTTCAAAATGAATTAGAAAAATTGAAGAAGGAATATGCTAAAATGATTTATTACGCTTACAAAAACAAAAGCAACTTTGATAAGGTAATGTTCATCTTCTCATCAAGCAGTTTTAATCAAGCATACAAACGATTAAAATACATTCAGCAATACTCAGAATACCGTAAAAAACAAGCCGAAGCAATTGTTAAAACCCAACAAGAATTAAAAACAAAAGTTGCCGAACTACAAACAGATAAACAAGAAAAATCTGCGTTGCTATCACTCGAAGAACAAGAAAAACAAAAACTAGCCGTAGAAAAAGCCGAACAAGAAACTACTGTTCAAAAACTTCAATCAAAAGAACAAGAATTAAAATCGGATTTACGAAAAAAAGAAGAGGCTGCCCGAAAATTGCAAAAAGCCATTGAGAAAATAATTGAAGAAGAAATTAGAAAGGCTAGAGAAGCTGCTGCCGCTGCTGCCAAAGCAAACAACACTTCAACCAAACCAGTAAAAGGTAGCACGTCAACAACCAGCTTCCCGATGACTCCTGAAGCATTGAAGTTATCCAATTCATTTGCTTCTAACAAAGGTAGTTTGCCTTGGCCAGTTATGGAAGGGGTAATTACCGATAGATTCGGACAACATCCTCATCCTGTATTAACTGGTATAATTGTTAACAACAATGGAATTGACATAAGCACCACAAAAGGCTCAATAGCAAGAGCGCTGTTCGATGGCGAGGTAAGTTCGGTTGCAATTATTCCTGGTGGCGGAAAAGTGGTGATGATTAGACATGGTGAATACCTTAGTGTTTATTCTTACTTAAGTGATGTTTACGTTAAAAAAGGCGACAAAGTAACTACCAAACAACATTTGGGAACGTTGGTAAGCGAACCTGACAAAGCCAAAACAACCGTTCACTTAGAAATTTGGAAAGGAATGACGAAACTAAATCCAGAATATTGGATTTTTAGGAAATAAATCTAGTTGTCATGCTGAGCTTGTCGAAGCATCTTTTAAATTATGAACCAATTTTTCCTCAATATACCTGCAAAAAAATCAGCAATTAACATCACCCACCAAGATGCCATTTTCTTGCTAGGTTCATGCTTTACTGAAAACATTGGCGAAAAACTGTTAAATTCAAAATTTAACGTAAACATCAATCCGTTTGGTATTATTTACAACCCCATTTCAATTGCCAATTCATTAACTCGTATTGTAAACAATCAACTTTATTCCGAACAAGAATTATCAGAACACCATAAAAAATGGTTTAGTTTCGACCATCACGGCAGCTTTTCGTCGTTTAATAAAACGGATTGTTTAGCTAAGATAAATAACGAGATAACCTGTGCTCACCAACATTTACAAGAAACAAAGACCATTGTTGTTACTTTAGGCACAGCATGGGTTTACGAAAACATCGAAAACAAAAAATTGGTTGCCAATTGCCACAAAATACCTGCAAAAAACTTTACTAAACGATTACTTTCTGTTAATGAAATAGTTCAGTCGTTTTCGGCATTAGCAAATACACTTAATAACATTCAATTTATTTTTACCGTTAGCCCCGTTAGGCACATTAGCGATGGTTTGCACGAAAACAACATCAGCAAATCGGTATTGCATTTAGCAATTCATCAACTAACCTCGCAACATAAGAATTGTTCTTACTTTGCAGCTTACGAAATGGTTATCGACGAACTTCGCGACTACCGTTTCTTTAAAGAAGACATGATACACCCTACCAACCAAGCTATCAACTATGTGTGGGACAAATTTGCCTCAACCTATTTTAACGAACAAACTACTCAATTGAACCAACGTATTGAAAAACTACAACAAGCAGCATTGCACCGACCATTCGACTTTGAGAGCGAATCGCATCAACAATTTATAAAACAACAAGTGCTACAGATGCAGCAATTAGAAAAAGAATTTCTTTTTTTAAGTTTTGAGGAGGAAATCAAACAATTGCAAAGAATTAATTCAAATTAATTATTATTTTGAAAAAAACCTTCATCTATTCTACAAACTGATTATCTCTTTCGAACAACTACACCTTTCTTATTCGAAACATATACAAATTGAGTATTTATACTTAGAATGTTTAAGTATTAATACTTAATTAACGTGTTAATAATCAACTAATTATGTTTTGTTTTGATTGAAAAAGAAATAAAACAATCGAAATTTAACAATCATTTTTTAATTCTTTTTTTAGCGATATTATTGTATAGTTAAGAGAGATTAGACTTAAAAATCTAATAAATCTTTTAAAGGAACATTAAGTGATTTACTTAATTCATATAAATAATAAATAGTCGGATTTGATTTACCATTCTCAATACGTTCTATACTCTGAGGATCTTTTCCGCAGGCAAAAGCGACATCACGCTGAGTCAATTTACGCTGTTTACGTAAAGAAACTAAGTGACTTCCAAATTTATTTAAAAACTCTTGTTTTTGCACATAGCAAATCAACAGATATGTTGAAAATTAATAATCAACAGATGTGTTGATTATTAATTTATTTTTATACATTAGTAAAATAAATACAATCGAGAAAACACCCAAACCCTCGTTAACATATTGGGATTTTGTTTAACTTTATAAAACTATTAGCTATGAAAACAGCCACTTAAAACACATGAAGCCTTTTAAAAACTACATATTACCTCTTTTGCTGCTGTTGGCATTTGCCTCTGGCAAGGCTCAAGTTATACACAACAGGGCTTTTGGAACTGCTGGGTGGGATGCTGCTTATGACATTATTATAACTCACGATAACTTTTACATGTTGTTGGGACAACACCAAGACAACCTTTATATAGCAAAAGCTGATACAAATGCTCAATTGGTTTGGGAAAAATCATATTATTCTTCTGTTGAATGGCCTCAACAACCTAATTCTATTTGTGAGATTGGCGATTCTTCTTATGTTATTGCTGGTGTAACAGAGGACAAAGGATATCTATTTAAAATTAATAGTGTTGGTGACACATTATTTTCTATTACGGATACCAACATTGTTGGCAACAACATTAGCAACTTAAGACAAGCTCCTGATGGTAATTTATTAGCATTGGTTACTCATTACGGAATAGTCAGCCTCTTAAAGTTTGACAACAACTTAAATGTTATTGCAAGAATAGATTCTCTAACGCCTCCTTTTTTAAGAGGCATAGAAGTGGTTAACAATACCATTTATATTCTTAAAAGAGATAGTATAAATAACTTATTACTAATAAATAACGATTTTACTCAAATTGATTCGGTAACTGTTCCTATCAAAGTTCCAGTATATCTAAAAAAATCGTTCGATAATACGGAATTGATATTAGAGGGTGTTGATACTGCTGTTGTCTTTGCTCCACATAAAATGGTTTATGTCGATATATTTGGAAACACAAACTCTATTTGTGATACTACTGGATTTGGTTGGCAAAACAAAGAGGATTTTAACCCCATAGACAATCTTAATAATTGGGTATTTTGCAGTACATATACCGATGCGACTTGGGGTCCAGATATTCGATTATATTTTACAGATGATTGTGGTGGTGTTCTAAAAGACACTATTTTGTATCGTGGCGGTTCTTTCTCTGAACCTTGGGCAGAAGAAGCCCTAATAAAAATGCTTGTTGACCACAACGGCAATTACGTGCTGTATGGTCGTGCCGAACAAGGGCCTATAGGCGATTGGGATTTGTTTTTGTGGATTTATAAAAAATGGGATGGTTTTATTACAGCAGTGGAAGAAACCGAAAACCAGTTGTCGCTTTTCAAAAACAGCCCAATGGTGTATCCCAATCCCACACAAAACCAATTTACTGTATCAGGCATTACCGAAAACAGCAGCATTACGGTACTAGATGTAATGGGTAAAGTGGTGTACACTATCCAACACACATCACCCAACACACATCACCCTATATCAACCACCAACTGGGCAAAAGGGCTTTATGTAGTTCAAATAAAAGGCAATTCAGCTACTACTAGCTTAAAAGTAGTGAAACAGTAATTAAACAAAACCATTCCTGCTTCACAGAAATAATATCTTCACTGCATTTTGCAGCGAATGGATTATTCATTTAAAAAATTTAAATTTATGAAAACAACCTTTTTACTTTCCGTTTTTACACGGAAAACAACAACATATTTATTATTGTTGCCAATGTTGCTGTTGGTTAGCGGTAAAGCCATTGCACAATCGGGCGACCATTTTGAGTGCTACATGGATTCTACCATGTTACAAGAACTCGATTCGGCAGCACGTTATGCTGCACAAAGCAACTATGGCTACAACTATACACCACAAGGAGAACTAAAAGTACTGGTTATTTATGCTGGATATACAAATGATAAAGATAAAAGAGGAGGATATAATCCGCACACCCAATCATATACCTATAAAATTTGGCCATACTATGATCTAAATGGAGATAGTTTAAATACGTTCCCCGATAATATGTGGGATTTGTTTTACGACGATTACAGCGATTTTTCGCCAAGCAATACTGACAATAGCTTATCAAATTATTACTATCAGATGAGTTTAACCAGTGGTAACCCACTAAAAATGATAGCCGAGGTGTTCCCTGAACGGATTAATGTTCCTGCACAAGTAGGAATAGGATTTCATACTTATTCAAGTTGGGTGTACGATTCCATCCAAGCAAAATACCCAGGTTACGATTTTGGCAACTGCGACAGCAGATTAAATAATCCAATGTATCAATACAACAATGAAGGAACTGGCGGAGACGACAAAATTGACTATACCATTATTGTATGGCGTTATTCTAATGATACCCTATATAATCCTGTTACAGGAATGACAGGTTTATTTGGTGCTAATGGTGCTTATGCAGGCTACTATCCCTATCAGTTTAAAGATAGTTTAAACAACCCAACCTTTGCTATAAACGGTGGTTTTACTATGTGTAAAGGTATAAATGGATTAAACAAAGTAGCTTTTACACACGAGTCGGGGCACACCAATTATGGTGCTCCACATACCAATGCAGCAAATAGTGGAACCGTAGGCAATTATTTTTATACTAATTACGGCTGGGGTATGATGAGGAGTAGTTCCACACCACACGTCTTCGATTGTGCCAACGGTTGGGAACGCTGGTTCAATGGATGGATAGAATTGACAGCCGATTCGGGAGCTACGGCAACCGATATTGATGAAATCAGCGATTTACAAAACGGTGGAGTTTATACCCTCCACGATTTTATTAAAACTGGAGATGTTATTCGGGTAAAACTACCTCACGTAACCAATCAATACCTTTGGTTAGAAAATCATACGGGTGCAAACAGTTTTGATAATCGTGATGGTTGGGTTTATGATGCTACAGGAAATAATTTGATTTCTGCCGCACCCAGAGGATTAGTTGCTTACATTGAAGGAATGAGACATTCTAGAAACTATACTCCTGTTGCCGATATAAATGTGAATGCCTTAAAGTACCTCAGTTCCAACGGTAATTTTGATTATATAAACGACTATGCCAGCCCTGAGCCAACCATACCCGAATACTGGAGCGTTGCTTATGATTTTGAACGTGTTGCTGAAAATCCATTAGGAGGGCATAATCAATTAGCAACTATTCGTAACGATTTCTACGGTTCAGCCTCAACTATTACATACAATCCTAATCCAAATGGTTTTGGTGCTAAAAATGAACAACGAGACCTTATCGTTGAAAATAGTAATGTAACTTTTGGTGCTTTAGGTATCGGCATGAGTTTTCCAACAGGAAGCGGAGCAAACATGGGTGCTAATCCTGTAATAACCAATTTACAAGCTTATGATTCTACTTCAAAGAAATTATCTCCAATTTACCTTAACGGTATTTCTTTTAGGGTATTGAGTTACAACAGCGACAGCAGTGTTACGGTTAAAGTAGAAATGGATAACTACGACATCAACGATTCTACTCGTTACACAGGTGATATTATTCTTTCTCCTAATGTTGTTTCTTCTTCTAATTATTCGTTAAATATTAAAACTGGGCAAACATTGGATATTGATAAAAGCGGTACTCCAAACCGCCATACGCTTACTGCGGATAATGATTTTATTAATCCAACTGTATTTACTTGTGAAAGTGGTTCGTATTTTCATGCAGAGGTAAATGCTACGGTGAATGTAATGAATGGTAGCTCATTACATTTAAAAAGTGGTTCAAAACTAGAGCTAGAAGCTGGTGCAACTTTGCATATTGATTCAAACAGCCTTTTAAAAATCTATAATGGTGCTGAACTTTATCTTAAGCCTGGTGCTAAGCTAATTATTGATGATGGTGCTTCTCTACTTTTTGAAAACAGTACTACAAATAAAGGGTTGTTGGTTGGCTCAACTAGTTATACTGGTAATCCTGCTATTGTCGAAGTACATGGTAGTATAACGCTAAATTCTAGTGCTAAGTGGATACACAACAGGGATGGTTTTTATCGTTTTCATCCAACAAGTAGTATTGGAACGCCTTCTGTTAATCAAATAAATTTTACGGGTAAGGGTAAAACACGTAAAATGGTAGAACTTGCTAATAATACTACGTTAAGTATTAGTAGTGTGGGTGATATGGATTGGAACACGGGGTTAATTCATTACGGTAGCAATTCCAAAATAGTGCTAGAAGATGTAAACTTTTCTTCCATCAGTTGTACTTATAATCCAACGAGTAATCCGCAAACCACCTCAACTGCTGTTGAGTTGGTAGAGCCGCGTGCTACTTTCTTTAATGGTTGTGATTTTAACAAGTTAAATAAAGGGGTAATTGTTCGTGATGCTGATGCTGCTTATCTTGTTCATGTTCAAACGGGTAAATTTACCGACATGACTACTTATGGTATTGAGCTAGATGATGTGGATAATTTTAAAATGACGAATGGTTTTGTTAATGGTGCTGTAACTGGCTTATACGCTTACGATTCAGAAGTTATTGAATTAAGTGGTGCTGAATTAAAAAATGCCGATTATGGTACAAAACTGGAAAATGTGGCTGGTGCTTATTTTACCAACCATGCTAATGTGCATGATAATGGTATTGGTGTTTATGCAACTGCTTCGTTGGTATTTTTACGAAGTGGTGCAAAGGTTCATACCAACGATAATGGTGTTGAAATTTATGGTGCTTACGATTCTGGGCTTGGCAACTACAACACCATGTTAACCATGGGTGATATTGGTTGTGGTTCGGTTTACAACAATTCTAATTATGGTATTTTTGGTATTGATGCGTTGTTAAACATTGATGCTGTTCAGCATTCTATTGATAGGGGTGATTTTATTGTTAGACCTAATCGTTTTGATAATAATGCTTACATGACTTTTGAAATTTGTTATGGAAGTAGCACTTATGCTCCTTCTCAAATTAATGCGAAAGGAAATTTTTGGGGTGTTTCTCCTCCTGATATTGATTCTACTCAATATACTTTTGTAGCAAATGTTTGTGCTGCTCAAGGTGGTACTCCTGTTTATATTCCTTTAATTCATACGGACTATTCTACTTGTGTGCCTACTACCTCGTGTATGGATTGTAGTAGTGGTGGAGGGGGCGGCAGTTCATCCTCTTCTAGTATGATGGCTGTTCAAACTTCGTTTAGTCAAGCAAACGAGGTGTTTGTGGAGGAAGATAACTCTGCAACAAGAAACGGTTTTACTAATCTTTCGGCTGTTGAGCTTATCAAGGATACGATTACGGATACTTGGAAAGGGAAATCGGTAAGTGATGTGTTGTTCAACTTGGAAAAGGAAAGTGTGCATTTGATTCAGGTTTCTAAGGCGATTAAGGCTAAAGCAAATAATTCAACTGGAAGAATGATGAACATTGTTGAGGATGTTTTCAAGGATGTTAAGTCTGAAAGTTTAGGTTCTTCTTCAACTGTTTCGCTTTATCCTAATCCAACTAATGATGTGTTGTTTATTGATGTGGAGAGAGTGGATAATTACAGATTGGTTATTTACAACATTTCTGGTCAAAAAGTGCTTGAACAAACGCTTACTGATAAACACAATTTGGTAAATGTAAACAACCTTCCTGTTGGAACGTATTTTTATGAGCTTTCTGCTCCTAATAGCAATACGGTTAAAGGAAATATTGCCATTACTAAATAATTGTTTTATGCTTAAATGAAAGGCTGCCCGATTGGGCAGCCTTTTTGTTTTTAATAATCCAAAATCCTCAAACAAAAAAAGTAACTTCGCATAAAAATTAGTTTAGATGGATTACGTTATACAAGCCGGTCAATTATTATTAAGCATCTCAATTTTAGTGGTATTGCACGAAGGAGGTCACTTTTTTGCTGCAAAACTATTCAAAACCAAAGTAGAGAGTTTCTACTTGTTTTTTAACCCTTGGTTTTCGGTTTACAAAAAGAAAATTGGAGAAACCGAATACGGTATTGGATGGTTGCCTTTGGGTGGTTATGTTAAAATTGCTGGAATGATTGACGAAAGCATGGACAAAGAGCAAATGAAATTGCCGCCTCAACCATGGGAGTTTCGTTCAAAACCAACTTGGCAACGTTTAATTATTATGTTGGGTGGAATTATTGTAAACGTAATAGTTGGGTTCTTAATTTACAGCTTTGTGCTGATGGGCTATGGTGAAAAATATTTGCCAGCAAGCGAATTAAAAAATGGTATTTGGTGTGTAAATGATGTGGTTACCGACGAAATTGGACTGAAAACAGGCGATAAAATTTTAACCATCAACGGTGTTGAACCAACCACTTTTGAAGACATGCAAGAGCAAATTTTTTATGCAACTTCATTAGAAGTAGATAGAAATGGCGAAAAAGTAACCTTAACCGTACCAACCGATTTAATTGATAAATTGATTTCAGCCGAAAGAGGTCCAATGTTTTTGCCTCGTATTCCGTTTACTGTGGGAGGAATAAAGGACGATTACGTTGCTGGTAAATCCGATTTAAAACTAAAAGACCAAATTGTTGGAGTTAACAATCAAGAAGTAAAATACTACGACCAATTTAAAGAGGTGTTTGCCTCTTTTGCCAACCAACAAGTGGAACTAAATGTTATTAGAGACGGACAACAAGTAAACGTTCCTATTTTAGTTCCAGATTCAGCCATTTTGGGCGTTGCTCCTTATGCTTATTCTATTTTAGAATTAGAGCAAGCAGGCGTTTACCAAACCAAAACAGTAGAGTATTCGTTTTTTGCAGCTTTCCCAAGAGGTATTGAAATTGCTACCGAAAAACTGGTAAACTATTACAAACAATTTAAATTGATGCTAAACCCCGAAACAGGTGCTTACAAAGGCATGGGAGGTTTTGCAACCATTAGCAAATTGTTTGGTAGCGAATGGGTTTGGCAAAATTTCTGGGAAAAAACAGCTTGGATTTCATTAGTATTAGCTTTTATGAACTTACTGCCTATTCCTGCACTAGATGGCGGACACGTAATGTTTTTGTTGTACGAAATGATTACCCGAAGAAAACCAAACGAAAAAGCCATGGAATATGCTCAAATGGCTGGTATGATTTTGTTGTTAGCTTTTATGCTTTACGCAAATACTGATTTCCTGAGGTTTTAACTTTGTTGTTACTAGTTCTTAGTAACTAGTTAACCTACGTATGTTCAAAAACACTTTTAATTCAGTGTTTTTATTGATTCTTTATTGAATAGTTTTACAATAAACGAATATGACCATGAACATTCGAATCTTATTTCTAACACTATTAACCTCATTTTCTTTCAGCATTTTTTCGCAAGAAACCACCAAAGGTGATGTGGTAGTAAACAACTCTTCAGAAAAAAATAGTGTTTTAATTATTCCTTTCGAACCTCGTTTGTATATCTCAGATATTGATAACAATCTTGCTAAAACTAATGAAATGTCCTATCAGGACATCAAAGCAAAATTTAGAGCTGGGTTAGACCAAAATATTTTTATTGCTCTAAAACCTTATTACAACGCTCTTTCTTTTTATACCGTTGATGAAGAAGAAGCACGAAAAGAACTTTCTTATATCTACAACTCGATTGGATACAAATACGAAGTTTTAGAAACCGAAACAGACCCTGAATCGAAAGGGAAAAAACTCTTAAACAAATTTAAAAAAGACGAAACAAAACAAGAAAGTATAGATGCCGAGGTTCAAAACGGACAAATAGTTAGTCAGGTAGATAATAGAGAAAAATACATGAAAACGGTACTTTCAAATACCGAGTTAATAGCTAACCTCAACAAAAAATACCAAGCAGCATATTACATCTTTATCAACGAGCTAGATATTAAAAGAGGAACAGAAGACCAATATTTAGGAGGAGAAAAAAATACCGATAGGGAAATAAAAGTACATTACACCATCTTCGACAACAAAGAGAAGGAAGTTGCTTCAGGAGCAATTAAAATGTTGTTTAACCCATCCGAAAACGATATTAATAAGATAATAAAATCTCAATTTCCATTAATTGCAGATAAAATAGTGCAAAAAATGATTGTTCAATAAGCATACTTAGATTTATGTATTTAGCAAAAACTCCAAAAGTTTTAAAACGAACTTATCCAAAATACCTTTGGGATTTTACTTCTATTGAAAACAGTATTTACTTAACCTTTGATGATGGACCTACACCAGAAATTACCTCTTGGGTTTTAGCTGAGTTGAAAAAATATAATGCAAAAGCCACCTTCTTTTGTATTGGTAAAAATGTTGAACAATATCCTGATTTATTTAAAAAAGTTCTTGCTGAAGGTCATGCAGTTGGAAACCACACTTACAGCCATTTAAATGGATGGGAAACCAAATCATTTCCTTACTTAAAAGATGTGATAAAGTGTAGTAAAGTATTTCAATCTAAACTTTTTCGTCCTCCTTACGGTAAAATAACTCGCTTTCAAGCTAAAGCAATTCTATCTGACTACACTATAGTAATGTGGGATGTACTAAGTGCTGATTTTGATAAAAATTGCACTCCAGAGAAATGCTTAAAAAACGTAATAGAAAATGCAAAAAAAGGTTCTATTATCGTGTTTCACGACAGTTTAAAGGCAGAGAAAAATTTAAAATATGCTTTGCCAAAAGTTTTAGAACACTTCAGTAAACAAGGTTTTCAATTTAAAGCAATTAATAACTAAAATTAAATATGATGAAAAAAAACATGGGTAACATCGACAGAATTGTTAGAATCATTCTAGCAATTGCTTTTTCAGTAGCTTACTTTACCAAAGCTGTTGAAGGAACTTTAGGCTATGTATTATTGGGTTTAGGAGCAATATTTTTACTGACAAGCATTGTTAGTTTCTGCCCACTTTATACTTTGTTTGGGTTAAATACCTGTAAAAAGTAATCTTTCAATAACAACAGGAAAATGTTGGTACTCCAACGAATGAATTTTTTGAGCTAAGTCTGAGGCATTATCTGTTGGTAATACTTCACACTTGGCTTGAAAAATAACGTTTCCTTCATCATACTTTTCGTTCACAAAATGAATGGTAATTCCTGATTCTTTTTCATGATTAGCAATTACAGCTTCATGAACTTTATCACCATACATTCCTTTGCCACCATATTTGGGTAATAATGCTGGATGAATATTAATAATTTTATCAGGAAAAGCCTTTACTAGCTGTTCTGGTATTAACCATAAAAAACCTGCCAACACCACTAAATCAATTTGTTTATTTTTCAATAAATCAACTATTTTGGTGGTTTGATAAAACGTGTTTCTATCAAAAATTTCAATTGAAATATTCAATCGAGTTGCACGATCTATTACTTTCGCCTCAGGATTATTGGTAAGTATCAATGAAATTTCTAATTCACTATTTCCTTTAAAATAATTGAAGATATTCTCGGCATTTGAACCACTACCTGAAGCAAAAATCGCTATTCTTTTTTTCGTCATTAATTATTAATTTTCCTAAGAAATTCAAAAGTAACTATATATGGCTGATAAATTTATTCCATACCATAAAAAAGAACTTTCACATGAAGAACAACTTCAAAAAAGTGAAGATTATTTCTCGTGGTTAAATGAACGAAGAACAGTAAGAGATTTCTCTGATAAAGATGTTGATATTAGAGTAATAGAAAACTGCATAAAATCAGCATCTACGGCTCCATCAGGAGCAAACAAACAACCTTGGACTTTTTGTGTGGTTTCAAATCCAGAAATAAAACGCCAGATAAGAGAGGCTGCCGAAAAAGAAGAGTATGAAAACTATCATTGTAGAATGAGCGATAGGTGGTTAAAAGACCTCGAACATTTTGAAACGGATTGGAAAAAGCCATTTTTAGAAATTGCTCCTTACCTCGTAATTATTTGTAAAAGAGTCTTCGAAACAGAAGGAGACGAAAAAATTAATAATTATTATGTTACAGAATCTGTAGGGCTAGCAGCAGGTATGTTTTTAACAGCAATACACCATGCAGGACTAGTTGCTTTAACTCACACACCAAGTCCAATGAATTTTCTAACCAAGATACTTAACCGTCCAGAAAATGAACGTCCATTTCTTCTAATTCCTGTCGGATATCCTTCAAAAGATGCAAAAGTGCCCAACATAAATCGAAAAAAACTCAATGAAGTAATGATTAAGTACGAATAATCATAAAAATATTTGATTATGTTCGGAGAAATAATTTTCTTTGCAGACTGAAAAATTAAAAACAAACCATTAAAACTAAATAACATGTCAGATATTAAAGGAAGAGTAGTATCAATTATTGTTGACAAATTAGGTGTTGACGAAAAAGAAGTAACAGCTGAAGCAAGCTTTACAAACGATTTAGGAGCAGATTCACTTGATACTGTAGAATTAATCATGGAATTCGAAAAAGAATTTAATATTGCTATTCCAGACGATCAAGCAGAGAAAATTGCTACTGTTGGAGATGCTATTAACTACATCGAAAGCAACGCAAAGTAAAATTCTTTACAATTTAATTGAAATTGCTTTGGATAAAATTCAAAGCTTTTTCTGTTTATATTCACATAGTTAATTACTCTACATGGAACTAAAAAGAGTTGTAGTTACAGGCATTGGTGCCATTACTCCATTAGGAAAAACATTTCCAGAAACTTGGGAAAACCTTAAAAAAGGTGTTAGTGGATGTGCAAATATCACTCGATTTGATGCGTCAAAATTTAAAACCCAATTTGCTTGCGAAGTAAAAAACTTCAACGCAGAAGAATATTTTGATAGAAAAGAGGCAAGAAAAATAGATCCATATACTCAATTTGCGTTAATTGCTGCTAGAGAGGCTGTTAAAGACGCAAACCTTGATGTTGAGAAATTAAATCTAGACCGTATTGGTGTTATTTGGGGCTCAGGAATTGGAGGATTAAAAACTTTTCAAGATGAAGTAAGTGGATTTGCAACTGGCGATGGAACTCCTCGTTTTAATCCATTTTTTATTCCAAAAATGATTGCTGATATTGCTTCAGGAATGATTTCTATGGAATTTGGATTTAGAGGTCCAAACTTTACGACTGTTGCTGCTTGTGCATCTTCAACCAACGCATTAATTGATGCATTTAACTACATCAGATTAGGAAAAGCAGATGTTTTTGTATCCGGCGGTTCAGAAGCTTCAATTGCTGAAGCAGGAATGGGAGGATTTAATGCTATGCATGCTCTTTCAACTAGAAACGATTCTCCAGAAACAGCTTCTCGTCCGTTTGATAAAGACCGTGATGGTTTTGTAATGGGTGAAGGTGGTGTATCTGTAATATTAGAAGAATATGAGCACGCTATAAAAAGAGGTGCAAAGATATATGCTGAGGTTGTTGGTGGCGGTATGTCAGCTGATGCACATCACATGACAGCTCCACACCCAGAAGGTTTAGGTGCTAAAAATGTAATGCTTTCAGCTTTAGACGACGCTGGTTTAAAACCAGAAGATATCGATTACATCAATGTTCACGGAACCTCTACTCCACTTGGAGATATTGCTGAATCACAAGCTATTATGAGTGTTTTTGGCGAACATGCTTTTAAATTAAACATTAGTTCAACTAAATCAATGACCGGTCATCTATTAGGAGCTGCTGGTGCAATGGAAGCAATGGCAACATTAATGGCTGTTAAAGAAGATATTGTTCCTCCAACCATCAATCACTTTACTGATGATGAGTCTTTTGACCCAAGGTTAAACTTTACTTTTAACAAAGCTCAAAAACGTGAAGTTAGAGCTGCGTTAAGCAATACTTTTGGCTTCGGAGGTCATAATGCCTCTGTAGTTTTCAAAAAGTACAAACCATAATCAACCATTTTCTGGGTTGAATCTCTTATGGCTTTAAAGATATTTCGAAAAAAATCTGAATATGCGTTCAAACTTGAACGCATATTAGGTTTTTATCCCAAACAGATTTCACTTTATCAGCAGGCTTTTACCCACAAATCGATGTTGATGGGAACCAACAAACCTGAATATGAAAGCAATGAACGTTTAGAGTTTTTGGGTGATGCCATTTTAGATGCTGTTATTTCGGTTTACATTTTTAAAAAATTTCCTTTTAAAGATGAAGGATTCTTAACACAACTTAGGTCTAAATTAGTTAGCCGACATTTTTTAAACAACTTGGCAATTAAGATTGGGTTAAACGAGTTTATTGAATCCAACCTAGATAGAGAATCAAAGACAGTAATGGGTGATGCTCTAGAAGCATTAATTGGTGCTATTTACCTAGATAAAGGCTATAAGGAAGCAGAAGAATTTATTTTAATGAGGTTATTCGAAACCCACGTGGTGATTGAAGATGTGTTGGAGACAGAAACCGATTACAAAAGCAGAACTATTGAATATGCTCAAAAAGGAAAACATAAAATTGAGTTTGAAACCGAAGAGTTAGGCGAAGCAAACAAGAAATTTTATAAAATCAAATTGTTTATTGATAATAAACTCGTTGGTGTTGGTGAAGCTATAAGTAAGAAAATGGCTGAACAAATTGCTTGCGAACAGTTTTTTAAAGAAAAAGAAGAGCAATCTAATTAGGTTTTAAACTAAATGATGTTTTTCTAATTCTTGGTGTATAATGGCATACACTTTATTTCGTAAAAAATCTACATCTGCCTCTGTTAATCCTTTAGTTGAAATGGGTTCATGTATAACTGCTTTGGCCATTCCAGGACCAGCCTTTCCAGTAAACAAACCTTTCATTTCTAAGCGTCGGTAATTGCTCAAAAAAGTTACTGGAACAACAGGAACCTGCTTTTCGATAGCTAATTTAAAAGCCCCATTTTTAAACAGTCCCATTTTAGGACATGATTTTGGAATTGTGCCTTCGGGAAACAATACCACTGAATTTCCTTTGTCTAATTCTTCCGAACATCTATCTAATGCAAATTTTCCAGATGAGTTGCTTTTTCTATCTACAGCAATATTCATGTCTTTAAAAAAGATGTTGAACAACGGAATTTTCTTCAGCTCTATTTTCCCTAAAAACACAAAATAATTGGGTATGATATGATATAAAATAAGTATATCAGCATACGAAGTATGGTTTGGAGTGTAGATGTATGTTTCGTTTTTATCTAAAAGATGACGATTTTTTACTTTTAATTTAATGCCCGTTACCACCATTAAAAATCGAGTATGAAACTTTAATAACTGCATAGCTTTGTTAAAGTTCTTTTCTTCTTTTAACCAGATAACATAGATAGGATATAGAATAAGCAACAATACCGTAAACCAAGTAGCGGCATAAAGCTTCCAAATTCCACCTAATATTTCTTTTGTCTTTTTCATGATTTATATAGTGGCAAAGGTATAAAAAAGCGATTACTCCATCACTTATTCAAATTTAACATTGTGAACTAAATTTAAAAAAAATTACTTTTGCTACATGGCACGAATATTAACAGGAGTTCAAAGTACAGGAACACCACACTTAGGAAACTTATTGGGAGCAATTTTACCAGCAATAGAAATGGCAAACGACCCAAAGAATGAAGCATTTTTGTTTATTGCAGACATGCATTCGTTAACTCAAATTAAAGACGCTAAAACGTTGCGTGAAAACACCAACAATACAGCAGCTGTTTGGTTGGCTTGCGGTTTAAATCCTGCAACAACAGTTTTTTACCGCCAGTCGGATGTAGCTGAAGTAACCGAACTTTCGTGGTATTTGAGTTGCTTTTTTCCATACCAACGCTTAACATTAGCTCATTCGTTTAAAGACAAATCGGATAGGTTAGAAGATGTGAATGCAGGATTGTTTACTTATCCGATGTTGATGGCTGCTGATATTTTATTGTACGATGCTGAACTTGTACCTGTTGGGAAAGACCAATTGCAACATCTAGAAATGGCTAGAGATGTTGCCAACCGATTTAACCACCAAATGGGTGATACCTTGATACCACCACAAGCGAAAATACAAGAAAACACCATGTTGATACCCGGCACTGACGGAGACAAAATGAGTAAATCAAAAAACAATACCATCAACATTTTTTTGTCGGACAAAGAGTTGAAGAAACAAATTATGGGTATTGAAACCGATAGCACTCCTTTGGAAGAACCTAAAAACCCTGATACTTGTAATGTTTTTGCTTTGTATAAATTGGTTGCAAATCCCACACAAACCGAAGAATTGAGAAAAAAATATTTGGCTGGGAATTTTGGCTACGGACACGCAAAAACAGCATTATTGGAATTGTTGCTGGAACGTTTTGCCAAAGAACGAGAACGTTTTAATTACTACACCCAAAACTTACCCGAGCTTGAAAAAGAATTGCAACTAGGAGCTGAAAAAGCCCGAAAAGTTGCTCAACCTGTTTTGCAAAGGGTTAGAGAAAAGTTGGGATATTAATTAAGCATTCACATAAGCCAAACACAAATCAATAGTAGCTTCAATTCCTTTTTTGTGGGTACGTTCTGTTCCGTGCGATGCAGCAACACCCATACCAATTAAAGCAACTTTAAAGTCGTTGCCTGCTCGAAGAGCAGCAGAACCATCAGAGCCATAAAATGGATACACATCTACTTTGTATGGTATGTTGTTTTTATTGGCTAAATCCACCAGTTTTTTTCTAAATTCATAATCATAAGGACCTGAGCTGTCTTTTGCACAAATAGAGCAACTCACTTCGTTTCCTTGGCAATCATCGCCTAAAACTCCCATATCAATTACCAACAATTCCTTAACCGACGGAGAGTAACCAACCGTTCCGCCATGCCCCACTTCTTCGTAATTCGAAAAGAAAATTTCTACAGGCATTTCTTTGCCTTGTTCTTTTAATCGTCGAGCCAATTCAAACAACACGTAACAACCTGCCTTGTTGTCTAAAAAACGCGATTTGATGTATCCGCTTTCCAGTTCTTGATATTTTACATCAACACAAATAATGTCGCCAACACCAATACCTAATTTCTCCACATCATCTTTGCTGTAAACCTCTGCATCAACCCTAATGTGCATCGATTTTATAGAGCGTTCTGTTTTTTCTTTTTCGTTATTTGCATGCACCGAAGGGTTGTTAATCAAAATGGTTCCTGTATATATTCTACCGCTATGCGTAACAATTTTAACATATTCGCCTTCAGCACCCGTAAGCGACAAACCACCTAACAACGAAAAAGACAATGTTCCGTTTGGTTTTATTCCAGAAACTATTGCCCCCAACGTATCGATATGTGCTGCAATTGCCAAAGTCGGGTTTTTTCCTAAAGCACATTTTACTGCTCCTTTGTTAGTATATTCTGGCGAGTAACCGTAGCTCGTTAACAAGTCGAAAACATATTTACAAGCATTATCGGTGAAGCCTGTTGGCGAATCGATAGCAATAAGTTCTTTTAAGGTGTTGTAGTTGTTCATGTGTTAAACCAATTTGTTTTTTATTAAATACTCTCCTATTTGTACGGCATTGGTAGCTGCACCTTTACGCAAATTATCGGCAACAATCCACATGTTTAAGGTATTCGGTTGCGATTCGTCTCTACGAATACGCCCAACAAAAACATCGTCTTTATCAGCAGCATAAATAGGCATTGGATAGGTATGAGTATCGGGATTATCTTGTAAAGTAACTCCCGAAGTTTCGTGTAAAATTTTGCGAACTTCTGCCAAATCAAAATCGTTTTCGAACTCCACATTTACTGTTTCGGAATGACCTCCAACCACCGGAACACGAACAGCCGTAGCAGTTATTCTTAAACTATCGTCACCCATAATTTTTTTAGGCTCGTTAACCAATTTCATTTCTTCTTTGGTATAACCATTTTCGGTAAACACATCGCACTGTGGCAAACAGTTTTTATCGATTGGATAAGGATAAGCCATCTCTCCTTTAATCCCTGCCTGTTCGTTTTTAAGTTGTTCAACTGCTTTTACACCAGTTCCTGTAATGGATTGGTAAGTAGAAACAATTACTCGCTTTATTTTATATTTTTTGTGCAACGGATTTAACACCATTACCATTTGAATAGTTGAGCAATTTGGATTTGCAATAATTTTATCGGCAGCAGTTAATACATGAGCATTAATTTCAGGAACCACCAACTTGTTGTTTGGGTTCATTCGCCAAGCAGATGAGTTGTCGATTACAGTTGTTCCTGCTTCAGCAAATTTTGGAGCCCATTCTAACGAAGTTCCTCCACCGGCAGAAAAAATAGCAATTTCGGGCTTCATATCAACTGCCGTTTGCATACCAACAATTTTGTAGTTTTTCCCTTGGTAGGTTACTTCCTTACCAATCGATTTTTCTGAGGCAACAGGAATTAATTCTGTTATCGGAAAATTTCGCTCAGCCAATACTTTTAGCATTACATTCCCAACCATTCCGGTAGCACCTACAACTGCAACTTTCATTTTTTTATTCGTTTTAAAGTTTTAAGCAAAAGTAGAATAAAAAAC
The DNA here is from genome assembly GCA_964398455.1 of uncultured Vicingus sp. GTDB lineage: Bacteria > Bacteroidota > Bacteroidia > Flavobacteriales_E > Vicingaceae > Vicingus. The sequence continues at coordinate 30,795 of CAYNMR010000017.1, read as the reverse complement.
AGCCATCAAAATAAAATTTTACTCAAATAGATACTCTTTTTACTTTTTTAACAGCTTTTGTTGTTCGCTTGCTCAAGATTAACATCTGCATTGGTTATTTTTGCCCATCATGATTTTAACGGATACACATACCCATTTATACAGCGAGCAGTTTAATGAAGACCGAACAGCAATGGTTCAGCGAGCTATAAACAATGGAATAACGAGGCTTTTTTTACCAAATATTGATAGTTCATCCGTTGAAGGAATGTTGGATTTGCAACAGCAATTTCCTGAAAATTGTTTCGCCATGATGGGATTACACCCAACTTCAGTAGGAGAAAATTATTTAGAAGAGTTAAAAAATATTGAAATACGGTTAAATCAACAACAATTTTGTGCTATTGGCGAAATTGGTATTGATTTGTATTGGGATAAAACCTTTTTAAAACAACAGCAAGACGCTTTTCGAACTCAAATAAATTGGGCAAAAGAAAGAAAATTGCCTTTTGTCATTCATTGCAGGGATTCATTTAACGAGATTTTTGAAATTTTAGATGAGTTAAACGATGAAAATATGAGAGGTATTTTTCATTGTTTTACAGGAAATTTAGCACAAGCAACTAAAGTAATTGAATACGGAGGTTTTAAATTGGGAATTGGTGGTGTTGTTACGTTTAAAAATTCGGGATTGGAAGAGGTGCTAAAACAAATTGATATTAAACACCTTGTGCTAGAAACCGATTCACCTTATTTGGCTCCAGTTCCTTATCGTGGGAAACGAAACGAAAGCAGTTATTTGTTAGCCATTGCCGAAAAGCTTTCGGATATTTATCAGCTACCTACTCAAAAAATAGCTGAAATTACCACTCAAAATTCTGTTGAAGTGTTTGGTTTTTAAACTACCTTTGTTTGTATGAGTTCAATCTTAATTATATACACTGGCGGAACCATTGGAATGGTGAAGGACGAAAAAACGGGGATGTTAAAGTCGTTCGATTTTGACTCTTTGTTAAAAGAGATTCCTGAAATAAAACGCTTTGCACACCAAATTAGCATCAAATCATTTGATGTGCCATTGGACTCCTCCAACATGCAGCCAAATCATTGGGTGAAATTGGCTCAAATAATTGCAGATAATTACCAAAAACATGATGGGTTTGTAATCCTTCATGGTTCTGACACAATGGCCTACACTGCTTCTGCATTGAGTTTTATGCTGGAAAATTTAAACAAACCCGTTATTATTACTGGTTCGCAATTACCAATTGGTGTATTGCGTACCGATGCTAAAGAAAACTTATTGACTGCAATAGAAATTGCAACCACTCAGCTGAACGGAAAATCGGTTGTTCCCGAAGTTTCCATTTATTTTGAATACAACTTGTATCGTGGAAACAGAGCAACCAAAACAAGTGCTGAAGAGTTTAAAGCATTTACATCTCCCAATCACCCTGTGTTGGCTGAGGCTGGTGTAAACTTAAAATTTAATTACCCATTGATACGAAAAACCCATAACGCCGATTTAAAGCTAAACCTGTATTTAGATAACAACATTGCTACACTTAAAATGTACCCTGGAATTTCTCCTGCATTTGTTGAGGCAGTAATTGGTGCTAAAAACCTAAAAGGAATTGTTTTAGAAACTTTTGGAGCTGGAAATGCAACTACCGAAAGTTGGTTTATAGATTTATTAAAAAAAGCCATTGCAAACGGAGTAGTTATTTTAAACATTAGCCAATGTCAAGGTGGTGCGGTAGAACAAGGCAAATACGAAACCAGTTCGTTTTTTAATAAAATGGGGGTAATTAGTGGTAAAGACATGACCTACGAAGCGGCTGTTACCAAATTAATGTATGTGCTTGGATTAGGTTTAACCAACCAAGAAACCGCTAAACTTTTACAACAAGATTTGAGAGGGGAGTTGACTAATTAATCTTTCAGACTCAACCCGATTCGTTTGCGTTCCTTATCTACTTCCAGCACTTTAACCATTACGTGTTGGTGCAAAGTAACAACTTCTGATGGACTTGCAATATATTCATCAGCCAAGTTGGAAATGTGAATCAACCCATTTTCTTTAATACCTATATCTACAAAAGCACCAAAGTTGGTGATGTTGTTGATAATTCCGGGCACTTTCATACCCATCTGCAAATCGTTAATAGATTTAATGTTTTTGTCAAACTCAAATATCTTGGCAGCTTTTCGTGGGTCTCTTCCAGGTTTTAGCAATTCTTGTTTAATGTCGGCAAGCGTTAATTCGCCAATGGTATTATCCACATAATTATCCCAATTAATTTGGTTGATTAATGCTTCATTTCCAATCAATTGTTCCACCGAAGTTTTCGCGTCTTTACAAATTTTCTCCACTATTTTGTATCGCTCAGGATGAACAGCACTGTTGTCTAATGGATTTTTAGCTTCTGAAATACGTAAAAAACCTGCGGCTTGCTCATAAGCTTTCGGACCAAGTTTGGGTACTTTTTTAAGTTCTTCACGCGAAGCAAATCCTCCATTTTCTTTACGGTAATTAACAATATTCTCTGCCAACTGTGCTCCAATACCCGAAATATAAGTCAACAAATATTTACTCGCTACATTCAAATCAACACCCACTTTGTTTACACAACTTTCTACCACAAAATCGAGTTGTTGTTGCAATAATTTTTGGTCAACATCGTGCTGATATTGCCCAACGCCAATACTTTTTGGGTCAATTTTTACCAATTCAGCCAATGGATCCATCAATCGTCGACCAATAGAAACCGAACCACGAACGGTTACGTCATAATCAGGAAACTCCTCGCGAGCAACTTTTGAAGCTGAATAAATAGATGCTCCTGCTTCGTTTACAACAAACACTTTTACATCGGTTGTAAAACCAGTGTTTTTTATAAAGTTTTCCGTTTCTCGTGCAGCAGTCCCGTTGCCTATAGCTATGGCTTCAATTTTATATTGATTGGCAAGGGTTGCAATTTTTTTCTGAGCCAATTTTGTTTCGTTTTGTGGTGCATGAGGGTAAATGGTTTCGTTGTGTAACAAATCGCCATTTTCATTCAAACAAACCACTTTGCATCCTGTTCTAAAACCAGGGTCGATAGCCAAAACACGTTTTCCTCCCAAAGGTGGCAGCAACAACAATTGACGTAAATTTTCGGCAAAAACCTTTATGGCTTCAACATCCGCTTGAGTTTTTAGCTCATTTCGTATTTCGGTTTCTATGGCTGGTTTAATTAAACGGGTATAAGCTTCCTTAATAGCGGTTTCCAACTCTTCCTCAAATGGCGAGTTAGGTTTAATAATGGTTTGTTTTATAATGATTAACGCTTCTTGTTTATCGGGTTCAATAGCTACTTTTAAAAAACCCTCATCCTGACCACGAAGTAAAGCCAATATTCGGTGCGATTTTATTTTTTTGATAGCTTCCTGAAAATCAAAATAATCTTTAAACTTTTCGGCTTCTTGTTCTTTACCTTTTACTAATTTGGAATGCATTACTCCTGTTCGCCAAAACAATCCACGAATTTTTTGTCGAATAGCAATTCGTTCGTTTATCCACTGAGCAACAATATCTATTGCACCATTGGTGGCATCATCAACATCAGGAACTTTTGAGTTAGTATATTTTTGAGCAATGACAGAAAAGTTACCTCCAGTTTGCGCCATTAAAATTTTGGCTAAAGGCTCTAGTCCTAAAGCAATGGCTTTATCGGCTTTGGTTTCTTTTCTTGGTTTGTAAGGCAGATAAACATCTTCTAATTCCTTGATATCTGTACAACTTTCAATTTTTGCTTGTAATTCTTCCGTTAGCTTTCCTTGTTCAGCAATAGAAGATAGGATGAATTTCTTTCTCTTTTCAAACTCTAAAATTCGCTGGTGGGCTTCTTGAATAGCCGCAATTTGAACCTCATCTAAATTTTGTGTTGCCTCTTTCCTGTACCGAGAAATAAAAGGGATAGTAGCTCCGCTTGCTAAAAGTTCAAGGGTGTTTTTTACTTGCTTAAGTTCTAACAAAAGCTCCCTTGCTATTTTTTCTTCTGTGTTTTTAATCATTTTTTGTCCAGATTGCGTCAATTTACGCAACCAATTTAAGTATAAATACGTATTCTGTAATTGCTAAAAATTAAGTATTTTCGCTAAAAACCATAGGTTAATCTACGGTATTAAGCTGTTTATCTAAATATTAAAATTTAACAATTAAATAGAATTAAATTTGATTTTGTAACAATTACCATTGTTTAACTTAAAAAAAATCCCATGCGAACAAAATTACTTTCTTTATTTCTAATATTTTCTTTAGGAATTCAATCTGTTGTTATTGCACAAAGTGTTGCTAACTATACAACCACTCGTTCAACTGGAATATCATACAATTCAATCGTATCAACTGGAAATGCCATTGATAGCTGGAGGAATAATGCTGGGTTTTCACAAGACGACAATAGAAGCATAGCAACCAACATAGGATTTGACTTTTGGTATAATGGAACAATGTATAATCAATTTAGTGTTTCAACTAATGGATTTGTAGATTTTTCGACCTCTACTGCTGATGGTGGTGCTAGTGGAGGAGCTTTTAGCTACATAAATAGCGCATTTACGAATACAACTGCTGGAAATAGAACCTACCCAGCATTAGCTCCATTTTATGACGACATGATGGCTCAGGGTGGAGTAGAGGCTCTAGGAAACAGCATCAAATACCTAACAACAGGAACGGCTCCAAATAGGATTTTAACTATTGAATGGATAAATATGGCTGTTTATGGAAATACATCTCCGAGTTTAAATTTTCAGGTAAAATTATATGAAACTACAGGAGTTATTGAATTTGTATATGGAACGATGACTCAGGGGACTCATGGTTTCAGCTACACATGTGGTATTAATAGTCAGACTGCTTCAAATACTACTGCTAATTTAAAACTACAACAAACTGCTAATAGCAACACATTTAGTAATACACAACAAAACAACTTAAATACCCTGCCAGCAAACAATTCTCAAATTACCTTTACACCTCCAACAACTACACCAACTTCTCCATCTGGGACTTTAACTTTTTCAAACATTACCCAAACAGACATGCGTTTGAACTGGACCAACTGGTGTACCAATGAAGTTGGTTATGTGATTTACAACTCTACAGACAATATCAATTTTAATTTTGTCGCTCAAACCGCTGCCAATGCAACCAACTATACCGCCTCTGGATTGTTACCTGGAACACTCTACTATTGGAGACTGTATGCTGTAACAGAGGGGTATTTAAGTCCTTCTCTAACAGGTTCTCAAGCTACTAATGCTGCTGGAGAAAAAATATCGGTAAGTTCTGGAAGATGGGATCAAGCGAATAGATGGTCACCTAACGGGGTTCCGACTATTGCTGATAATGTTACTATTGCTGATGGACATACAGTGGAAGGAAGACCAGATATGGTATGCAATAATCTAACTGTCGGACAAGGAAGTTCTGGCATTCTTAACATTGGAAGAAATAATAACAATACATCCTACGATTTCACTGTAAATAATATTGTTATTATGAATGGGGGTGAATTAAATGCGAACACAACCTCAAATACTACTCATAATGTATTTGTAAGTGGAGACATCACTAATAATGGAACACTCAATTTTGCTTCCGATGGAAATAGTTTTGCCAACATCACTTTCAACAAAAATGGTAATCAAACTGTTTCAGGGACAGGAGCCACAACTCGACTTAATGGAATTACCCTTAATCTAGGAACTTCAATAAACAATACCCTAAATATTACTACTTCTAATTTTAGCATTGCTAACACCAATTTTCTTACATTAAATAGCGGAACTTTTAAATTTTCTTCTCCTGCAACAGTATCTTTAACTCCTTTTACTGCCTTAGCAACAATAAATAACAACTCAGGAATCGAATGTAACGCTTCATCAACCACATGGTCATTCCCAGCTGGCATTTCCCTTTCAGGGAACTTAATTGTAAATACTGGAACAGTAAATATTGGTGATGCAGCTAACGAAAATGTTGCTTCTAATGGTGGTGTTTTTCAAATCAATGGTGGTGCTGTTAATATTGCTGGACGATATTATTCCTCAGATATAAATACACTTGCAAAATTTACGATATCAGGAGGAACGCTAACGCTCCCTACTGTTAGTAGCACATCAACTACTATTGCTCCTTTTCATATTGATGGTGCAGGTTCAACTTTTAATATGAGTGGTGGAACAATTATTATTCAACGTGAAGGTGGTACTGGAGGTCAGGATTTAGGTTATACTGTTTTAAATATTTCAAATAGTGCTGTAACTGGAGGTATATTACAAATTGGAAATTCTTCAACTCCTACTAATCAAATCATTAACATTAATTCGAGTGCACGAGTAGGTGCTTTGTTAGTAAATAGTTCTAACGCTACAGCTCGATTAAACACCAACTCACTAACCGTAACAAATAACATAACCATAAGTTCGGGAAGCTTAAATGCGAACAATTTAAACCTTACCCTAGGTGGAGATTGGTTAGATAATGGCACATTTACATCAGGCACAGGTACTGTAACATTTAATGGAGCCAACCAAAGTATTACAAAAACATCAGGTGAAACTTTTTATAACCTTGTTCTGAGTGGCACAGGAACTAAAACATTAGGAGGAAATATTTCTGCAACAAACGATTTAACTATCAATTCTAATGCAAGTCTAGATATTACCACAAATAATTACAATGTAAATATTGGTAGAAACTGGACTAATAATGGAAGTTTTTTAGCTCAAAGTGGAACAGTAACTTTTAATGGTTCTTCGGCTCAAGCTATAGGAGGAACAACTGTAACCAATTTCAATAACATTACTCTAAGTAATGCTGCTGGAGTAAGTTTAACTAATGCCCAAAATTTAATAGGAACACTAACGCTATCCGTTGGAACCTTTGCAACCAATAGCCAAACCTTTACTTTACTCTCTAACATTAATGGAACAGCTAGAATCGCTGCTATACCAGCAGGGGCTGATATTACTGGAAATATTACCATGCAACGATACATTGGTGCTGGAGCAACCAACTGGCGTTTCTTAACCACAGCTGTTTCAGGAACCACTTTAGCTGATTGGAATGACAACATAATTACTAGTGGATTTACAGGAAGTCAATATCCCAATTGGCCTTCCGCTTCTAACCCATGGGTAAATATTTATTTCTACGATGAAACCGTTGCAGGTTCTCAAGATGACGGGTATGTAGAAGCGACAAATATTACTAATACTGTAACTCCAGGACAAGGTGTATGGGTATGGGCTGGAGATACTAGTATAGGTACTCAAGCATTTACTGTTGATGTAGTTGGCCCTGCTAACAAAGGAAATATTAATCTTCCTGTATCTTTTACTAATACAGGAAATGCTGGTGATGGGTGGAACATGGTAGGAAATCCTTACCCTAGTGTTATTGACTGGGATTCTCCAAACTGGACAAAAAGTAATATTAACAATGCCATTTATATTTGGAATCCACAAAACCAACAATTTGCTTCTTATGTTTTTGGAATTGGGACCAACGGAGGATCTCGCTATATTGCTTCATCTCAAGCATTTTGGGTTCAGGCAAATGCAGCTTCTCCAAGCGTTCAAATTACAGAAAATTGTAAGTCAGCAATAAATCAAGCGTTTATTAAAGACGCTGTTGCCGACCAACAGTTGTTAACTTTTGGATTACAAAAGGGAACGAATAATGATGAGGCTGTATTACGATTTATTGATGGAGCAACTGATAATTTTGATGCCAACTTTGATGCGTTAAAACTCCCAAGTGGTGATGTTGATATGCCATATATCTCATTAATCAATGATAGCAATGATCTATCGGTAAATAGCTACAATCTTGGACAACAAATTTCGATGCCGATAAAAGTATTGTCAACCACAAGTGGTAATGCTACCTTAACGTTTACTAAAAATAACTTAATCGATTTATCGTGTACTACATTAGAAGATTTACATACTGGAGTAAAAACTGATGTTATTGCAACTAGCTCGTATACTTTCTTCCATACTGATACAACAACTTCAGCACGATTCATTTTACATGTTTGGAATAATAAAACAAAAGAAGTTATTAATCCAACTTGCTTTGAATCTTCTAACGGAGAAATAATTGCTTTAAATTCTGGTAATGGTCCTTGGGCTTACAACCTATCTAACGACAACGGAATCATTAATTCTTTCAATTCTACCACTGATACGACAGTTATAAACACACTTTCTGCAGGAACATATTACTTAGAAATAACTGATCAATCTTTATCGTGTGGTTCAACAATAGATACTATTTTAATTGAAAATCCTGCTCCTGTATTAATTAGTTCAAACAATACAAATTCAAGTTCGGCTTTGGCAAATGATGGAGCTATCGATTTAACTGTAGTTGGAGGCACAAGTCCTTATCAATTTAACTGGGCTGGTGGTGAAACAACCGAAGATTTAATAAATCTTGTTGCTGGAACTTACGAAGTTGAAGTAACTGATGCAAATGGTTGTGTTACTACTGAAACTTTTATTCTTGATTTTGCTACAAGTATTTCAGAACTTCAAAACAATGTTGCAGTTGTAGTTTACCCAACTCCTGCAAAAGAGTTTATTACCTTCGAAGGGGAAGATATTAATGGTGCTAAACTGAGCATAATCTCTGTTAGCGGACAAGTGGTTCTAACAAGAAACTTAACTTCAACTAAAGAAATGATTAATGTTTCTGATTTGTCAACTGGAATATATTACTACGAATTGATTAATAACAATTCTACAAAACAAGGGAAACTAATTATAGTAAACGATTAACGATAAAAAGTTAATCGTTTACCTCTATAATTTTCGTTGAAAGTACCACTATCATAAACCAATGTTCCGTTTACAAAGGTTTTTAAAACTTTACTTTTAAAAGTGGTGCCTTCAAATGGTGACCAACCACATTTGTATAGAATATTGGATTTTTCTACCGTCCAAGGGTTATTTAAATCTACCACAACAAAATCGGCAAAATAACCTTCACGAATGAAGCCTCTGTTTTCGATATGAAAACAATCAGCAACAGCGTGGCTCATCTTTTCGACTATCTTTTCCAAGCTAATTTTTCCATTGTGATAATGCTCTAACATCGCTACTAAAGCATGTTGAACCAATGGTCCACCCGAAGGGGCTTCAAAATAAGATTTCTGTTTTTCCTCTAGAGTATGCGGGGCATGGTCGGTAGCTATCACATCAATTGTATTATCCAAAACCGCTTGTAAAATAGCATCTCTATCAGAAGCTTTTTTCACTGCAGGATTCCATTTAATAAAGTTGCCTTTGGTTTTGTAATCTTCATTCGAAAACCACAAATGATGAACGCAAGCTTCTGCTGTAATTCTTTTTTCTTTTAATGGAGTTTTATTTTCTAAAAGTTCTAATTCCTTTGCTGTTGACAAATGAAAAAGATGAAAACGCGTGTTGTGTTTTTTTGCCAACTGTATGGCAAATGATGATGATTTATAACAGGCCTCTTCGCTTCTTATTTCAGGATGACAAGTCACAGGAACATCTTCTCCATATTTTTCCTTGTAAACAGCCATGTTGTTTCTAATAGTGGTTTCATCTTCGCAATGCGCAGCAATAAGTAATTTACATTTCGAAAACAACTCTTCTAATGTATCAGGATTATCAACAAGCATATTACCTGTTGAAGAACCCATAAAAACTTTTACTCCACACACTGTTTTTGGGTCGGTTTTCAAAACTTCTTCAATATTATCGTTAGATGCTCCCATGTAAAAAGAATAGTTAGCATAAGAAGTTTTTTCGGCAATATCGTATTTATCTTGTAACAACTCTTGAGTTAGTGTATTTGGAACTGTATTGGGCATCTCCATAAATGATGTTATTCCTCCTGCTACAGCTGCTCTCGACTCGGTTTGAATATTGGCTTTATGGGTTAAGCCTGGTTCGCGAAAATGTACTTGGTCGTCGATAACACCAGGTAACAAATAGTAGCCTTTTACGTCAACAACTTCGTTTGTTTTTTCTAAAGAAGCAATATCATCTTCTATCTTAAAAATTCTAGCTATTGTTTCATCTTCAATTAGAATATGACCAGAAACAATTTTCCCTTCGTTAACAATTTTAGCATTTTTTAATAAAGTTCCCATGTTTTTATCTCTAGTTTACTGCTTTATTTTTATTAGCCAACTGACCACAAGCGGCATCAATATCTTTACCTCTACTTCTGCGAACATTCACCACCAATTTGCATTTTTCTTCTAAAAACTTAGCAAATTCATCTGTTTTTTTGCTATCTGCTTTTTCAAATTGTGCATTGTCAATTGGATTGTACTCTATAATATTAATCTTACAAGGCACTTGTTTGCAAAAATTTGCAAGATTACGTGCGTCGTGCAAACTATCGTTAAAATCTTTAAAAATAATGTATTCAAAGGTGATACGAGTTCCTGTTTTTTCGTAAAAATATTGCAGTGCTTCACCAAGTGCTTCTAATGAATTTGACTCATTGATAGGCATAATTTTGCTCCGTTGCTCATCGGTTGCTGCATGTAATGAAAGAGCAAGATTAAATTTTACTTGATCATCACCTAATTTCTTAATCATTTTAGCTATTCCAGCAGTAGAAACTGTAATACGTTTTGGCGACATTCCCAATCCTTCAGCTGAAGAAATTAATTCAACCGATTTTAATACATTACTGTAATTCAATAATGGTTCGCCCATACCCATGTAAACTATATTGGTGAGGGGAGTTTTGTAATGCTCTTCTGCTTGTTTTTTTATTAAAGCAACTTGATCAAAAATTTCATAGGCATCAATGTTTCGTAATCGCTCCAGTTTCCCTGTTGCACAAAATGCACAAGTTAAACTACAACCCACTTGCGATGAAATACAAGCAGTCATCCGAGTTTTAGAAGGTATTAAAACACCTTCCGTGATTTTGCCATCGTGTAAACGAAACGCATTTTTAATGGTTTTATCCGAACTAATCTGCTGCTCGGCAATAGTTACTGCGTTTAATACAAAATATTGTTTTAAAAGCTCTTTAATCGGGTTAGAAATATTTGACATTTCATCAAATGAAACAGCTTGTTTTTTCCACAACCACTCGTAAACTTGATTTGCCCTAAATGGTTTTTCGTTGTGTTGAAGAAAAAAATCGCGAAGTTCTTCTTTAGACAAAGTCTTTATATTTGGCAAAGCTTTCATTTACTTGCAAAGGTAGTTAAAGAACTGCGAACGAAATACAAGAAATTTAGTAATTACTTCTTTTTAATCAGCACTTCCTCAAATTTCTGATTGTTTTCTTTGAGAACAATATTAAAGCTGTCTCTATATTGTTTTTGGATAGGTTCAGCCGTTGGAAAATCTTCTTTTAGATGATTAGACTGTTTGCCATTTTTCCAAAAACGGTAACAAACATGAGGACCTGTTGCCAATCCTGTACTACCAACATAACCAATAACATCGCCTTGTTTTACTTTCTCTCCAACTTTTACTGCTCGTTTACTCATATGTAAATATTGAGTGGTGTAGGTGCTGTTGTGACGAATTTTCACATAATTTCCATTAAAAACACCGTGCGATGATTCTACCACTACTCCATTACCAGTTGCTAATATTGGTGTTCCTTTTGGAGCAGCATAATCGGTACCCAAATGGGCTTTGTTAATTTTTTGAACTGGATGAAACCTCCTCATAGTAAACCCAGAAGTTAATCGTCCAAACTTTAACGGAGACTTTAAAAAAGCTTTCTTTACACTGTTTGCTTTTTCATCAAAATAATCGCCAATGCCATTTTGTTCAAAATAATGCCCCTGAAATTCTTTTCCCGAATGACTGAAATGTGCGGCTATTATTTTTCCTAAACCAACGGACTTATCTTCAACAAATTTCTCTTCATAAATTACCTTAAACGAATCATTCTTTTGGATACGATAAAAATCGATAGTCCATGCAAAGATGTTAGATAGTTCAATAGCTAAAACAGGAGAAATATTAGCATCTTGTAATGTTTTATAAAGTGATGAAGTTATTACTCCAGATGCTGTTCTTATTTCAGTTTTAATTGGTCTTTTCTGTTTGTAAACATGAATAGAATCGCGCAAATCAAAAACTACGTACTCTATTGAATTAGGTTCGTAAATAAAACATTGTGGGTTATTTAAGGAATCCTTAGAGCAAAAAAACGTGTATTTTTTACCTGCAATAAAATTACGTTCAATATCAAAAACCCCTTTGGATTGATCTACCATTTGAAATATCTTCTCTTGTGGAATATTAAATTTTAAAAGCAAGTTGGTGATGATTTCATTGGGCTGAATTTCTCCTTTATGTACAGAAAAAGTATCTGTTCTTATTCCAAATTCGAAGGTTGGTTCAGGAATACTATCCTTTTGTTGTGTTTCGTTAGCTGAATTATTTAGTACAACAAACTGATTTACAAAGTAAGCTGCTAAAATAACTGCTAAAACCGCACTAACTATAAGGATAATTTTATTTTTCTTTCGCATGTCTCAATTTTGGAAACATAAAAATAAGGCGTTGAATTGCTCCAACGCCTTATTAAATATATTGTTTTAAACAAATTGATGTTAAACTAATCCACCTTAGAAATTGGACCAGCCAACCCTTTATAGCTTGTAAGTTCCATCTTCACAGCACCAACCATTACTTTACCTTCGGCTAAAAGTGGTATTTTGTTGATGTCATCAGAAATCCACACACTCACATCGGTTTCGTTTTTAAACAAACGACCTGTTTGAATAACAGGGTGAAATTTCATTGCCTTGTATTTTTTACCACTTACTTTAACTGTTTCTTTACCAGCAAATTTTATTTTTAACGGCCAAATTTCATCATCAACAAACGACCAAATGGTAAAAATCTCCCCTTTTTTCGCATTCGTAAAATCTATTGTTCGTGCATAGTAAAATGATGATAACATATCCTGTATTCCTTCTGGAGCATCAAATTCAACTCCTTTTTCATTGATAACTTTTTTCTGTTTTTGGATAAACTTATAGTTTTGTTTAATCTTATAACCACCTTCATTTACATCTCTCAAAAACGCCCAAGGGAAAGCTCCTTCTGCATCAAAAACAGTTTCATAACGATCTCTTACTTTAAAAAACCAATCAAAAGCTCCTCTCGATTGTCCTGTTCCAACAATGTGATAAGCCTCTCTTCCATCAATTTTTTTATCCATTTTATTCACTTCAAGTTTTGCAGTACCTGCATTTATTACTCCATAGTGTAAACGATATTCTAAAACCTCTCCTGGTTTAAATGCATTAACTTCAATTTTTCTTAAAGGATTTGTATTAACCTCTGTTGCTTGACCTATAACCTCTTGTTCTATTGTGCTAAATGCTGAAAACATTCCTACAATAGCAATAGCTGTTATGATGTATTTCGTTTTCATTTTATTTGTTTTTTTAGTTAGTTGTTAATCTATTGCCAAAGATTGTGCCACAAGTTATTGAACGAATAAATACAAAAGTTGTTGCATAAAAAAGCCCGAAGAGAATTTCTTCGGGCTTTTTAAAAACTAAGTTAAATTATTGTTTTAACACCTTAAACACGTTATTAATTTCTTTTCCTTGTACTTGTAACATATAGAATCCATTACTAAATTGAGTCATGTCAATTTTAACAAGATTGTTGTTTATAGCTAACGATTCGTACATTACTTTGCCTTGTAAATCAACTAAAGTAATTCGTTCAACATTTTCTAAATTTCCTAAATCAACCGTTAACACATTACTTGTTGGATTTGGAAAAATTCTAACTTCACTATTTGATACGATAGTTGTTATTCCTGTTGGAGCAACATCAGAACAAATGTTTAAACCCCAGCTAGTTAACGAACCGCCATCTAAATTAGCCATATCATTAATAGTTAACGTCCATGTTCCTTGTTGATTCTCACCATTAAACGCACTTAATACTTGATTAGGTTGATAAGTCCCGCCACCTGTTGGAGGACAAGGAAGAGCTCCTGGAGCTGCAGCATCATCAAAATTTACATCAAAGTTATCTTCACTATCACATATTCTTGTAAATAATGTAACGGCTGTTCCTTGTGGGCTAGTTAATGTTACAACTAGGTCATTAATCCATGTATGAGAACCAACTAAATCAACCACATTCAAATCAGAAATCGTTCCTGCTGTAGGTATATTAAGTGTTGACGTAACTGTTGGTGTTCCGGATGCTGAAATAGCTTTCGGCACATCAACACTCATAGTTGCAGCACAACTAGAAGTAGTAAAACTAAATATCGATGATGTTGGAGCAGTTCCACAAGTAGTATAAGTTGTTACTCTCCAATAATATGTTGTTGCATTATTCAATGCCGCTGATGTATAACTATTTGTAGTTAACCCTGTAGCATTATCAATAATATTAGTAAATCCATTGTCTGTAGCAATTTCAATATCATACATTGAACCAGCACCACCTGCCGACCAAGTAAGCATTACTCCAGGATCAATACCTAATGCTGCATTAGCAGGTGAAGTTAAATTTGCTGCTGTTGGAGCAGGATCTAACACATCTAAACTAATTGTTGCCAATTTAGTGACTGACGTTGCTGTTCCAGTAATGTCAATAGCATAACTTCCTGCCATTGCTGGAGTTAGTCCACTAATGGTAACTTGAACTGGTGTACCATCAGCAGAGGCTGAAGTAGGATTAAAAGTTACAGTAGAACCTACAGGATTTCCAGTTGCAGAGAATGTTGTTGTTTCACTAAACGACAAGAAAGTGTTGTAAGTAAAACTATAAGTTGCATCTACAGCTGGACAATTTGATGATGTAGTGTTTGAGAAATTCATTACAAATTCAGCGTCTTGTATAGCAATATTTTTGCTATTTATCGCATAAAAAATGTTGCCTGCTCCTCTAACCATAATTCTACCTGTAGTTGTTGCAGCACCTGATGGCACAGTAATGTTAGCTGTTCCATTGTTTGGTAAATTGGTTGCAACAGTAATGGGGTAAGTATATCCTCCATCGGTTGATAAATAGATGTTTACGTTTGGAGTATTTACTGCTCCTGCGTTTGTTCCTGCAACATTCCATGTTATGGTTTCTGTTGCTCCAGAATTCCACATAATACCATTTGTATTTTGTGAGGTAACAACAAAAGGACCAGCAGTTCCATTAACAGTAACTGTCATTAAATCAGACGCAACTTGTCCGCCAAGAGCATCATTATCTCTAACTAGAAAAGAAAAATTTAACGTACGACCAACTGATGGTGTAACCTCCCAAGTCGGAGTTAAGTTACCTGCAATTACATCCTCAATTCTTGGCATAAATCTGTTTGGTGATGTTGTTGGATATTTTGCACGATACATTGGTCCAACTGTCCAAGTAGAAGCTGGTGCACTCGATGATGATGCTTGTGCTGGGTCATTTTGACACCACTCGTAAGTTAAAGATCCATTGCCGTCTGGGTCGTTACCAATTCCTTCTAAAATAAACGCAGTGCTTTTTGGAATGGTGTAATTGTTTCCTGCATTTGCTGTTGGTGGATTATTTGTTAAGTTGGTAATTGCCGCACAAGTACTATTGCCTGTTTGAACATTTGATGAAATATCTCTAATGTTGTTGTAAATAAAGTGTGCATCACTATTGTTTTGAACGTTAACAGAACAAATACCAGCATAACCCATTACCGAGCTTCCACTACATGGTTCGACTTCTGTTTGTCCATTTCCACTTCTACTACACGTGTTCATAGTATGATAACCTCCAAACTGGTGCCCCATTTCGTGTGCAACATAATCAATATCAAAAGGGTCACCAGTAGGGTTTGCACTTCCAGTCATACCCCTTCCTTTATGGGTTCCGCCTTGAGAACCAACTGTGCCTTGGCAAACACAAGATAAACAACCTGCATTACCTCCTCCTGAAGTATTAAAATTATGTCCTATGTCATAATTATTTATACCAACATTTGCATCAATGGTTTGTGCCGTTTTAGTATTGTATTCACCTGTCCAAGGATCGGATGCTGCAAGTAAATAAATAACAGTATCGTTATTAGGGATAAATTCCATAGTAATTGCTAAATCTCTTTCATAAACGCCATTTACACGAGCCATTGTAATGGTCATTTGAGCCTGAACATTTGCTTTTTGTTGAGCAGTTGTTCCTGTTCCTTTAAAAATAGTTCCATATTCACCTGTACAAGATTGTGCCAGACGATATTTTCTCAATTTTTGGTCATTAACATCAGCCATAATATTGCTTGGAGTTGTTGATGGTGCTGTTTTTAATGATGGTAAATTAATGTCATCTGCTGTTAAACACTCAAATACAGTAGTTGTACTTTCTAATGCACCTTTATCATATACAATATAATTGTTCAAATCAGTAGTAAATGGGTCGATGTAAGTTGGCAAACGTTTACCTGAAAGGGTTTGAGTATGCAAACCAAACTGAGTTATGGTAAAACGCATGGTTGCAGTGGGGTCATCAACACCTTGTGCAACATAAGTTCTAATCATTGGAAACTTAGCCTGCAAATCTGGATGCATAATTGATGCTTCCCAAACTCTAAAATTCTCAAAAGATCCATCTCCCATAGGAAAAGGAATAACTAAGGTTGATTTAGCAGACGAAACATTTCTATCTGGAGCAGTAGCCACCAATTGTTTTAAATAGTTCAAGTCCAAATGGTAGTAATTGGCTTTAGTAGGAAAACTTGCTCTTCGCACCTCATCCTTTCCTGTTAGGGTTGTCTTGTCAATTTTTGTCCATAACGAACTGTTATTTTGTGCAAAATTGTTTTGAGATAAAACAAGTAAAAATGCCAAAATCAATGTGGTAATTTTTGCTTTCATATTAAACCGAATTTAAATAGTTAGTTTAGTTAGTGCTATGAAATTAAGCAAAACTTAAGCAAAAAATCAGTTATTTTTAAAGCAATGTGGGAATCTTATCTTCAGGAAAACAGAATAAAACTTATAAACTATTTTTCCATCACCAAAGTTATTTTGTTAAAGTCTGCAGCACTATTAATTACTTTTCTATACTCCTCAAACAAATCAGGTTGTATCTCAAAAATGGTATAATACTCATCAATTATAATCTTTACCTTTTGCCCATCAATTGTATAGTTTGATGTGAAATTAAAAATTACCTCTCCATCTTTTGAGTAAACGTTATTTATGTTAAGTTCATTCAAGTTATTTATCTTAAAACCTTCAGGAATAATAAAGGTTATTTCTCTATGGTATGCCCTATTGAACCCTGTTTCTAGAGGTAAAATTCTTTTCTTCTCTTGATACATCTCCATCTGTGGACCTATAAGCTCCCCTATCTTGAATAAAAATTTATTTCCTGCTCTATCTACTAATGATTTTAATTTTATTTTAGATTTAACTTGAAAAGGAAGTATACCAAAAGCTTCAGGATTATCATTAAAAACATTTTTCTCTAATATTTCTATGTCTTTACTGATAAACTTAATCTGTTCATCTATAATTTCCGATCGATTTTTTTCATCCAATAAGTGCATATATGGTTGTGTATAACCTGCATAATAACCAAAATTCGATTTATCAACATCAGCTATTACAACTGTCATATCTTCTTTATCAAACGATGCACTTATTAAAATTTTATCATAAGTTTTTTCATGATTTAAAGGTTTTATAAAATTAATTTTGCCTATACCCGCTTTATAATCTCCTATTGCTACTTCTTTAATAAAAAGCCCGAAATTATTCGTAAGATTTGCTGGAGGATATCCTAATCTAGAATTCAACTCTATATGAGAAAGGTATTTATCTATACTAGGGAAATAAAAAAGATAATCCGTAAGGAAATTATTTGCCTCAAATTCTTTATCAAAACGGATTTTTGTTTTATCTGAGGTTAAAACAATATGAAAATCAATTTTCAGTGTTTTAAATAATATAGAATATAGTTTTAATAACCCATCTTCATTTCCTAATTTATTTTTTAGAATAAATGCCACATCTGATAAATCAGATGAAGAATTGTTAACGTAGAAATAATTTCTTTTAATATAATCTTCAAGAACTCTTATCTGCACATCTACATTAGAATTTAAATCTATTTTTGCATCCTTAATTATTTTATTAACAGCTTTCAAAACATCTTTTGATTCCTCCCTGCTGATGAATTTATAGATATTATCGGATACAATCCCATAAGAAGAAATATCATGTTGGTTTGAAGCTGTATTTCTATCTAGTTTATATAAAACAAACATCCTATTACTTTCGTATGCAGACAGTATTTCTTTTTCTAACAAAGGAATGGTATCAACATTAAAATACCAATGAAGTTTATCCTCAATCACAGTATCTCTTTCAATAGGTTTTAAATTATTATAGCTTTTAAATTTAAAAATAAGATTTGTAGGAGAAAATAAATCAAAAGACGCATTTAAAACTAGATGTTCATCTTGAAAATTCAATGAATTTCCTTTATAAATAGGCGTTCTTTTTATAAGATACATATATTCTATAATACTACCCTTCTCAATACCCTTAAATGTATAATATTTATATTTTTTCTTGGTTTCTTCATCTTCGGCTGTTAGAATTTCATTTTCACTTAGATTAATAATCCTACCCTCTTTTGTAATTACTCTCCCTTTATTTAATAATGGTGTAGAAGATGATGAGAAAGGAATATAGACTTTATTGTTTTTCTCAATTTCTTCATCAGAATTAAGCCATAGAATTTGATGAATTAGATAATACTCTACTAGATTCCCATCACTTTCAAAAAAGAACTCTACAACAACCTTATCTTTAAGAGTTACTATACTTGTAGAGTCACCAAATCTAATATCATGTTTTGGAGCTAATTCCCAATCATAGGTCTTATAGAATGGCTCCTTTTGAGCACTTAACCCATTTATAAATATAAATAAGGAAAATACTATTATTTGAATCTGCTTTGTTGGTTTTATCATCATTTATTTTGTTTTCTTTAAAACAATAGTTTCGTTATAATTAGTTTTTATTTTATTTAAAGCTGAATTTAACTTTAGCTGATTCTCCTTAGTTAAGAAAAGAAAATCTACTATAAGAATATGCTCATATACTATTTTATTATCTTCAATCTTATATGTTAGTTCTGTGTTAAAGAATTCATTATCTATATGAAATGATTCTGGAAGATGTTCAACCTGATACCCTTCTGGGATTAGTAAACTATATTTATACCTTCTATAGTTTTTATAGTCAAACTCCTTTGTTAGCATATCCTTTTCCTCTGAAATTAATCCTAAAACATGTTTATTTAAATTTAAATTTAAATAAAGTTCATCACCATTAGTAGATGAGATAATATAGTTTTCAACTAAAAAAGAATAACTAATAATAAATTCTTTATCGTAGCTGTATTTATTTTTTTCATCAAAACTTGAAATTAAAAACTTATTACTCCCTTTTTCAAGATTATTATTATAAAATGTGAGTAAATCTGAATTTGAGGTCACGCTTTCCAACGCATTAAAATATTCCATCTTAGGATAATTATCCATAACAACAGTTCCAGCACCTTCCAAATTATTATTATTAATTTTTAGAAAAATTGAGTCTAATAATATGTTGTCTTTAGCCTTAATAATTGGAACTTGTTTAATAAGATAATTCGACGAATCGATAGATATTAAAGCTTCTTTCCCTTGAATGAATGAAGAGGGTATCTCAAGAGGATTAAATCTCCCAGTTGCATCTAAAAAATAAGGAACCGAATCAATAAAATAAGTGAGAATCATATGATTATCTGATGCGGGAGATGGAACATCATTATATCTATATGGTAATTCCCTAGTTCCAATCCAAGTAAAATAGCTATTAATTCCTGCTATCTCAAGCATCTTCTTTAATAAGCTAGTATTATCCTTACAATCACCATATTTTTGTCGATAGATTTCATTTGCCTCCCTTGGCACAAACCCCCCTAACTCATATTCAAATGCAACATATTTAATATTTTGTTGTACCCAATAATATAAGGCCTTCACTTTTTCTACCTCAGATGATTTTCCTTGTATTAATTCATTAACCAAGTGAACTAACTCACTATCATTTTCTTGTTTATTAACTCCCTTAATCAAGTTATAATACCATTGGTATAAATCATCTATAGTTTTTAGCACAACTACCTCTTTATTCTTATTAGCGTATGAGACAATACGGGGTATTATATGAGGGAGATAATAGTTATAACCTACAGAATTTGTTTCTTTCTTTATTCCTTGAACATTCTTACATACCCATTTATAGATTTTTTTCCCATTCTTTATTTCTTCACTATAGCTAATTTTGATAGAATCTGTATTAAATGTTTTAAAAGCTACCTCAATACCTTTATCTACAGTAATTGTAAATGTAGAATTAATTGTAGGATACGAGAATGTAAAAAAAGTCTTTGATAAGATGTATGGATTTTTAATCAAATATTTATAAGAAAGCATCGTTTTAGAGCCTTCTCCTAGCTTTGGATAGAAAAATTTTACTTTTCTATTATCATCGTAAAAAACACTATTTGATAAATGATCTTTATGTGTAAATTTCTTTACCTCAACCTCATTATATTTTCCTTTTTCGAAGCTATAAGATGCTGCTTTAATATCCATTAATTCAAAGAAAGATGAATATGTTATTTCGTCTTCGGAAAAATGACTAGCACCCGAACTTAAGTAAATATTCTCTTCACTAAAATTTTCTTCAATTTTTAAATTCCCATTCACCAAACTGATTATAAAATCAGTATTTGAATTAATACAAATCTTACTTTCATCTGGAAATAACCTCTTATACTTGTTATATTCGTCTGAAAATTGACCAAATAACGAGTGAGTACAGATTACTAAAAAAAAATGAAAAATAAAATATGAACGAAACCTCATTCGATTAATATTTGTTTATTGAAGTAATCTCTCCTCCAAAATATGTTTCCTCAACAACTAATTTTCCTAATTCATTATATGTTTTAACCATTCCATTAATCTCATTATTAATATATGGAGTGGTTTTTTTTAAAGACCCATTTGGAAAATATTCTTTAGTATCACCATGGATATTTCCATAAAAATAATCTCTCTCTTCCTTTAACTTACCATCAGGATAATATGACTTCCATTTACCATGTCTATCGTCGTCTATATATTCTTGTTCTTCAAAAAGTTGACCAGAGTAATAATATTCTTTATATAGATTAACAAACTCACCATTTATTAACTCCATTTCTCGTGCAACTTTCCCATTATCAAAATAGCTAACAATTTTTGCTGTTTCGTTTATTATGGGAATCATCGGAACTTTAGTTCCATTCTTATCTAAATAGTTATACCCAATTAAAATTCCATTAATATAGTGTCGAGTTATTTGAAGTTTCCCTTCTTCACTATAAAAATTTATTTCTCCTTGTAAAACATCTTCTTCAAAATTTCGCGTTTGAGTTAAAACGCCCATTTCATTAAATGTTTTTTCTACGCCGTTTATTCTTCCAAAAAAGAATGGTGTTTCTGAATCAAGCTTTCCATTATCATGATAATCTTTCCAAATACCTTCCTTGTTTCCGTAAGCATAAACTCCTAAGGATTGAATCTTCCCATTGGGATAATACCATTTCCATTCCCCATGTTTTTCTCCATTTAAGTAATTCCCTTCTATGCTAACCTCTCCATTAAAATGATAACTAATATACTTTCCATGCTTTTTGCCATAAAGCATGTTAAATTTATTATTTACTCTTTTGTTGCTGAAATGATTAATAAGAATATAATTAGCAGAATCAACATCAATATTAATCTCCTCCATCAAATCACCTTTCTCATTGTAATAAAATTCAGTTATCAGATTTCCGAATTTATACAGAGTCTTATCTGTAATTTTTCCGTCAACATTATAACTTTCTTGAAATCCATTTTGTTTATCATTAGAGTAATAATTCTTATTCTGAATTTTACCATCTGGATAATAATCTATCCAGAATCCTACAGCCTCACCATCTACAGACCAGCCTTGTTGCTTAAGTTGACCAAATTTGTAGAATGAAGAATAATAACCATTAACTGTATCTGCTCGATAATTTGCAACTGAACTAATCTTTCCATTAGTATAGTACTCTGTTTTAATACCTTCAACTTTGTTATCATTATAATTCTCTTCTGATGTAAGAACATGATTATCATTATAAAACTTCCAACTTCCTTTCTTACCTCCAGTAATATTATATGAACCTTCAGAAGTTATGTTTCCATTAGAGGCATGTCCTTCATAATAAAATTCTCCTTTTTGCTTCTTAGCTTCTTTAATGATTTCGTTATTTTTATTGTAGAATTTATATGCTATAACCTCTCCATCTCTATATGTATACTCATAATGAATTTTGCCATCTATATCATTCTTTTTATAAACCCCTTCTAATATACCTTTGGAATAATTCAATTCCTTCTCTAATTTTCCATTTGAATAAAATTGCTTAAATGGTCCTTCAAAGAATCCGTTTGTACAAAAACCATTAAAAGATATCTGACCATTTGGGTGATATTCCGTGTATTCACCTGTTAAATTATTTTCTTTGAATTCTTTTTTATACTCTAGTTGTCCATTGTAGTAATATTTTTTCTCTACCCCATTTCGTAAACCCTCTTTAAATGGAATTTCAGACTGAATCTTACCATCAGGAAAATATCTAATAACTAATCCATCAATCTTGCCATTAGTATATGGGACTTTATACTCAATATACTCTTGCCCTATTGAATAGAAGGATAGAAACTCTCCATCAATATTATCATCAACATTAGTATACCTTTCAAGTAAAGCTCCTTTTTCACTATATTTTTCATACAATCCATTCAATTTTCCTTCCTTATAAAACCCATGTGTTTTAACTTTTCCATTCTCAAAATATAAAAGATATTCCCCATCTAGCTTTCCATCCTTATATGAAACAGTTTCTAAGATATTGCCATTTTTATCATACCAAATCCAACTACCATCTCTCTCCCCTTTTTCATTAAAAGAACCTATACTATTTATTGATCCATTAGATTTAAAAAACATCCATTTACCAATAGTTTTATCATTCTTATATTCACCATATCCATCAATCTTAGAGTTCTCATACGAGAATAATACCTTCTTCTTAATTCCATTTATTACTTCCTCTTGTTCTCCTATGATACTAGCCCATCTCTTTTGGAAAATGGGAACAAACGCCTTAATTGATGTAATATTTTTGTTCACTATTGCTTTTATCTTTTCATTTGTTACAGGATAACAAATGGTGTAAGTAAAGGAGTCGAATAAATTATTATCATTAATATAAAGATATAATGGCACATAATATTTATCCCAAAATCCACCATTACCTTTATAGTTTCTGAGTTGATTCAACAATGCATGATTTTGTTTTACAATAGCTAATTCAATCTTATTATTAGTTTTATATTTATCACTTAAAGCCGCATAATTATTAATTATTAAGTCTATTTCTTCAAAAGATTCATCATCTACTGAAAGCTTGAGCCCAAGTATTTTTTCATTCTCATTTTTCTTTGCAACCATATTGTTACAAAAAGTAAGCACATTTATAGAATAAGACCCTTCAGGATCTAATAACAGATACATGTTAAGACACATCATTGCTTGTGCAATTAGATGTTGTTGGTAACAAAGATTCCCAAGTTTTAAGTGACTATTTGCATAAAAAGGATTATAGGTAATAGAAATTTGGTACATTTTTGCTGCTTCTTCATACCTTTTTAACCCTTCATAAGCTACTCCTTTATTATAATAAAACATGTAGTTTTTAGGATATCTTTCTAATCCTTTTTCATATTGCTGAATAGCTTTTTCATATTGATTGGTATTTAAATATGATGATGCGTTATTCATGATAAAATAATAATATAAATCATTTTGATCTTCTTGTAAAGCTTCTTCTGTTATCTTTATCGCTTCATCATAATTTTTAAGTTTAATATTGTAATAAGATTTTGATGTAAGAAATGACATATAAGCCGAATCATTAGGGGAGACTCTACTTATTTCATCAAGAGCCTTCTGATATTCCTCATTTTTTTCAAACTCAATTATCTTTTTTGAAATTTCCTTGATATCAACAAGCTCTATCTTCTCTTGAGCATTTGCATAATACACCAAAACGAATAAAGATAAAGTGAGTAGCTGTTTAAAAATATTGTTCATAAGAATAAAGAGTTAGAAAAAAAGAAATCTTGTGAATGTGTGTTTTCAAATATAAAAAAAGTATTTAAAACCTAAACCTCAAATAATGAATTTTATGCCCTTTGGCTGAAAAAAGATTTTCGTAATAGGTTTTTATCGAAAGTATTTCCTGTGTTTTGGTATCGAGAGATTCAATTCTTTCGCCATACAAATCAAAAGTGTACTCTATCAATTGATAATTATTACGTTCAATTTCTTCTAAAGTGTACCTGAAAAACCCTTCGTTGTCCGTTTTTAAGTGGACTATCCCGTTTGGCTTTAATAGTTTTTTGTAACGCTCCATAAACATTGGAGCAGTTAATCTTTTTCGTTCACGGGTTTCTTGTGGTTGTGGGTCTGGAAAAGTTATCCAAAGCTCGTCAACCTCATCCTCAGCAAAAAAAGAGTTGATAAAATCAATACGTGTTCTGATAAAAAAAACATTGTTTAGTTGTTGGTCTAAAGCCTGTTTTGCTCCTTTCCAAATTCGAGCACCTTTAATGTCTACACCAATAAAATTCTTCTCAGGAAAATGTTTTGCTAATCCCACAGAGTACTCTCCTCTTCCGCAACCTAATTCTAAAACAATGGGATTATCATTTATAAAAACCTCTTTTTTCCAATTACCTTTATACTTGTGGTTTGTTTGAAAAACTTCGTTAAACTTTGGTTGTAAAACGTGAGGAAATGTTTCCATTTCTTTCCATCGCTGAATTTTTTTGCCTTCTCCTAACATCAATACTTTTTATCTAGTGGTTTAATAACTATCGCCTCAATATTTGCATTTTTAGAGGTGTGTAAACATGTTTTTACAATATTTACAATATCATCGGGCTGTACAAACAACTCTTTTGGTGCAACTATACCTTCCCACGAAGAAGTATTGATTGAACCTGGATAAATAGCAGTAACCTTTACTCCATATTCACGCATTTCTTCACGCAACACATCATTAAATCCTTTCAAAGCATGTTTTGAAATAGTATAAGTTGCTGCCGTTGAACGAGGCATTAGACTTAAAACAGAACAAATATTAAAAATATGTCCCTTTCCATTTTTACACATGTTAATCGAAAGATGCTTCGTTAGATAATATGCCGAATTCAAATTTGTTTTCATCATATCATCCAAATCTACACCATCATCGGTAATTTTATCTAAATCGTATTTACCAACATTGTTTATTAAAACATCAATATTTTTAAACTCGCTAAGCACTTTGGTAGAAAAATCTAACGCACTATTTTTATCAGACAAATCACCAACATAAATAAAAACATTGCTAGAATAATTTCTAAGCAATTCCGACTGAAGTTGCTCTAGGTCGTTCTTATTTCGTGCATTTAATGCCAATGAAAAGCCCTCTTTTGCCAAGGCTATTGCCAAAGCTTTTCCAACTCCTTTTGTCGCTCCTGAGATTACTGCTACCATGTTTCAAAAATAGTTAACTTTATCGAAGTTTTTAATGATAAAATGCAGTTAAATTAATGGTAAACCGATTGATATATTACGGATTGATTTTACCCATTTCGTATTTACCTTATTTTCTTTTGTATAGGTTGTCCGATTTTACATTTTTTGTAATGTATCATCTTATCGGATACCGTAAAAAGGTGGTGCTGAATAATATTAAAAACTCCTTCCCAAAATTGTCTGAAACAGAACATCGACAAATCATGAGAAAATTCTATCAGCATTTTTGTGATTTGGTTTTGGAATCGTTAAAAGGATTTACCATTTCTGAAAAACAACTCAACAAACGGTTTAAAGTTAGAGATAGAGCTATTGTAGATAAATTATATGATGAGGGCAAAAACATTGTTTTTGTTGGCGGACACTATAACAATTGGGAGATGTTGGCGTTGGGCGTTTCTATGCAAATGCGACATTTATTAATAGGCATTTACAAGCCTTTGTCAAACAAATACTTTGACGAAAAAATGCAAAAATCTCGTCAACGCTTTGGAATGATGCTTTGTCCGATGAAACAAACCAGACGATTTTTTGAACAAGATTTTGGCTTACCTAAAGGAATTATTTTTGCTATTGACCAAAGCCCTTCTAATCCAAAAACAGCCTATTGGATGAACTTTTTAAACCAAGACACACCCATGTTTTATGGTGCCGAAAAATATGCTAAGGAATTTAACATGCCTGTTGTTTACGGTGTAATTCATAAACCTAAAAGAGGATATTATGAGGCAGAATTTAAGTTAGTAACGACTACACCTAACGAAACAGCTTATGGAGAGATTATTAAAATATCAAACCAAATGCTCGAGGAAAACATCAACGAATTGCCCCAATATTGGCTTTGGACCCATAAACGCTGGAAACATAAAAGAGAAAAAAGTTAATGAAACCCTACATCGCTTTATTACGAGGAATAAATGTTAGTGGGCATAAACTGATAAAAATGTCGGAACTAAAAACCGTATTTGAAAGTTGTGGGTTTAGTAACGTAATCACCTATATTCAATCTGGGAACGTGGTCTTTTCTTCAACTATTTCTAACAAAGAAACCATAAAAAACAATATCGAGACTGCTCTTAAAAATACGTTTGGATTTGATGTCTATACCATTGTTTTGAGTAAAGAAGAACTCTTTGAAGCTGGAGAAAATCACTCGTATTTGGCTGAAAATGCTGACAACTTAAAATCTATTTATTACTCGTTTTTTGATGAGTCGCTCAATCAAGAATTGGCAAAGGATTTGCATGGTTTAATACAAGAAACTGAGTTTTTCGCTATTGAGAAAAATGTAATCTACTGCTTTTACCCAAACGGATACGGGAATTCAAAGTGGAACAATGTGTTTTTTGAGAAGAAGCTAAAAATAAATTGCACTACTCGAAATTATAACACCGTAAACAAACTAATAGAACTAAGTAATCAATTTGATTAACCAAAAAACCATATTGGTTTGCCCATTAGACTGGGGTTTAGGGCATGCAACTAGGTGTATTCCTATTGTTTATGAATTTCTGAATCGGGGTTATAAAGTTATTATTGGCACATCAGGAAAACAGAAAGCCCTGCTGCAACAAGAATTTCCAACACTTACCTTTTTAGAATTGAAAGGTTATGAAGTTGAATATCCAAAATCAGGATCAATGGCTTTGAAGATGTTGTTACAACTTCCTAAAATTAATACTGCAATTAAAGAAGAATACCTTTGGTTAACTAAAATTATTGATGAACACCAAATTGATTTAGTGGTTTCTGATAACCGCTATGGATTGTGGAGTAATAAAGTAAAGTCTATTCTAATTACTCATCAAATTTTTGTTAAAGCTCCTTTTGGAGAATGGATGATTGAGCAAATCTTGAAACGACATTTCGATAACTTCGATGAAATCTGGATTCCTGATGTTGAAGGAGAAAACAATTTAAGTGGTGATTTATCTCACAAAAAATCGTTGCCAGATAAGTTTAAATTTATAGGAGTACTTTCGAGATTTGCCGAAAAAAAAATTATTGAGACCAATGCTGATTTTGATTTTATAGCTATCCTATCTGGACCTGAACCTCAACGAACCATTTTTGAAAACATTATTTTAAAACAAGTTGAAAACTCCAACTTAAAAGGGATTTTGGTTCGAGGATTACCAGAAGATAATTCTGAATGCAGCATACAGAATGAAGCATTTAGAGTATTCAACCATCTTGAAACTGATGAGTTTTTAAACTACCTGCAAAAAAGTAAAGTCGTAATAAGTCGTTCGGGTTATTCTACCATTATGGATTTGGCAGCTTTAGGAAAAAAAGCCATTTTAGTTCCAACTCCCGGACAAACAGAACAAGAATATTTAGCTGATTATCATTTCAAAG
Source organism: uncultured Vicingus sp. (assembly GCA_964398455.1). GTDB lineage: Bacteria > Bacteroidota > Bacteroidia > Flavobacteriales_E > Vicingaceae > Vicingus. The sequence continues at coordinate 2,716 of CAYNMR010000017.1, read as the reverse complement.
AAGGACATTTTTATTCTCAAAGTCAACATGAGTTTAACTTAGTTAAAGCAATTGAAGAATTCGAAAATTACAAAGGAATGAGAATGATTTCTAAATTAAACTTTCCGCAAAATTTCTAGTCTCTGCATCAGTTTTTACATAATCCTCATAAGTTGGATGTTGGATAAAAGGAACACTTTTTACACATTTTTCGTTGATGTCGGCTATGTCTAAAAACTTGATTTTATCTTTTAAAAACGCATCAACAGCTACTTCGTTAGCGGCATTTAAAATGCACGCTAAGTTTCCACCTTTTTCTAACGCTTCGTAAGCTAATTTTAGGTTTTTAAAGGTGTCTAAATCGGGCTTTTCAAACGTAAGATTAGGATAATCTAGAAAACTAAAGCGAGGCGACTTGGATGAAAAACGATAAGGATAAGTTAATGCATATTGTATCGGCAACTTCATGTCGGGCAATCCCATTTGGGCTTTCATGCTGCCATCTTCAAACTGCACCAGCGAATGAATGATAGACTGTGGATGAACAATTACATCGATTTGTTCTGGTTTAAGGTTAAACAACCATTTTGCCTCAATTACTTCTAACCCTTTATTCATTAAGGTAGCAGAATCAATGGTAATTTTTGCTCCCATTGTCCAGTTGGGATGCTTTAAGGCTTGTTCTTTTGAAATGTTTTGTAACTCTTCTTTCTTTTTGCCTCTAAATGGTCCTCCCGAGGCAGTTAAGTATATTTTTTCAATAGGGTTTAAAATTTCACCAACCAAACATTGGAATATTGCCGAGTGTTCCGAGTCTACAGGATAAATATGTACTCCATTTTCTGTAGCTAATTTGGTAATTAGTTCTCCAGCCACCACTAACGTTTCTTTATTCGCTAGAGCAATGGTTTTTTTAGCTTTTATCGCATTTATGGTAGGCAACAAGCCAGCATAACCAACCAATGCGGTAAGCACAATATCAATCTCTTTCATCTCAACCACTTGGGCTAGCGCATCCTTTCCGGTGTAAGTTTTTATATCGTGTTGCCAAAGTGCATCAGCAACTTTCTGATATTGTGTTTCATCAACAATAACTACTGCATTGGGTTTAAATTTAATAGCTTGCTCAATTAATAAGTCTGCTTTAGTGTTAGTTGTTAAAACTTCCACCTGAAACTGATCCGAATGTTCTTCTATTACTTCAAGTGCTTGCGTTCCAATAGAGCCTGTTGAACCTAAAATTGCTATTTTCTTTTTCTCTTCCGACACTTCTATTTTTTTCTCGATTTTGATTTAATCTCATTCATCAGCACCGCTTTTGCCTGAGCAAATGTTTCGATGTGTAAATAATTACCACCTCCAGCTTCAGCCATTGCGGTCATAGAAGAAACTGTCCATTTTTCGTTTTTAACTCCTAAAACCGACATAGAAACTCCCTTATTATAATTTGCAACAACATCATTTAAAATGGTTTTATCTCCTTTTTCTAAATTAAACGCACCGTCTGTGGCAATAATTACTTGGTTGTTTGCATCTTTCATAAAGTTATCTCGTGCAACCTGATATGCTTTCTTAATTCCTTTTGCTCCAGCAGTATAGCCTCCAGCGGTTAAATCTTGTATCAATTGGGTAATTTTTGCTTTATCAGTAACGTATTCCGACTCTAAAACTACATCTGTTGATGATGCATAGGTTACAATCGCTAATTTATCAATTGGTCTTAATCCATTCAATAATTCAATCATAGATGCTTTTAACACATCCATTCTTCCTTTCTGTTTCATGGATACCGAAACGTCAATTAGAAATACCACATTGTTTGGTGCGTATAAATTAACTGGAAGTTCTGCTGTTGAAACAGTATCTGCTGGCGTAGGTATAATTTCTGGTTCAATTACTTTGGGTTCTTCTTTTGCCAAAATCTCTTCTTTGGTTGGTTCTCCTAATTCAAATTGAATGGTGTTATTTTTATAATCTAACGCAAAATCCGATTCTTTACTTCCGTAATCATCAGCCGTAACTACTAAGTAATAATTATCTAGTTTTAGGTTTTGAAGCACCTCTCCCAACTTATCGGTTGCAACTCGTTTATATACCAAACCATCCCAAATAATTTCAACTGTTGCATTTTTAATTGGTTTTTTCGTGTTGATGTCAACAACGGTTACCTTTAACTCAGCACGCTCTTCGGTTGGTTTTACTATTTGTACAAAATCTGGACAAGCAAGAGGTTCATTAACATCAAAAGTTAATGCGTTACCTTCTAGTGTTAAGGTGATAGGCTCATTGTTTACACTCACCCAAATAGGCACGTCTTGTTTAAACGCTCCTTTTCGTTTTGGAGTGTATTTAATTCTAACGGTAATGGAACTATCGGGTTCAATCACCTTTTTCGAAAATTTAGAACTTATTCCATAAGGTTCTTCTATACGAACTACATTAGCAGCAACTTTTCCGGCATTGGTAAGCGTAAAATCAAAGTACTTTTTATCCTCCTTGTTGATGTCGCCCAAATTATGGTAAGAAGTATTAAACACAATTTGTGAAAACGATGTTTGAACCAGAAGAAGAAGAAGTAAAATTGAAAATAAACTACGCATGCTAACCTTTTTAATTTGAAAGGATTTGTATCAAAATTATTGCCAAAATTAAGGTAAATAACTTGCCAATTTTGAAACTAAAAAATGATTTATTAACTATTGAATTTGGGTAACTCATCGGCAATTTTTCTGTCGTT
>CAYNMR010000016.1:0-79604 GCA_964398455.1 uncultured Vicingus sp. | reverse complement strand
TAAAATCTTCAGCGTTAAAATTCGTCAACGCTTCAATTCTTCTAATACCAGCAGCTACAGAACCTTCCGATTTTATTTTAAATAATTTTATTTCTTTGGTGCTAGGCACATGAATTCCTCCGCACAATTCTTTCGAATCGCCAAACTGAATCATACGAACAACTTCTCCGTATTTTTCGCCAAACAACATCATTGCCCCTTTTTCTTGAGCCTCAGCAATTGGAATAGCTCTGTGTTCTTGCAATTTAAAATCTTGTTGAATTCTGCTGTTTACCAATTCCTCAATTTTGTTCAGTTGTTCGTCGTTCACTTTTTCAAAATGCGAAAAGTCGAAACGCAAATATTCAGCATTTACCAAAGAACCTTTTTGCTCCACATGAGTTCCTAAAACCTCACGCAAAGCTTGGTGCAATAAGTGTGTTGCTGAATGATTACAGGCAGTTTGCATTCTAACCCCACTAACAACCGCTTTAAATTTGGCGTTTAAATTAGTCGGCAATTCATTTGCAAAATGAACTATTAAATTATTCTCTTTTTTTGTATCGGTAATTTCAATTTTTTCTGTTTCATTTTCAATAGTTCCAAAGTCCCCAACTTGTCCACCGCCTTCTGGATAAAATGGTGTAACATCAAAAACCAACTGAACCATTTCTTTGCCTTTAGCATTAACTTTTCTGTATTTTAAAATGCTAACCTCCGATTCTAATTTATCGTAACCAACAAAATCAGTTGTATCTCCTTCATTAACTATAACCCAATCGCCAGTTTCTATTTTTGTTGCAGCTCTTGAACGATCCTTTTGTTGTTGCAATTCTGCATCAAAAGCTTTCATGTCAACTTTAAAGCCAATTTCAGTAGCCATCAACTCTGTTAAATCTATTGGAAAACCAAAGGTATCGTACAATTCAAAAGCAAACTTCCCATCAACAACTTTGTCTTTAGCTGAAGCTACATAATTTTCGAAACGCGTAATTCCTTTTTCTAATGTTCTAAAAAACGAATCTTCTTCTTCCTTAATTACTTTTCCAATCAATTCTTGTTGAGATTTTAATTCAGGGAAGAAATCGCCCATCTGTTCAACTAAAATAGGAACCAACTGATAGATAAAAGCATCTTTTTGATTTAAAAAGCTGTAGCCGTAACGAATAGCTCTTCTCAAAATTCGGCGAATAACATAACCTGCACCCGAATTGGAAGGTAATTGCCCATCAGCAATAGAAAATGAAACTGCACGAACGTGGTCGCTAATTACCCTTACTGCAATGTCTTGTTTGGTATTAGAAAATTTATATTCAATACCAGAAATCTGACTAATTTTTTGAATAAATGGAGTAAACACATCGGTATCGTAATTCGATTTTGTGCCCTGCAACACCATGTTTAAACGTTCAAAACCCATTCCTGTATCAACATGTTGTGCTGGTAATTTCTGTAATTCGCCCGAAGCCAATCGGTTAAATTCCATAAATACCAAATTCCATATTTCAATTACTTGAGGGTGATCGTTGTTTACTAAATCTCTTCCTGGAATTTTGGCAATTTCTTCGTCAGGACGAATATCAACATGTATTTCAGAGCAAGGTCCACAAGGTCCGGTGTCTCCCATTTCCCAGAAATTATCTTTTTTGTTGCATTTTAAAATTTTATCTTCGGTTAATCCATTTTTAAGCAACAAGTTTTTCCATAAATTGTAGGCTTCTTCATCAAATGGAGTTCCGTCTTTTTCATCGCCCTCAAATACTGAAAAATAGAGTCTGTTCTTATCTATTTTGTATACATCAACCAACAATTCCCAAGCCCATTCAATAGCTTCTTTTTTGAAATAATCGCCAAAACTCCAGTTGCCCAACATCTCAAACATGGTGTGGTGATAGGTATCTACACCAACTTCTTCTAAGTCGTTGTGTTTACCCGAAACACGTAAACATTTCTGCGTATCAGCAATTCTTGGATACTTAATTTCAGCATTACCCAAAAACAAATCTTTAAATTGATTCATACCTGCGTTGGTAAACATCAATGTTGGATCGTTTTTCACCACCATAGGAGCTGATGCTACAATTTGATGTTGTTTTTGTTTAAAAAAATCGAGAAATGTTTGACGAATTTCTTTTGATAACATGTGTGTTAAATTTTGTTAAATAACCGTTAAGTGCTTTTTGTCGCTTTAATTTTTAGGATAAATCCTTAAATTAGCGTCCAAAATTAATATAAATCTTAACATGTCTAAAGTTAAGTACCGATATAATTCAAATACATTAAGCTACGATAAGATAGAGGTAAAATTTACCGACCGTCTTAAAAGAGTTTTATGGTTCTTGAGCACTAGTTTAGTGTCGGGAGTTATTGTATACGGTTTGGTTTATACTTATGTTGATTCTCCAAAAGAAAAACAATTGAAGCAACAAAATGCTTTCTTGGAATCGCAGTACGAAATTTTGAATAAGAAACTAGATAATATTTCGATGGTTCTAGAGGATGTTCAACACCGTGACGATAACATTTATCGTGTAATTTTTGAAGCAGAACCTATTCCAAGTGAGATACGTCAGGCAGGTTTTGGAGGTGTTAACCGATATGAGGAATTGGAAGGTTATAACAACTCTGAAATAATTGTTGATGCGGCAAAGAAAATTGACAAATTGGCTAAACAAATTTACATTCAGTCGAAATCGTTTGATGAAGTTTTTCAAATGGCTAAAAAGAAAGAGGATATGCTGGCTTCAATTCCAGCCATTCAACCTGTACACAATAAAGATTTAACAAGAATGGCAAGTGGATTTGGAATGCGTATGCACCCTATTTTAAAATACAACAGGTTTCATGCTGGGATGGATTTTACGGCACCTGTAGGCACTCCCATTTATGCCACAGGTAAAGGAACGGTAATTCAAGCTGATGCTAAGCAAAGTGGTTATGGTCTGCATGTTAAAATCAATCACGGTTATGGATATACTACTGTTTACGCTCACATGAGTAGGACAAAAGTACGACCTGGAGAAAAAGTAAAGAGAGGAGATATTATCGGTTATGTTGGAAATTCGGGACTGTCTTCTGGACCTCATTGCCATTATGAAGTAATAAAAAATGAACAACCTTTAAATCCAGTTAACTTCTACTTCAATGATTTAACTCCTGAGGAATATGATAAAATGCTAGAATTGTCTAACGCCCCACTTCAATCGTTAGATTAATGATAAAGTACAATCCAAAGCTTTGGTTTACACATATTTTTCACTTTTATAAGAGTGATACCTTGCGTATTTTGCTTCCTGAAATAATTCTTGTTGGGCTATACACTTGGGCATTAAACTATGGTTTGCATTATTTCTTTCCTTCATTAGATTTTAAATTGTTTAAAAACGCTTATGCCATTCATACATTGGTAGGTTTTGTTATGGGTATGTTGTTGGTATTTAGAACCAACACTGCTTACGAACGCTGGTGGGAAGGGAGAAAACTTTGGGGAGCTTTAGTTAACAATACACGACATTTAAGTATTAAAATTCATCACTTAGTACCCGAAAATGAAACTAAAAAAGAATTGATTCAATTGATTCAAAGCTTTCCGTATGTATTAAAAAATCACTTAAGAAACAGTAACGATACTTCTGAAATATTAATTTCAAAAGACTTGACAAAACAATTGACAACTTTCAGCCATTTACCAAATGGACTAATTAGTATGATTTACGAAAAATTGAATCAGTTGAGAAAAGCCAATTTAGTTAGTGATGTGGACTTAATGTTGCTCGACCAAGAAGTAAAAAGCTTTACTGATATTATGGGTGCATGCGAACGCATTAAAAATACTCCAATCCCTTTTTCTTACACACTTTTTATAAAAAAATTCATATTTATTTACATCTTAACACTACCCTTGGGTTTCATTCCTGATTTCGGTTATTGGTCGATTCTCATTAGCTCTTTTGTGTTTTATGTATTTGTTTCCATTGAGTTGATTGCCGAAGAAATTGAAGATCCTTTTGGATTAGACGATAATGACTTACCTCTTGATGAATTAAGTAAGAAAATTGCAACCAATATTGATGAAATAGTACAAAGTAAGAAGTAAACTACTCTTTAATTTTGTTTCTCAACCATAACTTCTGCCCAAGTTGTGGATGAGTACCCACAAACATGTTGTTTTTCTTGTATAATTTTTTCAACTTAATGCCATGCATTTGAGCAATTGTTCTCATGGTTTCACCACTTTTTACAGTATGAAATTCTTCAGCAGCTTTATTTCTTTTTGGTTGAAGATAAATAATTTCTCCATCAGTCAATTTATCCGTTTTATTTAAATCGTTGTATTTGTAAACTTGCCAAGTATTTAGGTTAAAATCTCTAGCTATTGACGCTACATCATCACCAGCATTTACAAAAGTATATTTTACATTATTTCTTAACTTAACAACCCTTTTTGATTGACTTTCGGCTAAAATGGATGATGTTTTATTTTTTGCTAATTGTTTAGAAGGAACTTTTGCATAATTATCGTATTGATTCAACTCATGTTTTTCAATCAAGGCAATTAATAAATCGGCATATTTTGGATTGGTTGCATAACCAGCTTCTTTTAAGCCTCTTGCCCAACCTTTGTAATCAGTAATATTTAGTTCAAATAAGGCGGCATACCTGCTTCGCGAAGTAAGAAACTCCGAATGGTCTTTAAACGATTCATAAGCAGAATTGTATTTTCGGAAACACTCATTTTTCTCATCATCATCCATAATAAAAGTTTCTCCCTTCCAAGCGGCATGGCATTTAATTCCAAAATGATTGTTTGCATACAATGCTAAAGGGCTATTGCCATCGCCCGACTCTAAAATACCTTGAGCCAATGTTATACTTGCGGGGACACCAGAATGATGCATTTCTTGAATTGCATCTTCTTTGTATTTATCGATGTATTCCGAACGTGTTATTCTCCTTTCAGCTGGTTGAGCAAACAACACCCCTGTTAAAAACAAACTTAAGATGGATATGGATAAACGACGAATCATACTATACAAAAATACTGTAGAACAAGCATAAAGGTTTCGTTCTTTGTTAAAAATATTAACAATCGATTTTTAACTATTTCAGCACTACATTAAATCGTTCTTCAAAACCTTTATTTCCTTGTAAACCACCTGTATGAACTACTACAATTTTTTTGCCATTCAATTGTTCTGTCGTTTTGGTAATGTGGTAAATTCCAAATAGCATTTTCCCTGTATAAATTAGGTCTAAAGGAATTTGATGTTTTTGTTTAAAGTCGTTAATAAAATCAACCAATTCATTGCTAATTTTTCCATAACCACCAAAATGATAATCGGTGTTTAAACTCCAATTGTTGTTTGTTATTTGTTGATTAAAAACAGTTGAATAATCGTTTAATAATTGCTGAATATCGTTCACCAAAAACTCTCCTCCTTTTAATGCTGGAAAGCCGATAATTGTTTTCGAATGGTCTAACGATGCAATAATACCCGAAATGGTTCCTCCTGTTCCACAAGCACAGGCAATCACATCAAAGTCAATAAGTATGTTGTTTTTAATTTCAGCACAACCTTTTACTGCAAAAGCGTTTGAGCCTCCTTCTGGAATTAAATAAAAATCACCCAACTCATTTCTTAATTCTTTTAAAAATGAAGCATTGTATTTTTCGTCACGATAAAAATTTCGTGAAACATACTTCAACGTCATTCCATTATTGGCTGCTAATTGAAGCGTATTGTTCAATGGCAACGCTTCCTCTCCCCTAATTATTCCAATGGTATTGAATCCAAACTCTCTTCCTGCTGCTGCAGTTGCTGCAATATGGTTAGAATAAGCTCCACCAAAGGTGAGTAGTTGTTTAAATCCTTTTTCTTTTGCTTCAATGCAATTGTATTTTAACTTACGCCATTTGTTGCCCGATATTTCGGGGTGTATCAAATCTTCACGCAATACAAACAATTGAATGTTTTTTGTTGTGAAGAAATCCTCAAAAATTGGTATTAAAGAGATGTTATTTTGGTTGATGTTAAACATACAACGTCAAAAATAATAAATATACTTAGGTATAATTTATTATCCTTCTTAATTCACTCGCGACTATTTCTATACTAGCACTGGCTTTATTGATAAATCCATCTGCTCCACTATCTGCCATTCTCCTGATAGAAGACATCTCATTATCAGAAGAAAACCCTATTACTCTTATCTGCGGATAATTAGTCTTCACCATCTCAGTTGCCACATATCCGTCAATAAATTTCATGTTTATATCCATAAAAATCACATCAACATCATTCACAAAAAGAAAAGGCAATACTTCACTGCCATCGGAACATTCTCCTATTATATCTAAATTAGGTAAACAACTCAATAACTGCTTAAAAGAACTTCTTATTAAAACATTATCATCTACCAATAATATTTTTATAGTATTCATAACTAAAACCTTATATAAATTTAGCTTTATCAAATATACAAATAATTATCTAAATGACAATTTATATAACATAAAGACAATAAAAGTTTAGTTATAATTGTCAGCATGGATATTGGGAAAAAGATTAAGATTTTAAGAGCAAAAAGAGGATTGAATCAACAACAATTAGCGGACTTAATTAACAAAACAAGGACGCTGATTTCTCATGTTGAAATTACCTCAAAAGTAAATTTCTATACCCTAAATGAAATAGCTAAAGCATTAGATGTTCCTGTATCTCACTTTACTGATGATAACAATTCAGAAAACATAGTTAAAGAATCGACAGAAGAATATTCAAATCTATCTGAGAAAATAAGAAAGTTGGAACGTGAAAATGAACTATTGAATGAAATTATCCAAAACCAGAAAGAAATTATAACTCAGTTAAAGGAAAAACTAAATCAGTAACATTCTTTCGTTTTTTTCTTAAAAAGAAATTTTGACCACATTAAATTCCTTCAATGTTCTTAATTTCGCTATTCGATGAAAGAATTCTCAAAAATAAATAAATTAGAAGATGATGAGTATTACTACAGTGAGGAAGGTTATATTGTTTTCACAGAAAAATACTTATTAAAAAGAGGGTATTGTTGCCAAAATGGTTGCAAACATTGTCCTTACGGATTCAAGAAAACATCATCAAAATTAGACTCAAAAGACAAATGATATGATTAGCACAGATTTAGATTTTAAAACAAGCATTTTACAAGGAATTCCAAACGAATTGCCACCTGCAAAACCTTACGACACTTCTGTTAGTCATGCACCTAAACGAAAAGACATTCTTTCAAAAGAAGAAAAAAAGTTGGCTTTACGAAACGCACTTCGTTATTTCGAAGCAAAACACCACCCTATTTTAGCTAAAGAATTTGCTGAAGAACTAGAAAAATACGGACGAATTTACATGTATCGTTTCAGACCTGATTACCGCATGTATGCCCGACCAATAAACGAATATCCAGGAAAGTCGACACAAGCAAAATCGATTATGTTGATGATACAAAACAACTTGGATTATGCCATTGCACAACACCCTCATGAATTGATTACCTATGGTGGAAACGGAGCCGTTTTCCAAAACTGGGCTCAGTATCTTATCACCATGAAATACTTGGCTGAAATGACCGACGAACAAACTTTAGTGATGTACTCTGGTCACCCTATGGGTTTGTTCCCTTCGCACAAAGAAGCACCAAGAGTGGTTGTTACCAATGGCATGATGATACCAAATTATTCAAAACCAGATGATTGGGAAAAATTTAATGCACTTGGGGTTTCTCAATACGGACAAATGACTGCTGGTTCTTACATGTATATTGGTCCGCAAGGCATTGTTCACGGAACAACCATCACTGTTTTGAATGGATGTAGAAAAATTGATAGTTCGGGCACAGCTGGAAAATTATTTTTAACAGCCGGACTTGGAGGAATGAGTGGTGCTCAACCCAAAGCAGGAAACATTGCAGGAATTGTTTCGGTAACCGCAGAAGTTAACCGAGCTGCCACACTTAAACGACACGAACAAGGCTGGGTTGATGAAGTAATTAGCAATTTAGATGAATTGTGCGAAAGAGTTACTAAAGCAAAAGCCAACAAAGAAGTGGTTTCTATAGCCTTCGATGGAAACATTGTTGATGTGTGGGAGAAATTTGACGCAGCAAACATTTACGTTGATTTAGGCTCTGACCAAACCTCGTTGCACAACCCTTGGGCTGGTGGTTATTACCCAGCAGGATTAACCTACGAAGAGAGTAACGACATGATGGCAAACAATCCTGAACTGTTTAAACAAAAAGTACAAGAAAGTTTACGCCGACAAGCAAAAGCCATTAACAACCATACTGCAAAAGGAACCTATTTTTTTGATTATGGAAATGCTTTTTTATTAGAAGCAAGCCGTGCTGGAGCCGATGTAATGGCGAAAAACGGAATTGATTTTAAATATCCTTCTTATGTTCAGGATATTATGGGACCCATGTGTTTCGATTATGGTTTTGGACCTTTCCGTTGGGTGTGTACTTCGGGCAACCCAAAAGATTTAGAAATTACCGACCAAATTGCTTGTGAAATTTTGGAAGAAATGATACTTACTTCTCCAAAAGAAATTCAGCAGCAAATGGCAGACAACATTAAATGGATTAAAGGTGCACAAGAAAACAAGTTGGTGGTTGGCTCACAAGCACGTATTTTATATGCTGATGCCGAAGGTCGTATAAAAATTGCAGAAGCTTTTAACAAAGCTGTTGCTAGTGGAAAACTATCTGCACCTATAGTGTTGGGTAGAGACCATCACGATGTAAGCGGAACAGATTCTCCTTACCGAGAAACTTCTAATATTTACGATGGTTCGGCTTTTACTGCCGACATGGCAATACAAAACGTAATTGGCGACAGTTTTAGAGGTGCTACTTGGGTTTCTATTCATAATGGTGGTGGTGTTGGCTGGGGCGAAGTAATTAATGGCGGTTTTGGAATGACCTTAGATGGCTCTGACGATGCCGACCGACGATTAAAAAACATGTTGTTTTGGGATGTGAATAATGGTATTGCTCGTAGAAGTTGGGCAAGAAACGAAGAAGCTTTGTTTGCCATAAAACGTGAAATGGAACGAACTCCCAATTTAAAAGTTACGCTACCTAATTTGGTGGATGATAGTATTTTTGATAATTTGTAAGTAATAATATGTGTTGTATATTTTTATGTTTTGATTGTGTTTGTCTTAAGAGCAACTTTCTTTCAGAAAATTGGGCGGGAATTATTGTTGGTATTCTAACTGGTTTTCTTGTAACGATTGCTGTTTTTGGACTTCAAAAATTATCTATATATATGAATACAAGGAAATTTCAAATTTATAATGGAAATTATTATTGTTATCGTAAAGATGATTCAACAAAAGAACGTATTTCAGATATTAATATAACCGTTTCATATAACAAGATGACAATTAAGGGAACAAGAACTTCAGATAAATCAAATACAATAGGTGTAATTGATCTAGATATGACTATTCCTGAATACGGAAAAGGATATTACCATCATACTGATTTGACTGGATGGGGATTTTATGAAATTCAAATAAGATCAGAAAAAGAAATACTAGTCCATGCACCATATTTTAAAGGTCATAATCAAATTAATCAAGCATTTATTTGGGTTAAAGAGGATTAAATCCTTAAAACCTTTCCAACTCGTCGTACAATTCTTTTACGGGTAAACCCATTACGTTAAAGTATGAACCAACAATTTTTTCGATACCAATGTAGCCTATCCATTCTTGGATGCCATAGCTACCAGCTTTATCAAATGGTTGATAATTGTTAATGTAATAATCTATTTCGAAATTGGAAAGTGTTTTAAAATAAACTTCGGTAACCACAAAAAATGATACTTGTTTTTCTAGTGAGGTGAGTGTAACTGCTGTAACTACTTCGTGCATTTTGCCAGAAAGGTCGCTAAGCATGTTAAAAGCATCATCACGGTCTTTGGGTTTACCAATAATTTTGTCTTCCAAACAAACAATGGTATCGGAAGTAATCACCAATTGGTTTTCTTTTAATTCAGGTGTAAACGCATCGGCTTTTAATTTACTTAAAAATAAGGCAACCTCTTCTTTTTTGAGGTGTGGAGGATAAACTTCGTCTACGTCTTTGGTAATGATGGTAAAATTCAAGCCTAAATCTTTTAACAATTGCTGACGACGCGGCGATTTTGATGCTAAAATAATTTCCTTTTTGATAAAACTCAATGGATTCATAAACCAGTCAGAAGTGTATAGGTAAAAACTAACGTGTATAAAATTCCGGAAAGCATTAAAAACTTAGTGTATTTACTCAACATTGAAAAATGAGCTTTCTCGGTTGCAGATTGAAGTTTGTACACAAAATAACCCAACGGAAGTTGTAAAGCAAAGAAGAAATAAATAAACGAAGTGGTATCACTAAAAGTGATTTGTTGGTATTGTAACATTCCCAATAATACCATCATTACCACAAAAATAAATTGAGTAATTCGTTTGGCTGTTGTTATTCCGTGTACTACCGCTAGCGTGTTGCTGTTGTATTTTTTATCTCCTTCGTAATCTTCCATGTCTTTGATAATTTCGCGAGCCAAATTGCTTAAAAAAGCAAACCCCGAAAAACCAATTACCCACATCCAGATATTATCCAAAATCTGATTCAACAAATAATTCACATCATCAAAACTAGTTCCTTCCTCTAAGTAAAACATCATCACATTTACCGTTTCGCTAGCAAATTGTTGTTGTAAAAATATTTCATAAAAACCAGCAACCAAAGGAACCAAGGCTGCCAACAAAGCGACAACAAAATTTCCTATAAACACTCGTTTTTTAAACGAAACAGAATAGTACCACAATGCCCCAATCGATAAAAACTGAATAATCGCGAACTTAATGTTTCCGATAACATACGCTACATAAGTGGCTAACAACATGGCTATACCACTTATTACAATGTGCGAACCCATTGCCCATCGGCGTTTGATATATTTCCCTACAATAATTTTATCGGGTCGGTTTACCCTATCTACCTTAGTATCAAAATAATCGTTTATAATATAACCCGCAGCAGCAATCATAACAGTAGATAGCGACAACAAGAAAAAATGAAGATTGCTCATTTTTAACTCAATAGAATTTATGGTTAAAAACGGATAAACAATTGCATAACGAACCACATATTGGGTTAGCGCAATAATCAATAAATTGGGTAATCGTATTAGTTTTAAAAAAGCTAAAATCGGATTCATGTGGTAAAAATAATGAAATAAGTTGGAAGTCCGATGCTGGATGTTGGAAGTCCGAAGTCTGAAGACTGTAAACCAAAAAAATCGTAATTTTAGGGAATGCAAACCGAAGCAAATATTCATCAAGTATTGCTCAAATATTGGGGTTATAATGCTTTCAGAGAATTGCAGGAAGATATTATTGCTGATGTATTAGCAGGGAAAGATACGTTGGCTCTACTCCCCACTGGAGGTGGAAAATCTATCTGTTTTCAGGTTCCAGCTTTAGCAAAAGATGGTATTTGCATCGTAATTTCTCCATTAATTGCTTTAATGAAAGACCAAGTGGAAAATTTGGTAAAACGTGGAATAAAAGCCACCGCCATTTATTCGGGCATGACCAAAAGGGAAATAGACATTGCTATTGACAATTGCGTTTATGGCGATTTTAAATTTTTATACTTATCACCCGAACGAATTGAAACCGAAATTTTTAAGGCTCGTTTACCAAAAATGAACGTCAACTTGTTTGCTATCGATGAATCGCATTGTATTTCGCAATGGGGTTACGATTTTCGTCCATCGTACCTCAACATTGTAAAACTTAGAGAGCTGAAACCCGATGTTCCTTTTTTAGCGTTAACAGCTACCGCTACAACAGATGTGGTAAAGGATATTCAGCAAAAACTTGGTTTTAAAAAGGAAAATGTACTGCAAAAAAGCTTTGAACGAAAAAACATTGCCTATGTAGTTATTTATGAAGAAGACAAGCAAAAAAGATTACTCAAAATTTTATCTAAAATACCTGGCACATCGGTGGTATACGTTGGCACACGAAAAAGAACAAAAGATGTAGCTCAATTTTTAATTCAACACGGTGTTTCTGCCGATTATTACCATGCTGGATTAACTAACCAAGAACGGAGCATAAAACAGAACAATTGGATAAGCAACCAAACCCGAGTTATTGTTTCTACCAATGCTTTTGGGATGGGCATTGATAAACCCGATGTTCGAACAGTGGTACATTTAGATTTACCAAATTCATTGGAGGCGTATTTTCAAGAAGCAGGACGTGCAGGAAGAGATGAGCAAAAAGCTTATGCTGTATTATTGGTTGAACAAGCCGACCGTTTGGAGTTAGAAAAACAGATTATCAGTAGTTTTCCAGAAATAGATACCATCAAACAGGTTTATCAAGCGTTGGCAAATTATTACCAAATACCTATTGGCTCGGCTTTCAACGAAAGTTATTTTTTCGACATGAGTGCCTTTTGCAAACAATACAACATGCAGGTATTCACTGTTTTTAATTGCCTCAAGTTTTTAGAAAAAGAAGGTTATTTAATGTTATCGGAAGCAACTTATAATCCGTCGAGAATAAAAATAGAGATAAACAAAAATGAATTGTATGAGTTTCAGGTAAAAAACCCAACCATTGATGGATTCGTTAAAACCATTTTGCGTTCGTATACGGGTTTGTTTGAAGAGTTTGTAAAAATTGATGAATTTGATTTAGCACGAAAACTCAATACCACCAAAGAAAAGGTTGAAAAAGCATTGGACTATTTGGCAAACATCAAAGCCATCAGTTATGTGAAACAAACCAATTTACCTCAACTTACCTATTTGCAAGAACGAGTAGATACCAAATCGTTATATATTTCCAAACAGCACTACACCGAACGGAAGGAAGTTGCTGTAAGAAAACTGGAAGGCGTAATTTATTACGCTTACTCGAAACACAAATGCCGAAGCCAAATTTTGTTAGCCTATTTTGGTGAAAACGACAGTTATCGATGTGGCGTTTGCGATGTGTGTTTAGAGCGAAACAAACTGGAATTGAGCGACATTGAATTTTCGAACATTTCTGACCAAATAAAGAAAATTTTGAATCAAGAACACTTACCCATTACCCTTTTAGTAAATAAAATTCAAGGTTCGAGAGAAGATAAAATTATTAAAGTAATTCAGTGGCTTACCGAAAATGAAAAGCTGGTTTACAACGAAAAAAACCTATTGGAATGGAGAAAATAAACTGGACGGTAAAACATTTTGATGAATTATCGGCATTAGAATATCATCATATTTTGTATTTAAGAACCGAAATATTTGTGGTGGAGCAAAACTGCCCCTATCAAGAAGTTGACCACAAAGACCTTCTTGCCTATCATTTGTTTGGAAGCAATGAAAAAAATGAAGTGGTTGCCGTTACCCGAATTTTACCCGAAAATGTTTCGTACAAAGAAATATCTGTTGGACGAGTGGCAATCAAGAAAAAGTATCGTGGCACAGGGCTTTCTGATAAATTGATGAACGTAACTTTTTCTGCTATTGAACAATTGTTTGGCAAACAACACATTCGCATTTCTGCTCAGGAGTATTTGTTAAACTTTTATTCTCGACATGGATTTAAAGCCGTTAGCGAAACCTATTTGGAAGACGACATTCCGCATGTGGAGATGTTAAAAGAAACCTACTAGTTATTTTCCTTATAAAAAAAAGCCAAGGTTTCCCATGGGCTTAGAAAAAAAACTTAACTAAACTATCTTACTTAATCAATCAATAATTTTTGGCGATATGCACGATTCTCAGATGTTGCTGTAATCAGATACATTCCTGCAGGGATATCATATCCGATGGGGATTTCAATCTCATTAGTATCATAAAAATCTGCAACACTATACGATACTACTTCCTTACCTTGTAAGTCGCGGATACTGATGTGCATTGTTTCATTATCCATATCATCAAAACTCAGGTAAACCCTATCACCTCTCGACACCGGATTAGGATACAATTCTATTGAATTTAACTTTGAATTCTTAACATAAACAGTAGGTGAATACTCATATCTACCATCAAAATCGGTTTGCTTTAAACGATAGTAAGAGACACCTTCAAAAGGTTTTGTGTCAATTTCATTATAATTTAGATTGGTATTACTATTCCCTGCTCCTTTCATTTTTGAAACTTCTTCCCAATTCTCCATATCTCGGCTTCGTTCAATGGTAAAATAATCGTTATTTGTTTCAGTTGAAGTAGTCCAATTTAAATCTACTGTTTTATCATTATTTAACGATGCTTTGAAATTTAACAACTCTATTGGCAACACATAACCACCACTCACACTTACATTACCAAATAAAACATGCCATGAAGACGAATGGGTTGTTGCAATATAAATACGGAAGTTAACTGTTTCTCCTTGATTCACAATAATAGGAAATGTACTTGTTCCACATGCTCCATGTGATGCAGCATTGATGGTTCTGGTAACACACGCACCATTATTACCTGAATTAGTAGTAAATGTATATTCCGCTGCACAAGCACCTCCATTTCTAATCCACTGATATGCTCCTGCATCTTTCGACCATCGTAGAGATGTAGAAGGTGCTTGTCCTGTACAGTTCGTAGTAAATCCTGCACCAGATGTAAATGTAAATGATTCTACCTGAAAATTGGTTCCTGTTGCTGTTATTGAAAATTGCACGTACTTGTTCTGAGGAACAGCCTGACTACCTATTGAAGTTCCTGATGGCGAAGTTGTCCATCCTCGTACTCTTCTACCACTGCATCCACTTCCTCCACAAAAAGAATTATAACCTTGATGAATCACTCCAGCACCTAAAACCATAGCACTAGCAGTAATTCCAGGTGCTTCAAAGGTCGGATTTGCATCAGATTGCAACGACCAACTTGCCAACTGTGCACTTACGTTTGTTGTAAAAAAGAAAGCACACAAAGTATATACAAAATATGTTAAATTTTTCATGTCTCTTTTTAATTTTTATCCAATGTTACTAATGAACATTAGTTAAATTAACACCAAAAAAATAACTTTTATTAGTATTCTAATTATTAATTATATTGTGACATAAAAATTATGAAACAATAATAATAGCAATATAATTCACTATAATTATAACACAACTTAGAATTCTAAAATTAATATTGTTAGAAATAAAACGAAATGTATATTTATTGTTATGCTTACAATAAATTGGATTGGATTGGAATAAAAATTACCAGAAAAGTAATTACATTAATTAAGTATGAGATATACTAACTCCCGATTGAAAACACTTACTGAATAATAAGTTTATTGATTTTCTTAATTGGTCCGGGGCAAAAACTCTGGTGACAATCCACACAACGGTTTACCAAATTATTAAACCCTTCGGCTTTATTGGTTTCGTTGCTAAAAAGTGCGTTGGCTTCTTCAATCATTAATTTGGTGTACGCTTCAAATTCTGGTGTTTTCACTTCAGCATCGGTAGGCGTAGCGGTATGGATTCGCTCCAATTCAGCAATGTATTCTTGGGTAATGTTACCTTCGTTATTGGTAATCAATTGTTTTATAGAATCGGCATCGTTGTACATTTTTCGCATCAACAAAGCCAATTCGCTATCGCCATTAGGGTTAATTGGCGAAACTTCCACTTCTTTGTTTTCGCATTGCTCTTCTATTGAATTGCTACTACAAGCAATAAAAAGCAAAGAAAAAATCCCGAAAAAAATCGGGATTAATTTTATTTTAATGTTCATGTCCTTCATGTGATTCGTGGTCGTGGTCATCGTGTCCTTCATTGTTTTCATGTTTTGCATCACCTGTAGTCAATTTTTCTTCTTTAATAATTACTCCAACAGCTTCAAACGAATAACTGATTTCTGGTTCAGTAACTGCATCAATTTCTTCTTGGCTAGCTTCTGCATCTTTCAAATAATGTTTTAATTCTTCAACAGAAGTGGTGTCAATTCTTCCAACTCCTTGAATAAATGCCATTCTACCTGCAGCATCTTTAGGCATAAAAAAGCCGTAATCTTTAAAAGTAACTCTCATTTGTAAATCGTTACCCAAATCTAATGTCATCCAACAACCTTTTTTCGCACAAACTTCGCTTATAGGAGCCATCATTTTTGTTTCTAACGAGTCTTTGCCTTGTAATTGAGCTAAAAATTCAGCAGCAGTTAATGCACCTTCTTCAGTAATTTCTTCTCCATGTTTGGTAATAATTACCTCAACATTTTCGGTAACTTGTTCTGGTTGTTCTTGGTTTGAACAAGCAAATAATAGTAGGGTGCTTGCTGCAAAAATTAATTTCTTCATTTTTATTTGGTTTTTTGTTTAATGCTGCAAATATAATTTTTTGATTTAATAAAAAAACTAATATTTATCATAAATCATAACAACAGAAAAAGTTTATGTTTAACTTTAACACGCTATGAAATACATTACATTTTCACTCATTTTTATATTCACTTTTATTAGTTCAACAGCTATGGCTCAAAACAAGTACAATCAACTCAACGAACAAGAAAAATACGTGATTATTAATAAAGGCACGGAACGCCCGTTTACTGGAGAATATACCAACAACAAAGCAAAAGGACAATACTTGTGTAAACAATGTGATGCACCTCTTTACAATTCGAAAGACAAATTTGAATCGCACTGCGGATGGCCAAGTTTTGATGATGAAATAAAAGGGAGTGTTTTACGGATTAAAGATGCCGACGGAAAACGTATTGAAATTGTTTGTGCTAATTGCAAAGGACATTTAGGTCATGTTTTTGAAGGCGAAGGCTTTACATCAAAAAATACCCGCCATTGTGTAAATTCCATTTCATTAAAATTTGTACCACTAGAAAAATAAAAAAACCTACTTTTACTTTAATAATCTAACCCTTCATAACTATGAAAAAAATTAATACCCTCTTACTGAGCTGCTTTGCACTAATCCAATTTAGTGTATTTGCTCAAGCTCCTGTTGCTAATTTTTCATACAGCAGCACTTGTGTTGATGTAGGAACTATGTTTACCGATTTATCAACCAATACTCCAAACTCTTTCTACTGGACATTTGGAGATGGTAATACCTCTACCAACCAAAATCCAACGCACATTTATACCACACCAGGTAACTATACCGTTACATTAGTTGCAATTAACGCAAATGGGTCGGATACCATTCCTCAAGTCGTAACAATTTATGCCAACCCTACAGTAATTGTAGGTGCTGACCAAACCATTTGTATGGGCTCAGCAACCACCTTATCGGCTACTGGAGGAAGTACATACAACTGGTCGCCAGCAACAGGTTTATCTTCACCTACAGTAGCTAATCCTTCTGCATCACCAACTACAACAACAACATATACGGTTACAGTAACCGATATAAACGGATGTATGGCTACTGACATGGTTAATGTAATGGTAAACCCACTACCGAATGTGAATGCTGGAGCGGATCAATTGATATGTTTCGGAGCATCCACTACTTTATCTGCAAGTGGTGCATCTACTTTCAATTGGACACCTGCAACAGGTTTATCTTCATCTACAGTTGCTAACCCTACAGCAAATCCAACTTCTACCACTACTTATACCCTTACAGGAACAGATGCTTTTGGCTGTGTAGCTAGTGACATGGTTACCATTACCGTTAATCCTCAAATTATTCTTACCGATAATGTAACCAACGTAAGTTGTAATGGTGGTACTGATGCTTCAATAAACATTACACCAATAGGAGGACAAGCTCCTTATGCTTATTTTTGGTCTCCAATTGGAGCTACTACTGCGGTTGTTTCAGGCATAACTGCAGGAAGCTATACTGTTACTGTTACCGATGCAAACGGTTGTACAAATATGTTAAACTCAACTGTAACAGAACCAACTGCTATTACTGTAAATCCATCTTCTTCTGATGTTACATGTGATGGAACTTGCGATGGAACTATTTCTCTAACACCTTCTGGTGGAACTGGTTCTTATAGTTATTCATGGTCTCCTGGAGGTATGACTACCCAAAACGTTACCAACCTTTGTGCAGGAACATACACCTATACTGTTACAGATGCAAACGGTTGTACTTATGCTAACAATCATGTTATTGATCAAATACTTCCAACTTCAGTAATTAACGGTTATGTATACTATCAAACAGTACCTATTACAGCTGGTGTTGCAGAATTGATTAGAAAAAATGGAAGCTTACCTGAAGACATGATTCTGGAAAGAACTGTTTCTATAAATCCAACAAGTGGTGAATTTATTTTTGATGAATTAACCCCAGGAGACTATATCGTTAAAGTTTTAGGAGATACTACTATTTACAATTGTGCAACAACTTATGCTGTAAACACTGCTCAATGGCAACTTGCTCAAGTTTATTCAATTACAGCAAATTGTGGTGATTCTATTTATTTAGACATCGACCTAATTGAACTACCTGCTAACAGCGGACCAGGAACCATTAACGGACGTTTAGTTGAAGGTGGTGGTGTATTTAACAAAGCTCCGGGTGAGCCTATCCCAGATATTGACATTACCGTTGACCAATCGCCAGGTGGTGCTGTAATGGCTGCTACCACAACCGACATTAATGGTTATTTTACGGTAACCGATTTACCAATTGGAACATACACGGTTTATGCAGACATGCACGGTTATGGAGTAACACTTCAAACCATTGATATTAATGCAACAACACCATCGTATGATGTGGTACTTTGCTCCGATACTGCAATTGACATGATTGACATGTGTGAAATGACAGTTACTTCGATTAAAAAAGTAGCAACCACCAACCAATTGAGCATTTACCCTAACCCTGCTAAAACTACTGTAAACATTGTGTATAACGGCAGCGAAGCGTTAAACTTAGAGGTAACTGATATTACGGGTAAAAAAGTAATGAGCCAAAACCTAAAAAGCAATACCAAAACCATTGATGTTGCCAACTTAAGCAGAGGACTTTACTTGGTGCGTTTGTATAACCAACACGATGATTTTATACAAAAATTGGTGATTGAGTAAAGTTGTATAGCGGATATATGTGACACACATATCCACTCGTTATCAATAATTAACTATGACAAAAAAAGGAATAGAGGAAACATTTTTACGTAATTATCCTATTTACTGCAAATTATTACAACATTTGGAGAGTGGTTTAAGTGCTGGTTTAAAATGGTATGCTGAAACAAAACCTGAACTTGTTAAAAATCGAGATTTCAGACCTGGCACTCTAGCAAGATTTTCTTCAGTATCTATGACAGTAAGATTTCACTTCGATCGTGCTACTGAGTATTTGAAAAATGAAGATTGGGATTCAGATTTTGTTGAAAATTACACATTTGAATTAATGAAAGAATCTAATTACCTAGGTCATTATAAGGACATTGATACGTCAATTCGATTTTATCTATTTCATTCATTTTATCATCAGCTAGAGACTACAATTAGGATCTTAGTAGATAAATTAAATTTAATAAATGAAAAAGGTAAACCTCTCGATAGAGTAAACAAAGTACTTGGATGCTTTCCCGAAAATTTTATCATTTGTTTTGATGTATTAAGAAACACTATTCACAATAATGGTTATTATAAACCTATTCATAAACAACCGAAGGAGGTCTTCTATAAGAGCAAGCATGTTGAAATATCATTTAAGGAGAATGAAAGGACGTCAATGTCAACGATTGACACAATCTATTTACTTATTGAGTTAATTGGATATGTAGAATGTATGCTAAAACATCCAGAAGTTGAAAAAATTGAAATTACATCTGATTTAAATTAAATCATTCCACTAAACTGCTGCTCATCAATAATGGAAACACCTAATTCGGTGGCTTTTTCCAGTTTGCTTGGTCCCATGTTTTCACCAGCCACCACATAATTGGTTTTTTTAGAAATAGAACCCGAAACCTTACCTCCGTTTTGTTCAATCAGGTTCTTTAATTCATCGCGGCTAAACAAACTAAACACACCCGAAACCACAAAGGTTAAACCAGCCAATTTATCGCTAGTGTTTTCCAACTGCTGTTCCGACAACGAAAACTGCAAGCCATTATTTTTGAGTTCAGCTATCAATTGTTTGTTTTCTTCTACGCTAAAAAAGTGCAGTATGCTTTCGGCAATTTTGTCGCCAATTTCATCGGCAGCAATCAGTTCTTCAAAAGTTGCACTTGCTATGGCATCAATATGTTTAAAATGTCGAGCCAATTTTTTAGCAACGGTTTCTCCCACATAACGTATTCCAATAGCAAACAACACCCGTTCAAAAGGTACTTTTTTCGAATCTTCCAACCCTTTTAGCAAGTTGTTTACCGATTTTTCAGCCATTCGTTCCAGCGGCAACAATTGTTCTTTTGTTAAGCGATACAAATCCACAATGTTCTTTGCCAAACCTTCGTTGTACAATTGTTCAATGGTTTCTTCCCCCAAACCGTCAATATTCATGGCTTTTCGGCTAATAAAATGCTGCATTTTGCCTTTTATCTGTGGCGGACAACCCCACTCGTTTGGGCAAAAATGTTTGGCATCGCCTTCGATTCGTTCTAGTTTGGTATTGCATTCGGGGCAATGTGTAATGTATTGTGTGGGTTGCGAAAAAATATCGCGTTGTATCATTTCCACTCCCACAATTTTTGGAATAATTTCTCCACCTTTTTCTACAAAAACCCAATCGCCAACACGAATATCAAGTTTTTCAATTTGGTCGGCATTGTGCAACGAAGCACGTTTTACGGTTGTTCCTGCCAACAACACAGGCTGTAAATTTGCAACTGGTGTAATAGCTCCTGTTCGCCCCACCTGATAGGTAATTTCCAACAACTTGGTTTTTACTTGCTCTGCTTTAAACTTGTAAGCTATAGCCCACTTTGGCGATTTAGCCGTAAAACCCATTTCTTCCTGCTGGCGGTAATTGTTTACCTTAATTACCACGCCATCAATATCAAAATTCAGTGCGTTTCGTTTCTTGTCCCAATAGTTGATGAAATCGAAAATCTCGTCAATGTTTTTGCACTTTTTTATAAAATTATCTTTTACCGATGGCACTTTAAAACCCCACTTTCCAGCAGTTTCAATCGATTCGTAATGTGTTTTAAACGGCAAGTTTTCGCCCAACACAAAATACAAATAACTGTCGAGCTTACGCTGAGCTACCACAGCAGAATCTTGCATTTTTATGGTTCCAGAAGCCGTATTTCTAGCATTGGCATACAATTGCTCGCCTATTTCTTCACGCTCTTTGTTCAATTCTTCAAATACATTTTTTGGCAAAAAAATCTCTCCTCTTATTTCAAACGCTGCAGGGTAATCGTTGCCCATCAGTTGCAGCGGAATAGATTTGATGGTTTTTATGTTGGTAGTAATGTCGTCGCCCTGTGTACCATCGCCACGAGTTAACGCTCTAGTGAGTTTTCCATCTACGTAAGTTATTCCAATAGCAACTCCATCGTATTTTAATTCACATACGTATTCAATTTCGTCCTCCACCAATTTTTTTATACGGGTTTCAAAATCTGCAATTTCTTCTTTGCTGTAGCTGTTTCCAAGCGAAAGCATCGGGTATTTGTGTTTTACCGTTTCAAATGCTTTGGTAACTTCTCCGCCTACTCGTTTGCTTGGCGAATTTTCGTCAGCAAATTCAGGAAACGCTTGCTCTAATTTTATCAAGCTTTCCAACAACATATCAAAGTCGTAATCCGATACGGTTGGACTAGACAAAACATAGTAATTGTAGTTGTGCTGATTGATTTCTTGAGTAAGTTGTTGTATCTTTTCCTTTGCCTCTGATGCGGTCATATGTATTGCTTTTTTCGGTTTTCTAAATTAAAAAAATCTCTTGGTTAGTTCGTAACTTTACACGTAAATTTATGAGCATGCAAAAATTAGAAGAAGGTAAACAATTGTACAACAACCAAAAGTTTGAAGAAGCAATTGATGTACTAACCGCTTTTTTAAATGAATATCCCAACCATGCCGATGGCTTCTACTACCGCGGAATTTGTTACAGAAAGCTCGACCGTTTTAATGAATCCATTACTGATTTTAATGCCATTTTAACCAAACTACCTGATGAACCCACATTGCTTTGCGAAAGAGCGATATCATTATTTAAAAACCAACAAATAGAATTGGCATTAGATGATTTAAACAAAGCTGTGGAGTTGGATCCAAACAATCCTTACCGATACACCAGCAGAGCTTTTATTCGGGCTTATGTTGACATTGATGGAGCTATTGAAGATTACCAAAAAGCCATTGAATTAGACCCCGAAGATGAAATTGCTTATAACAATTTAGGGTTGTTGCAAGAGCAAAAAGGCAATTTTAGGGAAGCTAAAAAAAGTTTTAACGAATCGAACAAAATTATTGGTTACGACCCTGAAAAAAGACAAGAAAAACAAGACGATAAGACATTAGATAATATAACTCCAGACGAAAAGACTTACTCAAATTCTTGGGAATTAATTAAAGGCATTTTTACTTCGCGAGAAACCCGAAAAGAGTACTTTAAGTTTCTAGGTAACTTGTTTAAGAAATAAACTTTATCAAACACTCCTCACACAAGCAATTGTCGAAATGCTCTTTTAAGTAAGCTAATTGTTCTTGCGTTAGTTGATGATTTTCGCACCAGCAACCGCGTTCTAAGTTCTGGCAACCAAATGCTTTACCACATTTCGAACACTTCTTTTCCGTTATTTTTGGATTACTTTCGATGTTCAACAAGTTTTACGGCAACGGCATCAATATGCCCTTCCAAAGGTGGGTTTAATTTAGATATTTTAATTGAGATGGTTTCGATAGTCTCAAATTGCTGAAACAACTTGTTAATACATCTTCCCGCAACATGTTCCAACAATTTAGAAGGTGTTTCCATTTCTTTTTTGATTACTTGAAAAACCGTTTGATAATTTACCGTATCATTCAAATTATCGGATGCAGCAGCTTTTGTTAAATCCACATCCAGTTCCACATCTACCAAAAAATTGGTTCCTATCAATGTTTCTTCTTTAAAGCAACCGTGATAAGCATATATTTTTATTCCTTCAACGTATATTTTCCCCATTTTATAAAGTAATAAATAGTCAGTAAATACCTACTTTCTGGTTTTCTACCAACCCTCTTTTAAAGTTACTGTCCTATTAAAAATTAGGTTTTCTGGTGTAGAATTTTTATCCACACAGAAATAGCCAATTCGTTGAAATTGATAACGCTCTAGAGGTTTTGCATCTTTCAACGCCAACTCTATTTTACAGTCTTTTAAAACCGTAAGCGAAGTTGGATTAATAAGCGTTTTAAAATCCACTTCTTTATCAGAATCTGGAGCTTCAACAGTAAATAATCTTTCATAAACATTTACTTGTGCAGTAACATTGTGCGAAGCAGAAACCCAATGTAATGTTCCTTGAACTTTTCGTTTGCTTTCTTCTGTTCCACTGCCGCTTTTGCTTTTCTCGTCGTAAGTACATCTTACCTCAACAACATTACCGTTAGCATCTTTTATAGCTTCTTCTCCTTTAATGATGTAACCGTGTTTTAAACGCACCTCTTTACCTACGCCCAACTTAAAAATCTTGTTTGGACAATCTTCCAAAAAGTCATCCTTTTCGATAAAAATTTCTCTTGAAAATATCATGTCGCGATGACCTGCATGTTCGTCTTCAGGATTGTTTTCAGCCAAAACTGTTTCTGTTTTTCCTTCAGGATAATTGGTAATAACCAATTTTAACGGATTTAGCACCGCCATTATTCTGTTGGTAGATTTGTTTAAATCGGCACGAATACACGATTCCAACAAAGCCACATCAATCATTTGGTCTCTTTTTGAGACACCAGCTTTATCAATAAAATCGCGAATAGCAGCAGGAGTATATCCTCTTCTTCTTAATCCAGAAATTGTAGGCATTCGTGGGTCGTCCCAACCATCAACAATCTTATCCTCAACCAATTTCATCAACTTACGTTTACTCATTACCGTATAGTTCAGGTTCAATCTCGAAAATTCTCTTTGCTTCGGACGGATATTTTTTGAATCATACACTTGATCCAAAAACCAATCATACAATTCTCTGTGAGGCTTAAATTCGAGCGAACAAAGTGAATGAGAAATGTGTTCTAAATAATCAGACTCACCATGAGCCCAGTCGTACATTGGATAAATACACCAATCGTTTCCTGTACGATGATGATGTTTGTGCATCACACGGTACATAATGGGGTCACGCATCAACATGTTGGTATGTGTCATGTCAATTTTTGCTCGTAAAACATGTTCGCCTTCTTTAAACTCGCCCAATTTCATTTTGTTGAACAGGTCTAAATTTTCTTCTATGCTTCTATTTCTATAAGGACTGTTTATTCCTGGTTTCGTGGGCGTTCCTTTTTGTTCGGCCATAGCCTCTGATGATTGAGAATCAACATAAGCTTTGCCATTTTTTATCATTTCTACAGCCCACTCATACATTTGTTGAAAATAATCAGACGAATAACATTCTTCCGCCCATTTAAGTCCCATCCAAGTTAAATCGTATTTTATAGCATCAACAAACTCTTGCTCTTCTTTTGATGGATTGGTATCATCAAAACGAAGGTTTACAGGAGCATCATATTTTTCGCCCAACCCAAAGTTTAAGCAAAATGCTTTAGCATGACCAATGTGTAAATAACCATTCGGTTCAGGTGGAAACCTAAATTTTAATTGGCTAGTGGTATAACCGTTTTTTAAATCTTCTTCAACAATTTGCTCAATAAAATTGAGTGCTTTATAATCTTCGTTTGAGTTTTCCATTTTTTAGTTGATGGTTAATGGTTGTTTGTTGATAGAATCATTTTTTCTACTTTCTACTTATTAATATTTTCAATGCCGCTTTTCAGTCTGTTTATGGATTCTTCTTTGCCAATAACTTCCATGATATCAAACAAATGAGGACCTCCTCCAACTCCCGTAATTGATAATCGGATAGCAATCATTGCAACACCAAAACCTAAGCCGTTGTCTTCTACATATTTCTTAAATGCAGCTTCCAAATCGTGTGCATTAAATGCTGTATTTGAAAAAACAGTAACTAAATCTGTTACAATTTTTGCAGATTCGTCTTTCCATTTTTTCTTAACCGTTTCAGCATCATAGGTTTTGGGTGCTTCAAAAAAGTAAGTTCCTTTTTCAATAATATCGTTTAAAAAAGTTGCTCGTTCTTTCATGAGGTTACAAACAGAAGCTAAAAAAGCGTCGTTTGAAATGTGGTATCCTTTAGCTTGTGCTAATGGTTTTATTAATTGAGCCAACTCCTCGTTTGATTTTGCTCTCAAGTAATTTTCATTAAACCACTTGGTTTTTTCTGGGTCAAATTTTGAGCCCGATTTACCCACCTTATCCAACGAAAAAGCTTCAATCAATTCGGGCATAGAAAAAATTTCTTGTTCTGTTCCTGGGTTCCAACCCAACAAAGCCAACATGTTAATCATAGCTTCAGAAAAATATCCTCCCTCACGGTATCCAGCAAACAATTCTCCATCAGGAGCAGTCCACTCAATTGGAAAAACAGGAAAACCTAAACGGTCGCCATCTCTTTTACTCAATTTTCCGTTGCCATCTGGTTTTAAAATAAGTGGCAAATGTGCAAATTCTGGCATCACATTTTCCCAACCTAAAAAACGATACAACATCACGTGCAATGGACCCGAAGGCAACCATTCTTCTCCACGAATAACGTGAGTGATTTTCATTAAATAATCGTCTACCACATTTGCCATGTGATAAGTTGGCATTCCGTCTGATTTGTACAACACTTTATCATCTAAATTGCTCGAATCTACAATTACCCAACCTCTGATAATATCTTTAAATTTCACTTCTTCATTACGTGGAATTTTAACACGCACCACATAAGGTTCTCCGGCTGTAATTTTTTTACTTACTTCCTCAGCAGAAAGTGTTAAGGAATTCTTCATCGAATTTCGAGTAGAAGAATCGTATTGCTGAGATGAACCACCTTCAGCTTTTAATCGTTCACGCATTTGCTCTAATTCATCAGGAGTATCAAAAGCATAGTAAGCGTGTCCAGCAGCTAGTAATTGGTCAACGTATTTTTTATAAATTCCCTGTTTGTTTCGTTCCGATTGGCGATAAGGTTCACAACTTCCTCCTACTCCAACGCCTTCATCAAAAGTTAGTCCACACCATTTCAACGATTCAACAATATAATCTTCGGCTCCAGCAACATATCGAGTTTGGTCGGTATCCTCAATTCGCAAAATAAAATCGCCACCGTGCTTTTTGGCAAACAAATAATTATACAATGCTGTACGCACTCCACCTATATGCAAAGGTCCTGTCGGACTTGGTGCAAACCTTACTCTTACTTTTCTTTCCATGATTTATTTATGAGGCTGCAAATATACCTACTTTAAGGAAATAAAATAACAATTAAAATACCTCGTAAAAGGAAATTATTCTGATTTCGTTTCAGTTTCTGTCGAAGATTCGTCGGCACTGTTTTTAAAGAAATTTCGATAAAAAAGGAAGATAGATACAATGCCTACTGAAATGGATGCATCAGCTACATTAAACACTGGGCGGAAAAACAAAAATTCTTCACCACCCCAAACAGGAAACCATTCTGGGAAATAGCCATGAAAAAGAGGGAAATAAAACATGTCAACAACCTTACCATGAAAAAATGAGGAATAGCCTCCATCTTCAGGTAAAAAGGTCGCCAACTGTCCAATACTTTCATTAAAAAGGACTCCAAAAAAGATACTATCAATGATATTTCCGATGGCACCAGCTAACACCAATGCACCACAAACTTTCAAGCCTTTTGGTGTGTTTTTTGGCAGGGTAAACATCACATAAATTATACCCAAAACAGCAACAATTCGAAACAAACTCAGGGCTAATTTACCGTATTCTCCACCAAATTCCATCCCAAATGCCATTCCTGGGTTTTCAATAAAATGAATAATAAACCAATCGAAAACAGGTACATCTTCACCTAATTCGAAATTCATCTTGACATATATTTTCGACCATTGATCAACAATCAATATCAAAAAAATAATGGTAACTGGGTGAATAAGAATATTTAAGAATTTCTTCATTTCGATGCATAAAAAAGTCGCCTCAAAGTTAACCAATGAAGCGACTTCTTCTAGTTTTTTATTACAAAATTACCCTTGAGATTCTTTTGCTTCCATGCTTAATGTTGCATGAGGCACAGCCATTAATCGCTCTTTTTGGATTAATTTACCTGTAACTCTACAAATACCGTATGTTTTGTTTTGGATTCTAACCAAAGCATTTTCTAAGTTTTTCACAAACTTTTCTTGACGTAATGCCAATTGAGCAATCTCTTCACGAGTTAATGTTCCTGCACCATCTTCCATCATGTTAAATGAATGTATAGTATCATCAGTTCCATTATCATCTTTATGCGACAAGGAAGCTTTTAACTCTTCTAAATCAAGTGTTGCTGCTGAAATTTTTTTCTCAATTAACGCTTTAAATATCGCTAATTCCTCATCTGAGTATCTGTTTTTTTCTGACATAATCTTTCTTTTTATATTTTTTCTACCGACATCATCGTAGACACATTTTCGTCTAGTTCTACGACAACTCCTTTGTTTTGTTCCAACTCATCAACCAAGTTTAACTCCGCCGCTAAAGTTTCGGAACAAATATAATTTTTATTCTTAATTATTGCTTCATTTATTTCGCTGTGTTGAAGAATTTTAAGTGATATTTTATCGTTTACTTCAAAACCGCTGTCTTTTCGCAAGTTTTGAATTCTGTTGATAAACTCACGGGCAATTCCTTCCTCTTTTAATTCCTGCGAAATGGTAATATCTAAAGCTACCGTAATAGAACCCTCAGTAACAACCAACCACCCCGGAATATCTTGAGTGGTGATTTCTACATCGTTTAAATCTAACACCACTTCTTCACCTTCAATAGTTAATTTTGCTCCACTATTCTTCTCAAAATTTTGAATATCGTTTTGATTAAACTGGGTTACCACAGCAGCAATCTGTTTCATTATTTTGCCATATTTAGGACCCAAAGTTTTAAAGTTTGGTTTAATGCTTTTTACCAAAACCCCTGCGGTATCTTCTAAATATTGAATTTCTTTTACGTTTACTTCCGACAAAACCAAATCAGCAACATCTTGCAACTGACGTTTAAAAGTAGCATCTAAAATAGGCACCATAATTTTTTGTAATGGCTGACGTACTTTAATTTGCTCTTTTTTACGCAGACTCAACACCATGGATGAAACTTGCTGAGCAATTTCCATTCGTTGTTCTAAATCCAAATCAATGGCTTTTTCGTTTACCAACGGAAAGTCTGATAAATGCACCGAGGTAGTATTTCCTTTACCGCTAATTTTACTTAAATCGGTATACAATAAATCAGCATAAAAAGGTGCAATTGGCGACGACAACTGAGCTACCACCTCTAAACACGTATAAAGCGTTTGGTAAGCCGCAATTTTATCGTCAGAATAATCGCCTTTCCAGAAACGTCTTCTACACAAACGAACATACCAATTGCTTAAATGGTCGTTTACAAAATCTTGAATTGCACGACCAGCTTTGGTTGGTTCATAGGTTTCGTAAGAAGCATCAACTTCTTTAATTAACGAATTGAGTTTAGAAATAATCCAACGGTCAATTTCAGGGCGTTTTTCTAACGGAATTTCTGCTTCAGCATAGTTGAAGCCATCTAAATTGGCATACAAAGCAAAGAAACCGTAAGTGTTATAAAGTGTGCCGAAAAACTTACGTTGAACTTCTGTAATTCCTTCTAAGTCGAATTTTAAATTGTCCCAAGGCTGAGCATTGGTAATCATATACCAACGTGTAGCATCTGGTCCGTATTTGTCTAAGGTTTGGAATGGGTCGATAGCATTTCCCAATCGTTTCGACATTTTTTGTCCGTTTTTGTCTAAAACCAACCCGTTTGATACCACATTTTTGTAAGCAATGTTATCAAAAACCATGGTTGCAATAGCATGCAAAGTAAAAAACCAACCACGTGTTTGATCAACACCTTCGGCAATAAAATCGGCTACACCCAAGTGTTGTTTTTCAATTAAGTCTTTGTTTTCGAACGGATAATGCAACTGAGCTGTAGGCATAGAACCTGAATCGAACCAAACGTCAATTAAATCGGTTTCGCGTTTCATCGGTTTTCCCGAAGCAGCAACCAAGATAATTTCATCGACATAATTTTTATGCAAATCGAAGGTATCGTAATTGGCTTTACTCATATCGCCCACCACAAAATTTGCTAACGGGTTTTTAGTCATTAAACCAGCTGCAATAGCTTTTTCTACTTCAAGTTTCAGTTGTTCAACCGAGGAAATACAAAGGGCTTCGCTGCCATCTTCTGTTCTCCAAATAGGAATTGGAATACCCCAATAACGCGAACGTGAAAGGTTCCAATCGTTTAGGTTTTCTAACCAATTACCAAACCTTCCTGTTCCTGTGCTTTCTGGTTTCCAGTTGATGGTTTTGTTTAAAGCAATCATGCGGTCTTTTGCAGCCGTAGATTTAATAAACCACGAATCTAGCGGATAATACAATACTGGTTTATCGGTTCTCCAACAGTGTGGGTAGCTGTGTTCGTATTTTTCTACCTTAAACGCCTTGTTTTCTTCTTTCAGTTTAATGGCAATTTCTACATCAACTGATTTTTCAGGTTCTTCGCCTTTGTTGTAATATTCGTTTTTAACAAATTTACCTGCAAACTCTCCCATTTCTGGACGGAATTTTCCTTGTAAATCAACCAAAGGAACTGCGTTACCATTTTCGTCTAACACCAACATTGGCGGTACTCCTGCTTCTTTAGCCACTTTAGCATCATCGGCACCAAAAGTTGGAGCGATGTGTACGATACCTGTACCATCTTCGGTAGTAACAAAATCGCCAGGAATAACTCTAAAAGCTTTATCAGCATTTTCGTGAGGTAAAGCGAAAGGCAACAATTGTTCGTATTCTAACCCTACTAAATCGGAACCTTTTATGAAGTAATCTTCAGGGACATTTACAGATTCTGTGAATGGTAAAACTCTATAAGGAGGTGTTTTTCTTTCTTCTTTGATATATTTTTCTACTTCAGTATTCCAATGAGAATCATCTTTAGCTAACTCATCATCAATAGAAGTATTGTTAGCAAAATGTAATGATTGTAAGTTTCTAGCAAGAAAAACAAGAATATTTTGTTTTGTATACTGATTAATTGTCTCAACTAAAACATAATCAATCTTTGGTCCTACAGCCAAAGCTGTATTTGAAGGCAATGTCCAAGGAGTAGTTGTCCAAGCAAGAAAGAACACCTCCCTACCCTCCTCAAGGAGGGATTTCACCACATTCAACTTTTCGGCAAATTGTTGATTAGGTTTTACCTTAAACTGAGCAACAACCGTAGTATCTTTTACATCTTTGTAGCAACCCGGTTGGTTTAGTTCGTGAGAGCTTAAACCTGTCCCTGCTGCTGGTGAATATGGCTGAATGGTGTAGCCTTTGTACAACAAGTTTTTCTTGTACAACTCGCCCAACAACCACCAAACCGATTCAATGTATTTGTTTTCGTAAGTAATGTATGGGTCGTTCATGTCTACCCAATATCCCATTTTTTTGGTCAAGTCGTTCCAAATATCGGTGTAACGCATTACTGCTTCTCGACAAGCCTTGTTGTATTCTTCAATAGTAATTTTTTTGCCAATGTCTTCTTTGGTTATTCCCAATTCTTTTTCCACACCAAGTTCTACTGGTAAACCATGAGTATCCCAGCCTGCTTTACGTTTAACTTGGTAACCTTTTAGTGTTTTGTAACGGCAAAAAATATCTTTAATAGCACGAGCCATTACGTGGTGAATACCAGGCAAACCATTTGCTGAAGGTGGTCCTTCAAAGAAAACAAACGGTTGCTTTCCCTCTCTGGTTGTCACACTTTGTTCAAACACCTTGTTTTGCTCCCATTTATCCAACACTTCTTTGGCTACATTGGGGAGGTTTAATCCTTTATATTCTGTGTATTTGCTCATTTTACCACTAATTTCGAAGAATGGCGAAATTAACGATTTTTGGAAACAACTCGTATCGAATTTGTTGG
This sequence comes from uncultured Vicingus sp., assembly GCA_964398455.1. Lineage (GTDB taxonomy): Bacteria > Bacteroidota > Bacteroidia > Flavobacteriales_E > Vicingaceae > Vicingus. The sequence goes on along the minus strand of CAYNMR010000016.1, from coordinate 48,479 downwards.
TTTATCTAAATTTTATATATTTGACCCAACATGAATAAAATTGAACTAAATAAAGCTATCTGTGAATTGATTGAAGAAAGTGTTATTCTTGTAACATACAAGTCAAAAGCTGAAATTGAACTAGAAGATGTTATAGAGATTAGAAACACTACTCATCAATTAGCCAATGGAAAAGAATATGTTTCAATTTATGATGCCGGAGAGGAAACTACCGTAACTAAAGAAGCTCGTGAAATTTCAGCTAAAGATGGAAATATAGCAAACAGAAAAGCGATGGCAATTATTGTAAAGCATTTAGGTCAACGTATTCTTGCCAACTTCTTTATCAACCTCAACAAAAAAATTCACCCTATGAAAGCTTTTACCAACAGAGCTGAAGCCATTAAATGGGCTAAACAATTTTTGGATAAGTAATTTTAGATGGTAGCTATACACTTCAACTCTATACAAATAGGCGAAGGGAGAGCATTTACCTCAACGGTTGTTCTGCAAGGTTGATTGGTTTTAAAATACTCGGCATACAAACGGTTGTATGTTTTAAAATCACGTTTCATGTCGGTTAAGAAAACAGTAACATCTACCATGTTTTCCCAGCTAGAGCCTGATTCTTCTAAAATTACACGCACATTTTCGAACACCGAACGGCACTGAGCCTCAAAATCAAAACTTTCGTAGTTGCCGTTGTTATCGTATTTTAAACCAGGTATATTCGCTTCCTCACTTCCTGAGCCAGCGGCTCTAGGACCCACACCCGACAAAAACAACAAATTACCAACTTTACGTGCATGAGGATAAAGTCCCATAGGTTTAGGAGCTTTATTCGTATTAATTTTATCTGACATACAACTACGCTTTTAAATGAGTTGGTCGTAAAATTAAACTATTTATGTAAATATTAGATAATTTGAGCCTGAGGATACATTTTTTTCCATTTCGCAAATTTTTCCATACTGGAAATGGTGATAATGGTTCTAGGGTCTAATCTTACTTTAATTTTAGGCACCGCATTTTTTAAATGATTCAAAATTTTTGCCTGTTTGGTTTCGCTTATTTTTCGTCCCATGGTATATTAAGTTTAAAAAATTTACATGGTAAAATTAATTAATTTGTTTAATCTTTTTTATTTTTTGTTAAACAATATATTAATAATTGTTAAAAACAATTTAATACCTTTACTGCATCAAACTCAATGTTGAGTAAAGAAATATCAAAACATAAAAACATTATGGAATACAGAAGATTAGGGAAATCGGGCTTACAGTTGAGCGAATTATCGTTAGGAAGTTGGTTAACATTTGGTAAACAAATTGAAAACAACACCGCCGAAGATTTAATGAAAATAGCTTACGACAATGGTGTAAACTTTTTCGACAACGCTGAAATTTATGCTAGAGGCGAATCGGAAAAAGTAATGGGAAAAGTGTTGAAAAAAATGAAATGGGATAGAGATTCTTATACTGTTTCGAGTAAAGTATTCTTTGGTTTTAGAGGAACAGAAGCCACAAAACCTAATCAAAATGGACTAAGCAGAAAACACGTTTTTGAAGCTTGTCATCAGGCTTTAGAGCGATTAAAAGTTGATTATCTAGATCTTTACTTTTGTCACCGCCCAGATAAGCACACACCAATAGAGGAAACTGTTTGGGCAATGCATAACCTCATTACACAAGGAAAAATTTTATACTGGGGAACATCAGAATGGAGTGCTCAGGAAATTATGGAAGCACACATGGTAGCCAAACAACATCATTTAATTGGACCAACCATGGAACAACCACAATACAACATGCTTACTCGTCAAAAAGTTGAAGTTGAATTTTCTCAAATCTACAAAACAGTTGGATTAGGCACAACCATTTGGTCGCCACTTGCTTCTGGTGTTTTAACAGGTAAATACAACCAAAACAAAGACCCAAAAGGAACTCGTCTAAACATGGAAGGTATGGATTGGTTAAAGAAAAGCGTACTGGAGAAAGAGAACATTAAAAAAGCTGAAAAATTAACTGCTTTAGCAAAAGATTTAGGAATGACATTGCCTGTTTTGGCAATTGCTTGGTGTTTAAAAAACAATAACGTAAGCACTGTAATTCTTGGGGCAAGCAAAACTGCTCAACTAAAAGAAAACTTTAAAGCATCAGAAGCAAAAAACAAGCTAACATCAGAAGTAATACAACAAATTGAGAAAATTTTAAATAACGCTCCAATAAAACCTACTTTCTAATCTTAATTAGATTAGTATTCTTCTCTCCTGCTAAAAAAGGATTATATTTTTCAAAATGAATGTCATATTTTCATTTTGAAAAAATCATACTCCCCTTCATTAATTCCAAAATATTTTTAATCTATCTACCCCCCTTGTCATGACAAGGGGGTTGTTTTTATTTCTTCTTTTATTTTTTTCATGGTATGGCGTTTGGATTTAGGTTTTGAAATTAAAAACTTAAAAAAAAATTAAAGCCATGAAAACAACAATCAAATTACTTTCAGTATTAACAGCAGCAGCACTATTTATAGGCAGCTGTAAAGAGGATTCTAATAAAGATTCATATTTAGCTAAACAAGAGTTAGAAGAAATTTCGAAAGACTCGATGGAATTTGTATTTATTCAAACACTAAATGAAATCGAATCTAATCTTAAAATGATAAGAGAAAAAGAAGGATTAATTGTACTTGGACCTGGCAGTGAGTTAGAATCGGGAATAAATACCAAAGAAAAAATATTACGAAACATTCAGATTATTAACTCCTTAATGGATGAAAACAGAGCCAAAATTGAAGCTTTAAAAACAACTCTTAATAAAACTGATGCTGAAAACAAACGAATGCATTTACTAACTGATGCTGTAAATGAGAAACTAAACCTTCAGGAAGAAGAGATCAATTATTTAAAAGAGCAATTAAGTACCAAAAGTTTTGAAATAGCTGAATTAAATACAAAGCTATCCCATTTAGAACTTCAAGGTGAAAAATTACAACTCATTATCACTGACTTGGAGAATGAATTAAATACAGGGCATTATATTATTGGCTCTTACAAAGAGTTAAAAGAAAAAGGTGTTGCTGAAAAAGAGGGTGGTGTTCTATGGTTTGGCAGAACAAAATCAATGAACGAAAACTTTAAGGAAACTGATTTTACTGTTATTAATATCAAAGAAAATACAACAATACCTATTCTTAGTAAAAAAGCAAAACTAATTTCAGAACACAAAGAAGGTACGTATGAATTTATAACAGAGAACAATCAAATTAGTTATTTAAATATTATTGATGCAAAACAGTTTTGGAAAACAAGCAAGTATTTAGTTATAGAAATAAAATAAACAAGATGGAACCTAAAAAGAACTTATTGAAAATCGCTGTTTTAGATGATAGCGATTTTTACAATCGGATTATCACAAAGCAATTGGAAAGTTATACTCAGGGATTATCAATTGAAAAAAATTTTGATTTCAATATTGAGTCTTATGCACATGCTGACGATTTTATAAGAAACCTAAAAGACGACATTGATATTGCTTTTGTAGATTATTATCTAGGCTCTGGAGTAACTGGTTTTGATGTGTTACAAATCATTAATAAAAAGTGTAAACATTGTAAAGTAGTTATTATTTCTCAGGCAAGAAATGAACTAACAACCATTAAAACACTTTCTAATGGAGCCTCTGCGTTTATTTTAAAAGACAAAAATGCATTAGCAAAAACATGTTTTTTTGTAGAACACGAAATCAATAAAAAATTTTCATAAACAACAACCTCATGAAAGACGCAAAAATATATCGTATATTGGTGGCTGATACTGATTCAGATTTTATGAAACGTTTGTGCGATGTATTAAATAAGATTTCGAAACAATATGATGATATTCAATTACGGGTACTTCCTGCATACCAATCAGAGCATATAAAACCTTATTGTGAATATACTTTCAATTTAGCATTTATAGATTATAGCTTAATTATAGACGATAAAAATATGTTAATTTCCAGCTTACATAATAACAACCCAGAATGTTTATTGGTGCTGTTAATAGATGATAAAGGAGGTTTACAAATAAATAAAATTGTAAAAAAATTAGAACAACAAGGTCAACCCTTTTTTGGCGAACATCTGCTTAAGGACAATTACTCTGTTGATTTATTAACTATTTTGTGTAGAGGATTTATTGAGCGAATCATATCAAAATAAAAGCATAACATGATGTTAAAACGATTTACATTCAAATTTAAAATAATAATAATTATGCTTATAGCACTCGGTTTTGTGAGCATAATTGGAATCTCAGCCTACAATCAATTTTCTGCAATTGTGTCAAGTATAAGTAATGATGCTCGTCCCGACATGCGATTAATTACCTCGAAATCGTTAATGAACGATTTGGCAGATGCAGAAAACAGTGTAAAATCGTTTAGCCTTACCAAAGACACCTTATATCTTGATCAGTTCTATTTATCCGCAAAAAACACGAATATAAGATTAGCACGATTACATGGCTTGGTGGAAGGAGAAAATTTGGTAAATTTTCAACTAGATTCTTTGGACACATTAATTATTCAAAAATTTAAAATATTAAATCGATTATTGCTTTCACAAGACCAATTTCGTGTCCAAGCTGCTCTCGACAAGGTTGTTATTAAACTCGACAAGACCATTAATAAAAAGGCAGGAAAATCTGAACCTAATCAAACTTTTTCTGAAGGCCAAAACAATTTTGTTGACACTACTAAAAATCAAATAAAAACTGAGAAAAAAGGAGTTTTGAGTTGGTTATTTAAAAAAAATAAAAAAGAGGAGGAGAATCTTACAGATGTAATTCATTCAGAAAACAAAACAACCAACATTATTACGAAAGATAAGATTAATTTTTCTGAAATAACAAAAGAAGTGCAGAAATTAAAAAAAGAAGAAGGAAACATTGAAGCATCGCTTAAAAACAATGAATTGTTTCTTATAAATGCCGACAGAAGGGTTTCTAAAAAAATAAAAGCAATACTCGACCACATCGAATCTTCTGAACTTTTGGCAATTGCCCAACAAACAGAACAGTCGAAAATTACAATAAAAGAAACCAACCAAAAAATAGCACTGTTTTGTATAGCCATAGCAATCCTTTTATTATTTATGTCATACACTATCATTGATTATGTACGAAATAATAATCGTTACAGAAGAGCATTAAAAAAAGCAAAAGCAGAAGCAGAAGATCATGCAACAACCAAAGAAAAATTTTTAGCCAACATGAGTCATGAAATTCGAACACCTATGAATTCTATAGCGGGTTTTACAGAACAAATAGCCGAAGGACCACTCAACGATGAGCAAAGAGAACAGCTTACCATGGTAAGAAAATCAATAGAACACCTTTTATATTTGATTAATGATGTACTTGATTTTACCAAATTACAAGCAGGAAAACTAAATCTAGAAATTATTGGTTTTAGACCTAAAGAGGTGATTAATGATGTGGTAACATTTATACAGCCATTAGCTAAAGAAAAAGAATTAGAATTAATATGCAATATAAATACTGAAGATTCACTGGTTTTACTTGGCGACCCTTTTAGATTACGACAGATACTTTTAAATACTATCAGCAATGCCATAAAATTTACTGAAAAAGGAACTATTTCAATACATGTAACCCCAGTAATGCAAAATGACAAAAATATGTGGCTACGAATAGAATTGATAGATACTGGAATAGGTATAAATGAACAAGCCTTAAAAAAAATATTTCAGGAATTTGAACAAGCTGATAATAGTACATCTCGTAATTATGGAGGAACAGGACTAGGACTTTCTATTGTTGACAAACTTATTAAACTACATCATGGAACTATAGCATTTAAAAGCGTACCACAAAAAGGAACAACAGTTACTGCTGAAATACCATACGATATTGGAACAGAAAAAGATATTGAACTTTTAGAAGATGTCAGACTAAAAACAAAATCGTCAATACCTTCAAATACAAGAATATTAATTGTTGATGATGTCGAATTTAATAGGAAATTACTGATTAGTATATTGAAAAAATATCATGCCATATATACCGAAGCACATAACGGGAAAGAAGCTATTGAAGAAATAAAACGAAACAATTATGATGTGATATTAATGGATACACGTATGCCCGAACTCAATGGGATAGAAGCAACAAAAAAAATAAGACTTTTATCTAATATTACCAAACGAAAGACTCCTATAATAGCATTAACTGCAGCTGTTACAGAAAACGATAAAAGAGAATATTTCCATGCGGGAATGGATGGATTTTTAGCAAAACCTTTTAAAGAAGGTGAATTGTTAGCCGAAATTAATAAAGTACTAGAAACCAAAGAAACTGTAAAAGATATCACAAAACAAAGTGAACACAAAAAGACCATAGAAGATATGCCAACTCAGAAAATTAATTTAACTGAGCTTCGAAGCATAAGTAATGGAGATCAAAAATTTTATAGCGAAATGTTGCAAACATTTATAGATACTACAACTAAAGGATTTAGCGATATGCAGATTGCACTTACAACTAAAAACTGGAAAATGATAGCAGAATTCGCGCATAAAATAAGTTCTCCTTGTCATCATCTCTCAGCACACGTTCTTCATTCTTATTTAAAAGAAATTGAAAAAAAATGCCGAAACAACGAACAATTAGATACCATAGAACAACTATTAACTATTGCAGAACAAGAATTTAAATTGGTGGTTAACGAAGTTAAAAATGAGTTAGATAATCTTGTAAAATAGTAAAATACGGTTACTATCCGAAAGCTTATTTTAACGAAGACGAAGAGTTGAAGTATTAATCATTAAATTTGTTTATTCAATTCATAATTATCTAATGAGCGAGGCACCATTTACCATCTATGTAGTAGAAGACAACGAGTGGTATAATAAACTACTTGTTCACAATCTATGTCTTAATCCAGATTTTATTGTGGAGAGTTTCTTTAATGGAAAAGACCTCCTAAACGCTTTATCAAAAAAACCTGCTGTTGTAACTCTCGATTACAGACTACCTGATATAGATGGAGAAACTCTTCTCAAAAAGATAAAAGAATTTGATGCCAACATCGAGGTTATTATTATTTCAGAACAAGAAGAAATTGAAACTGCTGTTGCCTTATTAAAAGCAGGGGCATACGACTATTTGGTAAAAACCAAAGACATACGTGACAGGTTACTTAACACCATAAATAACATTCGTAAAAATGAAGGACTAAAAAAACGAATTGTTTCTCTTCAAAAAGAAGTACAAGGCAAATATGCCTTTGAAAAAACAATTATTGGAACCAGTGTTGCCATTAAAAAAGTATTTGAATTAATCGCTAAAGCTACCGAAACCAATATTACAGTAACCATTTCTGGAGAAACTGGAACAGGAAAAGAAGTTGTTGCCAAAGCTATTCATTACAATTCGCCCCGTAAAGACAAACCATTTATTGCCATAAATATGGCAGCAATACCATCAGAATTAATTGAAAGTGAGTTGTTTGGTCACGAACGAGGTTCATTTACTGGTGCCGATGCTCGTAGAAAAGGAAAATTTGAAGAAGCTGAAGGTGGTACTTTATTTTTGGATGAAATAGGAGAAATGGATATTAATTTCCAAGCCAAATTATTGAGGGTTTTACAAGAGAAAGAAGTAACCCGTGTGGGTAGCAATTTACCTATAAAAATTAACTGTAGAATAATAGTTGCGACCAACCGAAATTTATTAGAAGAAGTTAAAAAAGGAAAATTCAGAGAAGATCTTTACTACCGATTGTTTGGATTGCCAATACATCTACCACCTTTACGTGAAAGAGATAGTGATATTTTACTTCTTGCTAAATATTTTATTGATTCTTTTTGTAAAGAAAATTCATTACCCATTAAAAATATTTCTGAAAATGCCCGAAAAAAGCTGCTCAGTTATCTATGGCCAGGCAATATAAGAGAATTAAAATCAATTGTTGAATTGGCAATAGTAATGTCTTCAGAAAAAGAACTAGTGGAATCTGATATTTCACTTAGTACCACAGATGCCTTGCCAAATGTTCTAACTCAGGAAATGACCCTACGAGAATATAATCGGAGAATAGTTAACTATTACATGGAAAAATGTAATGACAATACCAAACTGGTTGCCGAGAAACTAGGAATTGGACAGACTACTGTTTATCGTTTATTAAAAGAAAATCAGGAATTCGAAAACAACCTGTAGCAATCGTTTCTTTTACCCACTCCTTTCTTTACCACCCTAAAACTCGCTTTTATTTTTTCATTTTGAAAAAAAATTATTCTATTTGAAAATGATGTCTTTCATGAATAATTTATAAAGCACTGATTTTATGTAAATTACAAATTATTTTTTTAATGGTATAACTTTAGGATAAGTGTTCATGAACCTAAAATCTTAACGCCATGAATACCAGAAAAATAATAAAAATTGTAATAGTGGAAGATGATTTGTATTTCCAAAAAGCGCTTACAAAATACGTTCAAACGATATGTAATCCTGCTATCTATCCACACCTTGATTTTCATATAAAATCATATTCAAACGCACACGAATGTATTGAAGAATTGGAAAACGATACCAATATTATGATTTTGGATTATTTTTTAATAAATGAAGAAGAAACCGATGTACTTACAGGAGCAGACATCGTAATTGAAGCCAATAAATATTGTCCCGATTGCAAAATAATTATGATTAGTGCTCAACAAAATAAAAATGTTACTACTCAATTACTGCAACAAGGTATTTATGAATATGTTGATAAAAATATAAATTCAAACAACAGGATTGGAGCAATATTGCAAAAAGTATTAAAAGGTGAATCTCAACTCATCGAAAATAAAAATTTGGAGGAATAGTCATGGAAACTCAAGGAAAAAATAAGACCGAATTTGCAAAAAAGATGATTATATTATTTTTTGCATCAAGCACTCTTGTTACCGGTTATTTGGCTATCGACCAGTATAACAAGAAACAGCAAATACAAAAACAATTTGATACAGAAAAGGCTGAAATAGATCAATATTTGTTTGATTCTTTCGCAAAAATAGAACAAAACCTTGTAGAGATAACTGCCCGTGAAGGAAAGTTACAAATGGATTTGAGTGGTGAATCTGTCGAAGGAATGTCATCACCAGAAGAAAGGATTAACCGAGAAATAGGATATATTGAAAGTCTTATGAATGAAAACCAACATTTGATTGCTAGTCTGCAAACCAAAATTGGTAATCAGGACAAGCAATTAATCAAGTATAATCATCGCATCAATGGACTTGATAAAAAAATAGAACAATATAAAACTCAGGCCTATGAATTAAAACAATTAAACGATTCTCTATCAGAAAATTTGATAGAAGTTAAACACGAAAACATTGTATTAACCTTTAATAACGAAGAAAAAGAACATCAGATTGACGAACAAACAGAATTGATTAGCAAGCAAAATGAAGACCTCATTAAAAAAGAAGAGTTGATACATACCGTGTTCTACACAGTTAGTTCTTATCGTGACCTAGAAGATGCTGGAGTAGTAAAAAAAGAAGGTGGCTTACTTGGCTTTGGTACAACCAAAATATTAAAGGACGACTTTGATAGGAGTAAGTTTATTAAAATAGACAACAGACGGAATACACTTATTGCGGTATTCAGCAAAAAAGCAACGTTAGTAACAAAACATGACAGTAGTAGTTATGAGTGGATAGTTGAAGACGAACAAATTAAGTGGATTAAAATCAGCGATCCCGAATTGTTTTGGGAAACAACCAAGTATTTGGTAATAGCCACAAGTGAATAAAAACCAACTATTGTAAAAAAGATTAACAGTGAAATATGGTAGTATCAATAGAAATCGGGTTGTAAAAAACAACCCGATTTCACTTAAACTCAATAAAAATGATAACAAAACATATATATATGCTGTGTTTATTCTTGGCAACCTTGTCTCCCTCTTTTGGAAACAATGAAAAAATTGTTAAATACATTTCGGAAGCAAACGACTTAGCATATATTTCATTGGAATTAAAAAATAATGGTCGATTTATTATTGTATTTACCGAATTAGATGGTAGTAAAAGCTATAAATTTAAAGGAAAGTGGAAAGTTTTAGAAAATAATTACCTGCTGAAATTTAAAGGTCTTAAAGTTCCAAAGATGGAGGTGTTATTTGAGCAAAATCAACAACCCAATCAAGTAAAAATTCTCGACAAACGCACCGCAAGTTTTTCCAACCGTCAAAGCGGAATTTGGATTTGGGGTGTGTATTGCAAAAAACAATAGTCAAAAAGAGTTCTACGCGATAGCTATCGCAGTAGAACTCTTCTTAAATCATTTTCATTTTGAAAAAGAATATTTCAATTATAAAAAACGCAGTACATCATACTATTTATCAAACATTTGATTATCAATAAATTAAATTCAAAAATTACCATAGGCACATATTTGGGATATTGCTAACGGAACCAAAAAAATTAAAGTTATGAAAACGATAAAAATGAAATTAGCGTTTGTGGCCTTTTTAATATGGGGCTTAAATGTAACCGCTCAAGACAATGGAAAAACTCCTTCTTTAGCTTTAAATACTTCTAGTTATAAGACGGCTATTGGTTTAAGAGCTGGTGAAACATCTGGGTTAACTATTAAACAATTTATTGGCAGCAACACTGCACTTGAAGGAATTGTTGGTGTTTGGAGTCATGGAATGAGTGCTACCATCTTATATGAAAAATATACTCCTGCATTTGATGTTAACGGATTAAATTGGTATTATGGTGCGGGTGGACACATTGCATTTGAAACAGGTAGAACAGTATATTATTATAGAAACGGACGCTACGATAGATATCACGACGGAAGTGTTGGTCTAGGAATTGATGGATTGATAGGTATTGAATATAAAATACCAGCTATTCCTTTTGCACTAAGTCTTGACATGAAACCATATATGGAAATCATTTCAAGAGGAAGGGTTTGGATGTCGCTCGACCCAGGTTTTGGAATTAAGGTAACTTTTTAATAAAGTCTAAACTAAACAATAAAGCCATGAAAACAATAGCAAGAATCGCTGTAATAGTAGTTCTAACGCTAACTACCATTATTACAGGGTGTAAAAAAGACGACGATAGCTTCTCTTCATCACAACTTATTACCCCACAAAACTTTTTAGCAGCTGATAAATACACCTCACTTATAGTAGAGATAAAATATATTGAAGGTTATAATCCTACCCAAGAATCATTAAATAACCTTAAACAGTTTTTATCGGACAGATTAAACAAACCTAATGGAATAACATTAATTACAGGTAGTCTTCCATCAAAAGGTCGAACATCTTATTCATTAACCGATATTAAGGCTATTGAAAAAACGAATAGGCAGTATCAAACAAATAATAAAACGTTGACTGTTTACATTTTTTTTGCCGATGGAGGATACATTGAAGATACTGAGGATACAAAAGTTTTAGGTATAGCTTATGGATCAACATCTGCTGCTATTTTCGAAAAAACTATTAAAAATTCTTCAGGTGGATTAGCTCAACCATCAGAAGATGTTCTTGAAACAGCTGTGTTGCACCACGAATTTGGTCATCTTTTAGGCTTGGTAAACTATGGGTCAAGAATGGTTTCTAATCATCAGGATATAGCACATGGACACCATTGTACTAACGAAAATTGCTTGATGCATTATAAAACCGAAACATCTGATATCATTGGTAATTTAATTGGAGGAAACATTCCTGAACTTGATAATAATTGTATCAACGATTTAAGATTAAATGGTGGCAAGTAATAATAATTTAGAAAATTAAAATCTAGCAGCTAACTTCTAAAGTTTAGTCTCTTTTTGTTAGCAATTCTCTATTTTCTTTATTTATCTTTGCCTCTATTATCGTTATCATATTCGGGGAATTAGCTCATTTGGCTAGAGCGCTTGCCTGGCAGGCAAGAGGTGGTCGGTTCGATTCCGATATTCTCCACAAAAGCTTTAGATTTTTCTAAAGCTTTTTTTGTTTATTTTCACAAAAAAAATTAACACGTTATGAGTAAGATTATTGTTTTAGGTTCAGGTATGGTTGGAAGTGCAATGGCTATTGATTTAGCAAAAAAGCATACTGTAACACTAACTGACAGAAACCAGCAAGTATTAGATAAAACAAAAGCAAAATGCCCAAGTTTAACCACTTCGGTACTTGATGTAACAAACATTGATTTATTAAAATCAACCATAAAAGAACACGATTTGGTGGTTTGTGCTGTGCCAGGTTTTCTAGGTTTTAATACGTTAAAAGCCATAATTGAAGCGGAGAAAAACGTAATCGACATTTCGTTTTTTCCAGAAAACTCGTTAGAACTAGATACTTTAGCCAAACAAAAAAAGGTAACTGCAATTGTAGATTGTGGTGTTGCTCCAGGTATGGACAACATTATTTTGGGTTATTACAATGAGAAACTTAAACTAAACTTTTTTGAATGTTTGGTTGGTGGTTTACCAAAAGTAAAAAAATGGCCATTTTGCTACAAAGCACCGTTCTCACCAATTGATGTAATTGAAGAATATACTCGCCCTGCACGATATGTTGAAAACGGACACGTGGTAATAAAAGAAGCACTAACCGACTGCGAATACATTGAATTTGATAAAGTAGGAACGTTGGAATCGTTTAACAGCGATGGCTTACGTTCCATAATTTTTACCATGCCTCACATTAAAGACATGAAAGAGAAAACCTTACGTTATCCTGGGCATGTTGAATATGTTAAAGTATTGAAAGAAAGTGGATTTTTTAATACCGAAGCCATTGAGGTAAACGGACAAAAAATTGCACCACTTGATTTTACTAGTAAAGTATTGTTTAACGAATGGAAGTTAGGAGAAACAGAGGAAGAACTAACTGTAATGCGAGTTACTGTTAAAGGTACTAACGCACAAGGCAAAGAAGAAACGGTAGTTTATAATTTACATGATGAGTTTTGTACTAAAACCAACACCTCATCAATGGCACGAACAACAGGCTACACAGCAACTGCTGCTGCCAATATGTTCTTAGAAGGTTTATTTCAAGAAAAAGGAGTTTTTCCACCAGAATTGGTTGGCAAACACGAAGCTTGTTTCAACTATTTTATCAAGTACTTGGAAGAAAGAGGAGTGGTTTATACAAGGACTACTATTTAGTCTTAATCACCACCAACTTATCTTGTAGCATTTCGTTAATGGTGTATTGAATGCCTCCTACTCCAATACCAGAAACATTTCGTCCGCCAAAAGGCATCCAATCTACACGAAAAGCAGTATGGTCGTTTACCATTACCGCAGCAGCGTTTAGTTGTTTGGTTATAGCAAATGCTTTGTCAATTTTTTTGGTAAAAACTGCTGCTTGAAAGGAAAAAGGTAAAGCATTAGCTTGTGCTATCGCCTCCTTAGTTTCAGTATATCCATACAAACAAATTACTGGTCCAAAAATTTCTTGAGTAGAAATCAGGGATTTTTTATCGGGATTTAACAAAATAGTAGGCTCAAAACAAGTGGTAGAAATTCTTTTTCCACCACACAACAATTTGGCTCCTTCACTAATAGCTTCGTTTACCCAGTATTCAATCCTGTCTAATTCTTTTAGTAAAATTAATGGACCAACTTGTGTTTTTTCGTCTAACGGATTTCCAACCACGAGTTTCTTGGCTTCGTTCACTAATTTTTCAGCAACCTCAGCAAGTATACTTTCATGTACAAAAACTCGTTGAACCGATACACACACTTGTCCAGCATGGTAAAAACCGCCTTTAATAATAGCAGGTATTAATTCCGAAAAATCAGCATCTTCTTCTACTATTACTGGAGCAACGCCGCCATGCTCTAAAGCTATTCGAGTTCCTGGAGCAATTTTAGAACGCAAATGCCAACCCACTTTTGCCGAACCTATAAAAGTTAAATAAGCTACTCGATTATCTGTGGCAAGTTTTTCTGCCAAAACATCCTCACAAATCAATACTTGAGCCCAATGTTCAGGCAAACCTGCTTCTTTTAGTAAGTCAATAAACTTTAGGCAAGAAAGTGGTGTGGTTAAAGCTGGTTTTACAATTACCGGACAGCCAGCTGCAACAGCCGTTGCAACCTGATGAACTATTAAATTAAACGGATGGTTAAATGCGCTGATAGCCACCACTACGCCTATAGGTTCTTTGGTGGTAAATGCTATTCGGTTTTCTGATGCAGGAGTTAACCCCATAGGTATTTGATCTCCATGAAGCTGAGTAATAGTTTGAGCAGCTATTTTAACTCCATTGATGGCTCTTAAAATTTCAACTTTCGAATCCTGATAAGGTTTTCCACCTTCTTGAGTTGCCAATTTGGTTAACTCTTCTTGTCTACCTGAAATTAAAACAGCAAGTTTTTCAAGAATATCAATACGTTGATAAGCTGGTAATCCATGAGGATGCTGTTCGTGTAATTGCGAAGCAATGGTTAAAGCATTTTCAACATCTAAAATATTGTTTAACGAAAGTTCTTGTATCTGGGAATTATCGTAAGGCGAATAAACTTTTAACATAGTATTATTTGATAAATTCAACTATTTCTTGTGTTAATTGTTGCAAATTAACCTTTTCAATGGGATGTTTTGAGTTTTCAAGTTGATAAAATTGAGCAAGAGGAATTGCCTCTGCAACAGCCACTGTTTCTTCCAATGTTACCATTTCGTCTTGGTCGGCCAATCCAATTTTTACCTGATGACGTATAGTTTTATAATCGTTTAATGTTAACGGATTTTTTTGCCCCATTTCCAACATCATTTCAGCAGTTTTAATTAAAACTTCTTTCCAATTGTTTGGAGTATGTCTGAGTTTTAATAACTCTGCAAATGCGGGAATTTTCTCCTCAATTTTCTCTGCATCAAGCATCTTAATTTCTTGCTGAGCAATTTCTGGTGTCCAACTAAATTTAGTTCCAAGCGTAATAATCTTGTTTATTCTATCTGGAGCATTTTTCGCTAAATACAATGCCACATAACCTCCCATGCTGTATCCAAAAATTTCAACAGTTGAAATATGTTGTTGATTCAAATAAACCAACACATCATCAGCAAACTGGGTAATATTAAATGTGGTTTTAAACGCCTCTCCTCCATGACCAGAGAAGTTGATGGAATGAATATGATATTGATTTTCAAGTTGCTTTTTTAACAACTCAAATTGCTCTTTACTACCAATAGCACCATGTAAAATCAGTAGATTTTTCATTCAGAAATCGTTAAAAATTCAATAACCCTTTAATTGCAATTGCAACCTTATCGGCATTAGGTAACAAAGTAGCCTCCAAAACAGAGTTTAACGGAATTGCAGGTGTGTCGATTGAACCAACGATTTCAACGGGAGCATCTAAATATTTAAAGCAATTCTTCTGAATACGAGCTGCCAAACCTAAAGTAAAACTATTCTCTATCGATTCTTCCGTAACTAATAACACTTTGTTGTGTTTCTTAGCTGCTGTGTACATGGCTTCTTCATCAATTGGATTCAGCGTTCTTAAATCAATAATTTCTATTTGACCCTTAAACTGTTTTGCAGCTTCTAAACTCCAATAAACACCTCTACCATAAGTAATAATGGCAATACTTTCTCCTCTTTCTATTTTATCATTATCTGCTTCAATAACTGTTCTTGCTTTACCAAAAGGAATCACATAATCTTCATCGGGTTCAACGGTTTTAGCACCTTCTGTTCCTTTTATTTTGCTCCAATACAAACCTTTGTGTTCAAAAATAACTACTGGATTTGGGTCGTAATAAGCAGACTTTAACAAACCTTTTAAATCAGCACCAGTTGAAGGATAAGCTACTTTTACTCCTCGAATTTGTGTTACAACCGATTCCACACTGGAAGAGTGATAGGGTCCACCCGAACCATAAGCTCCAATTGGAACTCGTAATATCATGCTCGCAGGCCATTTTCCGTTTGATAAGTAGTATGAACGACTCACCTCTGTAAACAACTGATTTAAGCCAGGCCAAATATAATCAGCAAACTGCACCTCAACTATTGGACGCAAACCCACCGCAGCCATACCAACTGTGCTACCTACTATAAATGCTTCTTGAATTGGTGTGTTAAATACTCTATCATCGCCAAATTGTTGAGCCAATGTTGCTGCTTCACGAAAAACTCCTCCTAAACGACCACCAACATCTTGTCCATACATCAAACATTCTTTGTGTTTAGTCATTAACTCACGAACTGCAAAAAGAGCAGAATCAACCATTACGGTTTTCTCTTTCCCTTTGGGTTCTCTCTCCCCTTTTTCCTCAGTTATTGGTGTTGGTGCAAAATGATGTAAGGTTAAGTCTTCAGGTCGTGGGTCTTCTTCAGCTAATGCCAATTGATAATCATTAGCAACCAATTCTTTTGTTTTATTTTCAATAGCAGTTAGTTCTGCATCCGAAACTCCAAAATCTTTTAGATTTGCTTTTAATTTTGGGAAAGGGTCTCTGGTTGCCGCTTCAACTAAATCATCACGATACCACTCCTTTCGAACTCCTGAGGTATGGTGATTAAGTAATGGAACTTTTGCATGCACTAAAAATGGGCGACGTTCTTTTCGAACGAGTGCAATAACTTCATTCAATGTTGCATAAGATGCTATAAAATCGCTTCCATCAATGGTCCTAACTTCTAATCCTTTAAAGCCTCTTGCAAAATAAGTAATATCTTGAGCTCTAGTTTCTTTAGCTGTTGCAGAAATATCCCATTCGTTATCTTGCACCAAATAGATAATCGGCATTTGTTTCAAAACCGCCATCTGAAAAGCTTCTGAAACCTCTCCTTCAGTACAAGAAGCATCGCCCAAACTACATACAACTATTGGATTTTCTCCATTATAGTTTTCGGCAATTCCAATTTTTTCTTTGTATTGAATACCCATCGCTACACCAGTTGCAGGAATAGCTTGCATGCCTGTTGCTGATGATTGATGCGGTATTTTTGGTTTATCAGCATCATTCAAACTAGGATGAGAATAATACGTTCTACCTCCTGAAAATGGATCATTTCGCTTAGCTAAAACTTGCAGCATCAATTGAAATGGGGTCATTCCAATCGACAACAAAATACTATCATCTCGATAATAAGGAAAAACAAAATCTTGTGGTTTTAATTGTAAGCCTGTTGCAATTTGGATGGCTTCGTGTCCACGAGATGTAGCATGGACATACTTGGCAGTAACCTCTTTATTCTCTTCATAAAGTTCGGTTAGCGACTTAGCTGTAGCCATTAATCGAAACGCATCTAAAGCAATCTCTTTAGTTACCACTGTTTCCTTTCCCACTTTTTTTTCGATAGTTTCCGCCATAGCTTAATTTTATCATCAATGTACAAAGATAATAAAAAAGGGCTTTTTAAGGTTAAAACAAAAAATCTTAACCCTTTACGAGTTAAGATTTAAATATTTAAAATTGAATACCTAAAAACTATTCAATAATCATACCTGCCCCAACAGTCTCATTGGTTGCTTCATCAATAATGATAAGGCTTCCTGTGAATCGGTTTCTTACATACTTATCATACAACAACGGTTTGGTTGTACGTAATGATATTCTTGCAATATCATTCATTTTAACCTCTTTGTCATCTTCAACTCTGTGCAACGTGTTAATGTTTATTTTATATTTTACTTCTTTTACCACACACCTTACATCATTTGATGTATGTTTAATAGCATATTTTCCGTTTGGCACAAGGTTTTTAGGATTAAACCAGCAAACCATTACATCTAAATCTTGACTAACATGTGGTTGATTATTTTCTCTTACAATCATATCGCCTCTACTAATGTCGATATTGTCTTCTAATGTTATAGTAACTGACATTGGAGTATAAGCTTCGTCTAAAGAACCGTTAAAAGTATCGATGGTTTTTATTTTTGAAGTAAAACCGGAAGGCAGAACCACAACGTCGTCTCCTGGTTTAAAAATACCCCCAGCAATTCTTCCTGCATAACCTCTATAATCATGGTATTTGTCTGATTGTGGACGAATTACATATTGAACAGGAAAACGACAATCGATGTGATTGTAATCGCTTCCTATATGAATATTCTCTAACAAATACATTAAAGTAGAACCCTGATACCAGGGCATTTTTTCAGATTTGTTTACTACATTATCTCCATTTAAAGCTGAAATTGGCACAAACTGAATATCTTTTACATCTAGTTTAGAGCAGAAAGCTTCCAAATCTTTCTTGATTTTATAGAAAACTTCTTCTGAGTAATTAACCAAATCCATTTTATTGATGCAAAAAACAACGTGAGGAATACCCAACAATGCAGCAATAAAAGTATGACGACAAGTTTGTTCAACCAAACCATGACGTGCGTCTACTAAAATAATTGACAAATTTGATGTAGAAGACCCCGTAACCATGTTTCTGGTATATTGAATATGTCCGGGAGTGTCAGCAATAATAAATTTACGTTTTGGAGTTGCAAAATAACGATATGCTACATCAATCGTAATTCCTTGCTCACGTTCGGCTCTTAAACCATCTGTAAGTAAAGCCAAGTTTACATTTTCTTCTCCTTTCTTTCTACTCGATTCCTCAATCGCTTCATATTGGTCAGCAAATATAGATTTAGAATCGTATAATAACCTTCCTATCAATGTGCTTTTACCATCATCTACGCTACCTGCCGTTGAGAAGCGAAGCAACTCCATGTCTAAATATGAATTGATTTGATTTGTTGTTGAATTACTCATTTTTCAATTTCAATTAAAAATATCCTTGTTTTTTTCTATCTTCCATTGCTGCTTCAGAGCGTTTATCATCCGACCGCGTTCCTCTTTCTGTTGTTCTCGCTGCAGCTACCTCTTCAATAATTTTTTCTATAGAATCTGCATCAGACTCAACCGCACCTGTACAAGTTGCATCACCAATAGTCCTAAAACGAACAATCATTTTTTTTGTTGGCTCCGTATCTCGTTGTTGAATAAAATCTGTAACACTCATAATAACCCCATCACGAATAAAAACATCTCTTTCGTGAGATAAATAAATGGATGGTATTTCAATTTTTTCATGTAAAATGTATTGCCAAACATCCATTTCCGTCCAGTTACTTATAGGGAAAACCCTAAAATGTTCACCAATATGTTTTCTACCATTAAATATATTCCACAATTCAGGTCGTTGATTTTTAGGATCCCATTGTCCAAATTCATCTCTGTGCGAAAAAAAACGCTCTTTTGCTCTAGCTTTCTCTTCATCTCTTCTTGCTCCACCTATTGCACAATCGTACTTATTTTGTTCAATAGTATCTAAAAGAGTAACTGTCTGTAAAGCATTTCTACTTGCATTAAATCCTTTTTCTTCTACAACCTTTCCTTCATTAATCGATTGTTGAACAGAACCTACCACTAGATTTGCATCATATTTTTTCACAAAACTATCTCTATATTCAATAGTTTCAGGGAAATTATGTCCTGTATCAACATGTACCAAGGGAAATGGAATTCTTGCTGGCCAAAATGCTTTTCGAGCCATGTGGGCAACAATGATTGAATCTTTCCCTCCGGAAAAAAGTAACGCTGGATTTTCAAACTGAGCCGCAACTTCACGTAAAACATAAATTGCTTCAGATTCTAATTCTTGAAGGTGAGTTAAATTATATGACTTCATATTTTCAATTTGTGTCCAAAGATAGCTATTCTATTTTTTGCGAAAAAAAAAAGAGCGTGTAAATAACACGCTCTTTTTTATTTTTTATTCTTGTCTAGAACTTCGCTCTTGATTTTCTACGTTTACGTTTTTTCTTACCAAGCACCCAACTATTTTTAGCTCTATAAAATTTACTTCTTCCACGTATTGCCCAGCTAAAATTAACCGTAACTGTTGCGTAGCTATCATTATGTTCTGGATCTCCTCTTTTTCTACCTGGCTGATAAGTTGTTACTTGAGGAGAACCATTATTTAAATCTGGATTATCTAAATGTATTTCTGTAATTAATTCTTGATTGGTTTTATTTGCCAATTTAGCAGTTAAAGGATCAGTATGTAACACGTACTTATCACTAACATCATCAATGTAATCAGTAAAGGTAGTTCTCCAACTCGCTTCCAAACCTAAACGATATTTTCTATTAATCGTATAATAGAACCCTATACCTGCAGGAATTGCAAAATTAAATTTACTATAACTTACTCCCTCTGTTTGTAATGGTTGTAAAGCATACCACTCTCCATTTAGCTCACCTTTGGGATTGCTATAAAAAGCTCCTACTCCACCAAAAAGATACAAATTAAAATCAGAAGAATACCTTCCAGTACCACCCACATCATTTACTTTGTATAAATATAGCTCTAAATGACCAGCCGCTTCGATCATGTCATTTTTAAAATTAAGATTTCTCCCTCTTCTATTTGGATTCAGCGTTTCAGAATCATTTCCAGATAATCGGACATAGTTCAGGGTACCTTTAAGTCCAAAGCGGTTAGAGATTCTATATCTGTAAAACCCCCCTAAATTCCATCTAGTATAGTTTAATTTCATATCAGCTAGTCCACCTCTTCTTTCTCCTATACCACCTCCCATCTCCCCAAGATAGTTAGATGCACCAACAGAAAAACCATAATCTACGTAATATTGACTATACGCAGAGAAATAGGTTAATATTGATAAAAATACTGTTACTAATACTTTTTGCATTGTTGCAAATATATTAAAGTTATACAAACTGATACACAATAAATAAAAAAATCTATTTATTAATTTCTACAATTTGTATTTTCGTAAAAAAAACGAAGTTACAAAAAAAACAATAAGTAATGAAAAATAAAATATGTTCACTCTTTGACATAAGATTCCCTATCATTCAAGGAGGTATGATTTGGAACAGTGGTTGGCGTTTAGCTTCCGCTGTATCTAATGCAGAAGGATTAGGTTTGATTGGTGCTGGCTCAATGTATCCTGATGTATTTAGAGAACATATCAAGAAATGTAAAAAGGCTACAAATAATCCGTTTGGAGTTAATCTCCCTATGCTTTATCCTCAAATCAACGAAATGTTGGATATTATTCTTGAAGAGGATGTTAAAATTGTTTTTACCTCAGCTGGCAATCCAAAAACTTATACTTCTTTTTTTCATGAACATGGAATTAAAGTGGTGCACGTGGTTCCAGGAGTTAAATTTGCATTAAAAGCACAAGACGCAGGTGTTGACGCAGTTGTTGTTGAAGGATTTGAAGCTGGAGGTCATAATGGAAGAGACGAAACGACTACTTTCTGTTTGGTTCCAATGGCAAAAAAGGAAGTCAAAATCCCCATTATTGCAGCTGGTGGAATTGCAACAGGAAGAGGTATGCTCTCTGCAATGATTTTAGGTGCTGATGGAGTTCAAATGGGAAGTAGATTTGCTGCTTCATTGGAAGCCTCTTCTCATGAAAATTTCAAAAATGAAATAGTAAAAGCAAAAGACGGTGCTACCATGTTAACATTAAAAGATGTTACACCTGTTCGTTTAATTAAAAACAAGTTTTTTAATGATATTACAAATGCTATAAATAATGGCGCTTCACCAGAAGAACAAGAGAAATTTCTTGGAAGAGGGCGAGCAAAAAAAGGAATGTTTGAGGGGGATTTGGACGAAGGTGAATTAGAAATAGGGCAAATAGCTGGACTAATCGACTCTATTGAACCAGTTTCAAAAATCATCTCCTCCATAATGGAAGAATACCAACAAGCATTGAAAGAACTTAACAACAACAAATACCATTTTTAACCATGATAGCATTCGAAAAATTTGAACTAAAAAACGGGTTAAAAGTAATTGTACATCAGGATGAAACCACACCAATAGTTGCTTTTAACTTATTGTATGATGTTGGAGCGAGAGATGAAGATGAGAACAAAACTGGGTTTGCTCATTTATTTGAACACTTAATGTTTGGAGGCTCAGTAAATATTCCAAATTTTGATGAACCGCTACAATTTGTTGGAGGAGACAATAACGCTTTCACATCAAACGATATTACCAATTATTACATTACCGTTCCTAAAAACAACCTTGAAGCCGCTTTTTGGCTAGAATCTGATAGAATGTTGAGCTTAGCTTTTACAGAAAAAAGCTTGGAAGTTCAACGCCAAGTGGTGATTGAAGAATTCAAACAAACGAGCTTAAACCAACCTTATGGCGATGTTTGGTCATTACTTCGACCAATGGTTTACCAACAACATCCTTACAAATGGGCTACCATCGGTAAAGAAATTTCCCATATTGAGCATGCAACAATGCAAGATGTTAAAGACTTCTTCTTTAAACATTACTTACCATGCAATGCTATTCTTTGCGTTGCAGGAGATGTAAATGTTAGCGAAATAAAAGCGTTAGCTAAAAAATGGTTTGAAAACATTCCATCAGGAAAAAAACCACTAAGAGACTTACCGAAAGAACCCAAACAAACAGTAGAAAGAAGATTACGAGTTGAAAGAGATGTTCCTGCAAATGCCATTTATAAAGCTTATCGCATGTGTAAGAAAACAGATGATGATTTTTATGCAACAGATTTATTAAGTGATATTTTATCAAACGGAAGCAGTGCTCGCCTTTACCAAGCATTGGTAAAAAACAATAATCTGTTTAGCGAAATTAGTGCTTATGTAATGGGAAGTTTTGATGAAGGAATGTTTATTATTAGTGGAAATTTGCAAGAAAATACCACATTCGACGAAGCTGAAAAAGCTATTGAAACCGAATTAGAAAACATTAAAAACAACTTGGTTGCCGAAAATGAATTGACCAAAGTAAAAAACAAAATCATTTCTTCGCACGAGTTTGCAGAAACTAGCGTACTAAACAAAGCCATGAATTTGGCTATAGCAGAACTTTTGGGAGATGCTAACGATGTAAATTTTGAGAATGAAAAGTATGCAAAAGTTACACCAGAAGATATCAATAGAATTGCTAATGATATTTTAATTCCTGCGAACTGCTCAACATTAATTTATGCGAAGAAGACTGAAGTTGGAAGTTAGAAGACCGAAGTTAAAAACAAATCACTAACGACTAAAAATTAACCATGACGACTTTAGATAGAACAAAAGCTCCAAAATTTAACGAATTAGATGAATTAACTTTTATCCATTCCACCACCCATACTTTAGCCAATGGTGTTAAAGTTAATGTGTTATCTGGTGGAAGTCAAGAAATTGTTAAAATAGATTTTATTTTTAGAGCAGGGACATTTCATCAATCAAAACCTTTGGTGGCAAGTGCTACCAATAATTTACTAAAAGAAGGAACCAAAAATTATTCGGCTTTCGAAATAGCCGAAGGAATTGACCAGTATGGTGCATATCTTCAAACAGGTATTGATTTTGATGATGCATCAATTACACTATACACATTAAACACACATTTAAAAAATGTTTTGGTTTATTTTAGTGAAGTGGTTCTTCAACCTGCTTTCGATCAAAACGAATTTGATATTTACATGAATAATGCTTTGGAAAAATTCAAAGTATCGATGGAAAAAGTATCATACGTTGCTCGAAAAGAATCCATGCAACAGCTTTTTGGTAAAAATCATCCTTATGGCACCAATGCTTCTGCTCAAGATTTTGAAAAAATTAACAGACAGGATGTGGTTGATTTTCACCACAACTTTTATCAATTAAGTAATTGTGAAGTAATAGTTTCTGGGAAGGTGAATGATGAATGTATTGATTTACTGAATCACTTTTTTGGCAATGCCAAAATCACAAGCACTAAAGAAACAATTATTGCCAATACAAAAGCTGAAGAAGAGCCTAACAAAATCTATATTGAAAAGCAAAACTCTTTGCAATCGGCTATACGAATTGGAAAACAATTTCCAAACAAGTTACATCCCGATTATTTTGGATTACAAATACTAAATACTGTTCTTGGTGGTTACTTCGGTTCTAGACTAATGAAGAACATTAGAGAAGAAAAAGGCTATACCTATGGTATAAGTTCAGGAATAGTTTCTTTACAAAAAGGAGGATTTTTCTACATCTCCACAGAAGTTGGAAGTGCTGTTACCAAAAATGCTCTGATTGAAATTTATAAAGAAATTGACCTACTAAAGACCGAAAAAATAAGCCCAGAAGAATTGGCTCTCGTTAAAAATTATTTAGTTGGGAAACTACTAAAATCGTGCGACGGACCATTTAACATGGCTGAATTATTTGAAAATGTTCATTTCTATGGATTGGATTATGACTTTTATAACCAATACATCCAAAAAATTAAATCGATAACTGCTGATGAGTTAATGGCTTTAGCCAATAACTACTTGGTTGATTTAAAAGAAACCGTTGTAGGGCAATTCTAGTTTAGAACTTAATAGCTAAGCCTGTACCAAAATTTACTCCTTTAACAGACCATGTCAGATTATCTAGTATTGGATTTCCGCTACTTGTTTTAACATTATTATAGTTATATCCTGTATAACCTAAATTAAATAAAATACCTATATTATCTGTAAAAAATATTCTATCGGTTAACCCCAAAGTAAAATAACTACCAGATCCAGAATAGGTTTCAGATGTATTTTCAAACTCCCAATTAATGGAAGACCCACCCAAACCTAGACTGATAAATAAATCATTTCTATTTGCATTTAAAAGATGGAAATTGAACTTTAAAGCAAAATCAACACTTCTAACACTTTTTGAGACATTTGTTGAATCTTTTTTATCAATAAAATAATTAGACGTTCCTATTTGTAACCCCAATCCTATTTTGTTAGATATTCCATACTCAAAAGCTAAAGGAATAATTGTACTTGCTGCACCATCGGTTACAGAATATTCAAGTTTAGTATTTGCATCCTTGAAGGTAGCTCTAGTCCCAAAAGCCCCAAAACCAAGACCTAAATCAATATTAATATTTCCTTTTTCAAAGGCTTGAGAAAAAAGTTGATTCGATACGCAAGAAATTAGTATGATTAATAAAAGACTTTTAAGTTTGGTTTTCATAACTTTCTAATTAAATTTAAAAACCAAATCTACAAAAATAACTAAAGCGAGTCAACATCTACCTCAATAAATTTAAACTCAACTTCTAGCGAATCTTGGTAATCTTCTCCAATCTCTTTCATGTCAATATCATCAGAGGCATAATACCAATCTACACTTAATATGGTTTTCTTGTTGTGTTCGGTATTTATCAAACTCAGCATATCATAAATAAATTGATATGAACTGGTGTTTGAATAATTAAGTTTAAAAATAAATTTTGTTGTGGGATAAGGATTTTCTAAATACGATTGCAACCAATTTAATATGGGTTGATAGAAATCAAGCGTATTTTCTATTAAAGAAACCCCAGAAATTTCAAACAGTCCATTAGCTGGATTGAATTCAATCTTTGGGGTTCTTAGTGTATTATTTAGTTTTAATTTCTCCACTTACCGTTTTAAAGGGAGGCGAAATTAATAACAATATTTGTTTTCTGCGATTAATTTATCCGCAATTCTTCTACGAGCATCTTTAACATTTAATGGTTGTTGTTTGGTAAAACGTTTTACACCCATTTGCATTATTCTTAACTCATCACCTTCAACAAACGAGTTGATAGCGTCTTTTGCACATTTGTTAATTTTATCTGCAGCATCGTAGATATAAACGCTCATCAAATCCATTTGTAAAGCAACTTCTGCTTTTGATTTGATGGAAGCCAATTTCTGAACTCTTAACAATACTGATTCCGCTACATAAGCTTCAATAATCATATCAGAGATGTTCATCAAAATTTCTTGTTCTTTAGCCAACTGCATCATCAATTTTTGGGCAGCAGCTCCAGCAACCATTAATATTGCTTTTTTAAAGTTTTTTATTTGACCGTGAGCCAACTCAAAAACATCATCAGAAGCTGCTCCAAAATCAGGAATACTCATCAATTCTTTTGCAACTGCTTGTGCTGGACCCATTAAATCCAATTCGCCTTTCATGGCTTTTTTCAGCAGCATATCAACGATTAACATTCTGTTGATTTCGTTGGTTCCTTCAAAAATACGGTTGATACGTGCATCTCTGTACGCTCTTTCTACTGGTGCTTCGGCAGAATATCCCATACCTCCAAAAATCTGAACTGCTTCATCTACAACATAATCTAGCACTTCCGAACCATGAACCTTTAAAATAGCAGCTTCAGCAGCAAATTGTCTAATTCCTTCTAAAGTAGCTTTTTGTTTATCCATTCCTTCGCCAACCAAAGCATCAATAGCATCGTCGATATTTTGGCTACAACGATAGGTTGCCGACTCAGAAGCATAAACTCTAATAGCTTGTTCAGCCATTTTAAATTTAATAGCTCCATATTTAGAAATTGAACGACCAAATTGTTCTCTTTCATTAGCATATTTTACTGATTCGTTAATGGCTCTTTTTGCACCACCAATGGCAGCACCAGCCAATTTAACTCTACCAATATTTAAAATATTTAAGGCAATTTTAAATCCTTCTTCTCTTTCTCCTAGTAGATTCTCTACTGGTACCTTACAATCGTTAAAAAATACCTGACGAGTTGAAGAACCTTTAATTCCCATTTTCTTTTCTTCAGGATTTAGCGAAATGCCACCAAACGTTTTTTCTACAATAAAAGCAGAAAGGTTTTCATCATTATCAATTTTTGCAAAAACAGTATATACATCCGCAAAACCACCATTGGTAATCCACATTTTTTGTCCATTCAATACATAATGTTTTCCATCGGCACTCAACACCGCTTTAGTTTTTCCCGAATTGGCATCAGAACCAGAACCTGGCTCAGTTAAACAATAAGCAGCTTTCCACTCTCCAGAAGCTAATTTTGGTATGTAGTTTTGTTTCTGGGTTTCGTTACCATAATACAAAATTGGCAAGGTACCAATTCCTGTGTGTGCCGAAATTGAAACAGCAAAAGAGTAACTTCCACCTAAAACTTCTGTTGTTAGCATACTGGTTACAAAGTTTTTACCAAAACCACCCAATTCTTCCGGAACAGAAATTCCTAAAAGACCTAATTCACCAGCTTTCTCAAGTAATAAAGGAGTATATCCTTCTTCTAATTTTTCTATTCGTTCAATATTTGGAAGAATTTCTTGCTCAACAAAATCGTTACAAGTTGCTGCAATCATTTGTTGCTCTTCATCAAATTGTTCTGGTATAAATACTGAATTTGGGTCTGTTTCTTTTATTAAAAACTCGCCACCTTTTAAAGTGTTTTTGTTTTCCATGATATATAGTTTATCCGTTTATTTTATAATTTATAATACATTAATTTATGTTTTCCAATAATGGGAACTTCGTAAAAGCCACCAAGTATGTTGAATCCCATTTTCTCGTAAAAACCTATTGCAACTTCTCTCGCATCGCACCACAATAACTCTACTCCTCTATTTTTTAATTCTACTAAAGCAAAATCAATTACTTGTTTACCAAAATTCTCACCTCTTACTTTAGGCGAAGTTGCCATTGCTCGTAATCGGTATTGGTATTTTTCTTCAAATTTTTCGTTTCGTTGTACTAAAAAAGTTCCTACCGAAACTAGCTCTCCATTTTTTAAAGCCCCTACATGAAACGTACTTTCTAAATCATCTATATCTAACCTACATTCTTCCAAGCTATTTTTGTGTTGCCACAAAACTTCTAAACGAAGTGGTTGGGTTAAAGTAGATGAGATAAACTCAACATCTTTTTTCAACGTATCAAAGCATTTCATAAATTCCTGCGGCACCTTGTCCAGTACCTACACACATGGTTACCATACCGTATTTCTGTTTTCTTCGTTTCAGTTCATTAAAAATTTGAACCGATAACTTTGCCCCAGTACAAGCCAGCGGATGCCCCAAAGCAATTGCTCCTCCATTCACATTTACTTTATTGGTATCTAATCCCAATCCTTTTATTACTGCTAACGATTGTGATGCAAAAGCTTCATTCAACTCAAATAAATCAATATCGTTTTGTTTTAATCCTGCATGTTTTAATACTGCTGGAATTGCTTCTAACGGACCAACGCCCATAATTCTTGGTTCTAACCCAACTACTTGATAAGAAACTAAACGAGCTATTGGTTTAATGTTTAATTCTTTTACCATTCGCTCCGACATCACCATAACAAAAGCTGCTCCATCTGAAGTTTGTGATGAGTTACCCGCAGTAACACTACCTCCAGCTGCAAAAACAGGCTTTAAACTTGCCAAAGCTTCAACTGTTGTTCCTCTTCTGGGTCCTTCATCGGTATCTACTGTATATTTTTTTGAGTGTCTTTTATTGTCGTCGCCAACAAAAATTTCTTCTACTTCTATTGGAACAATATCGTCTTTAAACAAACCATTATCTATAGCATTCAACGCTCTTTTATGCGATTCATAGGCAAATGCATCTTGCTCCTCTCGAGATATTTTAAAATCGTTAGCCACCGCTTCCGCTGTTAAGCCCATTCCCCAATAATAATCTGGATTTTCTTTAGCAACTTTAGCATTTGGAACTATTCTCCAACCACCAAAAGGAATAGGACTCATGGTTTCAACTCCACCTGCAATAATGCAATCTGCCATACCAGCGTTAATTTGTGCTGAAGCAATCGCTATGGTTTGAATACCCGACGAACAATAACGATTTACAGTCATACCTGGTACTTTAACCGAATCCAAACCCATCATTGATATCATTCTACCAATGTTTAAACCTTGCTCTGCTTCTGGTGTTGCATTTCCAACAATTACATCATTGATACGCTCCTTATCCAATTGTGGAAAATCTTCCATTAATCTTTTAATTACAGCTGCACTTAAATCGTCTGGTCGTGTAAACCTAAACAATCCTCGTGGTGCTTTACCTACTGCTGTTCTGTAACCTGCTACTATATATGCGTCCATAAATGAAATTTTAAGTTTTGAATTTTAAGTTTTAAATAGTTAATACCTACAATTCATTATTTTTAATTTAAATTTTGTTGTGATGTTTTGACAATTGATGTTAAGATATTAATTAAATCTTCGACTTGCTTTAATTCTTCTTTAACATCAATCTCTACTAAATTGCTTTTTTCTATTAATTTTAACCAGTACCTTGTTTCACGTGCCTCTTTTGATGAAATACTCATTTTAGCAATAAAATCTTTCTTAGATATTCCAGCTGTAGCTTCTTCAATATTTGCTCCAATTGAAGTTCCTGACCTTAATAATTGTTTGCTTAATACATATTCTTTTTGATCAATCATTCTCTTATACAACTTAATAATTGTTAAGCTGAACTCAAATGATTTTTCTTGAACTATACTTTTTCCCATTTATTTTATTCAAAATTCAACACTTAAAACTTAACATTTTAGTTACGAAGAACTTTACCAGTAGTAATAATGCTTTGTAATCTTTCTAATGTTTTGCGTTCGGTACAAAGCTCTAAAAATGCTCTTCGTTCCATGTCCAACAAGTATTGTTCGTTTACTTCGGTTGGTGCCGATAAATCTCCTCCGCACAATACCCAACCCAATTTTTCGGAAATAACTTGGTCGTGTTCCGACATGTAATTACCCGATTTCATTGAATTTGCACCAACATACACAATACCCAAACCTTCGTTACCCAACACTTTAATATCTTTTCGTTGAAGCGGTTTGGTGTAACCTTTATCTGCTAAGTTTAATGCTGCTTGTTTTGCATAACTCAATTGGTGAGCACGACTAACAATAACCTCATCAATACCTGGTCTTAAATATCCCAACTCAAATGCTTCGTGTGCAGAAGTAGAAACTTTTGCTTGACCAACCGTTAAAAATCGGTTTCTCAACACGTTTAATCGCATTCCGTCTCCATATTCGTCAGATGCTCGTAAAGCAAATTCTTTTGAACCTCCCCCACCTGGAATAACACCAACTCCAAACTCAACCAACCCCATGTAGGTTTCGGCATGAGCAACAACCTTATCCGCATGCATACTCATTTCGCAACCACCACCCAAAGCAAGATTGTGCGGCGCAACAATTACTGGAATTGACGAATAACGAACTCGCATCATGGTTTTTTGGAAAGCTTGAATGGCAAAATCCAACTCATCATATTCTTGCTCTACAGCCATCATAAATATCATACCTACGTTAGCTCCAGCCGAGAAATTATCTCCATCGTTTGAAATTACCAACCCTTTGTATTTCTCTTCAGCTAAATCAATGGCTTTGTTTATACCCTCAATTACTTCACCACCAATGGTGTTCATTTTGGTATGGAATTCTAAGTTGATGATACCATCACCCAAATCAACAATGGTTGTTCCTGAATTTTTCCAGATGGTATTTTCTGCTCGAAGCGTTTCTAACGAAAGTACTTTATCAGAGCCCGGAACCATTTGATAGGTTTTTGTGTTCATGTCGTAAAAATACTTCGCTCCTTTTTCTACTTTATAAAACGATTTGATTCCTGCAGCGAGCATTTCTTTTACCCAAGCGTTTGGTGTAATGCCCATTTTTTCCATGTAAGGCAAACTTTCTTCCACACCAATGGCATCCCAAGTGGCAAACGGACCCAACTGCCAGCCGAAACCAGCACTCAAGGCATCGTCAATTTTATAAATGGCATCGGTAATTTCTGGTATTCTGTTCGAAACATAAGCAAACAAGCCAAAAAACGATTTACGGTAAAATTCTCCCGCTTTATCTTGTCCTTTTACTAAGGCTTTGGTTCGTTGTTTTAAATCATCAATCGATTTTGCCATTTCTAACGTAGCAAACTTCACTTTTTCGCCTGCACGATATTCCATGGTGTTTAGGTCTAACGTCAGAATTTCGCTTTTGCCGTTTTCGCCTGTAACCTTTTTAAAGAAACCTTGTTTGGTTTTTGAACCCAACCATTTGTTCTCCACCATTTTGTTGATGTAAGTTGGAATAGTAAATACCGCATTGGCTTCATCGTTCGGACAGTTGTCTTTAACTCCGTTGGCAACGTGTACCAAGGTGTCTAATCCAACCACATCACAGGTTCTAAAGGTTGCCGATTTTGGTCGACCAATAACTGGTCCTGTTAATTTATCTACTTCCTCAACGGTTAACCCCATTTCGGTAACGGTATGAAACAACGACATGATGCTGTAAACACCAATTCTGTTGGCAATAAATGCAGGCGTATCTTTACAAACCACGGTAGTTTTTCCTAAAAAACGCTGACCGTAATCTTCCAAGAAAGCCATTACAGCAGGGTCGGTTTTAGGAGTAGGAATTAACTCCAACAGTTTTAAATAACGTGGCGGGTTAAAAAAGTGTGTTCCGCAGAAATGTTTCTGAAAATCTTCGCTTCTTCCTTCCAACATCATATGGATTGGGATACCCGAAGTATTTGACGTAATTAATGTGCCCGGTTTACGGTATTTTTCTACATTGGCAAAAACTTGTTGTTTAATATCCAATCGCTCAATTACCACTTCAATAACCCAATCGCAATGGGCAATTTTAGCTAAATCATCATCGAAATTTCCGGTAGAAATTCTGCTGATAAACGATTTGCTGTAAATGGGCGAAGGGTTCGATTTTAATGCAAACTGCAAGGCATCGTTCACAATTTTGTTGCGAGAAGCTTTATCTTTTAATTCGGCTGCTTCTTTTGGCACAATGTCCAACAACAATACCTCAACACCAATATTGGCAAAATGGCAAGCAATTCTAGAGCCCATTACTCCCGAGCCTAAAACTGCTACTTTGTTAATTTTTCTCATATCTATAGTTATATAAAGATTCTTATTTTTTACACACCCCTGCCCCTCTCAAGAGGGGAAGCCTACACTCCAAGCCCACTTCGGTCTTCCAACTTCTAACTCGTTTGTTTATACTTTTCTACTGTTTTGTTTATTGATTCCATTACTTCAAAGAAAACATGGAGTTTGCTTTGTGGTATTTCCTCTAAAATTAATTCATTAAATCCTTCTACTACTTTTTTTGCTATTTTTCTTTTTTCAACACCTTCGGGAGTTAAAAAAATCCGCACCATTCGTTTGTCTTTCTCATCTTGTTTACGGAAAATCAACCCTTTTTCTTCTAAACTTTTAATGATTCTGCTCATGCCCGTTGCTTCCATACCCATTAATGGCGCTATGCTGGTGGCAGGGGTTCCTTCCTTTGTAATGGTAAGCAAAAAATAACCCGCTGCCTGCGATGAACCATGCTTTGCAGCCACCTGATTGTACATTCTAAATATAGAATGCCAAGTGGATTTTATTTGATAATCGATTGTTTTTTGAATCATTTACTATGCTTACATAACAAATGTATAAAAAATATATTATGTAAGCATAATATTTTATGATTTTTTTGAAATTTATTACTATTAACTTTATAAAATAAAAAAACTAACTTCGTTTATCGTAGTGTAAAGAACATTAAAACGATTCTTTACACAACTGATATGATATACTGACCATAGTTGTGTACGTAACCAAATCACTGAAACAAAAAACACCAATGGAGAATCTTATTCCAATTTATAGACTTAAAAGTGGTCACATTGAATTTAACAAAGACCTGAAACTTGATTTTCTTGTAGGTTTAGTCTATAATGACGATGGTAATTTATATATTGAATTACACTTTGACGAGCTTATAAATCTCGAAGAGTTTTATCACAAAAATGAAGAAGCCTTTCATCAAAATGACTACAGATTAATTTGTTCTACAGAAGATGGATATAAATTCACTGCACCGAAAATCTTAATGAAAAGTCTTCCTTTCAGCAAATCAAAAGGAGATTTTTATTGCTTTGATTATATCAAAATTGAGAAAGAAATCATGGATTACCCAGACGATAATCTAGCTAGTGTTTCAAACCCACTCAAATATGTAAAACTTGAAGGACTAAGAATGCATCATTCAAGCCACACATTCATTCAAGCCAGTAGATCGTACGGCACAGTTAATTCAGAAGAAATTGGGAGAGATAAATTGTGGGATCATTCGGAAATAACCTTTCAACTTGATTTTAAATCATACAATTTCATCATAAGACAAGATGATGACGGCGAATCCATTATAGAATTTCAAAGCCCACAAAATCAATATTTAGCTATGTCATATGGATTATGGAAGGTTATTAAACTTGATTTTCTTGAATTTTTGTCCTTCCTAAATGGAGCAGCAATTTATATTAGAGCTGAATACTATGGGCAATACTACACTGTGGGTCAGTTAGATTCACAAATTAAAAAACTCTATAGTGCTCAGCGTTACAAACCAAATCGTTGGAACGACTACATTCCAATAAATAATGCATGGTATAAAGGAGATAGATTAGTTTCAAATGCGTTTTTAACTTGCTTCGAAAAATATAGAGAATTGAATATTCTTCTGGATTTAAACACTATTATTTTCTATTTGAATAATGCTGAACAAGCATCTTCAATGGGGGAAAGAATATTTATTCAAACAATTTTACTAGAAAGGTTTAGTGATAAATATGCCGAAACATTTGACGAAGATGAGGCAAACATCATAGAACTAGAAAAGTATAATCCAATTCATGAAGAATTAACAGAAGTATTAATTAAACACAAAAAAGAACTCGGAGATTACTTCAATTTAATCAAAAGTAAATTAGCCAATTTAAATCGTACCAAAAGAAAACAAACTGATTTTAAATTCCGCCAATTAATAAAAGCTTCAAATATAGAGTTAACAGATGAAATAGAAAAACTACTTATATCTCGCCACAAAATTGTACACTCAGGAGAAATCGGCAAATCTAATGATGCTAGAATGAACTACTTCTTGATGGATAGATTACTTAGAAAAATTATTGTCAATCTTATAGGTTACAAGGGTTCAACCATTGACACAGGTACACATGTTCAAAATCCACAAATTCCAAAAGTAAGATCAAAGAAAAATGGAGAAAGTAATAACACTCAATAACATTCCAAAATTCCTCATTATTTTTTGATTGCGGGTTAAACCCTCAATGACGAAACAACCCGTATTTATTCTTACTTTCGCATTAGCTTTTTACACAACACCTTGACCAATCCAAACCACGCCTACTTTACTCCTTTTGAAGAAACTATCGCTGTTGATTCATTACCAAAACAGTTTATTTCTCCGTTTAATCATCAGCCACACCCAATTTGTTTATTAGCTGCAAAACAATTGCAAGAATACTTGCAAAACCAACAAGAATGGCAGCACAACTTTGGTTTGGACGAAAGCCAAGAAGGTGCAATTATTGGAAAAATGTTTGGTGTGTTGGTGGTGCAAACCCAAGAAAATGAAATCGGATATTTAGCAGCATTTTCGGGCAAGTTGGCAGGAGCAAATCAACACAGCAAGTTTGTGCCACCTATTTTTGATGGTTTGTTTGAAGGGAGTTTTGTAAACGAGGGCATGATAGCACTTACCCGCATCAACCAACAAATAAAAGAACTGGAAGAACAAGACAAAGCAGGCAACTCCACTAAAATTGAGCAATTAAAAACACTCCGAAGAACCAATTCTATTGCCTTGCAAGATAAAATATTTGACCATTATCATTTCATCAACCAAGCAGGAAAAGAAAAAAGTTTACGAGAAATTTTTACCAAACCACCCAGCGGAGCAGGAGAATGTGCTGCACCTAAATTGTTGCAATATGCCTTTTTAAATGGCATGAAACCCATTGCCATGGCTGAATTTTGGTGGGGATTGTCGCCAAAATCCGACCACTGGAAACATGGGCATTTTTACCCAGCTTGCAAAGAAAAATGTGAGCCTATTTTGGCTCACATGTTAGATGGGATAGCAATGAATTAAAAACTACCTTCTTCTATCGTTAGATCTGTTGTTATTGCTTTTCGGTCGGTTACCACCGTTATTGTTTTGTGGTCGTCTAAAGTTTCTAGTATCATCTTTTGGTTCGCTAGGAATATCTTTTGGTTCAAAACCTACAACAATTTCCGAAGGAATTTTGTGGTTCAACAACTTTTCTATTCCGCGTAAATAATCTAACTCTTCGTGGTCAACCAACGATAAGGCTTCACCACTTGCTCCTGCTCTACCCGTTCTTCCAATTCGGTGTACATAATCTTCAGCAATGTTTGGCAATTCGAAATTTATCACGTGTGGCAACAACGGAATATCTAAACCACGAGCGGCAATATCAGTTGCTACTAAAACACGAACAGTTCCTTTTTTAAATCCGTCGAGTGCTGCAGTACGCGCATTTTGTGCTTTGTTACCATGTATTGCTGCAGAAGTAACGCCTCTTTTACCTAATTTCTCGCACAAGCGATTGGCTCCGTGTTTGGTTCGTGTAAAAATCAATACTTGTTGCCAGTTGCCTTCGGTAATCAATTTTATGGTTAAGTCGGTTTTCATGCCTTTATCCACTCGAATTACTCGCTGTTCTACTTTTTCTGCTGTAGTATTTTCAGGCGTTGCTTCCACCATTACGGGATTATTTAAAATGGTGTTCGCCAATTTTTTAATGTCTTTTGAAAAAGTAGCTGAAAACATTAAGTTTTGGCGTTTGTTCGGCAACAGAGCAATGATACGTTGAATGTCTCTTAAAAAACCCATGTCGAGCATTCGGTCGGCTTCATCCAACACAAATATTTGCACACTTGCAAGCGACACCAATTTCTGGTTGTGTAAATCCAGCAAACGACCTGGTGTTGCTACCAGTAAATCCACACCATTTCTGATGGTATTGGCTTGAGGTTTTTGATTAACTCCACCAAAAATTACGGTAGAACGGAAATCAATAAACTCACTGTATTCTTTTACGTTTTCATAAACTTGTGCAGCCAATTCTCGTGTTGGAGTTAGCACCAATGCACGAATTGGTCGTCGACTCAATGGAGCACTCTCCGATAAAATTTGTAAGATAGGCAATGTAAATCCTGCTGTTTTTCCGGTTCCGGTTTGTGCCGAAGCCAGTAAATCTTTTCGTTCTAAAACTAATGGAATTGCTTTTTGTTGAATGGGTGATGGTTGGGTGTATCCTTTTTTTTCGACAGCTTTTAATAGGGCTTCTGACAAACCTAATGAACTAAATGACATATAAATTTATTAAGAAATGACATTAAATTTTTGGTGTCATCTCGGTATTAAGTAACAAAGGTACGCCTAATTATTCCAATATGCAGTAATTCCAATAGTTTCAGAAAAATCTGAAGCTATTGGAATTTAATAAGTAGTATAATTTTGTTTATTTTTTGCCTAATAAAGCAACTTTTGAGGTGGCAACAACTTTTACAGTAACTCGCTCATCTCCTTTTGCGAAAGAAGAAAC
Organism: uncultured Vicingus sp.; assembly: GCA_964398455.1. Classification (GTDB taxonomy): domain Bacteria; phylum Bacteroidota; class Bacteroidia; order Flavobacteriales_E; family Vicingaceae; genus Vicingus. Next base: position 12,247 of record CAYNMR010000016.1, on the reverse strand, counting down.
ACTAGCAGCATCAGTCATTTTTCTAATCATGGCTACGGCTGTTTTAGCATTATAATTTTTACTAGAATTGGTTTTATTAGCAACTACAACTTTGGCAACTGTAGTTTTCTTTGCGGGAGCTTTCGCTTTTTTTGTTGTAGAAACAGTTTCTTTTTTAAGCAATTTTTCAACGATTACTTTTTTGTCCTTTGCTTTTTTTCCTTTCTTTTCTTTCTTCTCTTTTTTCGATTTCTTCTTTTTATCTTTCTTTTTGCTCGACTTAGCTTCTTTCAGCTTCTTCGTCTTTTTTTCTTCTTTATCTGATTTTTTCTTTTTTGACATGGCTCACGTAAATAAGGTTTGTAACAAACTTAAATACAAAACAATAACTTAACAAAAAAGCAATGTTAAGTTTTCAAAAAATTAACAATTAGTAAATATCAAGGGAATGGAATTTAAGACAAAATCTAAATCCGCGAATATATATTTCTAACGATTATTCCTTAATTACCTTTTTAATAACAACATGTTGGTCGTTCCAAACTTTTACAAAATAGATTCCTCGAGCAAACAATGTGGTATTAATTTTAGAGGTGTTATCACCTTTAAACATCGGTTGACCAGTTATGCTAATTACTTCTACCTGATAACTTACTAAAGTGTTTGGAACACTAATTTTTAACTCGTTACGAATTGGATTTGGAAATAATTCAAAATCAAATTCCAATATATTACTAGTACTAATAGTACTTAAACTAATTTCACCCTCTTCTTGATGATTCGCAGAAAAACCGGATGAATCCCCATTTGAATATCTATTATAAGTCGGATTTACTAAGATGGGGCATATATAGTCATAATCAACAATATATGCCGTAAAAGTTTCTTCAATGGTAGTTCCAGGATTAAAATCGATTTGATGACCAGCTTTTGCATAACCAATATACCCAGAATGAGTGAAATTGTTAAAAATAAGATCATTTTTCGCTTTATAAGAAACTGGTCTTGAAGAAGTTATACCGTTTACCGTCCAATTTAATTTGCTAGGGTATTGAAATATTTTATTATTACCATTAAAATTATTTGGACTTCCTATCCACCTATATTCCGCAATTGTTGCCGAGAAATCAATAAGTTCAACAGGAGATTGTGCATATAATGTGAAATAACCATTTTCGTTTGTAAATGTAGTATGACTATGCAAATCTGTACCGACATGGTATACTCCTCTTACAACAGCTCCTTCTATAGGTATATCGTTTTCATCAACAATGGTTCCACTAAAAGTATAAGGATAAGTTGATGAATTCAATACATCATAATAGATGTTATCTGACAAAATACAATTGTTGAGACTTGTAGCAAGAGTTTCGGTCAATCTTCTATTATTCAGTTCATCAACTATTGGTTTATCTTGTTTATTCACTCTTGTTTGCATTCCATAATAATTTAAATAGCTCGATTGGTTTGCATCTGAAAACCATGGCACATCTTTATGCAACCACCAAGAATAGCCACTACCCTGACAGTCATGACATAAATCGAATGTTTCAACAAAATAGTCTTTTTGATCAATTATAGAACCTTCATCATAAGGATAACTAGAGTCATCAACAAGAGGAGAAGATCCATCAATTGCTTTTGCAGAATAAGATGTTTCTCCAATTATCCAAGGTTTTTCAGAAAATTTTGAGAACCATTTAATATTCCTCAATAAAGTATTTTGAGTCCCTCCCTCATTATAATTATGTAAAGAAATGAAATCTACATCCATTAAATTAGGGTCAAATTTAAACACTTCATTACTACTTATTAGACCAATAGTTGTTAGATGATTTTCGTCAGAAGTTAAAGCACTTTTCCAATCCTTTACAATTTCACAATATCCTGTTTTGTTATTGTAACTTTGAAAATCATTAAAGAAATATAAAGGCTCATTAAATAAATCATAAGCCAATAACGCCTTATGATTAACTATATTACTGGAAACTGCTAAAGTCTGGAGATAATCAATATATGCTGAATTTATTTCTGCACAATTAGTAGTACAACTAGGTAAAGGAAAAATAAAATCTCCTTGTGTCAAATAAATAACCCGAAGACCGTTTGCCTCAGCCAAATCTAAAAACTGCTTTAGAAAAAATATCATCTCATTTATATCATAATTATCTTCAATATATGTATTAGCGAAATTTCCACTGGAGTTCAAATTATAAATAACTTGAGCATTTCCTGAGGTATATTCTGTACAACCTACATTATTGCATAATTTACCAAATCTTAACCCAAACAACCTTACAGAATTAAACCCCATAGCAGCAATATCTCTTAAGTCCTCATTTATTTCATCTAAACCATCTTGGGCATTTAAACAAGTAATATTGTTTGTTTCGGTATGTTGTAAATGAGAACTAATAAATTGAACATTTGACTTCTCATATATTGCAATTGAATAATTTACCGCGATTGGATAAAAATCATTAGATCCATCCTTAAATTGTTTACCATCTAATGTTATAAAATTTTGAAAACTTTGTCCAAATGTCAAAATAGAAAACAACAACAGTAAAACTATGATTACATGTTGTTTCATTATTTATCCTCCTCCAATTTTTGAATTTTATTTGATAATTCAATCACATATAAAGTCAATTCTTCTACTTTTTCTAATAAAATTTTATTCATTTCAGCTATATCAATACCATTTTCAGCGACTTCCTTTGCCGTTGGAACATTAGGAAGATGTTTATTTTCTTTTATAAAATTTTCAAGTTGTGGAATTGACAATAGTTTATAATTTTTTGAAAAAACATAATCAGCCCAGATTACAGACGAATTAACAATCTCAAGTTTTGTTGCTCTTATCGTTCCATTAAATCTTGAGACACCAGTTACCGCAAGTGCACAACTTGCATTTACTGATGTATTAATGCTTACTTGTCCATTGCTAAGGATAGTCAAAGGATTTGTATGAGTAGAAAAGTTGTTTGTAGTTTGTGTAAAAATCAAGCTACCTGAGGAATTTACCCCAATTGCTGCCCCATTGCCATTATTAGGAGTATTATTTCGTAATTTTAGTGCCCATTCATTAGATTTAATGGTAGCACCAACATTTAAATTCATTCCAAAATAACTTACATCAAAGATTCTTTGATAACTAGAATTAGGATAATTAGCATCACTACTTAATTTGGTGTCATAAATGATTCCGGACACATTCTGATGTGAATTTTGTATCCACAATGATTTTCCCCAAGAACCATTAGAACCATTATTTATAAGAGTTAAAGGTGTTTCCCATGCATTTGCTACTGTGAAAGTAGTTACTTGTGCTTTTAAGTTTACAATTGTTCCAAACACAATTGTACATAGTAGTATTATTTTTTTCATATTATTTATAATTGATTATAAAACAAATATAGTTTTTTAATCAATTATATTTTTTTATTCATAAAAAAATTACCCTTTCGGATTAGCGTATAGTTTAATGTCGGCAGCCGTAATGGTTTTGTCGCACAAAATAATTAACCGCTCCACAATATTGCGAAGTTCTCGGATGTTGCCTGTCCAGTTTACGTTCTTTAATTCTTCTAAAGCAGCCTTGTCAAACGTTTTGGCAGCAATGCCGTGGTCTTGACACAATTGCTCTAAAAAGTAGTTGGCTAAAATAGGCACATCATCTTTGCGTTCGTTTAACGATGGCACATGAATAAGAATAACACCCAAACGGTGGTATAAATCTTCTCTAAAATTGTTCTCGGAAATTTCTTTTACTAAGTCTTTGTTAGTGGCAGCCAATACTCGAACATTTACTTTTATTTCTTTTTCGCCACCTACACGAGTTATCCTACTTTCTTGCAAGGCTCGCAACACTTTAGCTTGTGCCGAAAGACTCATGTCACCAATTTCATCTAAAAAAAGTGTTCCTCCTTCGGCTTGCTCAAAACAACCTTTGCGGTCTTTAATGGCTGATGTAAACGCCCCTTTTTCGTGTCCGAACAATTCACTTTCTATTAATTCTGATGGTATGGCGGCACAGTTCACTTCAACAAATGGTGCTTTGGAGCGTTCCGATTGTTCGTGTAAACAACGAGCCACCAATTCTTTCCCTGTTCCGTTTGCTCCTGTTATCAATACACGAGCATCGCTTGGAGCAACTTTGGTAATCATGTCTTTTACGCGTTTTATTCCTTCCGATTCGCCAATGATTTGTGTTCCACCAATTTTCTCGTTAATTTTTCTTTTCAATTTTTTGGTTTCCTGAACCAATTCTTTTCGGTCGATGGCATTTCGAACGGTAACCAACAAACGATTTAAATCGAGCGGTTTGGAGATAAAATCGTAAGCACCTTTTTTGATGGCTTCAACAGCCGTTTCAATGTTTCCATGACCAGAAATCATCACAATTGGTATGTCAATTCCAAAATCGATACTTTTTTCGAGTACTTCCAACCCATCCATTTTAGGCATTTTAATGTCGCACATGATTAAATCGTATTTGCCCGATTTAATTTTTTCCAATCCCGAAGGACCATCTTCGGCTTCGTCAACTTTATATTTCTCGTACTCCAAAATTTCTTTTAGTGTATTTCTAATTGGTCGTTCGTCGTCTATGATTAATATGTTTGCCATTTCTTAAGTGTTGGGTGATGTGTGATGAGAACCGTGCTGAGTATTTACATTTTCAAATTAATTTATCCTTTATAAAAAAGCCATTTCCACAATTCTTTGTAGGTTATTTTTTTGCCATACATTAAAATTCCGGTGCGGTAAATTCTTCCTGCTATCCATGTGGTTCCAATAAATCCTAACACCAACAAGAACATAGATAATAGTAATTCCCAAGTCTCTACTCCAAATGGAATTCGTACCATCATTATAACAGGTGATGTTAATGGAAATAAAGAAAGCCAAAATGCCATCGCTCCATCGGGGTTTTGAATTACCGACTGAGCCACCACAAATGAAAAAATAAGAGGAATGGTTATGGGCATCATAAATTGTTGTGTATCAGCTTCGCTATCAACGGCAGAGCCAATAGCTGCAAATAAAGCTCCGTAAAGCAAATATCCCCCAAGGAAATAAAATAAAAATGAGATTAACAAAGTTACTATCGGAATTTCATCAATAATAGCTTGTATTTGCTGTCCCATGTTTGCTGTATCTACATTTCCAGCACCTTGTTCTTTCATAACTTCTTCAATGGTGGCTGTATCTGCCACATCAATAGTTTGGTTTAGTGCTACCTGAGCAATAGAAATAATTATTCCAGTTAAGACTATCCATAATAGAAATTGAGTTAATCCAACCAAAGCAATACCAACAATTTTACCCAGCATGAGTTGGAATGGTTTTACCGACGAAATAATGATTTCTACTATTCTACTGGTTTTTTCTTCGATAACTCCTCGCATAACTTGTACGCCATACAAGAAAATGAACATGTAAATAATAATTGCCCCTCCAAAACCTAACACAGTACTTATAGCCGAACTTTTTGTTTCTTCTCCTCCATCAGCATTTCTAAAAATGGTTTCTACAGTAACTTTTGGATTAATTTTATCCAATTGCTCTCTCGATACATTAAATTGTTCTTTTAATTCAATGTTTCTAATTCCATCTTCAATGGTATTTTCAATTTTAGAAATGGTATTTAAGCCTGGCTGTTTTTTGTAATACATTTTGGCAGTAGATTGCTTGCCAATTCCTGTTATATGAAGAATAGAAGTGTATTTAGAGTCGTAAAACGAGTCTTTTGCAGTTTCAATGTTTATAAACTGGTGTTCAAATCGAAGTGTTTTAGTGTTTTCAAATTGATCAATAAAAAGACCTGTCTCATCAATTACTTCAATAATTTGAAAATCTTGGTCTTTCATGCCCAACCAAACAGGAACAATCATTAATGCTGCCATTAACAATGGACCTAAAAGCGTCATAATAACAAACGATTTTTTCTTAACTCTAGTTAAGTATTCTCTTTGTATAATTAAATTTATTTTATTCATCTGAACCTCCTTCACTTAAACCTTCTTGATTAACTTCTCCTACTTTTTGGATAAAAATATCGTTCATGCTAGGGGTTAATTCGTTAACCGAAATAATTCGAACATCATTAATGATGGTTGCAATTAAAGTGTTTACGCTAATCCTATTATCTGTTCCTTTTACTTTCACATAATTTCTACCATTATCAACTCGGGTAGAGATAATCTCAAAATTAGTCCAGAGTGCATTGGTAAAAGCAATCATATTACCTTCAAAAACTATCTCATAACTGTTGGAACGATAAGCATCTCTTATTTCGTTTACCTTTCCATCCAATATTTTCTTTGATTTATTGATTAACGCAATATGGTCGCAAATTTCTTCAACCGAAGCCATGTTGTGTGTAGAAAAAATAATGGTAGAACCTTTATCCCGAAGTTCTAAAATTTCTTTCTTAATCAAATTGGTATTGATAGGGTCAAATCCACTAAAAGGTTCATCTAAAATAAGCAATTTAGGTTCGTGCAAAACAGTAGTTATAAACTGTACTTTTTGAGCCATTCCTTTCGATAGTTCTTCCACTTTTTTGTCCCACCAATTTTCTATTTCAAATTTTTGAAACCATTGTTTTAGTTTAATGGTAGCTTCTTGCTTACTCATCCCCTTTAGTTGTGCAAGATATAATGCCTGCTCACCAACTCCCATCTTTTTATACAATCCTCTCTCCTCTGGCAAATAACCAATTTGCCCAATGTGTTTAGGAGAAAGTAGTTCTTTTTCAAAAAAAACTTCGCCTTTATCTGGTGCTGTAATTTGATTAATAATTCTAATTAAAGAGGTTTTCCCAGCTCCATTTGGACCAAGCAGCCCAAAGATGCTTTTCTGTGGCACACGCAACGACACATTGTGAAGTGCCGTATGGTTGGCGTAATTTTTATAAACTCGTTTTACATGTAAAATATCCATAGGGTAAATTTAGTACAATATCTTTTTTTAAAATCCATAAAAATGTACAAAAGGCAAAAAAAAAGGTTATTCGTTCTGAATAACCTTTTTATTGGAAAAACAACTTTAATTAACGTTGATTAAGTGGAACGTATGTAAGTTGTGTATGACCTGTAAATATTTGACGAGGACGACCAATTGGTTCTTTATTGGCTCTCATTTCTTTCCATTGAGCAATCCATCCTGGTAAACGACCAATTGCAAACATTACTGTAAACATATCGGTTGGAATACCTAAAGCACGATAAATAATACCTGAATAGAAATCAACATTTGGATATAAGTTTCTTGATTTAAAATATTCGTCTTGTAATGCAGTTTGTTCTAATTGTTTTGCGATATCTAAGATCGGATCTTCAATACCTAATGTGTTTAACACATCATCGGCAGCTTTTTTAATGATTTTAGCTCTTGGGTCAAAGTTTTTATAAACCCTGTGACCAAATCCCATTAAACGGAATGGGTCGTCTTTATCTTTAGCTTTTAAAACAAATTTAGCTACATCGCCTCCATTGTTTTTAATTTCTTCTAGCATCTCTAATACAGCTTGGTTAGCTCCACCATGTAATGGACCCCAAAGTGCAGAAACACCAGCAGAAATTGAAGCAAATAAACCTGCATGTGAAGAACCTACAATTCTTACTGTAGAAGTAGAACAATTTTGTTCGTGGTCGGCATGTAAAATAAACAACTTATCTAAAGCTTGAACAACAACTGGGTCGATTTTATAAGGACCTGTTGGTAACTCAAACATTAAACGCATAAAGTTTTCTACATAACCTTTCGTGTTATCATAATAGTTTAATGGGTAACCCATATTTTTTCTGTAAGTCCACGTTGCAATAACCAAGAATTTACCCATGGTTTTACAAACCGCATCATACATTTCTTTTTCGCTACTTGCGTTAACTGCTTTTGGGTTAAACGCTGTAAGAGCACTTGTTAAAGATGCTAAAATACCCATTGGGTGAGCCGACTTAGGAAAACCATCAATGATGTTTTTCATTTCTTCGTTCACTAAAGTATATTTTCTAATATCGTCCTCGAATTTTTGTAACTCAGCTTTTGATGGAAGATTTCCGAAAATAAGTAAGTAAGAAACTTCTAAGAAATTAGACTTTTCGGCTAAATCCTCAATAGTATATCCTCTGTACTTTAAAATACCTTCTTCTCCATCTAAAAATGTAATAGCACTATAACATGCACCAGTATTTTTATACCCTTGGTCCATGGTAATGTATCCTGTTAAATCTCTAAGCTTTGAAATATCAATAGCTTTTTCGTTCTCTGTTCCTCCAACCACAGGAAATTCATACACTTTCCCGTTAAGTTCTAATTTTGCTAATTCAGACATGTTTTATGTTTTAGTGTTATTGTCTTGTTCGATTCATGCGAATTTAATGAAGGTAATTAAATTCTCCAAAAAATAACAAGTAATTCGTAAATATTTTTTTTCAGCTAGTTTACCCCATAAAAAAGCCCCGAAAAAATCGAGGCTTTTTAAGTGTTTCTGTTTAATATTATTACTTTAAAAACTTCAAATCCATTCCTAAGTAACGAGCCGAAGAACCTAAAGCTTCTTCAATTCTTAGTAATTGATTGTATTTTGCCATTCTATCAGAACGAGATGCTGACCCTGTTTTAATTTGACCTGTATTTAAAGCTACTGCCAAATCAGCAATGGTAGTATCTTCTGTTTCTCCCGAACGGTGGCTCATTACTGAAGTAAATGAAGCTCTATTAGCCATATCAACTGCTTGGATGGTTTCTGTTAACGACCCAATTTGGTTTACTTTCACTAAAATAGAGTTTGCTGATTTTTCTTCAATACCACGTTTCAAGCGTTTTACATTTGTTACAAATAAATCATCACCTACTAACTGTACTTTATCACCAATAGTAGCATTTAATTGAGCCCAACCAGCCCAATCATCTTCATGCAAACCATCTTCTATTGATAATATAGGGTATTTTTTTGTCCAATCTTTCCAGTAACTAACCATTTCTGATGAAGTTAATTTATCTCCTGTTGATTGATGAAAATGTATACTTTTTCTTTTTCGTTATAGAATTCTGAACTAGCAGCATCCATAGCAATATACATATCAACACCTGGCTTGTACCCTGCTTTTTCAATAGCTTTTAATACCGTTTCAATTGCCTCTTCGTTTGATTTTAAATTTGGTGCAAAACCTCCTTCATCACCAACATTGGTTGAATGTCCTTTAGATTTTAATACCTCTTTTAAATGATGAAAAACCTCAGTACCCATTCTCAGTCCTTCGCTAAAAGAAGATGCTCCAACAGGCATTACCATAAATTCCTGAAAATCGATACTATTATCGGCATGTGAACCACCATTTAAAATGTTCATCATTGGAATTGGAAGCATGTTTGCGTTTACTCCTCCGATATAACTATACAATGGCATTCCTGTTTCTTCGGCTGCAGCCTTAGCACATGCCATCGACACTCCTAAAATTGCATTTGCTCCTAAATTGCTTTTATTGTCAGAACCGTCTAATGCAATTAATGCTTTATCAATACCCGCTTGATCCAATACATAAACACCTTGTAATTCTTCATTAATTACAGTATTGATGTTTTGAACTGCTTTTAAAACGCCTTTACCCATAAAACGACCTTTGTCGCCATCACGAAGCTCTACAGCTTCATATTTACCTGTAGATGCTCCTGAAGGAACAGCAGCTCTTCCTAGTACTCCATTTTGGGTAATTACATCAACTTCTACAGTTGGGTTTCCTCTTGAATCTAAAATTTCTCGTGCATGAATTTGTGCAATGTAGCTCATATTTTTATATAGTTTGAAGTCGGAAGACCGAAGTTAGAAGTCAGAAAAAGTTATCTTCGGACTTCTAACTTCGAGCTTCAAACATTAGTTTATTTTTTCTCTCTTACTAAAACTTCATCAATCATTCCGTATTCTTTTGCTTCTTGTGCAATCATCCAACAATCTCTATCACTATCTGCCCACACCTTATCGTAGGTTTGTCCTGAATGTTTTGCAATAATTTCGTACAACTCTACTTTTAACTTTTGAATTTCACGAGCAGTGATTTCGATATCAGAAGCTTGTCCTTGTGCACCACCTAAAGGTTGGTGAATCATTACTCTTGAGTGAGGCAAAGCAGTTCTTTTACCATCTGCTCCAGCACACAATAATACAGCTCCCATTGACGCAGCCATACCAGTACAAATGGTTGCAACATCTGGGGCAATGTATTGCATGGTATCATAAATTCCTAAACCAGCATAAACTCCACCACCTGGTGAGTTTACATAAATTTGAATATCTTTTTTAGCATCTACCGATTCTAAAAATAACAATTGGGCTTGAATAATGTTAGCTACGTAATCGTTAATTCCCGTTCCTAAGAAAATAATTCTATCCATCATTAAACGAGAGAATACATCCATTGAAGCCACATTTAATTGACGTTCTTCAATAATGGTTGGAGAAATATAATCGGCATAAATAGATTGGTACTGATCGTAAACTAAACTATTGATTCCTCTGTGTTTAGTCGCATATTTTCTGAATTCGTCTTTATCAAACATGATTTATTTTGGTTTTAAATTGACACTAATTTTAACTCGTCTAATTTAGTATTTATACTTTTTGTGTTTTTTATTTTTTATCAAAATATATGAACAAAAAAGCCCCACAAAATGCGGGGCTCGTTTTAACTATTTTTTGTTGTAAGCAACCTTTATAAAATCTTCATAAGAAATCTCTTTTTGATTTACCTTTAAAGTAGTTTTAAAAAGTTCTATCATTTTTTTATCATAAAGCATCATATAAATATTACGAGCCTCTTCTTGATTTTGCAAAACTCTATTTGCTGTTTCAGTCAAATCTTTATCATCATCTGTTGGTAAACCCATACTTGCTAATTGTTGTTTTAACAATTCTTTAGTATAGTCTACCACTTCATTAAACGGTACTTGAATATTGTATTGTTTAATGATTTTATTTTCAATCAACTGCCATTTTAATTGTTTAGCATATTGGTCGTATTCCGAATCAATTTGTTCAGTAGTTACAGGTTTCTCATTTGTTGCAGCAATCCATCTTTTCAAAAATCCGTCTGGCAGGCTAATATTTAATTTACTTAAGATTTCATCTTGAATATCAGCTTTAAATTTACGGTCGCTTTCAACAACTAAACTTTGAGACATTTGTTCTCCAATTTTACCTCTAAAATCTGCTTCTGAAGAAATAGCATTTGGGCCGAACACTTTATCGAACAATTCTTGATTTACTTCAGCAGGAGTTATTCTGTTGATTTTCTCTACCGTAAATCTAAATTTATTGTTGATGTTTTTTAAATCAGCAGGTTTAACACCTAAAGCAGCAGCAACATCAGTATCATGTTCAGAAACTTTTTTAGGATCTAATTCTACTACATCACCTGATTTTAAACCCACTAACGATTTTTGTAAAGAGCTATCGGTAACCGATTTAATAATAAGAACTGATGAATTAGCAATACCGCCTTCTTTTAGATTGCCATTTTCCAACTCTTCAAACTTACCAAAAAGCATATCATCAGCCTCAGCCAATTCTGGATTCGACATTTTGCCGTATCTTCTTGATAAATCCTCTACATATTTATCTATATCGTTTTTTGATACCTTTATAACGTATTGCTCAAACTTGAATTTATCTGTTAATTCTACTTCAAATTGCGGAGCTAACCCAATGTCATATTTAAATTCAAAATCTTTTTGGTTTTCCCAATCAATTTTATTTTGCTCTTCTAATTTTGGTAATGGATTGCCTAACACATCTAATTTTTCATCTTCGATGTATTTTTGAAGTGATGCTGATAAAATTTTGTTAATCTCTTCCACCATTGCACTTGTTCCAACCATTTTCTTTACCATACCCATTGGCACATGTCCTTTTCTAAAACCAGGTACAGAAGCTTTGTTACGGTAATCTCTTAAAACTTTATCTACGTTTGATTGGTAATCAGATTCTGACAATTGCACTTTTATAACTGCATTTAAATTGTCAACTTTTTCTTGTGTAATGTTCATTGATTATTCTTTATTAGTATAATTACTACCATGTTTAAATTTAAAAAAGGTACAAGGCAAAAACCTCATACCTTTTTTTCTTTAGTACAGGCGGAGAGACTCGAACTCTCACACCTCGCGGCACTAGATCCTAAGTCTAGCGTGTCTACCAATTCCACCACGCCTGCAAAAGGAACGCAAAAATAATATTTTTTAATTAGATGACAAGATGTTT
>CAYNMR010000015.1:0-79703 GCA_964398455.1 uncultured Vicingus sp. | reverse complement strand
CACAAATGGTTTGTTCTAAAATATAGGTGGTAGTACTATCGGGCATCACCCACAGCCCTGCAACAGTATCAATAGGGTTGCCGTTTACATACCAAACACAATCATCGTTTAAGCCTATTTCGGGTTGCCTACCAATAAATACAGATTCTCCCAAAGCTATAGTTGTATCAACTCCAGCATAAGCTGGTGTACTGATGTCAATTACACTTACATCGTCTATGTAGTAATAAGCACCAGAAGGTGATGAGCTATCGACAATTATAACATTTGATAAACTATCTGGATTAAATCCGCCTATAGTAATAAAATTTTCTCCACCTTGTGCATTATATATCAATTCAATAAGTGTCCAGTTAATCTTATCTGTTATTACATTATTGATAGGATTTTCTATTTGAGGTATAACAGGTGGTATAATAGGAGGATATATATATATAAAACTGTCATTAGAAAAGTATACCCCAAAATTACTTGTGGCATATTTACGCTTCTCTGCTAAACTTACATAAAACTTAGTACAATATGTTTTATTGTTTAATAATGAATCGTTTAATCTTACTTCAATAAATTCTCGGTAAGTCTGTGGTTCAGCATAATAGGTGCCACCTGCATAAGAATCACCTGTTCTTGGAAATTGAGACCCAAAATTATTAATAAGTCCACAAAATCCTGAGCAACAAGAAGAAAAAAGGTCTGGGGTGGCTTGTGGAATACCGCTACTATCTACACATGGTTGAAACCAAGGAATGGCAAATTCTAACTGAGAGAAAAATGTTGGGCATTGTGATAAAATTTCGAACGAAGGGTTAGGTACTAAATTAATCTGTGGCTTACAGTAAACAGTAAACAGTAAACAGTAAATAGTAAACAGTATTAATTTCTTCATTTGTTTATTTTATAAAAAAGGGCTTTGAAATTTCAAAGCCCTTTTTATGTGTTTTTAATTAATAATGGTTACCCGCTGTGGGCTATATTGGTAACCATCGGTTGTTTTTACGTGAATAAAGTAAATACCGTTGCTAAAATTATAATTAATTTTAGGATTAGTTGTCTTTTCGCTATGAACTAATGTGCCTTCAATACTGTAAACGTTTATTTCTACGTTGTTATCAGTTACATGTTCAAATTTAAGCCAAACTTCCCCCATACTTGGGTTTGGATAAACCGTAAAAGCTTGTTTGTTGTTGTTTACAACTGTAGGCAGTGCTTTTTTTAAGGTTTGAGTGGTACTGTCCACACAATCATCTAGGTAAATTCGGTAACCCGTTTCGTACACCATGTTATAAAGGCTTCTTGCTTGGTGTATAATTTCTCCGTCTCGTGCAGCACAACCATTAACCAGTTGCCATAGTGCCAACGAATCGGTAACCGTACAAGCACGTTTTTTAAAGTGCAGGTAGGCTGTGTAATAGCTTTTGTAATTTGCTTCGATGTCGTTATTGGTAGTAATGCTGCTTAAAAGAGCCTCAGCACCGTCTAGATTGCCTTGGGCAAAACTGTTTTCTACTTGTGCCAGCTTGCTGATGTTATGGTTTTGCAGCCCGTTGTAAAAATCACTTAAAACAGTAGAACTGTCTTTTAGCTGAGGCAGTATGTTTAACCAACGATACACCCTGTGTTGAGCATTGATGTATTGCTCGGTAGGGAATATACCGTAATCCATCCCGTTTTCGGTTACCAACCGTTCCATTCTATCCATTTCGGTGGTTTTGGTATATAGTTCATTTTCATCCTGGCTACCACCACTCAGTCTTGCAGAAGGCAAGGCATCGCAAGTGACTTCACTTGCTCCAGATGAATAATCTATACCATTTAAATAGGCATAGGTATAAGCTGTACCATCAGGAGACCAACATCCATTTCCTACCGTAGCTGGGTTATATGCTCCACTATTTTGTACGAATAGCTCACTATTATTAGGGTCAGAAAGATTTGTTGTAAAAGTAGTAAACGTACCAGAGGGGTACGAGCCAGTCCATGTATTGTCGCTGGCGTAGGTGCTGTTACCTTGTTGTCCAATAATACCATTGTCTAACACAAAACCTAAAGCACTGGTTTTCATTTCGTTGTTTTTGTAAGAGATGGTTCCATGGTCGTTAATAAAATAGTTACCTATAGCGATGTTTTCGGTTAGGTTACATTCTACTTTTGTAGTATTTAAGTAAGTCCCAAGACTTAAATTATCGGAGTATATCCCCGCCCATACACTGCTGTTGATACCAAAACCCTGTATATTGTTGTTAATAATATAATTACAAGAATTAGCCGTATGGTAAACACCAACTTGTGGTATACCCGAAGTAGGGTAGGTTTGTTGACGTAACTTGATGTAGTTGTCTTGTGCAATGGCACGGTTTCCAATTTCATAAGCAAAAGGACCAAGGTTATTATAAAGGTATAGCCATCCACTCATGCTAACCCCAATATAAACATCATGCAATTGATTGTTGCTTACGTTAATTGAAGATGAAGTGGGAGTTGTAAGTATATAGTCAGTAAGCGTAATGAGATTGTTTGCTATAATTCCCACTTGAGCATACTCGTTGGTTAAGGTTACTCCGCTGTAGTTGGCTCTTATAGTGTTATTGGTAATGTTAACTCCGTTTATGGATTGAGCATTGGTATAAGGCGTACCACCCACAGTGGCAGCCACAGCATCGGCATTAAACTCAATACCTTTACGTAAGTTGGTAATGGTGTTGTTGTCTACTGTAATTTGCGAGCAGTGGGGAGTATTAATGTACATACCTCCTTTACCTTCGAGCGGTACAGAAGGAGTCATTTGTGTGCTACGCATATCGGTATCAGTAATGGTAACATCGTTGTAGTTTTCGGCATTTATTCCCGTAGTACAATCATAAAAGTAGTTGGTTCCTCCAGCTCCATTGTCAATTACCCTTAATCGGTTGTTGGTGTTGTAACCTGCACCAGCATCGGTTGCATTTATGGCTATACCATCAGTCCAACTGTTTTCTTCAATAATGTACTGAAAAGCATTGTTTTTACAAGTAAGGTTGGTGTTGTCGGCATTTATACCATACAATAGGTTATCAAACAGGTTAAACGTTTCGTTGCTGTTGTCACCATCAACCACTATTTCGTAAAAAGTTCCGCCACTTAAATTTCCAACACTAAGCAGTGTAATACCACTACTTGATTTGTCGGTAGCAAAAGGTGCTTTAAGTGTGGTGGTAGCATATCCACCCATGGTATAATGTTCAGCAAGTGTATTAGCACTCGTAAGGGTTTGCAATGCAGCTACCGTTGGCCATGTACTTGAGAAAGGGAGCGTTCTACAGGTAAATACGGTATTGCTAATATCAAAAATACTGTATGGCGTACTTGTTGTGCTTTGGTAAGTGTCTATAAATATACCGTCTAGATTTTTATTAAAAATAGCATTGTCAACTGTTAGTTGAGTAGAGCTGTTTGCTCCGCTTATATACACAGCAATTTCGGCATCTTCAATTAGTGTTCCATCGGTAATAATTAATTCTCCTCCTGGTTCTACTATTATGCCTAACCACATATCACTACAAGCATACAAGTGGCAGTGTTCAAGTGTTAAGGATGCATTATTACTAATGTAAATAAATTTACCTTCCGCCATGGTTAAAATTACATCGGTAATAGTAACAACGTCAGTTACATAAATATCATCAATCGCTTCGTAAAATCCTGGAGCTAAATTAAACATATCATCCCAAGTGTATGAAGATAATTCGGCACCACAAGCACATCCCGAGTTGGTTACCACAGCACTTCCGCTTACAATACCAGGGCACCCTGCTCCAGTTACCGAAACTAAAGTATACGTTCCTGCACTTGAAGCATCGATAACATAAGGTGATGAAGTTATACCTGTTACAGTAATATTACTTGTTCCATCATTATATACAATAGTCCAAGGGTCTGAACCTGTTAGTGCTACCGAAACTGCTGCCGAGCCAGTAGAACAAAGGCTTCCACCACCACTGATAGTGGCAGCAGTTACTACCGAAGGACGAATAGCATCTACAAAGTGTGAAACACTTTCTAATTGACTACCACTAGATGACGTTAAATCTAAACCATCTTCATCAAAATTAAAATTGGTAATGTTATCAGGGGTCCCAATTACTGCCATCTCATCTTGACTAATCCTATTGATATAAATTTTCCCATTTTTAGCTAATTGCATATTATTAAGCCCACCAATAGGTTGAACAGAATTCTCAAGTGTTGGGGGTGTATTAGTTACGTCATATGCTTCAAGTTCATCATCGAAATGAGCAACGTAGAGTACTTCAGAGTTTGGACTAAAAGAAATTCCTGAAGCGTAATCAGTTATCAGTATTTCATTACTGATAACCCCTGTTATATTATCAAAATCATAAATTCTAAGGTCACCAACTGTTGCATGGTCGGTATTAAGTGCTAACCTTGTTCCATCAGGTGAAGCTTTTAAATTTCCTCTTTCACCTTCAAGCCCAAAATCATACACACCACTTTCAGTTACTCCTGTTGCAGTAACTAAATACACAATCAGTTCCTCATCACCATGTACTATTACCCAGTAATCCATACCATTACAATGAGGTACAGCGGTTAGTGCTTCAGAAAATGGCTCACTTGCACAGCCGATACAAAATACTTCAACATCTTCTGTCGTTAAGGTTAATGTTGGGGATGAACTGGTTTCAATAATTGAATAATAGAAATGATTATCTGTTTCTTTTCCTTCAGCTTCTGTATTTGATAGATAAAAATAGTAATACTGAGTTTGATTAGCAGGATTTTGGAAAGATACTCCTTGGGATGTTTGAGGACTTCCCTTTAAAAATCCTCCAACTAAACCAGTTACTGCGACATCATTTGAGTTCCAAATACTAAGACCATTACTGTAAAAAAGTAAATCACCAGAATCATCACTTATAGATGTCCCATGATTATAATTATTACTAATAGAGTTAGACCCAACTGCTGGGGTAGCTATATCGAAATTTAAACTGACACCGTTTCCAAAGTTCCAGTTGTTTTTATATTCCTGGGCATGACATACCACGGCAAATAATATCATAATGGTAGTTAAGAAATTTTTTCTTAGCAGAGTTTTAAAAAGTGTTTTCATAAAAATTAATTTAAATGTATAATTAAAGTATCAAGTAATTTTTTGCCTTTTAAAGATAGTGAAAAACCATCCGAGAAAAATCCAACCTAAAAATTAGCAATAAATAGAATGTTTCAATATATTTAAAATATTGATTTTTAAAGTATTACAAATAAATTAAGTTATGAAACAAATTTTTTTATCGACAAATGTTAAATATTTAACGATAAAAAAGATGTAAAACATTGATTTTTATAGGTTTATATACTTATAAAGCACATAGGTATTTTTACTTAACGTGTCGTAAAATGTAATTTTTTTTGGTAGAAGTTAATCAACTTAACCAAAAGAAAAAAAGAAAGTTTTAGGAATAAACTAGGTATTAATCATTCGAAAAAAAATCAATTCCTTCTAATCGAATTAAAAGTTTGTATTCCTATCAATTCATCGTAATACAAAACGGGGTTTCGGTAATAAACCAAAATGGTGTAATCGTTTTCGGTTTCAAAATAGGTTCCTTCGTATTGGGTTAAATCGCCTTTGTTTTTTGCACCATCTTTTACTACACAATACATGTAATTGTAGTAACCTTGTTTCAACAACACATCTTGCACATAAACATTGTTTAGGGTGTCGTATTTCATTTTAAATTCTTCTTTAAACTTCCAGTCGGTCAGTTTTCCAAAAATATACACATTGCCTTCTTTTAATGCTGGATATTGTTTTAACGAAAAATGAACCTTTACATAAATGGCTTCAATATCACTGTCAGTTAAACTTTCGTCTTTTTTAATCAAGTAGTTTCCATTTAAATCGGGCATAGAGAGGTAGCGTTTAAAAGACCTGTTTTCATCATCATTGATGTACACATGTAAAAGTTTGTCTTTCTCTTCGTATTGGATTCGTTTGATGTTGATGGTTTGAGATATTAATGATTTAATATCGAAATTTCGGAATTCGTTTGAGCCATCAAAAACATTTTCTTCTTCATAATTATAATCAAGCAAAGTGCCGTTGATGTACCGAGGCACTAAACCTGTAATGGCATTGTCCCAACGGTAATTTTGCATCAGCACCACTTTAATGTTATCGTAAGGATTTAATATTGGAGTGTTTTGATGATTAACAGTAAAATCAACTTCTTGTCGGGCAAAACGTTCAGTAACATTGGTGGCTTCTTTTACGGTTGGTTTTATTTCTACTTTGTTGTTCACCACCATAAATCGTCGAGTAATTACCACTTCATCACTGTTGTAACCGTTGTACACTTTTAAAATGTAGTTGCCACTAACCAATGGAGTAATAAATTCGTTCGGAAATTCGATGCTGTAATTGATGTATTGAGTTCCACTACTCAACGAATACTTGTAATTTTTTATGTCGTCATCAAAATTTCCGCCTAAATATTGTTTTTGAACCAAATCGGAAGGTTGCCAGTTGGCATTGCAATGAATAATGGTGTAGTGGTAGTATTTTAAGTCAAGATTAAGGTCGTCGAAAGTAAGTTTTAGCTTATCGCTACCATCTAAACTCATGATGGGATAACTCATTACATTTTTTGAATTAAAAAATTGTACCGATTTTATTTTGTTGTTGTAGGTGTAATCGTCGTATCGCAGGTAATTCGATTCTACATAATCGCCAACACTATCGGTTTTGTGTGTGGTGTTGTAATTTGATGCAAAAACAATAGGTTTTGGAATAAAAAAACATATTGTAAAACAGGAAATTGAAACAATAAAAAAGTTAATTTTTTTCAACCTAAGATAGTTTAGTTTATCTGTAAAATTAGCACTTTAAACGATGGTTAAATGTGTCTTGAATAATTTCTCATAAAATTATGCCAAAAAAGTTGCTTACCAAATTCAATTTTATAATTTTGTTGCCAGATTTTATAAAAACTGACACATGTCAAAAGAAATAAAAATTCGAAAAGGAGCAAACATCAAACTTAAAGGTGTTGCCGAGAAATTATACACTAATCCTATCAACGTTTCTGAAATAGTTTTAAGACCGAGTGACTTTCCGACTCTTACACCAAAGTTGTCGGTAAAGGTTGGTGACAAGGTTAAAGCTGGTTCTCCATTGTTTTTTGATAAAGAAAACGAGAAAATTTTGTTTACATCGCCAATTAGTGGTGAGGTAGTTGAAATTAACAGAGCTGAGAAAAGAAGAATTGTTGAGGTAAAGGTTAAAGCTGATGGTCAAAATGCTTTTGAAACATTCAAACAAGCAGACCCAACCTCTTTGTCAAAAGAAGAAATTTTAGATAATTTACTAAGAAGTGGGGTTTGGCCATTTGTTCGTCAACGTCCATACGATGTTGTTGCAAATCCCAACGACAAACCAAAAGCTATCATCATTACAGCCTTAGATACGGCTCCATTGGCTCCAGATTATGGTTTTATCGTTCATGGTCAAGCCGACATTTTTCAAATGGGTTTAAATGCTTTAGCAAAATTAACCGACGGAAAAGTTCATTTAAACATCAATGGTAATGATAATGCTGATGAGGCTTATGCTAACGCTAAAAATGTTCAAATAAACAAGGTGGTTGGTCCGCACCCAGCTGGTAATGTTGGAATACAGGCTCACCACATCAGTCCAATTAACAAAGGAGAAGTTGTTTGGGTTTTACGTTCTTTAGATGTTTTAACTATAGGAAAATTATTTAAAGAAGGAAAATTTGACGCTTCTAGAACCATCGCTTTTGCAGGTTCAAAGGTGAAGTCTCCGAAATATGTTAAAACAATTTTAGGAGCAAATATTTCTGATATTATTAAAGGAAACGTAGAAGAGGGTGGTAGATACATTAGCGGAAATCCATTAACAGGAACACAAATAGCAGAAAATGGTCATTTAGGTTTTTACGATTATCAATTGTCAGTTATACCAGAAGGTGGAAACAATCAGTTTTTTGGTTGGATAGCTCCAGGTTTTGACAAATTTAGTTTATCGAGAACATTCTTCTCGTGGTTAACACCAGGAAAAGAGTATGATTTGAATACGAACATGAATGGAGAAGAAAGAGCTTTTGTTGTTACTGGTGAATACGAAAAGGTTTTTCCTATGGATATTTATCCAGTTCACTTAGTTAAAGCAATGATAACTGAAGATATTGATAAAATGGAACAGTTGGGTATTTATGAAGTTGCACCAGAAGATTTTGCCTTGTGTGAATATGCTTGTACTTCTAAAATAGAAACTCAAAAAATTGTTAGAGAAGCATTAAACCTTGTTAAAAAAGAATGTAGTTAGTAGTTAACAGTATATAGTTCGGAGTTAACACAAAACACAAAATACAAAAACACGAAATGGAAGCATTAGAAAAATTCATGCAAAAGATGAAGCCCAAAGCCGACGGAAAATTTCCATTGGCTCATGCAATTTGGGACGGTACTTATACCTTTTTATTTGTACCTGGTCACACCAACCACAATGGTGTTCATATTAGAGATGGTATAGATTTGAAGCGTACCATGATTATGGTAGTGTTAGCTTTAATCCCATCGCTTTTATTTGGTATTTATAATGTCGGACATCAACACTTTTTAGCAATTGGAGAAGTTGCTTTAAGTGATAATGTTTGTTCGATGTTTTGGGATAAATTCTTTTATGGAGCAATTCAAGTGTTGCCTATAGTAATTGTATCTTATGCAGTTGGCTTAGGTATTGAGTTTGTTTTTGCAGCAATAAACAAACATGCCATTCATGAAGGTTTCTTGGTTTCAGGTATGCTTATTCCTTTAATTATGCCAGTAGATGTTCCGTTGTGGATGGTTGCTGTTGCTACTGCTTTTGCAGTTGTAATAGGTAAAGAGGTATTTGGAGGAACAGGAATGAATGTGGTTAACGTAGCTTTAGTAGCACGTGCTTTCTTATTCTTTGCATATCCAACTAAAATGTCGGGCGACCAAGTTTGGGTTAGTTTAGGTGATGGCAAAGCAGTAGATGGTTTTTCAGGAGCTACTCCTCTAGGAAATGCAGTTGAAGGTGGTGTAAATGCTATACCTAGTATGATGGATTCCATGATTGGGTTTATACCAGGTTCTATTGGAGAAACCTCTGTAATAGCAATTGGTTTAGGAGCCTTATTATTAGTTGTTACAGGAATTGGTAGTTTAAGAATTATGCTGTCGATGTGTGTGGGAGGTTTATTAACTGGATTAGTATTTAATGCAGTAGGAGGTAATCCATATTTTGAGGTACCTGCATTACATCATTTAATGTTAGGCGGGTTTGCCTTTGGAGCTGTGTTTATGGCTACAGATCCTGTTACAGCTTCTCAAACTAATACAGGTAAAATCGTTTATGGATTATTAATAGGTATTATCGCAATATTAATAAGAGTTGCCAACCCTGCTTATCCAGAAGGTGTAATGTTGGCAATTTTAATTGGAAATGTTACAGCACCATTAATTGACCATATGGTTGTAAGTGCTAATATTAAAAAAAGATTAAAAAGAGTTAAAACTGCATAATTATGGCATTTGATAGAGACAGTAATGTATATACAATAACTTTTGCAACCATTATGGTGGTAATAGTTGGTGGTTTGTTAGCTTATGTTTCAATGAGTCTAAGTCCAGCTCAGAAAGCTAACATTTCTAATGAGAAAATGCAAAATATTTTGCAAGCAATTGGTATCCCAGAAACGGATGGAATTCAAAGAGATGATGCTGGAAAGGTATTTAATGACTTTGTTAAAAGAAGGCTTACTATAAATTACAAAGGTGAAATTATAAGTGATAAGACAGCTGCTGATGCTATTGATCCTAAAGATAAATTGGATGCATTCAATATTGAAATTCGTAAAGAATATTCAAAATTTGTGAAACCAATTATGAATAAATTTAAAGGAGATAAAGAGAAAATCAAAGAAGAATTAAGTAAATCTAATGATATCCACTTTCCAATATTTGTTTGTGAAAGTAATGGTAAAACATACTATGTTCTTTCAGCAAGTGGAAAAGGATTATGGGATGATATTTGGGGATATGTTGGAATAAACTCTGATTTAACTTCGGTAAATGGTGCTGTTTTTGACCATAAAGGAGAAACTCCTGGATTAGGTTCTAAAATAGTTGAAGATTGGTTTCAGGATCAATTTGTGGGTAAAAAAATATCTGATGGAACTCAATTTGTACCAATTAAGGTTTTAAAACCAGGTAAAGAGTTGGATGATTTCCAAGTTGATGGAATAAGTGGAGCTACTTTTACTGGTGTTGGTGTTGATGAGATGTTATCAAGAAGTATTGAGGTATATTACAATTTTTTTAAAAACAATCCTGAATTTTCATCAAATCAACCTAAAGAAGATGTAATTATTGAAACGACAACAAATGATTCGACTGTTGTTGTTGTAAATGATACTGTAAAATAAAAATCGCAAAACGTAAATAAAATAATTATGAGCGAAGCAAAAAGTGAATCTTTATTTTCTAAAAAGAATAAAGAATTAATTTCAAGTCCATTAAATAAGACAAACCCTGTTACAATACAAGTATTAGGTATATGTTCTGCTTTAGCAGTTACTGTACAAATGGATAACGCATTAGTAATGGCACTTGCAGTTACTGCAGTAACTGCGTTAGGTAATGTTATTATATCTGCTATGAGAAATCTAATTCCAAGTAGAATTAGAATCATTGTTCAATTAGTAATTGCAGCATTTCTTGTAATTTGTGTTGACCAGATTTTGAAAGCCTTTGTTTATGATGTAAGTAAGCAGTTATCGGTTTTCGTAGGATTAATTATTACTAACTGTATATTAATGGGACGTTTCGAAGCATTTGCTTTAGGAAACAAACCTTGGCCTTCTGCTCTTGATGGTCTTGGAAATGGACTTGGATATGGAATCGTTTTAGTTGTTGTTGCATTTTTCAAAGAAGTTTTTGGTTCTGGAACTATTACACTTCCTGGTTTAGGTAAATTAACTATTGTTCCAGAGAGTGTGTATGATTTTGGATATGAGAACAATGGTTTGATGTTATTACCACCATCATCATTAATAATCGTTGCAATTTATATTTGGGTTCAAAAATCACGTAATCCTGAATTGATAGGAGAATAAAAAAGAATTTTTCTTAATTAAAATAAAAATAGAAAATGGAATTATTTAAATTATTTATCAAAAGTGCCTTCGTGGACAATATGATTTTCACATTTTTCTTAGGAATGTGTTCATATTTAGCGGTATCAAAAACAGTAAAAACAGCTCTTGGTTTAGGTGCTGCAGTAATATTTGTATTACTAATCACTGTTCCTGTAAATTACCTTCTAGAAACTCATGTTCTACAAGAAGGTGCTTTAAGTTGGTTAGGTGAAGAGTATGCTACAATGGATTTGAGTTTCTTAAGTTTCATTATGTTTATTGCTGTAATTGCTTCTATCGTTCAATTGGTTGAAATGTTGGTTGAGAAATTTTCTCCTTCTTTGTATGGTGCATTAGGTATTTTCTTACCACTTATTGCTGTAAACTGTGCTATTTTGGGAGCAGCATTATTTATGCAACAAAAACAGTTTAATAATGTTGGTGAGGCTGCTGTTTATAGTTTGGGTTCAGGTTTTGGATGGCTTGTGGCAATTGTTTTATTAGCAGCAATTAGAGAAAAAATTAAATACTCCCATATTCCAGCTCCTTTAAGAGGTGTAGGAATGGCTTTTATATTAACAGGCTTAATGGGATTAGCTTTCTTAGGATTTTTAGGTTTCGAACTTTAATATTTGATTTATGGATACAGGTGTAATAATATTAACCATAGTAGTTTTCTTAATCGTTGTATTGGCTTTAGTAAGTATTTTACTTTTTGCTAAAGCTAAATTAATGCCTTCTGGTAAGGTGAAAATTACAATTAATCATGACAAGGTGATTGAAGTTGATGGTGGAGGTACCTTACTTTCTACTTTAGGTAATGCAGGAATATTTTTACCATCTGCTTGTGGTGGAGGTGGAACTTGTTTACAATGCGTTTGTCAGGTAAACAGTGGTGGAGGAAGTATTCTTCCAACTGAAATCCCTAACTTTTCTAGAAAAGAAATTGCAGAAAATTATCGTTTAGGATGTCAGGTTAAAGTGAAAGAAAATATGGATATTCATATCCATGATGAAATTTTAGGTATTAAAGAATGGGAAGCTACTGTGGTTTCTAATTTTAACGTAGCAACTTTTATCAAAGAATTTATTGTTGAAATTCCGGAGGATATGAACTACAAAGCAGGTGGCTACATTCAAATTAAAATACCAGCTTGTACAGTAAAATATTCTGAAATGGACATTACTGCTCATCCTCAAGATCATCCAGGAGAGCCGGATAAATTTAGAAAAGATTGGGATAAGTTTAACTTATGGCCATTGGTAATGAAAAACGATGAAGAAGTGGTTAGAGCATATTCTATGGCTTCTTACCCAGCAGAAGGAAGAAGAATTATGTTAAATGTTCGTGTGGCTACTCCACCATGGGATAGGGCTAAAAACGGTTGGATGGATGTAAATCCTGGAATTGCTTCTTCTTACATCTTTAATTTAAAAGTAGGCGATAAAGCTAAAATCTCAGGACCATATGGTGAGTTCTTTATCAATGAATCTGATGCAGAGATGCTTTACATTGGCGGTGGTGCTGGTATGGCTCCAATGCGTTCTCACTTGTATGAGTTGTTTAAAACATTAAAAACAGGTCGTAAAGTAACTTATTGGTATGGTGGTCGTTCTAAAGGAGAGTTGTTCTACATTCACTATTTTAGGGATTTAGAGAAGGATTTTCCAAACTTTAAATTTTATTTAGTATTGTCAGAACCTTTAGAAAGTGATAACTGGAAAGTGATGAAAGACATGCAAGATCAAGGTGATGGTTTTGTTGGCTTTGTTCACCAAGTGGTAATTGATCAATATTTGAGTAAACACGATTCTCCTGAAGATATCGAATTTTACTTCTGTGGACCTCCAATGATGAACAATGCGGTTGTTAAAATGTGTGATGAGTGGGGAGTGCCGAAAGAAAATGTACGTTTTGATGATTTTGGTGGATAACCTTAGAATTATAGACATAAAAAAAGCTCAACAAATGTTGAGCTTTTTTTATGCTTGAAGGTTTTTTAAGAAAAAAAGTTAATGAATGAATCTTCTGCACTAATGTGAACAGCTTTTGGAAATTCGCCATGCAGAACCAATGCGTTTTCATGTCGGTGTTCCAATTCTTGTAATTTGTTTTTGTTAATCAAAATTACAGTCGATTTACCATGATGATCAGTTTTATCAAGAATGGTTTCGCCGTTAAAATCACATTGCCAATGTGTTTCTCCCATTTCTTCTTGGTAAGCTACACTTATGGTAGGCATTTGAAAGTAATTGTGAGAACCAATACCTTCAAAATCGAAAACCATTCGAACTAAACCACCTTCAGAAAATAAATCTTCGTTGTTTAATCCTAATGCTGCGAACGACACTTTCCCTTTAGTTGGACTTGTAAATTTTACTTTAATTTCACCTTGATTAATTTCTACGTTTTGACTCATGTTTTTTTGTTTTTAGTTTATTTACTAAAGTTCGTTTTTAAAAAAACAAAAGAGCCTGACTTTTGTCAGGCTCTTTTATGATTTTTACACATGTTATTTATTTTGCTTTAAAAGAATTGATGGCATTTCTAGTGAAATCAGACAACACTAACTTACCACTCATGCCTGCTCGTTCAATTAATAGCTTGTCCCAATGTTCAGTTCCTTCCCAAAACACCTTTTTAAGCATACTCATCGCTTCTGGGTTTGACAATGCTAATTTGTTCGCCAAAACCTCAATTGCTTTGTCTAGGTCTTCTATGGCATCAAAAATTTCAGCATACAACGATTTCTCCTTTGCCCATTCTGCAGAATACCACTCGGTAGCATCAATGGCCAACATACTCATTGCGGAAGTGCCTATTTTACGTTCAACAGCTGGTCCAACAACAAAAGGACCTATACCAACAGCTAATTCGCTTAGTTTTACTGCTGCATTTTTGGTAGCGTAACAAAAATCTACTGCACTAGCCATTCCAACTCCACCACCAACTGCTTTTCCTTGAACACGTCCGATAATAAATTTGGGACATTTGCGAGCTGCATTAATTACATTGGCAAAACCTGAGAAAAACTTGGTGCCGGTTTCTAAATCATTGATGGAAATCAGTTCATCAAAACTTGCTCCTGCACAAAATGCCTTTTCTCCTTTCGATTTTAATATGATTACCTTAATCGCATCATTTTTACCTGCTTCAGCAATAGTTTCTGCTAATTTGTTTAAAATTTTTCCTGGTAAGGAGTTACTCATCGGATGGAAAAATTCAATGGTAGCAATCCCTTTTTCGTTAACCGAAATTTCTACTGAGCCTTGTTCTGTTGCTGTCATTTTTATTTTGTTTCTAGTTTATATGGTTGGAAGACCGAAATTAGAAGTTACTTCCAGCTTCGGTCACCTAACTTCCAACTTCCTTATTTTTCTTCCGAGAAGGTTAATACATAACCATTGTTATCAATAATCGAAAATTCAATGGTGTCGTAAAAAGTGCTTTCTAAATTGGCAATAATTTCTACTTCGTTTTCAACTAATTCTTCGTGCAATTCGGTAATTCTATCTACTTTAATATAAAAAGTTAAACCTCCACCAGGTTTTTGCGACTTTAATTTAGGCAATTCATCTTTTAAACTTTTTGCCGATTGAAACATTAAAATAACATCGTTACGTTTTACCATTGCCCAATCTGGGTTTCCTTTCTCAGGTACAGTTTTTAGCAAGGTAAATCCTAAAATATCGGTATAATACTCAATGGTTTCTTCAACATCGTTGACCATTAGGTTTGGAGTTAATGTATTTAATGCCATAGTTTATTTTTTATTGTAGTCAGAATCTTGCCAATAGTAATTATTTACTTTTAGTTTTTCAAACAAATGTTTTGTAAAAATTGCTTCGTAAAGCTCAAAATTAATTTTATTATCTTCCATTAACTTCTTTACATCACTATAATTTAACCAGATAATTTTCTCAACATTTGTTTTTTTAGAAGTTAGTTTAAAACCTATTCTATCATATTTAAATTCAAATTTTGGAATAGGATTTTTATGATTGTATGAATAATGATGTTGTTGTATATAATTGCTACCAATACTATCAGATTGTACTCGAATGTTTTCAGATAATAATATTGAAATACATAGTCTATCCTCACTAACAGAATCATAAATTAGTTCATCATCGAAATTCTTGTATGGTTTTCCATAAGCCTTTGTCTCTTTTAAAAATTGCCATGCTAAGGTTGCTCTATCTAATTTGTTTGTATTTAAATTATTGTCATATGCGTCTATATTTTTCTCGATTAAGTGAGGCTTAATTAATTCAAATAATAGTTTCAAAGGTGCTTGTGGAAATATTTTATAAGAATCGATAGAGATTTCTCTAATGGTATTAAATGTTGCGTCATTTAAAGTGTTATAATTAGAGTCGATTTTATTTAAGACATTGCTTTTTAAAATTCTTTGAATCTGATTGTTTTGTATTTCAGAAAATAATTCATTATAACTACTTATTGGAAAGACTATTAATGGAACCCCATTGTATGCATTAATGCTATCCGAAATGTATTTAGTTTCAATATAATTTTTTGAGAAAGAAGTAATATAAAAATTTCTATAATTAGTTTCCCATTTAATTCCTAAGGTGTATTTATTTAAAGGAGTATAATTTGGTTTAGAATTTATTATAACTTTTCCCTGAGATTTGGTAAGTCTTATGGAAAAACTTGCAACTTCAATATTGGAATGATAGTATTCTGAATGTAATCCATTTTTTAAAAAACTAGATAAGGAATCTTCTAGAAAATTAAGTTTTGATGATTCTTCACTGCTTAACTCAATAGTAAAAGTATTGTCAAAAAAAAATTCTGATTGGGCTTTACAATTGTTAAATAACAACAAACCAAAAAATATTGATATTATAAATTGATATATTCTCAATTTTGATTTTTAAATTTCACCATCGTTAATATAGTTGCTAAAGCTACGGTTTCTCCTGTTTCGTCATACACATCTACTAAAAACTTTACAATTCCTTTTTTGATGTCGTTTTCATCTCGTTTCTCTTGAGCAGTTTTTTGTTTAGCTGTAAAACGAACTCCAATGGTCATGCCTGGATAAACTGGTTTAACAAATCTACATTCGTCTAAACCATAGTTTAATAAAACTGGACCTTTTTTTCCATCCACAAATAAACCAGCTGCTTTCGATAATACCCAATAGCCGTGGGCAACATTACGTTCAAAAATGGTTCCTTCAAGCGATGTTGCATCAACATGTGCGTAAAAGTGGTCGCCACTAACATTGGCAAAATTTATAATGTCGGCATCAGTAACCGTATGTTTTCTGGTAATTACCGTTTCTCCAATTTGTATTTCCTCAAAATATTTTTGGAAAACGTGCTTGTCAAACTCCGTTTGTTCGGCACCGTATTGATATTGGTTGGTTACCTTGGTTATCATGGTTGGAGAACCTTGTATGGCAGTTCGTTGCATGTAGTGTAAAATACCTCGTTTACCTCCCATTTCTTCTCCACCACCTGCTCTACCTGGACCACCATGAGTAAGCAGTGGCATTGGAGAACCGTGTCCAGTACTCTCTTTAGCACAAGCTGCATTTAAAATTAAAATACGCCCGTGCATGCAAGCAGCACCCATTACAAATTCTTTAGCAATTTTATCGTCGTTAGTAACTATTGAACAAACCAACGAACCTTTTCCCATTTTGGCAAGTTCAATGGCTTCGTCTAAATTTTTATAAGGAATAATAGTAGAAACTGGGCCAAATGCCTCAATATTGTGGCAATCGGTATTTACAAAAGGGTTGTCGTTTACAAACAATATAGGCGACATAAAAGCACCTTTGTTTTTGTCGGCCCCAACTACTTCATAAGTATCTAAATTTCCGAACACCATTTTTTGTGTTTTTGCTAATTGTTCCACTTTTTCGCGAACTTCTTTTACTTGCTCTAAGCCTGCTAATGAACCCATACGAACACCTTCCACTTCTGGGTTTCCTATTACCGTTTGGGCTAGTCGTTTGCCTAAAGCAATTTGTACATCCTCCACTAATTTCTCAGGAACAATAATTCTTCTAACAGCAGTACATTTTTGACCTGCTTTTACGGTCATTTCGCGCTGAACTTCTTTAATAAACAAATCAAATTCTTCTGTTCCAGGAACAGCATCTTCGCCCAAAATAGAAGCATTTAATGAGTCGGCTTCCATGTTAAACGGAACAGCTTCTTCTAACAAACGAGGATGAGATTTTAGCATTTTTCCTGTTGATGCCGAACCAGTAAAAGTTACCACATCTTGGTTGGTTACGTGGTCTAAAATTCCATTGGCAGAACCACAAATCAATTGTAAAGCTCCATCGGGTAAAATTTTAGAATCGATAATATCTTTAACCATTACTTCGGTTAAAAAAGAGGTGAGCGTTGCAGGTTTTACAATGGCAGGAACACCAGCCATAAAGTTAACGGCTATTTTTTCTAACATTCCCCAAATAGGAAAGTTAAATGCGTTGATGTGAATGGCAACTCCTTGTTTTGGAACCATGATGTGGTGACCAATAAATGTTCCGCCTTTTGAAAGTGGAGCGGTTTCTCCGTCAATGTAAAAAGGTTCGTCGGGAAACTGACGACGCAAACTTGCATTGGCAAATAAATTACCAATACCGCCTTCAATATCAATCCAACTATCCACTTTGGTAGCTCCTGTTTTAGCACTTACAGTATAATATTTTGCTTTTAACGAAAGCAAATGCATTGCCAACGCTTTTAACATCAATCCGCGTTCTTGAAAAGTCATTTTTCTTAGTGCAGGTCCGCCAACTTTTCTGGCATAATCCATCATAGCAGCAAAATCTAATCCTTCGCTCGATGCTGTAGCAATTTGCTCCCCAGTTATGGCATTAAATAAGGCTTTGTCTTTTCCAGTTCCTTCAACCCATTTTCCTTGGGCGTAGTTTTGTAGTTTCATCATATTCTTTTATTATCCAATTCTTGCGGTTCTTATATCTACTGCAATTAAGAATAGTTTCGAACTATTTTTAATTAGCAGTTGTAAATGCCGATACTACAAATAAACAGGACAATGAGGTAAAACCGAAATTGAACTGTATTGTTTGTGTAATCGGTATAAAATTACACGTTTGAAAAATATTGTACAACATAAAAGCTGTTCAATTTATTTAAATCCTCGATTGGTACGTAAATAAATTAAAGTAACGTCCTTTTGAGTTAATCAGTTCATCGTGAGTTCCGCGTTCAACGATTTGTCCGCCTTCAACAACCAAAATTTGGTGAGCCATTTTAACAGTACTTAATCGGTGAGCAATAACAAAAGTGGTTCGTCCTTTCATCAGTTCTTTTAAGCTTTCCTGCACCATCATTTCGCTTTCGCTATCCAAGCTAGAAGTGGCTTCATCTAAAATTAACAATTTTGGGTTTGCCAATATTGCTCTAGCAATAGCTACCCGTTGTCGTTGTCCACCTGAAAGTTTAACTCCACGTTCGCCAATCATCGTATTCAAACCATCTTCAAAACGGTCGGTAAATTCGTTAACATAAGCCATTTTTACAGCGTCATTTACTTCTTTGTCGCTCGCTGTTGGTTTCGAAAACAAGATGTTTTCTTTTATAGTGCCTTCAAACAAAAAGTCGTCTTGTAGTACCAGTCCAATATTTTTTCTATAAGAATCGAGCAAAACGGTTGATAAATCCACATTATCAATATATATTTTTCCACTTGTTGGTTCAAGAAAAGAGGCTACTAAATTGGCAATGGTTGATTTTCCTGAACCAGAACTTCCTACTAAAGCAGTTATGGTTCCCGATGGAGCTTCAAAATTAATGTGATGAAGCACCAACTTATCATCTTGATAAGAGAAACTAACATCGTCGAATTTAAAATTGCCAGCAAATGATTTTAAATTTTCTGTTCGGTTTTTATTATCACTTTCACTCGGTATATTCATTAATTCTTCTGTCCTGTCTAATCCAGAAATAGCCTCAGTAAGTTGTGTGCTAATGTTACTCATTTGAACAATTGGAGCTATTAAAAAACCCAGAAACAAGGTAAACGATAGAAAATCGCCTAATGAAATCTCCCCGTTAACTATTTTATAACCTCCAACTCCCATAACCAAAACCGATGCTAAGCCTAACAATAGTGTGGCAGAACTGTACATGATGGAAGTTGCTGTTAATGATGATTTAATTATCTTAAAAATATCAGTAACACCTTTCTCAAAAATGGTGCTTTCATATTTCTCTGCATTAAATCCTTTTACAATACGTATTCCACCGATGGTTTCAGTTAGTCTTCCAGAAACATCTGATTCTATTTTTCTACGTTCTTTGAAAATAGGTCTAATTTTTTTAAACGCATAAAAGGAGATAACCCCAAAAACAATTAGCGGAACCAATACGTAAAGCGTAAGCGTTAAGCTTATTTTTATGAGTAACACTAACGAAATAATTGAAGTTATAGCTCCACCAACCAATTGAATTAATCCTGTTCCTACAAGGTTTCTAACTCCTTCTACGTCATTCATTACTCTTGAAACAAGAGCCCCAGAATTGTGATTGTCAAAAAAACTAATGGGAAGGTTTAATAGTTTCTTTTGTACTTGTACTCTTAGTTCAGAAATAAAGCGTTGTCCTTCAACACTAATGATGATAGAAACTAAATAAGATGTTACAGCTTGAACAACTATTGCTAACGTAACTGCAAAGAGAATAATTTTAAACAGTTCGAAATCGTGCTTTAATAATACATCGTCTACCAAATATTTAGTAGCAGCAGGCAGCACCAATCCCGATAATCTACCTAATGTTATCAGTATTAAACCAATAAAAATTAGCTTTCTTTTCGGCCAAATAATGGTTTTAAAGACTTTTGAAAAGGATATTTTTTGTTTACTCATCTGGAATTTTAAAATGAACTAATTTTTTATGGTATAAAAGTAAGGGTATAATAGAGATTAGAATGAATAATCCACCAATAAAATATGCCCATATAATATTGTTGTTTGTATGAAAAAAAGACAAACTAAAAATACCAATTAGCATAAACCGAAGAAAGATGTTTACGGTATTAAAAACACTTCCAGTTCGCCCAATGATGTGGTTGGGTATGTGATTAAATAAATAGGTTATTCGTAATATTCGAGCACCTGCATTGGTTATCCCTAAAACAAAACTTACCAACATTAAAATTAAAATACTGTTGGTAAACGCTAAAACTTCAAAACCTATAATGCTAAGCAGCATTAAAATAATGATTGCGTTGATGGTATTTGTTTTTTTAAAAATCCATCGAATTCCAGCACCTGCTAATAAGGCTCCAAGAGCATAAATCATTTCTCCAATGGCATAAGCACTTGAGTCGGATTGTAAATGTTTATCGACATAAATGGGCATGAGCTGATGAACGTGAATTAAAAGCACCACAAATATGGCGAATGAGGCAACTCCAAAGTGAAACAACAAAGGATGCAGCTTTAAATAACTAAAACCATGAATGAGTCGATTCCACACCGAGCTTTTGTCCACCTCATAACTTTTGATGGGAGTATATTGAATAAAAAGAATTAGTGTAAAAGCAGCAATGTAGGTTAAAGCATCTAAAAGAAAAATCTCATGCAATTGCCAAGGTTTTACATTAAAACTGAGAAAGCTAAGTCCTACCTGATTTAGAAATTCTTGATTTACACCGGTAAGTAAAATGGCTGCAAAAACTCCCGAAATAATACTGGTTAATTGTCCAGTTATTTCAATGAGTGAGTTGGTTTTTCCATAGTTTTCTTTTTCTGTAATTTCTTGTCCGAAGGCATACAAAGTAGGGTAGTGAATATTGTAGTTAAAAATGGTAAAACAAAAAACCAAGGCAATTAAATAAATGGGAACTTCACCTAAATAAAACCCTGTTAATGCAACTCCTAATAGAATAAAAAAACTAATCACACAAATGCTCAGGAAAATTGTTTTTCGTGAGTATCGATCAATTAAAGTACCTGCGTACAGCCCCCAAAAAAGAGTAATAATAGTGGTTGCAGCATAAATAAGTCCAAAAGTTTCGCTATCGTTGATGATAGAAGTAAAATACCATGGAATTGCCAACATGCTTATCCCTTGTGCAATTCCCGAAATACCATTTGCAGCAAATAAAAGATATAGGGCTTTTTTGTTTTTCAATTCTTTATTTTTGGAGTGAGCAAAAATAGTTTAAATATGTCCAAGTTTTTTAAAAATATGTCGTACGACAGAGCCCTTGAGAAAGCTCTTTGGTATTGCTCGTTTCAGGAGCGATGTATTTTTGATGTGGAGAACAGGTTTAGGGCTTGGAATGTGAAACGAGAAGACTGGGATAAGATAATGGATGTTTTGCTTGAGCAAAATTATTTGAATGAAAAACGGTATATAGAAGCTTTTGTAAGAGGTAAATTTTTGATTAAAAGGTGGGGAAAAATTAAGATTGTTGCAGAGCTTTATCAGAAAAAAATTTCGGGTAAAGAAGTTTTAAAAGCTATAGAAAAAGAGATAAGTGATGAAGATTACCAGGAAGCAATTATTCAACTGATTGATAAAAAGAAGCAGTTGCTGAACGAAGATGACCCTCATAAACTCAAAGAAAAACTGTATCGATACCTGTTGAGCAAAGGGTATGAATCAGATTTGATTTTTAAATTCTTGAAATGATAAACTACCTTGTTTTATTTATAACTTGTTAATAATAAGTTGCCAAATAATTAGAATAGAACTAAAAGCATTTTTAAATTTACCGCTATTCTTTTTTTGAATAGTGTATATATAATGGGCAATTTTAAACAACCATCATTAATTCAGTCGTTAGTTCCAATAGTGGTGCTTGTTGGGCTGTTGGCAATTAACGTATTGCAAGTATATGGCGATGGAGCTTTGGATGGAGCAAATCAATTGGCATTGTTGCTAGCTGCGACAGCAGCAGGTTTAATTGGAATTTACAATGGATTTGATTTTGATAGAATTATTGAAGGAGTAACAAAAAGTATCCACTCAGCACTTTCTGCTATTATTATTTTGTTGTTAATAGGTGCTTTGGCTGGAACTTGGTTGCTTAGTGGTATTGTTCCTGCCATGATTTATTATGGATTAGATATTTTAAATCCTACTATTTTTCTGTTCGCAACATGTTTAATATGTTCTATTGTTTCAATGGCAACAGGTAGTTCTTGGTCAACAGTTGCAACAGTTGGTATTGCTTTGTTGGGTATTGGAAAAGCTCTAGGTATTGGAGAACCAATTATTGCTGGAGCAATAATTTCAGGTGCTTATTTTGGCGATAAAATGTCGCCATTATCAGATACTACCAATCTTGCACCGGCAATGGCTGGAACAGACTTGATTACACATATTAAATACATGACTTATACTACAATACCATCTATCGTATTAACACTAGGTATTTTTTTAGTTATAGGGTTCTTCTATGATTCTGGTGAGCAGGTTAGCCAAGTAGATACTTTGCAAATAGCTATTTCATCAAAGTTTAATATTACACCATTACTGTTTATTGTTCCGTTAGTTGTTATTGGATTAATTTTATTTAAAATACCAGCTATTCCATCCTTATTTTTTGGTAGTTTGTTAGGTGGTGTTTTTGCAATAATTTTTCAACCAGAATTGATAAATTCATTGTATAGTGGAACTAATGGGTTTGTATCGTCATACAAGGCAGTTGTAAATGCCATGACAACCGACACTGCAATTGTAACAGATAATGAATTGGTAAACGAATTGCTTTCTTCTGGTGGTATGAAAGGAATGTTGAATACCATTTGGTTAATCATTT
Source organism: uncultured Vicingus sp. (assembly GCA_964398455.1). Taxonomy (GTDB): domain Bacteria; phylum Bacteroidota; class Bacteroidia; order Flavobacteriales_E; family Vicingaceae; genus Vicingus. The sequence goes on along the minus strand of CAYNMR010000015.1, from coordinate 56,735 downwards.
GTGCAATGATTTTTGGAGGAGTGATGGAAGTTACAGGAATGTTAAAACGTATTACAAAATCCATAATTGGTTTAGCAAAAACAGATGGTTCATTAATTGCAACAACAACAGCTTCTTGTGTTGTTTTTAATGTAACTGCATCAGACCAATATTTAGCTATTGTTGTTCCTGGCAAAATGTTTGCTGAAGAATATAAAGAACGTGGATTACATCCAAAGGTTTTAAGTAGAACTTTAGAAGATTCTGGAACTGTAACTTCTGCTTTAGTGCCTTGGAACACATGTGGAGCTTATCATTCAGGAGTTTTAGGAATTGCAACAGGAGATTATTTTATGTACTGTTTTTTTAATTTAATAAGTCCAATTATGACCGTTATTTTTGGATACTTTAATATTAAAATTGCAAGATTAAACGACAATGATTTAAAAAAATAAGTTATTTTTATCGCTATGAAATACATTTTATCAATTTTAACTCTAATAATTAGTTTATCAGTTTTTGCTCAAAATGATTTGACTGATAAGAATTTATATTACAATACCTATGATGCAAAAGAAGTAATTGACGAAACTTATGGAATTGTGTTGTATGAGAAACTAAACATCATGTTAGGAAAAGATTCAGTTCGAAATGGAATGAATGGATATGCTGCTAATGGGTTTATTGAAGATTATTATAAAACAGGAGAGTTATTACACAAGGGTTTCTATGTTGATGGACAATTAAAGGTGTATAAGAATTATTATCCAAATGGGAATGTTGAACGTAATTTTAGAATGGTTGATATCAAGAAAAGTAAAATGACACTTTTTTATCAAGATGGAACAATGAAGTCGGACATTGTTTATATTGACAATGAAGCATTAACATGGATTGATTATTATCCTAATGGAGCTATTGAGTTTGAAGAAATTTATGATAAATCTTTTCAGTATTATGAAAAGAAAGCAGAATATTTCAGTAATGGAAAACCACAAAATATATTACTTTTAGTAGATAAAAAGAAATTAACCTATACTCAAACTTCTTATTTTGAGAATGGAAATATAAAAGAACAAGGAGCGGTTAAATATGATAGAGCTTTGTTTGATTATCAAAGAATAGGTGATTGGAAAATATATAACGAAAGCGGTGCTGCTATAAAAATTCAAAAATATGTTAATGGAACTGTTCAAAGCGAGCAAAACCTATAACAATATGATTGATGGTTTTTTTACGTTTCCTATAATTATTACATATCATGCAGATAAATAATTTAGCCGATTTTTACTACTACCCATTAAAGTTTCAACCAAAATCAGATGCATTTACTCAAAAAGAGAATGGTAAATGGGTTTCTGTATCATCAAAAGAATTGGTAGAAAAAGCCATTCAATTAAGTAAAGGTTTACTTGAGCTTGGTGTTAAGAAAGGTGATAGAATTGCAATGATTTCGAATAATCGAACGGAGTGGCATTTAACAGATTTAGCCATACAACAGATAGGAGCTGTAAATGTTCCTGTTTATTCAAACATTAATTCAGAGGATTACGACTATATTTTAAATGACTGTGGAGCAAAGTTAGTTTTCCTTTCAGATGAAGAAATACTTGGCAAGATTTTGTCAATAAAAGCCAATGTTCCATCTTTAGAGAAGATTTATACATTCAATAAAATTTCAGGACAAAGCCATTATTCAGAATTGCTAAACAATAGTTCTACGGAAGATATTGAACAGTATAGAAATTTAGTTCAAGGCGACGATTTAGCAACATTAATTTACACTTCTGGCACAACAGGAAAACCCAAAGGTGTAATGTTAACACATAAAAATTTTATTAGTAATGTATTGGCTTCTGAGCCCCGTTTGCCAATAGCAAAAGAACAAAAGGCATTAAGTTTTTTGCCACTTTGCCATGTTTTTGAGCGTATGCTCGATTATCTGTACATTTATAAAAGTGTGTCGATTTATTATGCCGAATCGATGGATACTATTGCTGATAACTTAAAAGAGGTAAAACCTCAGTTGTTTGCAACTGTTCCACGATTGTTAGAAAAGGTATATGATAAAATAGTAGCAAAAGGAACCGAATTAACGGGTATTAAAAAGAAACTTTTCTTCTGGGCATTAGAATTAGGTTTGCAATTTGACCCTAATGAAGACAAAGGATTTTGGTATAATTTCCAACTAAAATTAGCTAACAAGCTTATTTTTTCTAAATGGAGGGAAGCCTTGGGAAGCAATGTTATTGCTATTGTTTCTGGTGGAGCAGCTTTACAACCTCGTTTGGCAAGAGTTTTTTCTGCCGCTCAAATACCTGTTTTAGAAGGATATGGTTTAACTGAAACTTCACCAGTAATAGGTGTAAATTGCTTGTTGCCAGGTGGTAGAATGATTGGTACCATTGGGAAACCATTAGAAAACTTGGATGTTAAATTAGCGGAAGACGGCGAAATTATTGTAAAAGGTCCGAGTATAATGAAGGGCTATTACAATAAACCAGAATTAACAAAAGAGGTAATTGATGAAAATGGTTATTTCCATACAGGAGACATAGGTCAGTTTGTAAATGGTTTCTTAAAAATAACTGACCGTAAAAAAGAAATGTTTAAAACCTCTGGAGGTAAATATATCGCTCCTCAGGTAATGGAGAATAAATTCAAAGAATCTCGTTTTATTGAACAATTAATGGTGATTGGAGATGGTGAAAGATTTCCTGCAGCAATCATTCAACCAGATTTCTTGTTCTTGGAAGAATGGTCTAAGAGAAAAGGAGTTAATTTCTCAAATTTTGCTGAATTAATAAAAAATCAATTGGTAATTGATAGGGTTCAAGAAGAGGTTGATGCATTAAATCAAGGTTTTCCGAATTACGAACAAATTAAAAAGTTTGAGTTGGTTGATACCCAATGGGGAATTCCAACAGGTGAATTGACACCTACATTAAAATTAAAACGTAAATTTATCCTTACTAAATATCAACATTTAGTGGATAAGATTTACCGATAATGAAAACGAAACAATACTTATTAATCGTTTTTTGTAGTCTACAATTTGTAATCCCAAAGTTACACGCTCAAGATATTTTTGAAATTGATAAGGTCGCTTTTTCAGAAGCAGAGCGACATCAGTTTCATTTTAACCATACATTAAAAAGTGCCACAGAAACTGGATATTATGATTTGAAGTATCATCACTTGGTTTGGGAAATTGACCCAGATACCAATTACATCAAAGGAGAAATTACTTCATATTTTACACCTGTTGTTTCCAATTTTAATGAAATCTATTTTGACTTAACAATCGCTTTAACAGTTGATTCGGTGAAATATCATAATTCTTCACTTACCTATACACAATTACCAAACAACAGTTTGAAAATAGATTTACCAAGTATTATTGCTCAAAATAGTTTAGATTCAATTACGGTTTTTTATCAAGGAGTTCCTCAAAATTCAGGATTTGGTTCTTTTGTAAAATCCAGTCATGCTGGACAATCTATTATATGGACCTTGTCTGAACCATTTGGTGCTTTAGAATGGTGGCCTTGTAAACAAAGTTTAGATGATAAGATTGATTCAATAGATGTTATAGTTACTACTCCTAAAATTAACAAAGTTGCAAGCCAAGGTTTATTGGTAAATGAAACCGATAACGGAATGCATAAAACATACTATTGGAAACATCGTTATCCAATTACAACCTATTTAATTTCCTTGGCAGTTACCAATTATGCTGAGTTTACAGTCAATACGAATTTAACACTTGGAACATTACCTATATTAAATTATGTTTATCCAGAAGATTCATTAACAAGCTATCCAAAGGTGAATTTAATAAAACCAATCTTTGAATTGTATGATTCGTTGTTTACACCTTATCCATTTATGAATGAAAAATACGGTCATGCACAATTTGGTTGGGGTGGAGGAATGGAGCATCAAACGATGAGTTCGATGGGAACTTTTAGTGAGCATCTTATGTCGCACGAACTTGCACATCAATGGTTTGGCGATAAAATCACTTGCGGAAGTTGGTCGGATATTTGGCTAAATGAGGGCTTTGCAACTTATTGCACAGGACTTTTCTATAAACATGTAGCAACTGCGTGGTGGAGACCTTGGCGAGAAGACATGATAAACACAATTACTAGTTTGCCTGATGGTTCTGTTTATAATTCAGATACTACTGATGTTAATAGAATTTTTAGTTCTAGACTATCATACAAAAAAGGCGCTTTCTTACTACACATGTTGACATGGAAATTAGGTGAGGAAGATTTTACTCAAGCGATAAGAAATTATCTTGAAGATATTAATTTAGCTTATAAATATGCAACAACACTCTCACTTATAAATCATTTAGAACAAGTTAGTGCTATTGATTTAACAGAATTTTTTAATGACTGGTTTTATGGAGAGGGTTATCCATCTTATCAAATTGTATGGAATCAGAACGGAAGTGAGGTGAATTTTAAAGTTGAGCAGACTCAATCCCACCCATCGGTTTCATTTTATGAAATGCCCATACCAATTTATATTTCTGGACAAGGAATGGATACAACATTAGTCTTTGAACACACATTCTCTGGGCAACATTTTCAGGCTAATGTGCCTTTTATTGTAGATTCTATTGTGTTTGACCCCGAATTATGGATTTTATCAAAAAACAATACTGTTGTAGTAGGTATAGATGAATACTTAAATGAAAGTAATGTTGATGTTTATCCAAATCCAACAAAAGACATCATCACTATTCAAGCTCAACATACGATTAAAAATATAACTGTTTTAGATGTTTTAGGGAATCAGTTACAAATTAAAGAAGTTTTTCAAGACGCCACTAAAAGGCAAATTAATTTATCTAACTTAAACAATGGAATTTATATCATTGAAATTGAATTTCAGGAAGGTATAGTTAGAAAAAGGATAAACAAAATTTAGGGATGTTTTAGTTATATTTGCAGTCGAATAAAAATACTGAAATGAAAAAAATTATTGTAGCCGTTGTAATAATATCAAGTTTATTGTCGTGTGGTAATGGAGGTGATGAAACTTATAGTACTGATATTATTTCAAATCCAAACACAGCATCGGGCGATGTTGTAGATAAAGACCAAGTACCATTCTTTGATTTTGTTGAAGAAGTAGTTGACTTTGGAACCATTACTCAAGGAGAAGTTGTTTCTACAGTTTTTAAGTTTAGAAATGCAGGGAAAACAGATTTAATAATTTCTTCGGCTCAAGGGAGTTGTGGTTGTACTGTTCCAGAATGGCCAAAAGAACCAATTAAGCCAGGTATGGAGGGGGTGATAAAAGTATCGTTTAACTCTAGTGGAAAACAAGGTAAACAAAATAAGACTATTACACTTGTAGCTAACACTATTCCAAACACAAAAGTGATAGCCTTAAAAGGAGACGTTCTTGTACCAAAGGGAAAAGAAAATGAGTCATTATCAGAGTAATAGAACATAGTATAAATTAAAAATTAATATATTTAAAATGAACAAATTAGCAATTTTATTAATGTCGGCACCGGAAGGTGGACAAGGTGGAGGAGGAATTCAAACATTGATTATGTTTGGGTTAATTTTCGTGGTATTCTACTTTTTTATGATTAGACCACAAGTTAAAAAACAAAAGGAACAAAAACTTTTTAGAGAAGCATTAAAGAAAGGAGATAAAATAGTTACTATTGGCGGAATTCATGGTAAAATTGATCAAGTTAATGATGAAACTGTAATAATAGAAATTGAAGGTGGAAATCGTTTGAAAATCGAAAAATCGGCTATTGCTAAAGAATTTTCAAGTGAAGAGATGGAGAAAAAATAATTGAACATTGAAAAATATCTTAACTAACTTTAAGAATAATTTTGGTAAAGCTTCTGTAAATAAGAAGCTTTACGTGTTTTTGATGTGTTTGTTTTTATCTTCATTTTATTGGTTACTCAATGCTCTAGGGCAAACCTATTCAACTGGTTTAGATATTAATATAACTTATAATAAAAACCCAGAAAAACATGTTATTTTAAATGAACTTCCTCAGGTTATAAAAGTCAAAATTACTGGGGTTGGTTATTATTTGCTTGGTTATAAGTTAACATTTACAAATCCTGTAATCGATATTGATTTATCTAAGTACGTTGATGAAAAAATAAAGGAGAAAGCAATCTTAGATTTCGAGTCTTTTAATAGTGTTATTGAAAAACAATTAGGGAATAAAATAGAAATTGCATCTATTTACCCAAAACAGGTTAAGATTGAGGTTGACGAAATAATGGAAAAATCTATTAAAATTAAACCTCAAACAAAACTTACATTTAGTAATCAATTTCAACTTTCTGATGCTGTAAATGTTAATCCACCTTATGTAAATGTTGTAGGTCCAAAATCTGTTTTAGATACATTAAAGTTTATACCAACAGAACTTAAAAATATCCGAAACATCGAATCAAATATAAATATTGAATTAGGTTTTGATGTTGATTATCTAAATAAGTTAAAACTAACAACTGCTGTAAATAAAGTAGATTTATCTATTCTTGTCGATAAATTTACAGAGTATAAAATGAAAGTTCCGATTAACTCAATAAACGTTCCTGAAGGAATGAATATCTCTATTTTCCCTAACTATGTTGAAGTAAAATTTATGGTTTCATTAACTAAATTATCGGGTATAAAAGAGACTGATTTTGAAGCGAGTGTCGATTGTAAAGAGTTGAATAATCAATATAGAAAACTAAAAGTAGATTTATCAAAATATCCTTCATTTATTAAATCTGTTTCACTAAAACCTGCAAAAGTTGAATATGTTCTCAAAAAAAGAAATGACTAAAAGACCTCTATTAGTTGGTTTAACTGGTGGTATTGGTAGTGGAAAATCTACTGTAGCAAAGATTTTTAGTTCTTTAGGGATAAAGATTTATAATTCAGATGTTGAAGCAAAAAAAATAGTTAATACTGATGCCAATACCATTGAGTTAATAAAACAAAAGTTCGGAGCAGAAATTTATTCAGAAAATGGTCTTGATTCAAAGAAAATGGCACAGTTGGTTTTTAATAATAAAATTGCATTAGATCAATTAAATGCAATAGTTCATCCGAAAGTAAAGGAACATTTTGAAAATTGGGTAGATGCCAACAAAAAGTATAAAATATTGATAAAAGAAGCTGCAATTTTAATTGAAAGTGGAGCTAACAAAGGATTAGATAAAATAATAATTGTTACAGCTCCAGAAGAATTAAGAATAAAAAGAGTTGTTCTTCGAGATAATGCAAATGAAGTTGATGTTAGGAAAAGAATAAATGCTCAGATGAGTGATGATGAACGATTGAAATTTGCGGATTATGAGATTGTGAATAATGAAAAAGACTTGGTTATTCCCCAAGTCTTAAACATCTATAATCAGCTATATAATTTATAATTATTCGTCTGTTTTCACTTCTTCTTTTTCCTCAGAAGTTGGAGCAGGCTCTTCATCATCTTCACTATAGAACTTTCTCATAATACGATCATCTTCTTTAGCTTTTTCTTTACGTTCTTCTAATTTGTTTTTATCTAATTCATCAGGGTCGTATTTCTTAAATACTTCAACTAAATTTTTAGCCTTATTAGCATTTGTTGCATCTCCTTTTTGGGTTAAATATTCACTAGCAATAAGCATTCCGTGAGCGAGAACTCCAGCAGTTGGATCAAATGGTTTAAAGTTCTCGTCAATTTTGTTTAATGCAGCAATTAAATTCTTGTCACCTTCAGCAAAGTTTTTCGATTTTACTTCACCAATCGCCTGCCACAACAATAAAACAGGGTCTTGAGGCAATGCTTTTACGGCTGTTTTATATGCTCCAGCACTTTTGCTATAATTTTCCATTAAGAAATAATGCTGACCAAGCTTATTTGAAGTATCTGCTAATAAATCGTAATATTCTTTATAGTCATTAAAATATTCATTTGCTTTTGCATCTTTTTTCATAAAAGACGCTAGGTACTTCTGAGCATTCTTTAATGTATTATCATATTTTCCACCTTTAGCAATATCAAATTTATCTGGTCTTTTAGACATTTGATAGTAACCCATTGAAGCATAGATTAAGGGCAGTGGATTTTTTTTGTAAGCATCATTTTGGGTTAAAGCTAAGGCTTTATCAACTACTTTGTCGTATTTTTCATCAACATATAAGAATACCAATTCATCAATCTTTTTATCAGTTTGAGCATTTGATTTAGAAATTGTGAATAAAGCAATAAGGCTTAAGAATATATATTTTCTCATGGTTTAATAAATTTTGATTAAAGGTAATTATTTTTAACTTTATACAAACAAAGATAATGCCCAATTTGATATATCTACCTATTTTTGGGGTAAATATTAATGAGATAAAATGAATGATAGAATAATTGTAAATAAAAAGAATGATGTCTTAGAAATTGAAATTAAGGCGTTTAAAGATAATTCCAAACAACGATTACTCTTAGTTTGGATTTCTTTATTCTCATTGTGTGGTTTAGCTATTTTAAGTCAGTTTTTTTATGATTATGATAATTCTAGCAAGGTCTTTTTTGCTGTTTATTTGGCTTTTTGGTTTTTCTTTGAGTTTAAAGTTATTTATGCATACAGATGGAGAAATATTGGATTAGAAAGGATTATTCTAAAATCTGACCAACTCATATTAACGAAGGAAATAGGGAAACGTGGGGTTACTCAAGTATATGAATTGGAGAAAATAAAAAACTTAAAACTATTTGATGCTGAAGAACCAACCTTTGCAAAGGTATTGAATACTTCCTATTGGAACATTAATAAATACAGTTTGTCTTTTAATTATGATGACAATATTGTTCCGTTTGGAATTGATTTGGATGCTAGCCAAGCAAAAAAAATTTTGTCTGAAATTAAAAACGTTGTAAAGAGATAATTAGTTGATTTTAAAAACAGCAGTTTTAACTCTTTTAGTTTTTACACCATTTATAGTTTCTTTATTAATCAATTGTTTAGCATCATCAGTTTCAAAAACCTCTTTTAGATTTTTTATTGCTCCAGCAGGAATGTTATTTTCAATCAATAAATCCATTAACGGTTTTCTATTGTATTGCTTAAAAAAAGGAATCAATTCTTTGGCTAATAATTCACGATTTTTAACTCTTAGTGGATTGGTTTTATATTTTGTTGAAGATTTAATTCTGTCGGCTCCAAGTAAGTCCAATAATTTACCAAACTGCCCATCACTTCCAATAGCCAACACAATAAGTTTATTGTCTTTTGTTGTAAAGATCTCTCCATAAGGGGCAATGTTAGGATGAAGTGAACCGATAGTTTCAGGAATATAATTATTCATTAACCAATTACTTGCTTGATTTTTAAGTGCTGATATAGCGGCATCAAAAAGGGATACTTCAACAAAAGAACCTTTTTGTTGTTTTTCTCTTTTTAATAAAGCAAGCAATAGTCCTTGTTTTAGTTGGTGGGCAGCTAAAACGTCAATTAATGCTACAGGCATTTTTAATGCACCACTTTGTTTTGTTCCATTCATCGACATAAAGCCAGTTTCAGCTTGTAGAACAACATCAAACGCTATTCTGTCTGAGTTTGAACCAAAACCTGTTATTGCTCCATAAATAAGTTGTGGATTTATTTTTCTTAGTGTTTTATAATCCATTTTTAGCTTAACATCATCACCTTTCTTAAAATTGGTAATAATGATATCGGATTTCTTTACTAGTTCATGAATTTTTATTTGTTCTTGCTGTTGTTTCAGGTCAACAAAAAGGTATTGTTTATTCCAATTTACAGATGAAAAATAAGCAGAGACTTTACTTTCTTGATTTTCAGTAGGAAGTTTCCACGTTCGGGTAACATCACCCGATGTTAGTTTGTTTTCTATTTTTATAACCTTAGCTCCCAGTTCAGCAAAAAACATTCCTACATCTGGACCAGCTAAAACACCAGCTAATTCTATAACAACTAAATTTTTTAACATTGCTTATTCGGGGAATCTGCCGCCAGAAAAATAATATTTTTGGTAATAAGGTTCACTTAAATTACTAATGATAACCCCGCTTCTTACAGAAGCATGTATAAAGTTTCCATCTTGAAGATATACCCCAACGTGAGAAATTTGGTTTCTACTAATTTTAAAGAAAACTAAATCACCTTCTTTTAAATCAGATTTGTTTTTTACAGGGATTATTTGGTCGTAGATTGTTCTAGAACCTCCTTGCAATTTTAAGTTGTAAACCTTTTCGTATAGTTTTTTAGTTAAACCAGAGCAATCAATACCTTGATCTGAATTTCCTGAGTATCTATAAGGAGTATCAATCCATTGGTAGGCCTCGGTGTATAATAAATCATAACTGCAAGAATCTATAGCGATTCCATTTTTACAGAAAAACTCGTCAATCAATGGTTCAACATAAACACTTTGTGCTTTTATTAAAGTGTTACTCAGTAAGCAGATAATAGTTATTAATAGAAATTTCTTAAACATCAATTATTTTTTTGTCATTTTAATAAACAATTCTCTATCTTTTCGTGGAGCAATAGAGTTATATGCTTTTTCCATTATTTCAATAGAAAAATACGGTGTAAAGGTACTATAATATTCAGCTGCATTTCCTCCAAAAGGTGGTTTATCATCATTCAATTTATCATTAAATAATAATCCAACTAATTTCCCATTTTGGTTTAGAATACTAGAGGTGTGTTCAGCATATTTTTGCCTTAAATTAGGAGTAATGGCACAAAAGAATGTTTGTTCAATGATTAAATTATATTTTAATATATGATTAAAAAAATCGTCACAAATCAATTGTTCTTTTGGAAAATTAGGAACTCTTTTTTTGAAATTTTCTAACGCTAATGGAGATATGTCAATAATATAAACATTTAGAAACCCTTTATTAAATAAATACTCTGCTTCATAAGCATTGCCACAACCAGGTATTAAAATTTTAATTGTTTTATCATTCAGTTGGTCAACGTATTCTTTTATTGGAGTAGATATTTCTCCAATATCCCAACCAGTTTCGTCATTCACATAGCGATTGTTCCAAAAATCTTTATCTAATTCAATCATTTCTTTTTCTTGGTTTGTTAATGGTTTCGCATTCTCCTTTTGAATCACCATGTGCTTCATGCGCTGGCCATGCCGACTCAGGTATTTCAATCGTTTGAGGGTTTTGGTTGTTACCAGGTGGAATATGGCATATTTTTATTTTTGCTGGTTCAGGATTGTCCCCAGAAGTTGTACATGCTCCCATAACATCGCCATGATTTATATGAGTTGTTAAATCATCTTTTCCTACATCTAAAGTTGTTTTAATACCTGTTTGAGGATCTGTGTGGCATACCTTGAAGGTCGGTCCTATGGGAGATGTTAAATTACATTTTCCTTGTACATCACCATGTGTTTGATGTGAAGACCAGTCGGTTGAAGGTATTGACAATGTAGATTTTACTCCAGTATTTGGGTCGGTATGACAGATTTCTATATAATCAACAGGAGGAGGGGTAGTAGTACATGTCCCCAATGTTGCCCCTATACTTTGATAATAAGGTAGTAAATATTTTTTTACTTTTTTATTTTGATTGTTTAAACAGATTGAGACTAAAGTTTGGTCAAAACCATTGCAACTACCCTGAATGTCACCATGAGCTTGATGGGTAGCCCAATCATTCATATTAATTTGCATAGGTTCTAAATCACCATTTGTTTGGTTGATATGGCAGATTTCAATAGTTTTAACTTCTCTAGAGCAAATGCCTTTAGAATCGCCATGAGCAGCATGAGCAAACCAATCACCTTCATCAATAATCAAGTTAGTTTTGGTTCCTGTTGCTTGGTCGGTATGGCAAATTTGAATTTGCTTAGTATTAACAACCATTTTACATTCTCCAAGAACATCGCCATGAGCTAGATGAGTAGCCCACTCATTTTCTGGAATAGTGATTTTCTGTTTCATTTTGGTATTTGGGTCGGTATGACAAATCTCAATAGTTTTAACTTCTCTAGGGCAAATACCTTTAGAGTCGCCATGAGCAGCATGAGCAAACCAATCGCCTTCATCAATAATTAGATTAGATTTAACACCCGTATTTTGGTCGGTATGGCAAATTTGAATCTGCTTAGTATTAACAACCATTTTACATTCTCCAAGAACATCGCCATGAGCTTGATGAGTAGCCCACTCATTTTCAGGGATAGTTATTTTTTGTTTCAGTTTGGTATTTGGGTCGGTGTGGCAAATCTCAATAGTTTTAACTTCTCTAGGGCAGATGCCTTTAGAATCATCATGAGCAGCATGAGCAAACCAATCGCCTTCATCAATAATTAGATTAGATTTAACACCCGTATTTTGGTCGGTATGGCAAATCTGAATTTGTTTAGTATTAACAACAAGAGGACATTCTCCAAGAACATCGCCATGAGCTTGATGAGCAGCCCATTCATTTTCAGGGATAGTTATTTTTTGTTTTAATTTGGTGTTAGGGTCAGTGTGGCAAATAGTAATATTTTTTATTACTACAGGGCATTCACCTATAATATCTCCGTGAGTTTGGTGTAAAGCCCATTCATTTTCAGGAATAGTTATTTTTTGTTTTTGTTTGGTTTTAGGATCGGTGTGACAAATGGTAATGTTTTTTATAACCACAGGACACTCTCCTTTAACATCACCATGGGCTTGATGCGTTAGCCAATCGGATTCTTTTATATCTATTGTTTGAGATGTCCCATCGGTATTTTTATGGCAAATTTTAATGTTTTTCTCAATAGCAACCGTACAGCTTAATTTAAACTCTTTGACTTCTGTTTTAACCGAATTTTTTGCAGTAACCTTAAAGTTGTTAAATCCAGTTTTTAATTCAATTGTTGAATGTAGAACACCTGCTTGAAAATAGTAAAAATAAGAAGGTATTTTTTCATTATTTCTAAAAAATTCAATGTCTTTTTCGTTGGTTACATTTTCAATTTTCACTTCAATTTTCACATTACAATTTGGTGAGTTAAAAGTAGTTGTAGTGGGTGTTAATAATGTAATAATTGGTGGTTTAGGAGTTGTTGGGTTATCAATAGGAATAGGCGTTGGAGTAGGTTGAGTTGGAACAGGAGTCGGTGTAGGACTTGGTGATGGTGTAGGGACAGGATTAGTTGAAGGCGTTGGGGTAGGCTGAGGATTTGTCGTTGGCAGCGGAGCAGGTACTGGTTGAGGAGTTGGTTTTGGTTTAGGAGTAGGATAGGTTTGAGGTTTAGGATTTTGGGTGTAGGTTTGACCTTCATTTTTATGGCTTCTGAATGTGTAGAAAATAAAATTAATGGAGGTATAATGGTAAATATCTTTAATAAATGCAGGGTCTTTTGAAGGTTGATAAACTTGTCCGTCAAAATAATCAGTTTGCGGTAAAGAAACTTTGTGTTCAAATGCTATGGTAAGAGCTGGAACAACTCTAAAGCCAAGACCTAAACCAACAGTTGGTGTAAAAACAAAAGATTTTGCACTTGGATTAGATATTGTAGTTTCATAGTTTAAGTCTCGAACTGTTTTGAGTTGACTTCTTATGTCAGCTTTATCAGTTATGTTTATCTTAGAATAATCATATTCATTACCTAAAGCATCAAATTGATTGGTTTCGCTTTTGTAATCTGTAGCCCCACCACCAATAAACAAATAAAATAAAATACCTTTCTGAATGTAAAGCTTGTTAAACTTTAACATAGCTTCTAATGAATATTCATTTAAAGTTGTTCTGTTGTTTAAAAAGAGAGGAATATTTGAGTAGTTATTTAGCGGATTATCAATACCATTGATTGCATTATTACTAATAGGTCCATGATGAAGAGTGTAATCGTTTCCAAAAGTTGTCCCCCATAAATATCGTCCTCTCAATGAAAATCCAAATAAACTATAGCTGTTCTGTACAATAGCGTATTCTAATGTTGTTCCAAGACCTAAACCGAATTTTTCATTTGCTACATCGGCTGTTTGATAGGTCCCTCCGATGTTAAGTCCCCACTTTAATCGTCCGTATTCGTAGGTAGTTTGTTGTGCATTGAGTATTCCTAAAGAGGTTATAATTAATATAAATAGGACAAAATTTCTCATGGTAAAAAAATATTTAAAAACAAAAAGCTCCGCAATTAGCGGAGCTTAAAATTAATTTTTTTAATTCAATTATAAATAGGTTTGAAGATTGTTTGTTCTTGATAATCTTCTCATTCTTCTTAAACCTCTTTCTTTTATTTGTCTGATTCTCTCTCTGGTTAAACCAAAATGGCTTCCAATTTCTTCAAGCGTCATTTCTTTTCGCCCACTTAATCCGTAAAATAAACGAATAACTTCTGCTTCCATACCTTTCAGATAAGATAATGTTCTTTCAATATCCGTGGATAGAGATTCATGAATTAATGTGTCATTTGGTGCTGGAGTACCTTCACCTTCAATTACACTAATTAAGCTATTATTATCTTCATCATTTGCCATTGGAGCATCAAGTGAAGCTTGTTTTTTTGACATTTTTCTAGAGTTTTGCACTTTCTCTAAGTCCATATCTAAAATTTCTGCCAACTCTTCATCAGTAGGTTCTCGCTCCATTGTTTGCTCAAAATCACTCGAGGCCTTATTTATTTTTTGGATTTCTCCTAAACGGTTGTGTGGTAAACGAATGGTTCTAGAGTTGTCGGCAGCTGCTTTTAAGATGCTTTGTCTAATCCACCAAACAGCATAAGAGATAAACTTAAATCCTTTGGTGTGGTCATATCTTTTTGCAGCTTCAATTAAACCTAAGTTACCTTCGTTAATTAAATCTTCAAGTGTTAAACCTGTATTTTGGTATTGTTTAGCAACACTAATTACGAACCTAAGGTTAGCTCTAACTAATCTGTTTAATGCTCTATCGTCGCCATCTTTTATTTTTTGAGCTAAATCTACTTCTTCATCAGCAGTAATCATTGGCTCACGAGAAACCTCTTGAAGATATTTCTCTAAAGATTTGCTTTCTCTTTTGGTAATCTGTTGTGTAATCTTTAACTGTCTCATTCTTGTAATTTATCTAAGTTCTTTTTTCTCTAAAAAATATAGCAAATATTGTGCTAAGTTTTATGGTGTTTATTTTTTGTCAGTTTAAATTAAGTAAACGTATATTCTGACTAAAATGTTGCTTCATATTAAAAAATTTAACGCTATTTTAACATGTTTCTAGACAATATGTCATTATCTAAGTTATTTTAATTTTTTTATAACAATTTTATCTTCTGTAAACTCTGTAGTCCAACTCTTATCAAAAACTTCAGATATGTATCTGTAGTATAGGTTTAAGCGAACATTTTTGTTTTTTTCTTTTTCCTTTTCACTTTGCTCACCAGTAAACTCAAATGAATTTACATTAGGATGTTCATCTTTGTATAAACGAACAACTTCAACAATGGTTGCCATTACATGATAAACTTCTCCTTTATTTGTTATGCTATATTCTTCTCCTTCGTATTCATCGTTTGTAACACCAAAAACTATGGTAGCATTCAAAATATTATCTTGTTTTCTACCAAATCTAACTTCATAATTAACTCCACTATCTGTAATAAAAGAGTATACGGTACCACTTTTTATAGCTGGAAGAGTAATTTTATATGGAGTAATTTTTTGCATTTTTCAATCTGCGAAGGTTTAAAAAAAATATTAATTAAAAAAATAAAATTTACATCAAATTGGGTTTTATTACTTTTGGGCTAAAATTTAGATGATAAATGGCAAAGTTTGGTAAATGGTTAGGCGGTGGTTTAGGTTGGGCTTTTGGTGGTCCTATAGGTGCAATATTGGGTTTTGCAGTTGGTTCTGCTATTGATTCTGTGGTAAGTGTTGAAGGAGGAGTGGTTCATAATCAATCTGGTAGAAGAAAAGCAAATGATTTTAGTTTAAGCCTATTGGTTTTAATTGCTGCAGTTATGAAGGCTGATGGCAAAGTATTAAAATCAGAGTTAGATTATGTAAAGCAGTTTTTTCTTAAGCAATTTGGTTCTGAACATACCCAAGAGTTGTTAATTACGTTAAGAGATATTCTTCAAAAAGATATTCCAGTTCAAGAGGTTTGTTTACAAATAAAAACTTACACGCTTTATCCAGCACGATTGCAATTAATTCATCTGCTTTTTGGGGTTGCTTCGGTTGACGGACATGTTCATCAAGATGAATTGGATGTAATCAAGCTTATTGCTGGTAATTTGGGTATAAAACCTAACGATTTTGCTTCTATTAAAGCGATGTTCTTTAAAGAAGTAGATGGTGATTATAAAATATTAGAGATTGAGAAATCAGTTTCAGATGATGAAGTTAAAAAGGCTTACAGAAGAATGGCTGTTAAATATCACCCTGACAAAGTTGCTCATTTAGGTGAGGAGTTTCAGAAATCAGCAAAAGAGAAATTCCAAAAAGTTCAAGAAGCTTACGAAAACATTAAGAAACAAAGGGGAATGAATTAATCATTTCTTCGTCTAATATCTTGTCTCCTTTCTTTTATTGCTACGGAATCAATTGGAGCTTGTTTTACCTCAAGTGAAAAAAGCTTAAATAAGTTGAAATCATATTTACTTTTAACAGTTTTTTGTTGAGATACATCTTGAGGGTCGTTAGATTTAGCGTAACCTTTTACGCTTAATAAACCAAGAAGTACAGTTAGAATTATTACTTGAGCTCTCATTCAATTTAATAAAAAATTTAAGTCAAATGTAGTAAATAATTAAGTTGAAATATATTTCTTAACAGAAATTAACGTTTTACTGACAAAATTACAATGGTACAATAATGGCTAATTTAGTTTTGTGGAAAAAGAAGAAAAGAATAAAATTATTAATGCGATTTTCTATCCAATATTGTTTGTAATACTTATTGGATTGATTAATTTAATTCAATTTGTATTTAGTCTAGACTTTTATTGGCTTGGAATTTATCCTCAAAAATTATCAGCAATTGGGGGTATTGTTTCTTCTGTTTTTATACATGGAAATTTCAATCACTTATTTAACAATGCTATTCCGCTTTTAATATTAGGTTCAGCATTATTTTACTTTTATAAACCTATAGCACTAAAAGTTGTGGTTTGGATAGTTTTAATGGGAGGTTTTTGGACTTGGGTTATGGCACGAGAATCCTATCATATTGGAGCAAGTGGACTAATTTATGGGTTATTTTCATTTTTGTTATTAAGTGGATTCATTCGATTAAATAAGCAGTTAATCTCATTATCTTTTTTTGTAGTAATTGTTTATGGAAGTATGGTTTGGGGAATTTTCCCTGTCAAATTAAATATTTCTTACGAAGCCCATTTTTGGGGATTTGTATCGGGTATTATTTTAGCAATATTTTATCGTAAACAAGGATTACAGAAAGAAATTTTTATTTGGGATGAAGAGGAAGAATCAGATGAAAAAGAAAATGAATATTGGAAATCGGGTCATGATTCGGAAAACTATAAAGTAGATTTCAAAAAGAACAATACTCTTAATAACTTTTAGCGTAAGTTTCTAGTAGCCAATTAATAGCTTTATCCATATTATTAAATACTCGAACAGGATTATGTGATTTGGTAAATTTTAGGTAAAAATTAGCTAAAATTCGGTTGTGTAAGCTATCAACAACAATTGCTTCGGCAACTCTAACTCCTTTTGTTAAGGAATCTTTTGCAAAATGTTCCATCGCCTCTTTTGAGATTTGTCCTCTTACATTTATGGTATCAACTAATGATAAAAAAGGTAGACCTTCAGCTAAGTTGAACATGGTTTGATTAGCAATAATGGCATCTTGTAAAATAAAATCAACCCCATCTTTAAATCGAATTTTAACAATTTTGTTATCAAACAATGATATTACGGACTTTTCTAAATCTATTTCCTTAATAAAATTCATTTATAACCTGATAATTAGAAAATAAAGGTACAAAAAAATAATTGAAGCCTCAAATTCTAATTCTTCCAATTAACCAAGTATTTTACCATTAGTGTATTTAAATTTAATCTAAACAGTATTTATAATTAACTTAGCTCGATTTAAATTTTTTTAGAAATTAACACAAATTAAGTATGAGAAGAATTTTATTGTCGGTAGCCATTTTTTCAGTAGCAATGGTTTCTCAGGCACAAAACAAAATTGAGTTTGAGCAATACAAACTTAAGAATGGATTAAATGTAATCCTTCATGAAGATCACTCTACTCCAATAGTAGCTGTTACAGTGCTTTATCATGTAGGTTCAAAAAACGAAAATCCTGAAAGAACAGGTTTTGCTCATTTTTTTGAGCATTTATTGTTTGAAGGAACAGAGAATATTAAGAGAGGAGAATACATGAAATTGGTTCAAAGCAATGGAGGTATTTTAAATGCAAATACATCATTTGATAGAACGTTTTATTTCGAAATATTACCATCTAATCAAGCAGAGTTAGGCTTGTGGTTAGAATCAGAAAGAATGTTACATGCTATAATTGATGAAACAGGTGTGGAAACTCAACGTGAGGTAGTAAAAGAAGAATACAGACAGCGTTATGATAATCAACCTTACGGAACCTTCTTGCCAGAGATGTTTAAAAGAGGTTTTGAGGTTCATCCTTATAACTGGGTTCCAATAGGTTCATTAGAACACTTGAATCAAGCAAAAATTGAAGAATTTAGAGATTTTTATAAAACGTATTATGTTCCAAATAATGCTACACTTTCTATAGCTGGTGATATTAATAAACCACAAGTAAAAAAATGGATTGAGAAATATTTTGCCGAAATACCAATGGGTACTAAGCCTATGAACAGACCAACGGTTAAAGAACCAATAAAAAATAAAGAAGTAAGAGATACTATTTATGATAACATTCAGTTGCCAGGTGTTATGATGGGATACCACACTCCTGCTCAAGGAACTCCAGATTCTTATGCTGTAAGTATGTTGGCTCAAATATTATCACAAGGAAAAAGTTCTAGACTTCAAAAAAGTATAGTTGACGAACAACAAAAAGCAATATTTGTTGGTGCATTTCCTTTTCCAACAGAAGACCCTGGAATGGCTTTAATGTTTGGAATTACCAATATGGGAGTTGCTATTGATGAGTTAGAAGCTTCTATTAATAAAGAAGTAGAGAAAGTACAAACAGAATTAATTAGTGAAGAAGAATTTCAAAAACTGAAAAATCAAATAGAAAGTGATATGGTTACAGCCAATTCTAAAGTAGAAGGAATTGCAGAAAACTTAGCCAACTATTTTGTGTATTATGGAGATGCAAATCTTATCAATACAGAGGTTGATAGATATTTAAAAGTTACTCGTGAAGATATTAAACGTGTTGCTAACGAATATTTTAGAAAAGACAATAGGGTGGTTTTACATTATTTACCAAAATCACAAAAACCTAATTAATTCAAATTTAACGTATTGTATAAATAGAAAGAAATGAAGAAGATATTATCAATAACAGTTGCAGCACTTTTAATTAGTGGTGTAACATTTGCCCAAAAAGGCACTAAATTGGACAGAAGCATTAAGCCAAAAGCAGCAGCTGCTCCAGAAATTAAATTGGGTACAACTCAAAGTTTTACTTTAGAAAATGGTTTACAAGTTTTTGTGGTAGAGAATCACAAACTTCCACAGGTTTCTTATTCATTAACATTAGATGTTGATCCAGTTTTAGAAGGCGATATGGCTGGTTATAAATCAGCTACAGGCGAATTGCTAAGTACAGGAACTAAAAACCGTACGAAAGACCAAATTAATGAACAAATCGATTTTATTGGAGCTAGTTTAAATACTTATTCTGAAGGTATCTATGCATCATCATTAAAAAAACATCAAGAAAAATTATTAGACATCATGTCTGATGTTTTGATGAATGCTGAGTTTAAACAAGAAGAATTAGATAAAATTAAAAAACAAACTATTTCAGGCATTCAATCTTCAAAAGATAACCCAGATGCAATTGCTACCAATGTTACTTCTGCTTTATTGTATGGAAAAAATCACCCATACGGCGAGATAAACACAGAGAAAACCGTTGAAAACATTACTTTGGATAAATGTAAGGAGTATTATGCTACCTACTTTAGACCAAATGCAGCATACATAGCAGTTGTAGGTGATATTACTCTTGCAGAAGCAAAACCATTAATTGAAAAATATTTTTCGAAATGGCAAAAAGCAGAAGTTCCAGTTAATAAGTACAAAACACCAATTGCACCTGAAAAAACTAAAGTTGCCTTTGTTCACAAAGAAGGTTCAACACAATCGTTGATTAACATTACTTACCCAATTAACTTAAAACAAAACAACCCAGATGTAATTAAAGCTAAAATCCTAAACTCAATTTTAGGTGGAGGTTCTACGGCTCGTTTGTTTATGAACTTGAGAGAGGGACATGGTTATACTTATGGTGCGTATTCTTCAGTAAATCCTGATGAGTTGGTTGGTCGTTTTAACGCTACTGCAAAAGTTAGAAACGAGGTTACGGATAGTGCTGTAATTGAATTTATGGTTGAATTAAGAAAAATTGTAAATGAAAAAGTAACGGAGCAAGAATTACAGGATATAAAAAATTACATGACAGGTACTTTTGCTTATTCTTTACAAGACCCTCAAACTATTGCAAATTTTGCTTTAAACATAGCAAAATATAAATTGCCAGCAGATTATTACACTACTTACTTAAAGAAATTAAGCGAAGTAACAGTTGATGATATTAAAGCTGTAGCAGAAAAATACATTAAACCAGATAACGCTTATATTGTTGTGGTTGGTGATAAATCTGTTGCTGGAACATTAGCTCCATTTAGTGCTGATGGTAAAGTTAGTTTTTACGATAACTTTGGTAATGACTACGTAGAAGCTCTTAAGCCAGCTCCAGCAGGAGTTACTGCTCAAACTATTTTAGAAAGTGCTGTAAAAGCTAAATACGGTATGGCTTCAGGAAAAGCATTAGATAAAAAACTAAGCAAAATAAAAGACATTACAGTTAAGATGAATGCTTCTATACAAGGACAAACTATTGGTGTAACACGTTACCAAAAAGCTCCAAATAAATTTGCAATGGTAATGGCTATGGGAACCATGGTTATCCAAAAACAAACCTTTGACGGTACAGTTGGTAAAGTTAGTGGCATGCAAGGAAACAAAACAATGGAAGGTGCTGAATTAGAAGATATGAAAGCAAGTTCTGCTATGTTTGCTGATTTAAACATGGAAAAAGCAGGGTTTAAACACACATTATTAGGAATAGAGCCATTAGAAGGAAAAGAAGCTTATAAGTTAGAAAAAATTTCTCCATCAGGTGAAAAAGAAACGGTTTGGTATGATGTTACAACTGGGTTACAAGTTAAAACCATGTCGGTAAAAACAAACGAACAAATGGGTGGAGAATTTACTGTAGTTGGTTTGTATGACAACTATAAAGAAGTAAATGGAATTAAGTTTGCTCATAAAATTGTTCAAAGTTTTGGACCACAGTCTTTAGATATGGAAGTTACTTCGGTTGAAGTAAACACCAAATTAGGAGATGATATTTTTCAATAAAATAGATTAGAGAAACGAATAAAAAAAGCCCTCAAGTTTACTTGAGGGCTTTTTTTATTTTAACCCATGTTTTTCATCTTTTCTGATGTTTTCAATGGTCCATTCTATTTTTCTCTCATTTGGGTTGAGTCGTTTGTCGCACTGTTGCTTTGTACATACTTTGCAAGATGTTGGTTGGCAGTCGTCGCTATGAATAAAAAACTCTACACTTTTTCCAAATTTTTGCTGTACCATTTTTTCTATGGCATCAATTTCTTGATGAGCTTCACGTACTGTAAAGTACCAAGGTAGCGTAATGTGGCAGTCGATATGTAAAATGCTGCCATATTTTATAATTCTCAGGTTGTGTAAATCTATCCAATTTTCACTACGATTTTTGTTAATCCAATCTACTAGTTGCTTTAGTAAATCTTCGTCGGCTTCATCCATAATTCCAGAAACTGATTTACGAATGATTTGAAAACCAGTAACAATAATAATTGCTCCAAAAACTAGAGCAACGGCACTATCTATCCATATCAACTTGGTGAATAACATGATTACTAAACCGATAATAATACCAACAGTGGTGAAGGTGTCTGAAATCAAGTGTTTGCCTGATGCAATCAAAGCAATAGAATTGTTTCTTTTACCTTTTTTAACAGCAATAAAACCAACAATAAAATTGACTAGTGCAGCAATGATGATTAATAGAATTCCTAAATCAAGTTCCTTAATTTGCTGTGGATTGATGATGTGATTAATGGCTTCAAAGATAATCCAAATACCAGCAAAGGCAATCATTACACCCTCTAAGGCAGCAGAAAGAAATTCAACTTTTCCGTGTCCGTAAGGGTGGTTTTTATCTTTTGGTAAAGACGATAAATACAAACTATACAACCCAATAAAAGCACTGATAACATTTACAATTCCTTCTAACGCATCAGTTAAAATAGAAACCGAGTTGGTTAGATACCAAGCTGTTAGTTTAACTCCAAAAAGCAGTAGACCTGTTGCTGCTATTATTTTTTGGAATTGGTAATTTTCTAATTGATTCTTCAAGCTTTTAGGTATTTTTCCTTTAGTATGTTGAGGTGATGAAGTTCATGACCTGAGATGATGTAGCCAATAGAAAGAACTGTCATTTTATTACCATTAGCAATGCCGCCTCTCTCCATCATTTCGGGAGTAAAGGTGCTAAATAAAGCCATGGTTGACTTTCTAATGGTTTTATATTCTTTTAAAATATCTTTTAAAGTTCGTTGGTTTGCAGATGAGTTTTTCACATAACCATCGTGATTGAAACCTGGTAAAGCAGTTTTGTCTTTTCTAGCAAAACGTAAGGCTCTCTCACAGAATATACGTTCAGTATCCATCACGTGAACAAGTAACTCTTTTATCGTCCATTTTTTCTTTGCGTAGGCAAAATTGCCTTGTTCTTCAGTTAAATTTTTAACCAAGTGTTTTACTTTTTTAAACGATAATTTCAATGCTTTCTGCAAATCATCTTCTTCAACTAAACTAATGTAGTGTTTAAAGTATTCTGCAAAGTTGTGCGTTTCTAATACACTAATTTTATTTTCTAAAATAGGTTTTTTCATATGTAGATATTTATTTTTTTTTATAGATGTCATATGGAATACGCCAGTTTATCTTCATCACATTTTGTGTACTTTGGCACGTGGTTATTTCATAAATATAACTGTTTATAGAGTTTAGAATTTTGCCCTAGCTTTCATTTTTGTTTTCTGAAAATTAACGTTAGTATTTTTTGGGTATTTCACTGAAAATGATAATATAATTTTTTTAACCTCTCCTGGCTGTAGGTTATATGACCAAGTTAGTTTTCCAGTTTTAGAATCAAGTTCAGCATTACTAGTTTCTATCGATTCAACAATAATGTCGCCTTGAGTTGAAATAGGAAGTTGGTCATTTACTTCAATTAGAATAGGTGTTTTACGATTATTTTTAATGTTCATCTCATATCCAAAAGTTTCCTTAGTTGTGGTACCCAAAAATTTTTTGGTACAGTATTCTTTGATTTTGCTTCGTGTAACCAATACTTTATTATCACGACCTAAAGATAAATCTAATGTATCATCTACACTTCTAGTACTTACATACGATTGACCAACATACGTTCCGCTATAATACACATTTGCGGGACCTTCAACTAAATCCAAATCTTCCCAACCCGTTATACGAGCAAGCAAAAATGCATCTCGATCAAGTTTTGGAACACTATAATGTTGGTAGGTTGCAGGCAGTTTATATTCGGTAACATCAACAATGTAAGGTTTAGAATCCGAAGGAATCGAATAATTAATTTTAATATCAAACTCGGCACTTAATTCTGAAACCTGAATTTCTTCAAACTGAATAGGTGCTGTCGCCGATTTCTGTTCTGCCTTTTGAACTATGCTGTTTTCAAACGACGCATTTTGCATGTAACCTTCATTAGACTGTGAGGAAGGAGAATTATAGTTATAGGCTGATTTATAGAAATTTTGATTTGCAACACTATAATCTAAACTCCATTTATCTAAAACAGGTTTTGATGCACTCTGAGAAGGATCAGCAGTAGACAGTTTAATTTTAACATCATTCCAATCAATTCCAGTATTATTAAAAACTTTTGCTCTATATTTTAATTCAATAGGTTGATTCACATCTGTTGCAAGTAAATCATAACTTGGTGCCCAACCTGCATCCGAAACAATGTATTTTAAGTCAATAGTTGAAGTTGTTTTGGTTTTTACATTTAATAAAATAGAAATTTCGGCAGAGGGTTGTGTGTTTTTTGCATTCAATTCATACAGTTGTCCATTTAACTTTATCAAAATTTCATTTAACAAATTTGATTGTTTATCAATGCCTGAAATTGCATTGTTAATTTCTTTCATTCTACTTCTGAACAAATCGGCAGCTAATTTTAATTCAGCAACTGTTACTCCTTTATCACTTCCACCAATAGATTCATTTTTTAACAACATGTTTTTTTCCAACGAATAAGCATCTCTATCGTTGTTTAGTTGAGTCATATTGTCTGTTATTAAGGTTAACGAATCTTTTAATTCTTTAACTCTTGCACTTTCTTTTTGATTTGCCATATAATTTATGGCATCAGATATGGCTAAAATAGAAATGTCTCCAGTGGCATTAACTTGAATACTCTTCGAATTAAGTTTGGTTGATAATCCTGTAAAAACAATTTTATTTAACCCAGCATTTAAGTTTACTGCTTTTGTATGGGTTACTTCTGCACCAAATAAATAAACAATTGCCGATTGTACAGGAGCGTTAACTTCTAAAACCGTTTCTTTAGTTTGTGCAAAAACGGTAGAGAAACATAAAACAAAAAATAGTGTGAAAATTTTCATAGGAAAAAGATTAAAAATTAGTATTACCAAAAGTAGCTCTAAAAAATATTATAAGTTAAAGATTTAGACATATTTATAAAAAAACATTAATCTTGTAGGCTAAATAAAAATTAACAAAATGACGAAGATTAAATTTGGAACGGACGGATGGAGAGCCATTATTGCTAAAGATTATACAGTAGATAATGTTGCCAGAGTAGCTATTGCTACGGCAACTTGGTTAAAACATAACTTTAAAAAACCATCAGTAGTTATTGGTCACGATTGTAGATTTGCAGGTGAACTTTTTGCTGAAACAACTGCAAAAGTATTGGCTAATGCTGGTGTAAAAGTATATTTAGCTAAAGGTTTTGTTTCAACGCCAATGGTTAGTTTGGGTACTTTAAAATTGAAAGCTTCGTTGGGTGTAGTTATCACTGCTTCTCATAATCCTCCTTCTTACAATGGGTTTAAACTAAAAGGTAGTTTTGGAGGTCCGCTTTTACCAAAAGAAATTCAAGAGGTAGAAGATTTAATACCAGATTCAAATACCATTAATTTAGAGATATTGGATTTAACCAAATTAGCGGAAAAAGGAATGGTTGAATATGTTGATTTAGAAACCATGTATGTTAACCATGTGGAAGCTAATTTTGATATGGAGTCGATTAGAAAATCTAAATTAAATTTTGCTTTTGATGCCATGTATGGTGCAGGGCAAAATGTGATGCGACGATTACTTCCAGATATTGATTTTTTACATTGCGATTACAATCCAGGCTTTGATGGAGTAGCTCCAGAACCTATTCACCGAAACTTGATGGAATTTTCAGAAATGATAAAATTATCTGAAGGACAAATCAATTGCGGTTTAGCTGTTGATGGTGATGCTGACCGAATTGGATTGTATAATAGCTCAGGTGAATTTGTTGATTCTCATCATATTATACTGCTTTTAATTAAGTATTTGGTTGAAGAGAAAGGGTTGAAAGGAAAAGTGGTAAATGCTTTTTCGGTTACTCCAAAAGTGAAAAAAATGTGCGACCATTATGGATTGGATTATCAAGTAACACAAATTGGATTTAAATACATAGCAGGAGTAATGGTGAAAGAAGATGTGTTGTTGGGTGGAGAAGAATCTGGAGGTATTGCAGTTAAAGGACACATTCCTGAGCGAGATGGTATTTGGATGGGAATGATTATTTGGGAATACATGGTGAAATCTGGAAAAACACTAGAACAGTTGATTGATGATGTGTATAAAATAGTTGGTGCGTTTAAGTTCGAACGTATCGATTTGCATTTAACTGAAGCCGATAAGCAACGTATCATGAAAAACTGTGCTGCTAATTCGTACAAAAAGTTTGGCGATTTAACAGTTAGAAAGGTAGAAGATGTTGATGGTTATAAGTTTTTCTTTGACAATGACGAATGGGTTATGATTCGTCCTTCGGGAACAGAACCTGTACTTAGAACCTATGCTGAAGCAGCTACTACCGAAGCAGCCTTTAAAATTTTAGAGAAAACGCACAACGAGTTTAAACAATAAAATACGTGTTAGAAATAAGAAAGCCCAAGCAATTAATTGCTTGGGCTTTCTTATTTTATAAGGTACTAAACGCCGGTATGTCGGTTAAGAAATCAAACGAGTTGTTTTCAAAATTAATGGTGCAACAATAGTGATTTATTCCGTTGGTTACAATTAAGTATGGAACTTTAAACACCAAGTTGTAACGAGCAATTTGATCGAAGGTGTTTTGAGTAATTTTTACTTCTGGAGCTTTACATTCAACTAATAAAATAGGAGAGGAGTCTCTGTAAATTAATACATCGGCACGTTTACTCAATTCATTTAGTTTCAATCCTTTTTCAAGTATGATTAATGAAGCAGGGAAGTTTTTTTCTTGAATGAGGTATTTTACAAAATTTTGTCGAACCCACTCTTCTGGAGTTAGCTGAAGGTATTTTTTTCTTATTTCGTCAAAAATATAGGGCTTACCTTTTTCTTCTTTGGTTTTAAATGTATAAACAGGTAAGTTGAGTTGTTGCATGTTATAACGAAACGACAGCTTTAATGTGCGGATGTGGGTCGTAATTGATTAATTCAAAATCTTCAAATTTAAAGTCGAAGATATTTTTAACCGCAGGGTTTATTTTCATGATAGGAAGTTTTTTTGGCTCTCTTGTCAGTTGTAACTGAGCTTGCTCAATGTGGTTGTTGTACAAATGTACATCACCAAACGTGTGAATAAAATCACCAGGTTTTAAATCACAAACTTGAGCTACCATCATAGTAAACAAAGCATATGAAGCAATATTAAAAGGAACACCTAAAAAGGTATCTGCACTTCGTTGGTACAGTTGACAAGATAATTTGCCATCGGTTACATAAAATTGGAAGAAAGCATGGCAAGGAGGAAGTGCTGCTTTATTGTTAGCAACATTTTCAGCAAAAGAAACTTTGGTGTTAGGCATTACGCTCGGGTTCCATGCTGAAACCATTAACCTGCGACTGTTTGGGTTAGTTTTTATCTCGTTAATCAGTTCTGTAATTTGGTCAATGCCTTCGCTGTTCCAGTTTCTCCATTGATGTCCGTAAACAGGACCTAAATCACCATTTTCGTTTGCCCAACCATCCCAAATGCTTACGCCATTTTCTTTTAAATATTTGATGTTGGTATCGCCACTCAAAAACCAAAGCAATTCGTGTACAATAGATTTTAGATGAAGTTTTTTTGTAGTTAAACAAGGAAAACCTTCGCTTAAATCAAAACGCATTTGATAACCAAAACAACTGATGGTTCCGGTTCCTGTGCGGTCGCCTTTTTGAGTTCCGTTTTTAAGTACGTGGTCTAATAAATCTAAATATTGTTGCATGGAAAATTGAATTTGATTTTTCAAAATTCGTTGAAAAAGATGGAATTAAAACACCATGTTGATAATGTTTTATAACTTGTTTGGTTAGGAAAAAGTTGAGGATTTTACTCTTTCTTTAAAGCAATGTCTTTTTTAATTAAGCTTCTGAAATCGCTTTTCCCAAGTATTTCAACATCTTCGCTATACATTTTATAACCAGGAACTTCAACCAACATATTAAATTTACCTTGAGGCAAAATAATAATATATCTTCCGGTAATTGGATTGGTTAAATAGCTTCCGTAAAGTTCATCGGTTTGTAAATCCATCACAGAAATAAACACATCTTTAATAATGTTGGTCGTATCTTCGGTAGTTACAAAACCTTTAATTACGGTATATTCTGGTTCAATTTCATTAAAAGTAACCGAATAAATATCAAAATCACCTAAACCTTCGGCTCTTAGCGCAGAAATATAACCTGTTCTTCCATTTTCTGATTCTCTATAATTGGTGTTATCTTCAGGAGTATTGATAGGAAAACCTACATTTTTTACATCTGTCCAAATGCGTTTTACATTGTCCCAAGATGCTTTGAAAATATCGTATCCACCCATGCTGGTATGTCCTTTAGAACTAAAATACAACGATTTTCCATCTTCTGCAATGTTTGGAAAATCTTCATCAAAAGGAGTATTGATTGATGGTCCTAAATTTTGAGCTGGAGCCCATTCGCCATTTGGTAATTTTAACGATATATACAAATCAACGCCACCAAACCCACCTTCTCTATCGCTAGCAAAATATATAGCGTCGCCATGTTTTGATATCGTTGCAGCAATTTCGTGGTTTTTAGAATTGATGGTTTTAGGTAATTTTTGCAAGTTTTTTACTTCTTCGTTTTCAAATTCGGCAATAAACAAATCGCCAAAATGTTGTTCGTTTTCAAAGTAAAAAAGTAAGAAATCGCCGTCTGGTGACATTCCCACAATTTCTTCGTTTCCGTTAAGGGTGTTAATGTTTTGGTCTAAATTTCTCGATTTAGTTAATTCTCCATTTTTGGTTTTCGAAAAATAGATTTGAGAAGTAAAAGTGCCGTCAGTTTGTTTCGAACTACCATCATCTCGTTTAGAGTTGTAAATCAAGAAACTTTCGTCTTTGGCAGCAAATGGGTAATAATCTCTGTACTTAGAGTTAATCATTGCTCCCAAGTTTTGGAAAGTAACATCTAATGGAAATTTCATTAACTCAATAGCATTGTAGCAATATTCAATTTGTTTTTCTACATCCGACACATTTTCTATGCTTCCTTTGTTTTGTGCTTTAAACTGCTCAAACGCTTTAATTGCTTCGTTAAAACGGTAAGCAAAATGATAAGCTCTTCCCAATAAATAGTAGGTGTTTGGATCAGGTTCTGGCAGTTGAAGTGTTTTTTCCAAATAACTAACCGCTTTAGCTTTATCGATGTTGGTATTTAAGTAACAAACACCAACCCTGTAGTTATACTTTGGGTTTTCAGGCTCTTGTTTTAATAAATCCAAATAGTTGGTTAATGCTTGGTTAAAATCGCCTTGGTTAAAGCTTTCGCTGGCTATTTTGCTTAGGTTTTCTTGTGCAAAAACAAGGTTTAACGATAGTACAAAAAGTAGTGTAATGAATAATCTCATGTGGTTTTGTATAAAAAAACAATGAACAAATTTAGAATCAATTTTATCAATACACAACACTTGTGTTCGATTAAATCAATTTTTCTGTAGATTAATGGTGTTTAAATTTGTTTAAAAATGTACTTTTGAAACATGCTGTGTACCTTAAACTTATTATTTATAACCATTCGTTGGCTCGATGTTGTCGATATACTTTTGGTATCGATAATTATGTACCAAGTGTATAAACTGGTAAAAGGTACTGTTGCAATTAAAATTTTTCTGGGTGTTTTGGCTATTTACCTGTTTTGGAAATTGGCTGAAATATTTAAAATGCAATTGTTGAGCGAAATACTTGGTAAGTTTATTGGACTAGGAATGCTGGCGTTGATTATTGTTTTTCAGCAAGAAATACGACGATTTTTGTTGATGATTGGCAACAACAGATTGTTCTCCAACCGAAAAGGTAGCTTTTTTGGTTTGATACAAAACAAAGAAGACCAACACGAAAAACTCAATTTAACACCCGTTTTAGAAGCAACTAAGAATTTATCGAAAACTAAAACAGGAGCGTTAATGATTCTTGATTTTAATGCTGAATTAAAAACCTATATCGATTCGGGAGAAAAGATAAATGCTAGAATTTCGGCTTCGTTGATTGAAAACATTTTCTTTAAAAACAGTCCGTTGCACGATGGGGGAGTAATCATTCAAGAAAACCTGATAAAAGCTGCTCGTTGCATTTTACCCATTTCCGATAATGCTGATTTTCCTTCGCGTTTTGGGTTGCGTCACCGTTCGGCTGCTGGTATTACCGAATCTACTCAGGCCATAGCTATTATTGTTTCGGAAGAAACTGGTAAAATATCGTTGAGCAAAAAAGGCGAGATTTTCTACAACCTTACGCTCGAAGAATTGGAACGCCAAATCAACAAAGAACTTTAACTTTTGAATAAACATCCTCATATTAAAAAAGCAATTATTGGGCTGTTGTCGCTGCTGGTTGCTGTGGTGGTATTTTATGTGGTACCAAACGACAATCCCAAAGCGCCGGTGATGGCAGCCATTGCTGTAATTATGGCGTTGTTTTGGGTGTTTGAAAATATTCCAATTCCTATTACATCGTTGTTGCCCTTGGTGTTGTTTCCGGTTTTTGAGATAGCCGATTCTAAAACCACAGCCGTTTTTTATGGTAAAGACATCATTTTTCTGTTTTTGGGAGGTTTAATTTTAGCTCAAGGTTTGCAAGAATCAAACCTACACAAACGATTGGCTTTAAACACCGTGAAATTGATTGGCACCAACCCTGTAAAATTGGTGTTGGGTTTTATGGTGGCTACTGCTTTTTTAAGCATGTGGATTTCCAACACCTCATCGGTTATGGTAATGATGCCCATTGCCATTTCTATTATTGATAAAATTGCCGAACACATTTCCGACCATAAATTAATTAAAAAACTTGGTTTAAGCTTGTTGTTGGGTATTGCTTATGCTGCCGATATTGGCGGTATGGCAACTTTGGTAGGAACGCCACCCAATATGGTTTTTGTAGAAATGTATCAAACCTTGTTTCCTGAGTTGCCAAAAGTTGGTTTTACCGAATGGATGATTATGGGATTGCCCATTTCTATTGTTTTTATTTTTACGGGTTGGCTGCTGCTGACCAAAGTTATTTTCCGAATACCAACTTTTAAATTGTTTGAAAACAAAGAAGTGATAAAACACGAACTAAAACTGCTGGGAAAAGCCAAACGCGACGAGTGGATGGCAGGTGGCGTGTTTGGAATAGCCGTTGTGCTTTGGATTACAGGTTCTGATATTACTTTGGCAGAAAATTTTACCATTTACGGTTGGCGAACCCTTTTTAATTTACCTATGGTAAACGATTCGGCAGTGGCTGTTGGTGCTGCGGTGCTGTTGTTTATGATACCTTCAAAAGAACGGAAAAACGAAATGTTGCTCAAGTGGGATCAGGTAAAAACCTTGCCTTGGGGAATTTTATTGTTATTTGGCGGTGGTTTTGCATTGGCAGGAGGTTTTGAAACTTCGGGCTTGTCGGTAGTAATTGGCAATGCGTTTAACCATGTTGATGCCAGTTCTCCTTTTGTTTTAATTCTTGTGGTTAGTTTTATTCTTACCATTTTAACCGAGTTTACCTCAAACACTGCTACCACCAATTTGGTGTTGCCCATTTTAGCTAAAGCCAGTGTGGTGTTGGGTATAGACCCACGTATTTTAATGATACCAGCAACACTTTCGGCAAGTTGTGCTTTTATGATGCCCGTTGCCTCGCCAACCCAAGCCATTATTTTTGGTACTGGTCGAGTTCCAATTAAAGAAATGGTGCGAGCAGGTATTCTGTTTAACTTACTCGGAGTAGTGGTTATCAGTGTGGTGTTTTATTTGGTTGCTCACGTTGCTTTCGGAATTGTTTTTTAGTTGATGGTTTTTGGTTGATGGTTGTCAGTTGATGGTTTCTAGTTGTCAGTATTCAGTTAACAAAGCACAAAGCACAAAGCACAAAGCACAAACTCCAAAGCATAAAATCTACTTAATTTGTTTATAAGTTTTCATATTTATTTTCTCGTTAACTAAACGAGGTTTGTTAAGTTTGATAAAAAAAGTAAAAAAGAGATATTATGAGTTTAGCAGTAAAAGGAAAATTAGTAAAAGTGTTGCCACTTGAAACAGGAACAAGTAAAGCAGGTAAAGAATGGAAAAAACAAGGTTTTGTAATTGATTCGGGTGACCAGTTTAACCCTGAAATTTGTTTTAGCTTATTTGGCGAAGACAAAATTGCCATGTTAAGAAACTTTGGACCAGGACAAGAAATTGAAGTATCGTTTAACGTATCTTCTCGTGAGTTTAACGGAAAATACTACCACAACTTAGATGCTTGGAGAATTGCTGGTGCAAGTGCATCACAAGGAAACAGCGAACAAGCCGCAGCACCAACCTACGAAGATGCTCCGCTACCAACCGAAGAAGACGATTTGCCGTTTTAATACATAAAAAAAAGCCTCGCAGTATGCGGGGCTTTTTATTTTAACATATTTCCAAGCAAATAAGATTATTTATAGATAAGGTTAAGTTAATGCGTCATTCCGTCCGTTAGCTAACGGACGGAATCTCTCTCTCGTTTAATTTAACCACTAGCGGAACGAGTTACGCTTCGCTAAACTCGGCAGCTAGGGATTTTTATCTAATAGTTCGTTTAAAAGGTAAGTTGTAATTACAGCTTTAAAGATACCGTGAGCCGAAAGTATACCTTCTGTATGTTTTAATTCGTCATCTAGAGAGATGTGGTTATTACCTATTTTTTTTACTGTTTGATTAATATATTCAGTACGTGTACGACCACCTAATGAGTGAAAAAATTTATGTCTTGTGTTTGCAATAGTTTTAATTGTTTTAGATAATATTTCATTCTTTAATTTTATATCAGTTAAAAAGCGGTCAATTCGAGAGGTTAAACCAATTTTAGTCTCTCTTTGACATGTTTCACACTTTTTGCTTTCATCTTTGTATTTTTTTTCATGATTAGTCATTAAAGCTTCAAATAATTGAAATAACATTGCGTTTTCTAAAAGTGCATTTTCGTAAATTCTCGAATGGGTCATTGCAATGGAATTGTTAATAGATAAATATCCAATTGAATTATATAGAAAGGAGTCATTTTGAAGTGGAAGAAGCTTATTAAATACACTAATGAATGAAAAACTAACTTCAATGGACGCTATAACATGCACTTGCATATCGTTGAAATCTTCAAAATATCCTATTTTGTCAGACGTTTCGTCTAAATGTAACTTTATTTCTTCGGTTATTTCTAAGTCAGAATTAAAAATAAATTTATTATATTCTAATTGAGAAAGCCACTGGATTGATGTGAATTCTTGACGAAATACATTGAGTGTAACAATAAAATCAGTAAGAACCTTAAAGTAGTTTATATTTTTATCAATATCAATTATTAATCCGACACAATTAATATATAAGCCTGAGTATACACTAGTTTGATTTGAACGAAAGCAAAAGATTCCGTCCCCAAGTCGTGTAACATTTTTTGGAAAAGTTCTGCTGGGAATATGATAGACCGTGTATTTCATTTATAATTAAGCCTAACTTGTTTATATGTGTAACTTTAGTTACTTAATATTTTTAAATATAGTTAATTTAAACCTCCACCAACTCCTTATCCTTAATATAAAGCAAATAGCATTTGATGTTGGTGTAGCCCATTTCGGCTAACAACATGCGGTATTGTTCGAGTTGTTCGTGGTGTTTTTTTTCTTTTTTACCTGTTTTGTAATCCAAAATAAAGGTGGTGTTGTTTTTTATCACCACACGGTCGGGTTGGTACGATTCGCCTGTGGGCAACAAAATGGTGGTTTCCGTTTTTAGTTCGGTGTAATCGGTAAAAAAAGGCATCACTTCGGGCATTGCCAAAATTTCGTTTAGTTGGGTTACCACTTGGTCTTTTTGTTCTTGTTTTAACAAACCGTTTCGGGTAAATGTTGCTATCACCTTGTCGGCATCGCTTAGGTGTTCAATTTCCGAAAGCAGTTGGTGTATAAGGTTTCCGTAGTCGGCGTAGGTTTCAGGGTTTTCAATATCCCAGTATTTTGGGGCTTGGTAGCTTATGGCAATTTTGCTTCGCCAAGGGTTGTAACTCATGTTGTTCATCACCTCGTTTTCCGAATTTTCGGTGTTGGTGGAGTGGGTGGCTTTTTTAAACTCCCCAAAAACATAGTGGTTGTCGGTAACTTTAGCCGATGCGTTAGCCAAACAAAAATCTAAAAAGTAGTTTTTGGTAGGCCGTTCTTCTTTGGTTTCTTTTTGTTTAGAAACAATGTACAATCGGTTTTTTGGTCGGGTAAGAGCAACGTATAACACGTTAATGGTGTCGAGTTTTTCTTTGTCTTTTTCGTAGAGGTACACATCGTTCAGCACGGTATCTTTCATGTCTGCCGAAAGTTTTAAAATGGAAGCATCCAAACCATTAACTATGGGTTCTTCGGTCCAAATAAAAGCATCGGTTGGTCCAGAATTGTTGGTAGCAAACGGGTAAATTACCACCGGAAATTCCAAACCTTTCGATTTGTGTATGGTCATTACCTGCACGGCATTAATTCCGTTCGGTATCACCACCGAAAACTTTTTGCTTTTGTTGTCCCACCATTCCACAAAATTGAGAATGGAGTTGTCGTTTTTGGTGGCGTATTCGTGTACCTTATCCAAAAAGAACTGAATAAAAATGTTTACGTTTTTATCCATTCCAAAACGGTGGATGAGATATTCTGTCAGTTCATAAAGTGAAAAGGTGGTTTCACTTGCAGACGATAATGATAAGTCGTGTTTTTTAAGAAAATCGCCCAACACATCGGGAGCTTTATGAATAAAATAATCGATGTTTTCTTCGTTTGTAAATTTGGTATTGATGAGGTAATTGATGGCGTACAAATGGTTGGCTAAATCGCTAGGGTTCGCAATGTATTTAAACAAACTCAACAAAAATTTTACTTCGTTCGAATTGTTGAGCAAAAGGCTCTCGGACGAAATCACCTGAATGTTGTTTTCCAACAAAAAAGAGGCTATTGCCGAGGCGTTTTCGTTGCTTCGGGTAAGAATAGTTATGTCACTGTATTGGTAGCCATCGGCTAAGCATTGCTCAATGGTTTCTTTAATTTTTAGGTTGGTGTTTGCTTTGTAATCGTCGGGTTCGAGAAACGAAATGGAAATGCCTCCGCCCGTGTTTTCATGATTAAATTCTTGTTTCAGTTGGCTGTAAATTCCCGAAAATTTATCGGAAAGTTCGTTGGCTATAAAGTTGAAAAACTGGTTGTTGAAATCAACAATTTCAGCCTTCGAGCGGTAGTTTTGTGTAAGGTTTTCGTTTTTGTGGTTTCGTACCAACGCCTGTTCACGCTCTACCAACAAGGGATTGTTGTTGTGTTGGTAAATTTGTGGTAGGTTCATAATTTGTTCCACTTCGCCACCTCTAAAGCGGTAAATGGATTGTTTGGCATCGCCCACCAACATGTTGTAATTGCCATTGCCCAATGCATTTTCAATTAACGGAAGTAGGTTTTGCCATTGAATAATGGACGTATCCTGAAACTCGTCGATTAAGTAGTGGTGGTATTTTTCGCCCAAGCGTTCGTAAATAAACGGAATGGATTCGGTTAAAATAATTTTAGCAATTTGTTTGTTAAAATCCGACAGGTTCAACATGTTGTTGTCGGCTTTAAACTCCAAAATGGTTTTTTCAATTTCGTTGATTACTGCCGTTTGGTAAATGGTTTTAAGCAACAATCCTTTGAGGATGTAATCGCTTAAACTTTGGGTAAGCAACTGTTCTATTTCGGTATAAAAAGCAGTGATTTCGTTTTTGTTGGAATCAATCAGGTCTTTTTGAGCTTGGGGTGTAGCTTTGCTGTACAAGTCTTTTTCTCCTCTAAACATTTTTTGAACCGAATCGCCAGCAATAAGTTTATCGGCTCTAAAAGAGGCTAAATAATTAAAGTAAGTGGGAATATAAGAAGAAGAAAAACTAGCATGTTCAATACCTTGTTGGTTGATAAAATCGAGCGCACGTTTGCCAATGTCTTTTACGTTGTGTTCAAACGTATTTTTGCTCACGATTAGTTCTTTTTTTATGCTTTCAAAATCGTCAATCGACAGGTTTCTTATTTTCTCTAAATGAGCTTCTCCGCCTTCTCTGGTAATGTTTTTGGCAAACTTTATTAAATCGAGTTCAATGTTCCAGCTTTTTTCGTCGTCGGCTTTTTCTTTACTGTAATCAATAAGCAGTTTGGTTAACTTTTCGTTTACACCAACTTCGGCAATAAGCATATCCACAGCACTTTTTAGCACTTCGTCTTCGTTTAGCTCAATGCCAAAATTGAGGGGTAATTTGAGGTCAAGGGCAAAAGTTCTGATGATTTTGGTGGTAAACTTATCAATGGTGCTGATGGCAAAATCGTTATAGTTGTGCAAAATGGAGCTCAACACTGCTCGGCTGCGTAATTTTATTTCCTCTTGTGATATGCCTAAACCACCTTCTTCGATGGGTTTAATCAAGGCTTCGAGTAAGTGTTTTGGTGTGCCTTCTAATTTGGTTTGTCCTGAAAGTGCTTTGAGTGCATCAATTACTCGTTCTTTCATTTCGGCAGCAGCCTTGTTGGTAAAGGTAATGGCTAAAATGCCTTTAAACGTTTTTTCATTTTTTGTTTTTAAAGCAATTTTAAGGTATTCTTTAACCAATGTAAAGGTTTTACCCGAACCAGCAGAGGAGTTGTAAACGGTAAAATTAGCAGTGGTTGGGTTCAAGGCAAATGAGTTTTGTTTCCAAATTTAATCAATTTGTTTTTTAATTAACGATAGCTTTTCCTCTAGTGGTAAATTGCCATCAATCCAATGGATGTGGAATCCGTCTTTTTCCATTTTTCTATACCACGTGCTTTGTCGCTTAGCAAACTGGTGTATGGAAGTGTTTAACTTCTGAAACATGTCGTTGTAGTTCAGTTCGTTTTGCAAGTATTGGGTAATGAGCTTGTATTCCAAACCATAAAATTTTAGTTTTTCGGGGTCAACACCGTTGGCAATAAGTTGTTTTACTTCATCAATCATTCCTTCTTTTTCCAATCGAAGTTTTAGGCGTTCGGTAATGCGTTTTTTAATGATTTCTCGGTCAAAATCAATTCCAAAAATGGTGTAGTTTATTTTCGGAAAATCGCGAATCAACGCCTCGTTTTCGCTCTGAAATTTAGCAACTTCAATGGCTCTAATAATGCGTTTTTTGTAAATGCTATCGGTAGTGTTGTGTATGGTTTTGTACGAAAGCAACATGGAGTTCAATTCCGCTATACTTTTTTGTTCTAATTCATTACGTAACGCGGTATTTTCAGGAACTTCTAAAAAGTGATACCCTTTTACAACAGCATCAATATACAAACCTGAACCGCCACACAAAATGGCTGTTTTGTTTCTGCTGGTAATGTTTTCGTAAGCTTTTAAAAAATCTTTTTGGTATTCAAATACGTTGTATTCCGAACCAGCATCAACAATGTCAATGAGGTGATAAGGAATTTTTTTATCGTTCACCACAAAATCGGCTAAATCTTTTCCTGTGCCAATGTCCATTCCTCGATACACTTGACGAGAATCGGCACTAACTACTTCGGCATCTAACTCATAAGCTAAATGAGCCGCCAAACG
The DNA here is from genome assembly GCA_964398455.1 of uncultured Vicingus sp. Classification (GTDB taxonomy): domain Bacteria; phylum Bacteroidota; class Bacteroidia; order Flavobacteriales_E; family Vicingaceae; genus Vicingus. The sequence continues at coordinate 19,165 of CAYNMR010000015.1, read as the reverse complement.
GGTTTTTCCAGTAGCTGTTGGTCCAAGTATAACAATAAGGGAATTGTTTTGCACGTTTTCAATTAAATATGGGGTTTCAAATATCTGTAATTATTTTTACTTGAAACAGTAGGGATTCAACCTTATGTTTAATATCATCAAAAAATTCAATTTTTAGACGTAACTTTATGCTAAATAATTAAAAGCTATGCAAACTACTAAAATCTTCATTATTGCTACACTTATTAGTGCGGTTTCATTTACTTCATGTTCTAAAAAAGAAGGTTGTACCGATCCAACTGCTGAAAATTACGACCCTAATGCAGAAAAAGATAACGGAACTTGTCTTTACAAAGACCCAATTATTCCAGCTGCAACTTCAGGTAAATTAACTTTTACTTTTGCACATCATTTTGATGGAACAACTGTTACACATCATGATATTCATGCTCCTGCTTTTAGTTATATAAACGAAAATGGAGATACGTTGAGTTTAACAAAGTTAATGTATTTGGTTTCTGATATTCGTTTGTTTAAATCGAATGGAGATAGCATTTTAATTGATGGATATAAATTGGTTGATTTAGGTGATGAAACCACTCATACTTGGGCAACTACTATAGATATTCCTTTTGATAGCTACACCAACATTAAATTTACATTTGGATTTGATAGTACCGATAATGTTTCTAATGCTTATACAGATTTAAATTCAGCAAGTTGGAATTGGCCAGGTTCGATAGGTGGGGGTTACCATTTTATGATGATGGAAGGAAAATATAAATATCAAGGGAACGACTCAACGTATGCTTACCACATGGGAACTGCTCATGATATGATGACCATGACCAACGAACAAAATTATTTTGTTGCCGATTTAGGTGCAATTACCATTTCTAATGATGCGTCTGTTCAAATAAAAATGGATATCTCAGAGTGGTATAAAAATCCATACACATGGAGTTTAAATGATTTTCACAGTGGTTTAATGATGAATTACACTGCTCAAAAAAACATGAAGTTGAATGGACCTTCAGTATTTAGTTTAGGTGTGGTAGTACAATAAAAAATAGAATAGTGGGTTGTATCTTCTAAACAAAACCCATAAAACATTTGTCATGGCAACATTAGTTAAAAATAGCATTATACTATTAGCTCTTGCTCTAGTTGTTTCATGTGTAAAGGAGCCAGAAAATGAAACACCTATAACACCTATAACTCCATCACAGCCCACGGCATATAGTTTAGATATTCCGCCATTATTTGCTCAGAATATTAGCCAGCCTTTTATACCTGCGAATAATCCAACAACAGTTGAAGGGGTAGCCCTTGGGAGAAAACTCTTTTTTGATCCAATTCTTTCAGGAGATGGTACTCAATCATGTGCCAGTTGTCATGCCCCACAGTTTGCTTTTGGAGAGAGTTCACGTTTTAGTACAGGAATAGATGGAATACAAGGCAATAGAAATGCAATGCCTTTATTTAATATGGCTTGGAATTGGGGGAATCGTTTCTTTTGGGATGGTAGAGCTCCAGGAATTGAACCTCAAGCATTAGGTCCTGTTGTTAATCCAATAGAAATGCACAACACTTGGCAGAACGCAGTAGCTAGTTTACAAAATCATTCAGAATATCCAGCCTTATTTAGAGCGGCTTTTGGTCCTCGTCCGATTGATTCAATTTTAGTAACGCATGCTATCGCTCAGTTTGAGCGAACATTAATTTCTGGAAATTCAAGGTTTGATCAATACCTTAATGGTCAAATTTCATTAACAGCACAAGAAATAGATGGCTTTAATGTGTTTATGTCAGAAAATAGAGGCGATTGTTTTCATTGTCATGGAAATGCTGCGAATCCGTTGTGGACGGACAATCTTTTTCATAACAATGGGTTGGATGCTACGTTTACCGATTTAGGATTGGGAGGAATTACAGGAAATCCAAATGACAATGGTAAATTTAGAACACCATCTTTGAGAAATTTGGCTTATACAGCTCCATACATGCACGATGGAAGATTTGCTACGTTAGATGAAGTTATTAACCATTATAGTGAAGGCTTGCAAAATTCTTCTACCATTGACCCATTACTAAAATACATAGGGCAAGGCGGTGTTCAACTTACTCCTAGCGACAAGGCTGCATTAAAAGCCTTTTTGTTGTCTCTGTCTGACGATAGTTTTATTAATAATCCAGATTTTCAAGCGCCTTAGAATGAGTAGAAAAATTAAACTGATTTGGAATTTTAGTGGACCTGATGCTGAAGGAACCGCAAAGCATCACGAAATACACATTCGTGAATTTTTAATTAAAAATAACTTCCCAGATTTAATTACAGGAGTTGATTACCAAAACGAGATATTTTGGTCGGCATACTTGATTGTTGATGAAAAAGACATGATTTTCTTTAGAGATAAATTGAAACCTCATAAAGGAGAAATAGCAGAGGATTAAGTGCCCACGACTGGACTCGAACCAGCATACCTTACGGAACCACCCCCTCAAGATGGCGTGTCTACCAATTTCACCACGTGGGCATAAACGACATTACAAATAAACAAAAAAAAACCCGTAGTTTAAATACGGGGTTTTTTGTTGTTGTGACCTGGCTGGGATTCGAACCCAGGACCCTTTCATTAAAAGTGAAATGCTCTACCGACTGAGCTACCAGGTCTCCTAAAAAAGGAGTGCAAATATAAAAGCCTTATTTTAAATAGCAAAACATATAATGCCTTTTTTTATTTATTTATTTTAAACGATTGATTAACAGAGTTATTCTACCAATGGTAAGTATTTCTACGACTACAAATGGTTATGTAATTAGTGCATTTTTACTAAAATTAAAGCAATCATTTTTATCTATTTTGGCATTTATAAATAGCGAATACTAAAAATATCTCTTCATCTTGTTTTAAACTTTTCTATTTTTGCTTCAAAACAGAATCATGTTAAATAAAGTTGTCATTATAACAGGAGCTTCATCAGGTATTGGAAAAGCTTGTGCCGAACAGTTTGGAAAACAAGGAGCTAAACTTACCATTACGGGTAGAAATGAGCAGAATCTTATTGAAACAGCAAAGGAGTTAAAAGCTAAAGGAATTGAAGTGTTGGCTGTGGCTTCTGATGTTGCTATTAAAGAAGATTGTCAGCGAATAATTGACGAAACAATAAAGACTTATGGTAAAATAGATGTGTTGATAAACAATGCAGGGATTTCTATGCGAGCATTGTTAAATGATGCTGATTTGAGTGTAATTGAAAAAGTAATGCAGATTAATTTTTACGGCACCTTGTATTGCACCAAGTACGCTTTACCATATCTTTTAAAAAGTAAAGGATCGGTTGTAGGGGTTTCTTCAATTGCGGGTTATGTTGGTTTGCCTGCTCGTACGGGTTATTCAGCATCTAAATTTGCAATGCAAGGTTTTTTGGATGCTTTGCGAACGGAGAATCTAAAAAAGGGATTACATGTTATGATTGCTTGCCCTGGATTTACTGCTTCAAATATTAGAAATACTGCTTTGGCTGCTGATGGAAATGCACAAGGAGAATCGCCTCGTGAAGAAGATAAAATGATGACTGCGGAAGAGGTTGCTGAACACATCTATCATGGCGTGATAAAACGAAAACGTACATTGGTACTAACTACTGAAGGGAAATTAGCTGTGTTTTTAAGTAAACTTTTCCCTGCTTTTATAGAAAAAATGGTTTTTAATAAAATGGCAAAAGAACCGAATAGTCCGTTGAACTAACTGTTAACAATTGAGCAAACCAGATAAAATAGTCTTAGTAGGTTTTATGGGTAGTGGAAAAACTACTTTGGGTAAAAAACTAGCTAATAAATTGGGTTATCACTTTGTCGATTTAGATGAAGCTATTGAGCAACACGAGCAAAAAAGTATTGTAAGTATTTTTGAAAATCAAGGTGAGGATTTTTTCAGAACCATTGAGAGTAAAATGCTTGATGAGATTTTAACTACAACTTCCAATGTTGTATTATCTGTTGGTGGAGGAACGCCATGCTATTTCAATAACATGGAATTGATAAATAAACAAGCTACAAGTATTTATTTGAAATACAATGTGGGGATGTTGTACTCAAGGTTAATCTCTGCTAAAACTAAACGACCACTTATTGCTAAAAAATCGGACGAAGAATTGAAAGATTTTATTCAAAAGACTTTGCTGGAAAGAGAAGGTTTTTATAACCAAAGCAATATTATTGTAGAGGGGAATAATATTACCACCGAAATTATTTTACATCAACTTGATTCAAAATAAGTTGATAATCTTTTTCAGTTATTTCATCCCAATACAACTCGTAATCAGTTGTCATGTCTAAAATATAATTTCTGTCGGGTAGAATAGAAGCTTTAAAGTAATAGATTTTCCAAACCTTATTTTCGAGTTTTATTTCTTCAAACTCGGTAGCAGATTTTATCTTGAAATAAGATTGATTGTTCTTGTATTTTCTATATTGTGGGTAATCCATTTGAGTTATTGATGATGCTAAAGTCTGTTTTGTAAAATTAACAACTTTCTACTTTACCTGCTCGACAAACTTTTATGGTATAGATTAACAATTTTTAACATCGCAAAACCAACAAATTTTAGTACTTTCGCCACAATTTCATTTAAAAAAAATATGTTTGATTTTTCTAACAAAGTGATAGGCGAAGGCTTAACGTATGATGATATTTTAATGGTTCCTGCTTATTCGGAAGTATTGCCTAGAGATGTAGATGTTTCTACTCAATTTACAAAAAAAATAAAATTAAATATTCCTGTGGTTTCTGCAGCAATGGATACGGTTACCGAATCAAAGTTAGCCATAGCTATAGCTCAAGAAGGTGGAATAGGGGTTTTACATAAAAACATGACGATTAGTCAACAGGCTGATAAAGTTAGAAAAGTAAAACGTTCTGAAAGTGGAATGATTCAAGACCCTGTAACCATGTCGGTTGAAGCTACTGTTGGTGATGCACTTGATTTAATGAAAGAGCATAAAATTGGGGGTATTCCAGTAATAGATTTGTCTAGAAAATTGGTAGGTATAGTAACCAACAGAGATTTGAGGTTCCAAAAAAATATGTCGCGACCAATAAAAGAAGTGATGACAGATAAAAACATCATTACGGCTAAACAAGGAACCGACTTAGATAAAGCAAGAGAAATTTTACAAGAACATAAAATTGAGAAACTTCCTGTAGTTGATGAAAACTACACGCTGAAAGGTTTAATCACTTATAAAGACATTACGAAAGTTCAATTAAAACCAAATGCATGTAAAGATGAATTTGGAAGATTACGTGTTGCAGCAGCTGTAGGTGTTACTGGAGACGTAATGGATAGGGTAGAAGCACTATTTAATGCTGGTGTAGATGCCATTATTATTGATACTGCTCACGGACATTCAAAAGGAGTTTTAGAAACATTAAAGAAAGTAAAAGCAGCTTTTCCAAACTTGCAAGTAGTGGTTGGAAATATAGCAACAAAGGCAGCAGCTATAGCATTAGTGGAAGCAGGTGCTGACGGAGTAAAAGTTGGTATCGGTCCAGGTTCAATATGTACAACAAGAATTATTGCAGGGGTAGGTGTACCACAACTTTCAGCAGTTATGATGGTTGCTGAAGGATTGAAAGGAACAGGAGTGCCATTAATCGCCGATGGAGGAATCCGTTTTACTGGAGATATTGTAAAAGCTTTATCTGCGGGAGCAGACTCTATTATGGCAGGCTCTTTGTTTGCAGGTGTTGACGAATCACCAGGTGAAACCATTATTTTTGAAGGAAGGAAATTTAAAGCATACCGTGGAATGGGATCAATTGAAGCTATGCAACAAGGCTCAAAAGATCGTTATTTTCAAGATGCAGAAGATGATATAAAAAAATTAGTACCAGAAGGCATTTCGGGAAGAGTTCCTTATAAAGGATTTTTAAGCGAAGTAATTTATCAAATGGTAGGTGGCTTAAAAGCAGGAATGGGTTATTGTGGAGCTAGAAACATGGAGGCTTTAAAAGAAGCAAAGTTTATCAGAATTACACATTCTGGTATGGCAGAAAGTCATCCACATAATATTACCATTACTAGAGAAGCACCAAATTATACAACAAGATAATTAAAACATAATAAAGTTTAAGATATGAGAAGAATAGGATTATTTACAGTTTTGGTTTCAGTTGCATTGTTTTCACAAGCACAACAAAACGATAAAGTTTTATTAAGTGTTGATGGAAAAGGTATTACACTATCGGAATTTGATGCAATTTTTAAGAAAAATAACACGAAAGAAACTCAAATAACTCCAGAATCGGTAAATGAATATTTGGATTTGTATATCAAGTTTAAGTTAAAAGTAAGAGAAGCTGAGGTAATGGGATTGGATACTTCTGCTGCTTTTAAACAAGAATTAGAAGGCTACAGAAAGCAACTGATTCAGCCTTATTTAACCGATAGAGAAGTTTCAGAAGGCTTAATTCAAGAAGCTTATGAGCGAATGAAACACGATGTTAATGCAAGCCATATTTTAATAAATGTTGACCCAAGTGCTTTGCCAAAAGATACATTGATAGCATACAACAAAGCACTTAAAATTAGAGATAGAATAATAAAAGGAGAAGATTTCGGAATAGTTGCTATGGAAACTTCTGAAGATCCATCAGCAAAAACAAACAAAGGAAATCTAGGTTATTTTAATGTCCTTCACATGGTTTATCCTTTTGAAACAGCAGCATATACTACTAAAGTTGGTGAGATTTCTATGCCTGTTCGTACTCGTTTTGGTTACCATATTGTAAAAGTAAATGACAAACGTACAGCAAGAGGAACAATGAGAGCTGCTCACATCATGATTCAGGCAAGTAAAGAATTAGATGAGGAGACACAAAAAGCAAAACAACAGAAGATAGAAGAGATTTATCAAAAATTACAAGAAAACCCTGCTTCATTTGCAGAACTAGCACAGCAATTTTCTGACGATAAAGGCTCATCTTCTAAAAATGGAGAGTTACAACCTTTTGTGGCAGGTAAAATGGTTCCTGAATTTGAAGAGGCTGCATTTGCACTTCAAAATGATGGAGATATATCTAAACCTATACGTACCGAATTTGGGTGGCATATTATTAAACGAATTGAAATAACACCTCTAGAATCTTACGAGAGTAAATACAATGATTTAAAAGGAAGAGTGAGTAGAGATTCTCGATCAAATAAAACAAAAGAAGCTGTTTTAGCTAAGGTTAAATCAGAAAATAACTTTAAAGAATTCATAGCCAAAAGAGATGAGTTTTATAAAGCAGTAAACAAAGATGAATATTTGAAAGGAGAATGGACTGCAGCAAAGGCTAGTAAATTGAATAAAGTAATGTTCGGTTTTTATGCAAATGATGGAGATAAGTTAGAATATACCCAACAAGATTTTGCTAAACTAATTGAACAAAACAAACCAAAAGTTCAACCAAATGTAGAATTTAACTTAGTTGCAGAAATAAACAGACTTTATGCTGCTGTGTTAGAAGAAAAAGCGTTGAAGTTTAAAGAAGATAGATTGCCAAAAACTAACATGGAATACAAGCTGCTTTACCAAGAGTATAGAGATGGTATTTTGTTGTTTAACCTAACCGACCAAAAAGTATGGTCGAAAGCAATTTCTGATTCTGCTGGGTTAGCAAACTTTTTTGCAGCAAATCAAAAAAACTATATGTGGAATAAACGAGCAGAAGCTACCGTTTATAAATGTATCGACGATGCAGTAGCTATAAAATTAGAGAAGATTTTAGCTAAAAAAACAAAAACACCTTTAACTAATGAAGAGGTATTGAAACTAATTAATACCGAAAGTCAGTTGTCGTTAAACATCGAGGAAGGGAAATTCGAGAAAGGAGAAAATACTTCGGTAGATGCTACGGAATGGGTGAAAGAAAAAAGACATAAAGTAAAAACAGCTAAAGGAGTAGATATTGTTGTAATTAAAAATGTATTAGAAGCTGAACCTAAAAAGTTAAATGAAGTGAAAGGTTTAGTAACATCTGACTATCAAAACCATTTAGAGAAAGAATGGGTTGCAGAATTAAAAGCAAAATACAAAGTAGAGGTTAATAACGAAGTACTTAAGATGGTAAAATAATCTGTGCTAAATTCAACTCAACATATTTTTTTAGGGTTGCTGCTTTTAGTAACTACTTCGTGTGATTTTTTTAATAAAGAAGAGGTTGATGATAGTGCTATTGCGAGAGTAAACGATACCTATTTATTGTCGTCAGAATTAGCTGAAATTATTCCTAAAGATGCAACACCTGAAGATAGTTTATTAATTGCAAATAATTACATTCAGAAATGGATTAAAGAGCAGTTAGTTTTAGATAAAGCAGAATTAAACTTAAAAGAAGAGCATCGCGATTTTGAAAAACAATTGGATGAATACCGTAAAACACTAACCATATATTCTTACGAAAATCAGTTGATTAATGAAATATTAGACACCAATGTTTCTATTGATGAAATCGCCAGTTTTTATCAAGAAAATAACAATATTTTTATTCTAAAAAATGATATTGTTAAAGTACGTTTTCTTAAAGTAAACAAGAATGCACCTAATATTAAAAAAATAACGAAGTACTATAAATCAAATAAACCAGAGGAATTAGAAAAATTAAAGGAACTTGCTCATCAATATGCCGAAAAATTTCATTTAGATGAAGAAGAATGGGTGCTCTTTGACGAAATAAAAAAAGAAATATCAAACACCACACTAAACAGTGATTTTTTAAGAAATAATAAAAGCACCATTCAAGAAGATTCACTTTCTATGTATTTTATTTACTTCTTGGATTATAAATTACAGAAAGATGTTTCACCTCTAAGTTTCGAGAGGGAGAACATTAAAAACATGATTATTAACAAACGTAAAATAAAGCTATTAAGTCAATTAAAAAACGATTTATACGAACAGGCTTCAATTAATAATGATTTTGAAATTTATGGCATACAAAACAAAAGCAATTAAAATAGTTTTCCTATTTACTTTCACCATCTTTTCTTTTGCTTTAAGTGCACAAGAGGGTAAAACCATTGATGGTATTATTGCTGTTGTAGGCGATAAAATATTAATGAAGTCCGAATTAGAAAATCAGATAGTTTCGTTGAAATCGCAAGGAATAATTATTGATAACGAAAGTAAATGTCAGATAATAGAAGAATTATTGTTTCAGAAATTAATGTTGCATCATGCTGAAATAGATAGCGTGAGTGTTACTGATGCACAGGTAGAAGGAGAAATGACCAGACGATTAAATTACTTTATATCTCAAATTGGTTCTGAAAAAAAATTAGAACAGTTTTACAAAAAATCGATTCAAGAAATTAAAGACGAATTAAGAGATATTGTTCGCGAACAGTTGATAGGACAAATGATGCAGCAAAACATTACTTCGGGAGTTAAAGTAACTCCAAAAGAAGTAAAAGCTTTTTTTGATGCACTACCAGAAGATAGTATTCCGATGATAAATTCAGAAATAGAGGTGGCTCAAATATTAATTAATGCTAGTCAAAGTGATAGAGTGAGAGCTGAAGCAAGAGAGCGTTTAACTGGTATTAGAGAACGAATTTTAAAAGGCGAACAGTTTTCTACGCTAGCTATTTTATATTCTGAAGATGAAGGTTCTGCAAAAAAAGGTGGGGAATTAGGTTTCTTAGGTAGAGCAGATTTGGTTCCTGAATTTTCTGCGGCATTATTCAAATTAAAAAACAATAAAACAGTTACCGAGATTATAGAAACTCAATTTGGATTTCACATCATTCAAATGATTGAACGTAGAGGGCAGAAAGTAAATTCACGTCATATTTTGGTTAAAATAAAAGATGATGAAGAACAAATATTGTTAGCCAAACAAAAAGCAGATAGTGTTTATAACCTGATTTTTACAGATACCTTAACTTTTGGTCAGTTGGCATTAAAATACTCAACCGATGATAAAACGAAAAAGAGTGAAGGTTTAATGGTAAATCCACAAACAGGAACATCGGTTTTTGAAATTGACCAAGTTGATCCTCAAATTTATTATGTAGTAGAAAAAATGAAAGCTGGAGAGATTTCAAAACCAGTACCAGCTGAATCGTTTGATGGTAAAAAAGGCTATCGAATTATTAAATTGATAAGCAAAACAGAACCACACAAAGCATCGTTTGAAACAGATTATGCAAAAGTGCAAGAAGCAGCCATGGCAAATAAAAACAATGAAGCCACTAACAAATGGATTGGAATTAAACTAGGTTCTACTTATGTGAAGATAGATGATGAGTATAAAGGTTGTGCATTTGAAAACAACTGGATTAAGTAAAACTTTTGTAATTTTAAACAACTAATTTCAAGCAAATAAAATGACTGAAAATCAATATAAATCAGATGTAGAAGCTTTAGATGCTTTTGTTGTTAAATACAATCAATTAACAAAAGAAATCTCTAAAGTTATTGTAGGGCAAGATGAGGTAATAAAAAAGGTGCTGATTACTGTTTTTAGTCGCGGACACTGTTTATTGGTTGGCGTACCAGGTTTGGCAAAAACGCTGTTAATTAATACTATTTCTGATTCGTTAGGGTTGAAGTTTAACCGTATTCAATTTACTCCTGATTTAATGCCTTCCGATATTATTGGTTCTGAAATTTTAGATGAAAACAAAAACTTCAAATTTATTAAAGGACCATTGTTTGCCAATATTATTTTGGCAGATGAGATTAACCGAACACCACCAAAAACACAATCGGCATTGTTAGAAGCTATGCAAGAGAAAACAGTTACTGCTGCCGGACATCAATACAAATTAGATAATCCATTTTTTGTTTTAGCAACCCAAAATCCTATTGAGCAAGAAGGAACTTATCCTTTGCCAGAAGCACAATTAGACCGATTCATGTTTAATATTTGGGTTGACTATCCAAAATACCAAGAAGAATTAGCAATAGTTAAAAGTACTACAACCGATTCTTCGGTTCAGTTAAATAAAATTATGAATGCGGAGGAGATTGTATTTTTCCAAAACCTGATTCGTAAAATTCCGGTTACTGACAACGTAATTGAATATGCTGTAAAACTAGCATCTAGTACACGTGCAGGAAGTGAGTTCTCCAATACCATGGTAAACGATTATTTAAGCTGGGGTGCAGGACCAAGAGCTTCTCAATATTTAATTATTGGAGCAAAATGTCATGCAGCTATCAACGGTAAATATTCGCCAGACATTGAAGATGTAAAAGCTGTTGCTGAGCCGATTTTACGTCACCGTATTGTACGTAACTACAAAGCAGAAGCTGATGGGTACTCTATCGAAAAAATTATTGAAAGTTTACTTTAATTCAACCTTTTCGCAAATAATCAAAACAGGTCTGTCGTTCGAATCTCTTGTAGCGAAAATGTAATCGTTTCCACCGTCGGTAATTTTTAATCTTTTCTTTATTTGTTCTATACCATCAGGAAAATTTCGGGTGGAGATGTTCGCTTTTTTTAATCCTAAAGCTTTAACTATTTTTTCGTTGTATTCTAGTACATGAGTTATTTTAAAAGCTCTGCCTGGAAAATTATGGATTAAGTTGTTGGAAGTGTATAAATGTGTATTGGTAGCAAGTTTAAATAGTTTAAATTGTGCTGAAATGCTTTTAAAGCCACCAGCTTTTAATACTGATGCATTGGGCTCATATAGATAGGATAGCGGTGTTGAAAAATCGACAGCAGTATTCGTTTCATTTTCGTAGTTGAACGAAAATGTTGAGGTGTTTTTGGAAAGGTTAACTGCAACAATTTCAGGATTTCCATTTTTTGAATTCTCCACCAAATACAACACTTCTTTACAATCATTATTTACAGCAATTACCCAAACTTTGCTTACCAATTGTAAATCATTAAGGGTTTGTTTAATGTCTAACAAGGGCGATGTTTTAATAATGATTTGTTTGGCTGTTTTAAGAAGTTGAGGCAATAGTTCAATAACATTTGGGGTGCATTCAGCTAATTTGAACACCCGTTTGCTTTCATCTCTCCTGCTTGGGTCGATGTATGCCAAATCGAAGAGTTGTGTGTTTTTGTCTAAAAAATCTTCGCAGCTGGTTTGATAACAATGGATAGGAGCATTTAACACTTTAAAATTGTGTTGCACAACTTCAAACAACTCTTGGTTTTGTTCTACATAACTTACCTTATCAAATTGTTTGGAGAAAAAATAAGCATCCACACCAAAACCACCAGTTAAATCTACTGCAGTTTTTCCACTCATCAATTGGCTTTTAAATAATGCGGTTTGCTCCGACGAACATTGTTCCATCGACAATCCAATAGGATAAACAATAGCTTTGTTTTGATAAAAAGATGGTAGTTTTAATTTTGCTTTTTGTAAACCGTTGATTTGATTAAGGATAAAATGCTTGTTCAATTCAGGGTGTTTGCTTAGCAATAAAGCAATTTCTGAAAGCGGTTTATCGAGATTTGATTGGATAAAATTAGTTGTTGGATTCATTTTTAGAAAAGTTAATGAATCTACTCACTAAAAGCGTATTGCAAAATATTTGCACCCATCTGTAAAGCTTTTCTTCTATTTTCTTCGGTGTTGTTATGTACTTCGGCATCTTCCCAGCCATCGCCTAAATCACACTCAAAATCGTAAAAACAAACCAAACGACCTTCGTAAATTAACCCAAAACCCTGAGCAGGTTTATTGTCGTGTTCGTGAATTTTTGGTAACCCGTTAAAATTGTATTTCTGATGGTAAATAGGATGGGAGCTAGGCAATAAAACAAAATCTAGTTCGGGGAAAACCAATTTCATTTGTGGCCGAATAAATTTATCTAATCCGTAGTTATCAGAAATGTGTAGAAAACCACCAGCAATTAGGTAGTTTCTAAGGTTTTGAGCTTCCTCACTAGTTAAAATAACATTTCCATGACCAGTAAGGTGTGAATAGGGGTAGTTAAATATTTCTGGGCTTCCTACTTCAACAATGGCTTGTTCGGGGTTGATATTGGTTTTTAAATTTTGATTACAAAATTTTATTAAGTTCGGTAAAGAAGTTTCCAAATTGGCATACCAATCTCCGCCACCGTTATATTTAACCAGGGCTATTTGGTAACTCGATTTTTGTGCTGAAACTTGAAAGGTGAAGATCAACACAATAACAAAAACTATATTTTTAATGAATTTATTCATTTAGCAAATTTATGGTATGACAGGCAACAATTCCAGCAGTTTCGGTTCTTAATCTACTTTTTCCTAAAGATATGGGCTTGAACTGATTTTTTATAGCCAAATCAATTTCTTCTTTGGTAAAATCACCTTCGGGTCCAATTAAAACGATGGATGGTTTATTTTTAGTACACAACTGGCTCAAGTGTTTTTCTTGGTTATCTAAACAATGAGCTATAAATAAGTTGGGTTGTTTTGGTGTCGTTTTAAAAAAATCTTTAAAAGTTACAGGTTCGTTGATTTGAGGTAAAGTAGCTTTTATCGATTGTTTCATAGCTGCTATGGCTGTTTTTTCTAATCGGTCGGTTTTCAGCATTTTTCTTTCCGAGCGTTGGCAAATTAGAGGCGTTATCTCGGCAATTCCAATTTCGGTAGATTTTTCTACAAACCATTCCAAGCGGTCGTTGTTTTTTGTTGGGGCTATAGCAATGTGTATGGTTGATTTACTATTCGCTTCTTTTGTATAGGACAGTATTCGGAGTTCACATTTTTTAGCATGAGCTTGTGTAATTTCTGCTTCAAAAAAGGTTCCTTTTCCGTCCACTAAGCTTATTTTATCACCCGTAGCTAATCTCAAAACCTTAACAGCATGTTTTGATTCTGCTTCGTCAAGTATAAAGGTTGAAGTCGTTAAATTAATATCAGGTGTATAAAACAATTGCATGATGCTAAATTACATTATTCTTACAGCAAAAAAAAAGGAGCAAGAAAAATCCTACTCCTTTTTTAAACAAACATAATTTAATTAACTAGTGAAAATCGATTTCGTAAGGCATACGAGTCATGTAACCCGATTGAGTTGTCATGGTTTGTATTTTTTGGTAATATTTATAGTTTTCGCCTAAATATGTTTTCATAATTTTTGTTTCAGCACCTTCAGTAAGGCTTAACATAAATTGTTCAAATGGGTCTTTTAATTTTGGATAATCAACTAAGCTATAATCATCTAATTTTGCCAAATCTTTTGCAATTGCAATAGCGTCATCAATTCCACCAATTTCATCCACTAAACCAATTTTTTTAGCATCTAAACCAGTCCAAACTCTACCTTGTCCAATGCTATCTACTTGTTCTTTGCTCATTCCTCTTCCTTCACCAACTTTGGTAATAAAATCATCATAAATGTTTTCTACACCAATTTGAATGATGTCTTTTTCTTCAGCCGTAAGAGGTCTAAACATGGTCATAATGTCACCATGTTTGTTAGTTTTTGCCACATCAAAGGTAATCCCTAATTTGTTGTTGAACATTCCTTGTGCATTTGGAATTACTCCAAAAACGCCGATAGAACCTGTAATTGTTTTTTCGTTAGCTACAATTTTATTTGCAGCACAAGCAATATAATAACCACCCGATGCAGCTACATCACCCATAGAAACAACTACTGGTTTTGCCTTTTTAGCTAACACTACTTCTCTCCACATTACATCCGATGCCAACGCACTTCCTCCAGGAGAATTAACACGTAAAACAATAGCTTTAACATTTTCATCTAATCTTGCTTCTCTAATCGCCTCAGAAATAGTTTCTGAACCCATGCTACCATCTTTGCTTTTTCCACTAATAATATCGCCACTAGCATAAATGACAGCAATTTGGTTTTTGTTTATTTTATCATCTTTGGCAGGTGTTGAGTGATTGTATTTGCTTAATGAAATGTAGTTGATATCATCATAAGAATCAGCACCAACTCGTTTTTTTAATTCATCTAAAAACTCATCTTTAAAGGTTAATTTATCTACAAATTTATATTTCAAGGCGTCTTTTGCGGTTTGTATTTTAATGTCGTCAGCAATAGCATTTAATTCGTCAATACTTATTTTTCTGCTTTCAGATAAATCTTTTAACATACTTCCCCAAGCAGTATTTAAAATCAGTTCCATTTGCTCACGGTTTGAATCGCTCATTTTCTCCAACATGAAAGGTTCAACAGCACTTTTAAATTTACCGTGACGGATAATTTGCATTTCCACCTCTAATTTTTCTAAGGCATTTTTGAAAAACATCAATTGAGTTGCTAAACCTCGCATTTCAACTAATCCAGCTGGGTTTAAGTATATTTTATCAGATAAAGAAGCTAAATAATAAGTGCTTTGAGTATATACTTCAGAATAACTTACAATCCATTTCCCTGATTTTTTAAAATCTTTTAACGCATTTCTAATTTCTTCGATTGAAGCCATTCCTGTATTCATGGAAGTTAAATCAAGGTAAATGCCTTTTATTTTATCGTCATTTTTTGCTTTTTCAATATTTTTCAATATCAAATCTAATCCCATGTTTTCATGAGCTTCAAATGTTGAAAAATCAATATTTTCAAAAGGATTGTTTGAAGTTCTATCTGAAATAGGATAATCAAACTTTAAGTGAAGAACCGAGTTGTCTTTTACATCAACTACTTTTTCTGAAGAAGAAGTTGCTGAAGAAATTAACGTTCCTATTACTGCAATAAAAATTAACATAGTAATAAAGAAGGTTACTAACATTGCCAACATACTGGCGAACATGAATTTAAAAAATTGTTTCATAATAATAAAATAAGGTTAAAGTATTTACTTTTACAAAGGTAGTTTAACAAAAAGGTTTCATTAACTATAAATACACCAATGGTTAATGAGTAATGATGAGTGGCTGCATGAGTTTAAAAGATTATAAAGTAGAGATATAAAAGAAGAAGAATGAATACGTTAATATTAGGTTTGGGTGGTAATAAAGGTAATGTTACAGAAACACTTCATTTAGCACAAAAATATCTGAATGACGAAATAGGATTAATAACTAAGAAGTCGTCAAATTATAAAACTGCTGCATGGGGAAACTCCAACCAACCTGATTTTTTAAACATGGTATTGGTTTTGGAAACCGTTCTTGAAGTTGAACAATGTCTCGAAAAAGTACTTTCCATTGAACAAAAACTTGGGCGAATTAGAACAGCTGAAAAATGGGCAGAGAGAACAATTGATATCGACCTACTTTTTTACAATCAATTGGTCATCGAAAAATCGAATTTAAAGGTTCCTCACCCTTACTTGCATGAACGAAAGTTTGTGTTAATACCACTAAACGAAGTTGCTCCCAAATTTCTTCACCCAAAATTTAACACAACTACCGAAGAACTGTTAAAAAAATGTACAGATGTGCTTGATGTTCAGAAAGTTTAATGTGAACAGCAATATATTACCCAAAAATTTTTTTATGTAAAAAGTAATGATTATCATTGCAACCGAAAAACTAAACTAGATTTTAAAGAAAAATTCTATAAAAATGAAAAACCAAAACGCAAAATTATTAGCCCTAGCAGTTGTTACTTCTACTGCATTTATTGCTTGTAATCCATTATCGAAAATGGTGAAAAGACAAAATGAAGTTAATTTTACATTAACTCCAAATCCAGTTGAAATGCACGCAGATTCAATATCTATTGTATTAGACGGAAGTTTCCCTACAAAATACTTTAATAAAAAAGTGTCTGCTGTAATTACTCCAGTAATTAAATATGGTGCTGGCGAAGAAGCTTTTGCTCCACTAAAATTAAAAGGTGAAGTTTCTGAGGAAGAAGGAACAGTAATTAACTACGAAAAAGGTGGTACTTTTAACCATACTGCTAAAATTCCTTACAAAGATGGTATGGATGTAGCAACTGTTGAGTTAAGAGTTGATGGTAAATACAAAACTAAAACTAAAGCTCTAGACCCACGTAAAGTGGCTGATGGAACAATCATCACTCCTAAATTGGTTATGTCTGCTGAAAAAGCAATTGCTGCAAAAGATAATTTCCAAAAATTTAGCTTAGTTGATAATAAAGTTGTTGTTAACTACTTAGTTAATAATGCTACAGTAAGAGGTTCTGAAATGTCTGATGCTGATGTTAAAGCATTAGTTGCTAACTTAAAAGCATGGTCTAAAAATCCTAAAATGGAAGTTAATGGTGTTGTTGTAGATGCTTACGCTTCTCCAGAAGGTGAGATTTCTAAAAACGATAACTTAGCTAACGAAAGAGCTGCTTCTGCTGATAAAGCAATGGCTGGTGAATTTAAAAAAGCTAAATTAACTATCGCTGAAGGTTCTTCTAAATTAACAGGTAAAGGTGAAGACTGGGATGGTTTTAAAAATTTAATGACAGCTTCTGATATTAAAGACAAAGAATTAATCATTAGAGTATTAGAATCTTATTCTGATTTGACAAAAAGAGAAGAAGAAATTAAAAACTTAGCTGCTACTTATACTGAAGTTGCTAAAAAAGTATTGCCAGAATTAAGAAGATCTGAAGTTAACGTAGTAATGAAACACCACAATTTAACTGATGACGAATTGAAAACTTTAGTTGATTCTAAAATTGATTCTTTAGATGCTGAGCAAATGATGTATGCTTCAACTTTGTACACTGATGACGCTAAAAAAGAAATGATTTACAAAAGTTTTGCTAACAAATTTCCACAAGATTGGAGAGGAGCAAACAACTTAGGTTACTTATATGTTTCTCAAAACAAAATTGCTGATGCAAAAGCTCAATTCGAAAAAGCTGATGGTTTATCTGCAAACAACACTATCGTTAAAAATAACTTAGGTGTATGCGAAAGATTAAACGGTAATGTTGATGCTGCTATGGAACTTTACAAACAAGCATCAGGTGCTGGTTCTGAAGTTAACGAAAACATGGGTATCATCTACATTATGAAAGGTGATTATGCTTCTGCTAAATCTAGCTATTCAGGTGTTAACTCATTTAATGCTGCTCTAGCAAACTTATTAAGCGGAAACAATTCAATCGGTTCTATCATTGATGGTTCAACTGATAAAGACGAGGCATTATCATACTACTTAAAAGCTATTGCTGGTGCTCGTGCTAACGACAAAAATGCATTGGTTGATAACTTAAAAACAGCAACTGGTAAAGATGCTAGTTTAAAAGCAAAAGCTAAAAATGATGCTGAGTTTATCAAATTTAGAGAAGATGCAGAATTCCAATCTGCTGTAAACTAATAAATAACTTATACAGTAATAAAAAAGTCTCGCAATTTGCGGGACTTTTTTATTTAAATTTGGTAGAGAAATACTAATGGGAAATCTTAATTCAATAAAAAATTTCGAAAATTCTGAGGCTGCTAAAAGTTCTTTTATTAAAACTTTTGGCGAGGCAGTTCTTGATTTTTTTGATGCCCATGGAGATGTTTTGGTAGACGTTGCAAGTAAAATGATAGATGTTCAAAAAAAATTGCCACAAGCAAATTATGAATTATCTAAGTATGGTTGGTATGTTGATTTTGATTTTCTTCCAGCATCCTCAATTAAATTAACTCAAAAAATTAGCGAAGGAAGAATTGATGTTGTTGATAGATGGTTTTTTTCATATTTTAAACCTCAGAAACTTGATATTATTGAGCAGCGTCTGATTAAGAATTATCCTAATAGAAAAAATATTTTTAAAGCTAGTTTTAATCATCATAGAAATTTTGATTATATATCTTCTATAACATTACTCTTGACTCAAATAGATGGGATTTTTAATGATAAAACTGGGATGAAATATTTCACAAAAGATAAAGATTTAGGTATAGATAGGTTTAATTTGACGAAATATGGAATTACTGAACTTTTGATAACACCTCTAAAAGAGTTTACATCAATTAATGCTTCTGAAAAATATATTGATAATTACCCGATTAGATTAAATAGACATGAAATTCTTCATGGTATAAACACTGATTTTGGGACTGAAATTAATAGTCTTAAAATTATTAGCCTTGTTAATTTTATGGATGAATTTTTGACACAAGTAACTAATGAATAATCTACCTAAAACTGCATCTATATTCCCCAAACCCTTTTCTGTTCTAAGTAAAGTGATATCTGTTTCAAGAATCCCCTTACTGTCACATTTTGTTATTTAACAACAGTAACTTTTCCGATGTAATCATGCCATTCATCAAAGATATCTTTAGCTCTAATTTTATACACAT
>CAYNMR010000014.1:0-82980 GCA_964398455.1 uncultured Vicingus sp. | reverse complement strand
GCGTTCAGTAATAAATTCCACTTTTTTACCCCCAAAAGCTTCTTCATATTTTTTATCCCAAAACGGTTGAAGATCCTTTTTGTCAACCCTGCTCATGGTGTGAGGCTCTATTTTTGGTCTAAAACCATACAAATCAAAAACTGCATCGGAATAGTTTTGATTAAAAGATGTTAACCCAAGATTTTTGTCGTAAGTCCAGAACAAATGCGAACTGTTTTCGATAATACTTGTCAGTTTTGATGTTTGTTCAAACAACAATTGTTCGTCGTATTTTTTCTGAACAGTTAGCCCTATTGCACCTGAAACAAACTCTAAAATCTCGAGTGATTTTTCATCGTATTCAAGTTCGTTATGATAAGATTGAACGGATAAAACTCCAACCACTTTGTTTTTAACTTTTAACGGAACACCAATAAAAACCATGCAAGGAGGACCTATTAATTCATATTTATTCTCAGAAATAAGTTGATTTAGCTCTTTTCTTCTTAAAATCTTGCCTTTTTTCTGTTTTAAAAAATATTCATTAATTCCTTTTCTGTGAGCCCTTGGAGTGGTTGTTAATTTCCCTCCTCTAGAAACATCGTAATAATAGGGAAAGGCTATAGTGTGTTCGTTTATGGCGTATGATATTGCAAATATTTCTGTGTTCATTACGTTGCTAAGTTCAACCCGAATTGCTTCATAAATTTCTTCAGCATTGGTTTTTTCAGATATAATTTTAGAAACATTGTTGTAAACTTCTTGTCGAGTTTTTATCCAATTTTCTTCTGTAATGTTTCTAAAAATTCCTCTGGTAGAAACCATTTTTCCACTTGCGTCTAATTTTCCACCAACAGAACCTTCAACGGTTATTTTAGCTCCGTTTTTATGTATTAAATCTATTGCTGTTTTATGTGTTTTATTCGAATTGCTTTTTATTAATTCATTAAAAAATGCCAAACAATGTTGTTTTCCATCAGGATGTAAAAAGTCAAAAATAGATTTGCCCTGAATATCTTTTTCAGTATAGCCCAACGTATTTCTCCATGCATTATTTACATAAGAAATACTGCCATTTACACTAACGCTTTGAATTAAATCTGAGGCATTTTCAAACAAGTCCCTATATCGTTCTTCGCTTTCAATTAATTCTTGTTCTGCCAATTTAAAGTTGGTAATATCTCTCGAAACTCCAATCGTTCCAATCGTTTTTCCTTCTTTATTATATAAAACTGACGCTGATAAAAAAGAGGTAAATACCTCGTCGTTTTTTCTTTTGTTTAAAACCTCACCGGTAAAAAAACCTGTTTTTTGTAGACCGTCTTTTACTCTATCAAAACTATCTTTATCTGCATACAAAACAGAAATATCAATATTTTCCATTTCCCCTTTGGTGTAGCCAAACGTGTTTTCTGCTGCTTTATTAAACTCTTTTATTTTTCCATTTTCATCCGACGAACAGATTACATCTAACGAGCTGGAAATAATGTTGTTGGTGTAGTTTTGGTTATTCAACAACTCTTGCTCTATCTTTATTCTTTCTTGTATTTCTCTTTGTAAAATTTTGTTCGATTCTTCTGCTATTTGGTTTTTTAAACGCTCTTTTGCCAATTCTTTTTGAGCAGAAACATCTTGAAAAACAATTTGTGTGGCCTTTTTCTTTTGATATACAATTGGCAAAGCCCGTGTTTGTAAGTCTATTTCTTTTCCTGTGAACGGAGATTTTATTCTAACATCAACAAACGGCACCTCCTCTCCTTTAGCAAGTTTTGCTCTTCTTTTTAATCCTTCCTCCTTGTATTCTGGCAAAAGAAATTCTAAAATATCGTTTACCTTAATTTTGTGCTTTTTTGGATTGTAACCAATAATTTCTGAAGCTTTTTGGTTGGCAAAAAGTAATTTTCCGTTTTCGTGAATAATTACACCATAAGGCGAGTTTTCTATCAAGTTTTTATACTTTTCTTCGCTCTCTGCCAAATGTTTTTCATTCGTTACCTGGTCTGTAATATCAATAAGAGTGCCTTCTATTCTAGTAATAGACTCCTTATTTTCTTGAGGAATTTCAAGTAGTGTAACATTGGTTAAAATCCACTTTTCTTTTCCTTCTTTATCTTTATTTCTAATCCGATAATTGGTTAAAAACCCTTTTCTTTTCAAATCAGTTATATATTTTTCTCTATCAGATTCAGAAAAATATAAATCCTTTGCTTTTCTTCCCATCAAATCCATTCTGGTTTTATAACCATATATTTTTGCAAAAGCATTATTGCATTCCACCACTACATTGTTTTCGGTAATAAAAACACCCGCCATGTTTTTGGTAAACAATTGACGGTATCGTTCCTCATTTTGTTTAAGGTGTTTTTCTATTATTTTTTTCTGGGTAATGTCTCTTATAACAGTTGTAGTTTCTGTTATTTTTCCTTTTTCATCGTATTTAACATGAATGGTTTCGTCAACCCAAATGTATTCTTTTTTTCCTTTGGGTTTAAATCTAAACGAATTATTGATAAGCTTTGATTTATCTTTATAAAGTCCTTTCTTAACACTTTCATCAATTTTTTTTACATCATCTGGATGAATACGTTTTACTATTTTTCCTGAATCTCCTTCTTCGTTAAATTCTTTTATAGTAAGGCCTAAAAGCTGTTCTATTTGTGGGCTGATGTAGGTTAGTTTTTTTTCTTTTTCCGTAAATTTTACATTATATATGCACTCATTAATGTTTTCTAAAATAAACGAAAGTTGGTTTTCTGTTTCTTTCTTTTCTGTAATATCTTTTACCGAACCAAATAATCCTATGCGTTCTCCTTTGTTGGAATAAATATTAACGAGTGTTTCTTCTAGCCAAACATACTTTTGTTGTTGTTTGTTGTAAAAACGGTATGATAAGGTAAGGGGGGTTTTTAAGGTTTTTTGTTTGGCTATTTCTTTCTTGAGGTATTCCAATTCGCTTGGATGAAAATACTCAAAAAGCTTGTCTTGATTTTCGACGTATTGTTTATTAGTAAGTCCAAATACTTTTTCAATTTTTGGGCTTAAATATTCTATGGTTCGTTTGTTGTCTTTGTCAAAAGAAATTTTGTAAAACATTTCATTGATATCGTTTAATATCAATTCCACATTTTGCTCTTTTAATTTAAGGATTTCTATCTCCTTAATTAACTCTTCTTTTGTTTTTTTTGAATAATCCAATACCGATTATTTAAGTTTTGTACCGTCTAATTTATATTCTTCACCATTTTTAAAGTTAATGGTAACGATCAATTCACCTAATTCATTATAACTTCTCCAACTTCCAGTTTTTATTCCCATCAGGTAATATTCTTCTTTTTTTAATTTGCCATTTTCGTAATAAAAAAGGTGTTTTCCGTCGGCAATTCCTTCCACAAATTTACCCTCAAAATTTAATTTATCGGTTGGGTAATAAAATTTCCATAAACCATCTCTTTCATCACTTCTGTAATTACCCAATTCTTTATGATCGCCCAATTCATAAAACCATTCGCCTTCTTTTAATCCATCAATAAATTCGCCTTTGGTAATCAATACACCATTTTCATCGTATTCTTCCATCATCCCATCTTCCAATCCTTTTCTAAAGTTTTCTTGTCGCAACAATTGTCCGTTTGGATAATACCATTGCCACAAACCAGTAAATTTTTCTTCAGCCAAATATTTTCCTTTTTGTTCTAATTTTCCGTTGTTAAAAAAGTATTCCCATTCGTCTATTTTTTTACCATCAAGGTATTTTCCTTTCGATTTTAACTGACCATCAAAATAATATTCTTCCCAAGGCCCTTGTCTTCGTTCCATTTCATCTATTAATCCTTTAGCCAATAAAATACCATGAAAATAATGTTCGGAACCTCTTAAAACTCCATTTTCATCATAAAATTTGGTTATACCATGTTCTTTACCATTGGCATCAAAAATGGCTTCTTTTTTTAGTTTTCCGTT
The DNA here is from genome assembly GCA_964398455.1 of uncultured Vicingus sp. GTDB lineage: Bacteria > Bacteroidota > Bacteroidia > Flavobacteriales_E > Vicingaceae > Vicingus. The sequence continues at coordinate 79,041 of CAYNMR010000014.1, read as the reverse complement.
GGCATGGTATTGTTTTTTTAAATCAACAGCCGAAAGTTCATCGGCAAAAGTTTGAGCTACTCCGTTGATATAAAGTATAGCATTTAGCAATTTACCTTTGGTATCGTATTCTTTATAATAACCGTTAAGTAAATCGTTTTTATAGGTAGATTCAACTTTTGTTTTTCCATTTACATGAAACGATTTCCACAACCCTTGTTTTAAGTTTTGTTTATCTTTTCTGTTGATAGATTCTTTACCTATAAACGTTCCTTTTTTGTAATTAAAAAGTGTAATTATTCTTCCATCTTCGGCATATTCATAACCTGTTCCTTCCTCCATTCCATCAACAAAAGGCTGTTCTTTCCATTTTAATTTACCAATGGTGTCGTAGTAATAAATGGTTAACCCTTGTTTAATGTCTTTTTCAAAATTTTCTTCTAAAATAATGTGGCAACTGTCGCTGTATTGAATTTTTAAGCCTTCTTTTAAACCTTCTTTGTAATTTATTTTGGTTAAAAAATTACCTTTTTCGTTGTAAAAAATCCAGGTACTGTCCAGTAAATGATTTTTACGATTTCCTTCCGACTTTATTAAACCGTTTTCGTAATAATTAAACCAATAACCTTCTGGCTTTCCGTTTTTAATTAAACCTTCACTCGATACCTCTCCACTTTCATAATAAAACTTTTTAACTCCATCAGCAATTCTAGTTTGTGAAATTAGATAAAAAGGCAAGAAAATAAAAACTAGAAGGAGTATTCGAAACATATAATATTATATACTTTTTAATTTAAATTAATTTAATCTATTACTATGTTTATACTGTTAAAACTGTTTAAAATTAGCAAATAGTTTTGTTGATTGTTTAAAAAGAACTTATTTATAAGAAATAACTAACAACCTTTAAGTTTTTATTGTATTGATTTTTAGATTTTAAGTTAACTAATTAACAACTGTTGGTAAAGTTAAGTTTTAATAAAAGTTAACTAAATGTTTTGGTTGAAAACCTCACTTTAGGTGTTAGTAAATTTTATTAAAAAAAGGAGTAAAAAATTTGGATGATAATTTTCAAAAATCAATTCTAATTTTTTTTGGAATGACACACTTTAAAAAATAAATTTTTACCAGCATAAACTTTATTTATCAACACGAGTTTAGTTAATTTTACAGTGTTTAAAATCAACCAATTAATTAAAGTATTAAATAGTATTAACAAAGCTGTTAATTACAAAAAAGTTTAGTTTATGAATGTACAACAAATTGCAATAGGTAGCGACCATGCGGGTTTCGAATTAAAAGAAACGATAAAAGCATATTTAGTAACAAAAGGAATAACAGTTAAAGATTTTGGTCCTGCTACTGATGCTCGAGCCGATTATCCAGATTATGCTCACCCGGTTGCAACATTTGTTGAAAACAATGAAAATGCTTTTGGTATTTTAATTTGCGGAAGTGGTAATGGTATAAACATGACTGCTAATAAACACCAAGCCATTAGAAGTGCATTGTGTTGGATGTCCGAAATAGCAGAATTGGCCCGTTTGCACAACAATGCTAATATTTTGGTTTTACCAGCTCGTTACATTAGTATAGAAGAAGCAAAAAAATGTGTTGATGTATTTTTTACTACCGAATTTGAAGGCGGAAGACATACTTATAGGGTAAATAAAATTGCTTGTGTTTAAAAAGCAATTAAGCTTTTCGAACAAACTCAGATTTAAGAGCCATTGATCCAAAACCATCAATTTTACAATCGATGTTGTGATCTCCATCTGTTAGCCTGATGTTTTTAACCTTTGTTCCAGCTTTTATTGGTTTTGGCATACCTTTTACAGGCAAATCTTTAATTACGGTAACCGAATCTCCATTAGTAAGAATGTTTCCGTTAGCGTCTTTTACAATCAGCTCATCACTTTCTGTTGCTTCGGCTTCTTCTATTTTCCATTCGTTGCCACACTCCGGACAAGTATAAGCATCTACTCCGCTAGCGTATCCATAAGGAGATTTACACTGTGGGCAAGGTTTCATTTCGTCTGACATCGGTTTTTATTTTAATTAAAAAAGGGGTTTGAGGCAAATGTAGTAAATATGTTTAAAACAGCTTTAGATTTGTTTTTTTGGTGTCTTCAAAAAATAATCGGCTCATTTTTCAGAATTTTTAATGGATTATAACAAGTCGCTTAACATTAAATTAACATACAATTAATAATTAATTTATCAGCTGATTGGTGGACAATGTTACTTTTGTCCTGTTTTAAATGCTTTTGGCGTTTTTCAACTAACCAACATCACTAAAGATAAATTAATATGATGAATAAAATTAAGTTATTGTTAACAGCTGTTCTTTTCTCTAGCCTGGTTGTTGCACAAGAAAAAGCTGATACGCTAAATGTACCAAAACCAGCAGAGCAAAAAAAACAATGGTTCGAAACTTTCAAAATTAGAGGTTATGCACAGGCTCGCTACAACCGTTTATTAGAAACTAACTCCGATTTGGACTGCGAACAATGCGACAAAAGCTGGGGAGAAGATGGTGGATTTTTTATGCGTCGAATTCGAATTATATGGTATGGGCAAATAAGCAAACAGGTATATTTTTATATTCAACCCGATTTTGCTAGCTCAGCCTCATCAACTAGTTTGCATTTTTCGCAAATTAGAGATGCCTATTTTGATGTTGGTGTTGACAAAGAAAACGAGTTCAGATTCAGAATAGGACAAAGCAAAGTGCCTTTTGGTTTTGAAAACATGCAGTCGAGCCAAAACCGTTTGCCGCTCGACAGAAATGATGGAACAAATAGTGCGGTAAGCAACGAGCGTGATTTGGGCGTTTTCTTTTACTGGACACCAAAAAAAGTTCAAAATTTATTTAAAGAAATTGCAGACAATGGACTTAAACATTCGGGCAATTATGGAATGTTTGGTATTGGTGCTTACAATGGTCAAACCGCTAATAAACCTGATTTAAATGACCAACAGCATATTGTTGCTCGATTTACTTACCCTATTCGTATAGGCTCACAAATTATTGAACCAGGGGTTCAGGCTTATACAGGAAATTTTACCATCCCAAGCACGCAGGTAAACTCAAAAGTGAAACGAATTAACGATTATACCTATATAGATCAACGAGCAGCAGCCACTTTTGTGCTTTATCCAAATCCATTCGGAATACAAGCAGAATACAACGTAGGTAAAGGGCCTGAATTTAACAAGCAAACCGATTCTATAGAGGTTAGAAATTTAGAGGGTGGTTACGTTACCTTGAGTTACATTGCAAAGTACAAAAACCATATTTTTATTCCATTTGCTAGAGGACACTATTACATTGGTGGAAAAAAACACGAGACTGATGCCAGAAGCTACAAGGTAAACGAAGTAGAAATTGGTATAGAGTGGCAACCTGTTAAACAATTCGAGTTTGTTGCCATGTACACCATTTCTCAAAGAAGATACGAAGATTATAGTAATCAAGATAATTTTCAAAAAGGAAGCTTGTTGAGATTACAAGCACAAGTTAATTTCTAAAAAATTAACATTAACTTAACGCCTTTAATTTTATACAAAGTACTTTTGCTCAACATTTTTAATAACAATAAAAACACAACAACATGAAATTTGGATTTGTAGAAATATTAACATTAGTAGGTGCTTTAGGATTTTTCATTTATGGAATGAAAATAATGAGCGAAGGAATCCAAAAAGCTGCTGGCAGTGGATTAAGAAAAATGTTGAGTTTAATGACTCAAAACAAATTTATGGGGGTTTTCACAGGCTTTATAGTTACCTGTATTATCCAATCTTCATCGGCAACTACTGTAATGACGGTTAGTTTTGTTAATGCAGGCTTACTTTCTTTAGCTGAATCTGCAGGGGTAATGTTGGGAGCAAACATTGGTACCACCATCACATCTTGGTTGGTTGCATTATTAGGATTTAAAGTTTCTATGTCGGCACTTTCGCTGCCTCTTTTAGCTTTTGCTGTACCAATGCTTTTCTTTAGAAACTCTAAAATAAAATATTTAGGAGAGTTTATTTTAGGATTTGCTTTGTTGTTTTGGGGTTTAGCAGAATTAAAAAATGCAGTTCCCGATATTAAAAGTAATCCAGAAATGCTCCACTTTTTAGGGGGCTATGCTGACACAGGTTTCTTTAGTAATGTTTTGTTTATTCTTGTCGGAACCCTACTTACTGTTATTGTTCAATCTTCGTCGGCAACCATGGCACTAACTCAAACACTTTGTTTTTCTGGAATTATTCCTTACGAAGCAGCCATCGCTATGGTGTTAGGAGAAAACATAGGAACAACGATTACTGCTGAATTAGCCTCTATTCCAGCAAATGTTCATGCAAAACGTTCGGCTCGTATTCACTCGTTATTTAACATTATTGGAGTTTCTTGGATGGTTTTCGTTATTTCTTTCACCCCATTTTTAGATTTAATTAGTTGGTTTGCTGTTGATATCTTGGGAAGTGTTGATCCTCGCTTAAATGTTGAAGGAACTCCAATGGGATTAGCCATTTTCCATACTACATTTAACTTATTAAATGTTTCTATTATGATTTGGGTGTTGGGCTGGTTAGTAAAATTAGCAACAAAATCAGTTAAATCTAAAGGTGAATTTGATGAAGAGTACCACTTAGAACACATCAGTACAGGTATTATGACAACGCCAGACCTTTCTATATTTGAAGCTCAAAAAGAGATTGCAAAATTTGGTGCTTTGACCAAAAAAATGAATGGCTTTGTTAAGGAATTGATTACTGAACAAGACTCTAAGAAATTAAGCAAGGAGTTGGCTAGAATAAAAAAATACGAAGACATTACCGATAAAATAGAAACAGAAGTTGCAAATTACTTAACCAAAGTGTCTCAAGGCGAAATGAGTGAAGAGCTTTCGCTAAGAATAAGAGGCATGTTAAGAATAATTGTAAACCTAGAGCGTGTTGGCGATATTTATTATCAAATGTCGAAAACCATTGAAAGAAAACACGAAAACAAAGTTTGGTTTACCCCAGAACAACGCAAAAACATACTAGACATGTTTGAGGTTGTTGAAGATGCTTTAAAAAACATGTGTGAAAACTTGAATAGCAACTACGATGATGTTAACATTGAAAAAGCTAAAGAATTGGAAGAGGCAATTAACAACCTTAGAACCATGTTAAGAAAAGAACACTTTAAAAACGTGGAAAAAGGCGAATACGACTTTAAAAGTGCTACAGCTTACAGCGAGTTGTTTAATGCTTTAGAGAAGGTTGGCGACCACATTATTAATGTTTCTGAAGGAGTTGTTGGTATTCAATAATTTTATTATTCTTAACATAACCTTAACAATAAGATAAAAATTAGTTTCCGTTTAAGTTGTTGATTGGTTGTTACTTTGCCTCGAATTAAAACAACAAAATATGAAACAAATTGCACTTATTTTAACTTTAGTATTATCTGTAAGTTTATTTGCAAACAACAATAACGAGAAAGCCTCAAAACTAGTAAACATCAAAGGTAAGGTAGTTGACACCCACGAAACGCTAACCGGCGTGCAAGTAATGGTTGACAATGTACCTACCACTGTTTACACTGATTTTGATGGTAATTTTATCATCAACAACTTAACACCAGGAAAGCACCAATTAAAATTTAGCTTGGTAGCTTACGAAAACAAAGTGATTGAAATTAATGTTGAAGAATCACAAAACATCGAAGTTAAACTTGAGTCAAAATAATAAATTTTACAAATACCAGAAAAAACCTCGCAATAGCGGGGTTTTTTTATAACTTTATTTTACGTTTACCGTAAACACAACCGTTGTTTAAAAATAGAAAGCCATGAAAAAGTTAATTATTGTTTTAGGATTTATTGTTCCAACTCTTGTTTTCTCTCAAGATGTAATGAATAAAGAAGGGGTTTTTGTAAATACCACAGGCGAAAAATATTCGGGCAATTTGGTTGCTTATTTTGAAAACGGAAACAAACAATATTCCTACGAAATTAAAGAAGGGAAAGAAAATGGTAAAGCCGAATTTTTCTATGTTTCAGGTAGATTGATGGAGCAAGGAGAGTTTGTAGGTGGCAAAAAATCGGGCAATTGGATAAAGTGGTCGGAAAAAGACACACAAGTGAAATTAGCTGAAGCCAACTATAAAAACGGTGAAAAACACGGTGCATGGATAATTTGGGATGAAAACGGAACAAAACGTTATGAAATGCATTACGATAATGGACAACGAGTTGGTATTTGGAAAAGTTGGGACGACAAAGGAACTGAAATAGAATCGAAAGACTATACCACAAAGTAACTTTTTAATACAACCTTAACCTTTAGTTAACCAATACTAGGGGCTTGCAAAAGTAACTTTCTACTTTAATTAGTAGAAAAAAATGCAGCCCAAAATAGTTGTCGTTTCTCGTTTCCAGCATGATTTTGACGAACTCAAAACTCTTTTTTTAAAAGAAGATTTTGAGGCTGTTTTTATTTCCGAACCTAATGTTGCTAACATAGAATTAATAAAGAACCTTTCGCCTCAAGTTGTTTTAATTGAAATGGATTTGGGTGGTTTAGACGCCATCGAACTTTGTTATCAATTAAAAATGGAGAAAAAAACAAAGGCTTTTGTAATTATTTATTCCACACAACCCGAAGAGTACATTCAATTAGAAGCCTACAAGGTGGGTGTTGATGATTATATTATTAAACCAGTAAGCAACAGGTTGTTGATAAAGAAGATAAATGCTTTAATTAAGCGAACCGACCAAACAAGAATCAGCTCATCAAACAATAAAATTGCTTTTAAAGATATTGTAATTGATAGAGAAAGCTACACTATACTTCGTGGTTCAGAGAAAATTGAGTTGCCCAAAAAAGAGTTTGAATTGTTGTATTTGCTTGTTAATAACCCAGACAAAACCTATACTCGAAACGAAATTTATAAACAGGTTTGGGATAACCTTGACAACTTCAACCCAAGAATAATTGATGTTCATGTTCGAAAAATTCGAGAAAAAATAGGAGAATCATTAATCAATACCGTTAAGGGTGTTGGTTACCAACTAGCAATTTCTTAATATTCAACAATGTCTTTTGGACGTCTTTTGGAGTAAAATAAATCAATAATAGTATCGTCGTTAAATTCTTTTGCCAATTGATGAATAGTTAATTTAGGCACTTCTAACAGGTCTAAAAACACCAACCCATCTAGTGCATTATTGAATCGTGGGTCAACGTTAAAACCAACAATTTTAGCGTTTTGTTTGATGTATTTTTTTATCAAAACAGGAATTCTCACTTTGTCGGGCTCTAAATCGCAAATCATTTTGTCTAACTTGTTTATATCATGTTTTGTAAAATTGACCAACTCCTGGATGTTAAACTCCTTTACTTTTACCTTGTACGATTTTCTTGGCTTAATGTGTTTGGCTATTTTGTTGTCAAAATAATTGAGTTTAATAAACTCTATTATTAAACTTTTAGAAACAGAAGTAAAATCATTGCTTATGCTTACGGGTCCAATTAAATATCGATAGTTGGGGTTTTTAATAAGAAAATACAAGATGCCTTTCCACAATAAAAATAAGGGTTGTGGTTGTCGTTGGTATTCTTTAATTATAAACGACCTACCCAACTCTATACTTTGGTTTAATGTGGGAACAAGTTCTTTTTTTAATTTAAACAAACTGTTTACATAAAAGCCCTTTTTTCCATGTTTTGAGAGTATTTCAGCACCCTTTCCTATACGATAAGCTCCAACTAGTTTTTGGGCTCTTTTGTCCCACATAAACAAATGGTGGTAGTAATAATCGTATTTGTCAATATCTAACGCTTTGTTGGTTCCTTCGCCAACTTCACGAAAGGTGATTTCTCTCAATCGAGCAATTTCATGTAATATATTAGGAATTCTTTTTGCATCTGTACAAAATAGTTGAAAGGTCTCGCTTTCAAAAAGCAAATCAGATTTGTTTAAGCCATTAATCTCTTTTAATAAAACATGAGCAGCTTTTTCGTCGGCAATTATTTCTTTTTTAATGGTTTGTTTAGGAAAATAGTATTTGGTTAAATCAACTGTATTTAGGTATTTTAAGGCATAAGTCCGGCTTCTTAAATAGTTGGTAAGTTCGTAGGTGTTTTCGCAAGCGTTTTGATCTTCAACACCAATAATATTACCTATTCTAACGGTTATAACTTTGTTTTTTTTATTGAAAACTTCTGAAGGCAATTTTGCTGTTCTAAGTTTAGGATTAATAAGTCCAAGTAAATGAAAGGTTAAACTGTTGTTTCCTTCGAAATAAATGGGCAACACCGGAACTTGTGCTTTTTTTATAAGTTTAATTGCTCCTGAACTCCAATTTTTGTCGGTAATACCCTGTTTTGGCTGAATGGAAGAAACTTCTCCTGCAGGAAAAATACCAATGGGATTTCCATTTTTCAAGGTCTGTAGAGCCGCTTTTATTCCGCTTAAACTGTTTTCGTTTCTTTCTTCAAACGGATTTACAGGAAGAATGAACTCGCTTATAGGTTCTATTTTTTTCAATAAAAAATTAGCAATAACCTTATAGTCAGGTCTTCTTTTTAATAAAATATGTAGTAAAATCAACCCGTCAATACCACCAAAAGGATGATTGGATATGGTAATGAAACTTCCAGTTAAAGGAATTTTTTCTAAATCTTGCTCTGCAATTTGTATGCTAATTCCAAGGTTTTTAAGAATGGCTTCAACAAAGCCCTCGTTGTTTTTACCAAGTGATTCGGAATAAATTTTATTTACTTTATTGAGCTGTAGAAAACCCATTAAGAAATTAGAAAATGGGGCTAAGTTTTTGTTTTCCTTTTGTAAAAATTGTTGAAAATCGTTTTTTGCAATTAACTGTTCCATAGTCTATTTTATTACAACCAAAGGTTATTTTTTAATGTTCCTTTAACGTATGGATTAGGTTAATTGATTGTGAGTTCTTGTTTAGCGAAAAGTTATCGTGAACATCTTTTTGGTTAAGATTAAATCAACCTGTATGCTTTAAAAATAAAAAAGCTCCACGTTTTGCATGGAGCTTTTAAAGAAAAGTTGTTTTTTAATATTATTTCAATGTGTATGAATAGCTAAACCCAAAAAATCTTCCTTCAGTAAATGATGAGAAAATTTCATCATTTCCTCGAAATGAGCTATAAATTCGTTGACGTTTTTGATTTAACATATTGTTTACACTAAAACTGATTTTATGTCTTTTTTCTTCTCCTAAACCTTTCGCAATTCTCATTCCTAAATCATGGAATGCTTTGTCGTAAACATCAGGAATTCTACCCAAACCAACTACAGCCAAGCTTTTACCTTGAACGTTATAGTTTAAACTTACGTCCCACCCTTTATCAACGTGGGTGTAGTTTAAATACGAGTTAACTAAATATGGAGCCTGTCCCTGAAATGCTCTTGTTTTACTAATAGTTTGTCCAGCACGAGCCTCTGCAACTCTTGCATTGAATTCAGTGTCACTCATTTCTACCTCCGATTTTACAAAGGTAACATTACCTCCAAGCGAATAGTTTTTTAACCGTTCTGATATAAAATCGAGACTTTTACGAACCTCAAATTCAACGCCCAATACATTTGCGTTGTCAATGTTTCTAGGAATAATGTTGTCGGCACTTGTTGCGTTGTAAGACACTACCTCTATTGGATTGATAAATGTTTTATAGAATCCACTAATAGAGACTAAATCTGCTGATTTGAAAAATTTCTCGAAACGCAAATCGTAATTGTTCACATATGTTTGAACCAAATCTAAGTTTCCAAGAAAGGTTATTTGAGTTACAGCGTCATAAATCTGAGCTCCTGATTTTTCTTTAAACGATGGTCTAGCCAAAGTTCTGCTAAAGTTTGCCCTTGCGTTAAAATCTTTAAACAAATTGTAAATCATCCCTAACGATGGCAACACATCTAACTCATCAAGAACAACCCTATCATCAAATTTATCTAATTTTGGGTCTACTACTGTTTGTCTTTCTCCCGTGTATCGCATCTCTGCTTTTTCAACCCTTGCTCCATAAATAATTTTAAATGAACTATCAATAGGCAGTTCGTTCATAATGTATCCAGCTAGTACTGTTTGGCTAGCAATATAGATGTTTGAAGAATCAACTTGACCAATTGGGTAGATGCCAGTTAATGTTGTTGGAGATGTTGTTGCACTAAATAAGTATGGAGTAGTAAAAGGTTGGTTAGGATCGCCTGAATATTCCATTTTTCCAATGTTTCTAAAGTTAAACTCTACCACATCAAAATTTCTGTTTTTGTAGGTGTAAGCAACACCTGTTTTTAATGTGCTTTTTAATCCCGACCATTGGTCAAATTCCCATTTCAAATCTGCTTTTGCATTCAAGTTAACCTCTTCCAAACTTCTAAAAGCTCGGTTAATTAAAGCGCCTTCCCCTGTTGCAAAGGTGTATTTTCCATCTGTAATATTAAAAACAGTTTGACGCAAATCAGGTTCCTCGTTTAATGCTAGCGATGGAGAAATAGCTGTCTTTAACTCTAATTTATTGTTGAATTGATGTTTGGTGCTTAATAAAACATTTGAGATGCTTCGCTGGTTGTAATACAAAGTTGTTTTGTCTAATGTTACTGCGTTATCAGAGAAATTGGAAGAGTTTTTTTGAATTACCTTAGATGCTGTTTTTATTCCGTTTTGGGTGTGGAAAAAGGTTAACGAATACTTGCTTTTATCTCTTTTTACTGAAAAACTAGCTAATCCATTCCACATCACTTCTTGCCTACCTATTTCGCCCGTGTTTGCTTCAACAAGCTCTAAGTTATATTGTGATACGGTATCACTATTTTGGAACGTATTAAACTCCCAATCTCTGTAGTGTGTGTATTTCATGCTGTATCCTAAAGCAACCACATAGCCATAAGTAGTTTTTTCTCTTTCGTGCTGGTTACCATAACTTAAACTGTAGTTCTGATTTAACAAACTTCCTCCTCTAATTGATGCCATTTCAGTATCAAATGATTTGGTTACACGTTCTAAAATAACATTATTTGCAGTGGTAATTAATGGACGGGGTATAACTGTTTTTGGGTTTATTGGATTGACTCTATCTCCTGCACCATCTGCCCATAAATCTGAAGTTGGACCATTAAAAGTTAAAAAATCGTTTTTAAAGTGCATGTCTGGGTTGTAACTAAATGAGGAAGAAAACCCAAATGTTCTACTCTCAGGAAAATCTTTTGTAATAATATCAACCATACCACCCGTAAAATCACCAGGCAAATCAGGAGTAAAGGTTTTATAAACAACAATATTATCTACCACGTTGGTTGGAAAGATATCTACTTGAACAGAGTTTCTGTCGGGGTCAAGACCAGGTATGGTAATACCATTTAAAATGGTTTTAGTGTATCGGTCGCCTAATCCCCTAACATAAACATCTTTCCCGCCTTGAATAGAAACACCTGTTACTCTTTTTAGTGCTCCAGCAGCAGAGTTGTCTCCTGTTTTTGCAAAAGTTTGAGCAGAAATTCCATCAACAAGATTTACCGATTTTTGTTTTATGGTTGCTATTGCTGCTTCGTTATTTTTTACTTGTGTGGCGGTTAACTCAAAAGTTTCTCCAGTAATAGCTTGGTCTTTCATTCTGATGTTGATTACCGTAACACCATCTGCTTTTATGGTAACACCCGAAATTTTTTGTGTGGCAAATGATACATATGAAGACACCAAGTTATAGGTTCCAGGCTCCGCTGTAATAGAAAAATTTCCATCAAAGTCAGTAATACTTCCATTGGTTGTTCCCTCGATAATAACACTACAACCAATCAACGGTTGACCAGTTGCGTCTTCAATAATTGTTCCTCTGATTTTTCCTTTTTGAGCACTTAAACCAATTGAAATACTTAGTAATAATAAAATGCTTAGTGTGTTCTTGAACCCCATTTCGATGTTATTTAAAATAAAAATTGCCGCAAGTTTTAGTTGCGGCAATTTTACGACATTAAGATAGCTGTAATATTATATCAATATTAACTAATTGTTAATTAGTATCTGAATTGTCCTGCTCTTCCAGCAAAAGTCCAGCCTACAAATTGAGTAGGATCAAAACCATTAGATAAACCCGAACCAACAGAATTGTTCGTTGTAAAGTTAGTTTCTACATATCCTGCTTGATCTGATTTAAATATTCCAGAAATAGCTGTTGCATTTAAAACATTATTAGATATAGTTAAAGATGAAGAACCAGTTCCTAAATAATTGTTGTAAGCATCAGCTCCATCAACTTTAACTTTTGCAGCAGCATTAAAATCGGTGAAGTAAACATTTTGTAATGTACCTTGTGCTTTTGATTTAAATACAGCATAGTCACAAGTTGCGTTTGAAGCACTACCAACAACATATCCCTTTGTAAAAGTAAATTGACCTGTATTGTTTGAAGAACCTTCTGGTCCATCAATTTCAAAAGCATCACCTTCTTGGTTTTCGCCAACAACAACAACAAAGTTTGTTACAGTTCCTTTGTATGCTTGATCTACATCATAAGAATCATCATCAATTTTAACAACAATTAAATTAGAAGCATTAACAGAACCACCAAAAAATTCAATACCATCATCAAGGTTAGCAAAAATTTCAACATGGTTAATTGTTGTTCCGCTACCTACTCCACCTAAAGTTAATCCATTAATTTCGTTTCCAGCTCCAATGATTACACCGCTGTGACGTATTGAAACGTATTGAATTTCACCAGAATTGTCAGCATCATCAGAACCACCATAAGTTGTTCCTGTTGTTCCTGCCGGAATTCCTTCAATTTCTGCTGTTGTTCCTGTTGATGGAGAAATAGAAGCATCTCCTAGAACTACTAATCCACCCCATAAACCTTTATTAGCAACAGTTAAGTTTGGACTTGCAATTTGTCCTGGCACAATTTGGTCATCAGAAGAAGTAAAGATAATAGGCTCACTTACAGTTCCTGTTGCATGAATTTTTGCACCAACACCAATAACTAATACAGAAGCACTTGCATCAGAACCTGGTTTTCCTTTTATTACTGTTCCTGCTTCAATAGTTAATTCTGCTGGAGCAACAACAATAACTCTACCATCTAAATAAACAATTTTATCTTTAGTCCAAGTAGTATTACTTGTAATGTTTCCACTAACAGTTATAGATGGAAATGAAGCGTCTGGAGTTGGAACTGGAGTTTCAACGATTGGATCTTCTTCTTTATCTTTTGAACAAGAAGTGAAAAATGTAGTTGCACCTAACATAACAATCGATGCAATTAATAGTTTTTTTGTTTTCATTTTATTTGTTTTAGTTTTTGATTTAAAATTTATTTCGTGGCAAAATAACAACTGTCAAATTACCCTAACATAACCTTAGCTTTATTGTTCCTTTAATATCATGTTAAGACAATGTTATTAGCAATAATCAGCATATGGCTTTAAAGCAACCCAACTATCCATTATTAAGGTCTTATTTATAATTTAATGTTAACTTAACATCTTAAACAAAATATGCGGCTTAACTTCGTATCAGAAAATTCATTGAATTATTTATATGGAAAAGATTTTATTGGTTGATGACGAGAGCGATATTCTAGAATTTGTAAGTTATAATTTAAGTAAAGAAGGCTTTCAAGTAATAACTTGTAACAATGGTAAAGAAGCCATTCAAATTGCTCAAAAAGAAAATCCAGATTTAATTATTCTTGATGTAATGATGCCAGAAATGGATGGTATTGAAACGTGTCACGAATTAAGAAGCATAGACAAATTAAAAGATACTTTAATTATATTTTTAAGTGCAAGAGGAGAAGATTACTCTCAAGTTGCAGGCTTTGATGCTGGAGCAGACGATTACGTTTCAAAACCAATAAAACCAAGACTTTTAGTTAGCCGAGTTAAAGCGGTACTTAGAAGAAAAGGCGGAAAAGTGGATGTTGAAGAAACACATGCTGGAATAAGAATAGATAGAGAAAAATACTTGGTGTTTAAAGATGAAAAGGAATATTCTTTCCCCAAAAAGGAATTTGAATTGTTAGCACTTTTAATTTCAAAACCAGGCAAAGTTTTTACCCGAGAAATAATTTTAGATAGCGTTTGGGGTGGCGAAGTGGTTGTTGGAGATAGAACTATTGATGTTCACATCAGAAAATTGCGTGAAAAATTAGGCGATGAAATTATAAAAACCATAAAAGGTGTTGGTTATAAATTTGAGGTTTAATAACTCAAATTCAATACATAAGTAAGCTTTTCCTGAATTTTTTCCTTTAAATTTGTTTTGTGAAAAACCTCACCCCAAAAGGTATAGCCCTCAGAATATCATTATTTGTAGCCACTACAGTAACCATTATTGTATTTTTTGCTGAGTTTTTCTCAGAGTCTATCCATTTTCTTTCTTTATTCCTTGTTTTTGCATCTTCATTAATCATATCGTATTTCGGATTTTTAATAGCCATTGAGCAATTTATTTACAAAAAAATTAAACTGATTTATAGAACCATTCACAGCCTAAAGCTCAATAAAGATGACGCCTTGTCTGACTTTAGTTTGAGTAAGGATATTATAAGCCAGGTAAGCCAAGAAGTAATTGATTGGGATCAAAAAAATAAATTGGAGATTGAGCGATTAAAAGACATGGAATCTTATCGTAGAGAATTTGTTGGTAACGTTTCGCATGAGTTAAAAACTCCTATTTTTAATATTCAGGGATATTTATTAACACTAATAGAGGGAGGGCTTTATGATGAAAAAATCAACATGGACTACCTAACCAGAGCTAATAAAAGTGTGGACAGAATGATTGCCTTAATTGAAGACTTGGACATCATCAGCAAACTGGAATCAGGAGTTATTGAGATGGATTTAAAAAAAATAAATATTGTTGATTTAACCCAAGATGTATTATCATCACTAGAGATTAAGGCAAACGAAAAAAACATAAAACTAAGCATACAAAATACCTTAAATAAACCTGTTTGGGTAATGGCTGATGCCGATAAAATAACGCAAGTATTGGTTAATTTATTAGTAAACTCAATAAAATACGGTAAAGAAGGTGGAGAAACTAAAATTAAGTTTTACGACATGGACGAAAACATTTTAGTTGAAGTAGCTGATAATGGACAAGGAATTGAAGAGAAACACCACAAAAGATTGTTCGAACGATTTTACAGAACCGACAGAGGAAGGGCAAGAGATTCAGGAGGAACAGGCTTAGGATTAGCCATTGTAAAACACATTATTGAAGCACATCATCAAACCATAAACTTGAGAAGTACGGTTGATGTGGGCTCTACTTTTTCGTTTACACTAAAAAAAGCAAAGCAATAATTCCGTAGCTTTTCGTTAATTTGTACTATGCAAATTCAACTTTCAGTTGTTATCATCACTTTTAATGAAGAAAAAAACATTGAACGATGTTTGTCTTCTGTGCAAGCTATTGCAGATGAAATTGTGGTGGTTGATTCTTTTTCAACCGATAAAACCAAAGACATTTGTTTAAGATACGGAGCAAAATTTATAGAGCACCAATTTGATGGACACATCGAACAAAAAAACTGGGCAATAACTCAAGCTTCATCGCCATATATTTTGTCGCTTGATGCTGACGAGGCGTTAACACCCGCTTTAATAAAAGAAATAACACAAATAAAAAACAACTGGCAATTTGATGGCTACAGTTTTAATCGGTTAACCAACTATTGTGGCAAATGGATTAAGCATTGTGGTTGGTATCCTGATGTAAAACTACGCTTGTGGGACAGCAGAAAAGGTGCTTGGAAAGGAACCAATCCACATGATAGGTATGAATTAGATTCCCAACACATTAAACACATCAACGGCGATATTTTACATTACAGCTACTACTCTATTTCCGACCACATCAAACAAGTAAATTATTTTACCGACATAGCTGCTAAAGCCGCCTTTGCTGAAGGAAAAAGAAGTTCTTTGTTTAAAATCACTATAAATCCAATTATCAAATTTTTGAGAGATTACGTTTTCAAATTGGGCTTTTTAGATGGATATTATGGGTTTATTATTTCTATTATTTCATCCCATGCCACTTTCTTAAAGTATGCTAAAATAAAACAACTGTCATCTAAAAGTGAACAATAAAACCATTATCATAAGCAGAACGGATAGTATTGGTGATGTGGTTCTGACTTTACCAATGGCAGGGTTAATTAAAAAGTTTTATCCCCAATCGAAAGTTATTTTTTTAGGAAAAACCTATACACAGCCCGTTGTGGCGTTGAGTAAGTACGTTGATGAATTTATCAATTGGGACGAATTGCAAAAATTGCCCAATGCAGTTGATGCACTAAAAAGTTACAAAGCCGATGTTTTTATACATGTTTTTCCCAATAAAGCTGTTGCAAAGTTGGTAAAAGAGGCTAAAATTGCTGTTCGAATCGGCACTTTTGGAAGATTGCACCACATTCTTACATGTAATAAAAAAGTGCTGTTTTCTCGTAAAAAATCGGAGTTACACGAAAGCCAATTGAATTTAAAATTATTATCTCCTCTTGGAATTTCGCAATACGTTGATCTGGATGAGTTGGCAAGCTTTTATGGTTTTGAAAAAATCCCAACGCTAAAAAGCGAATTAAATGATTTAATAGATGCCAACAGATTTAATGTAATACTACACCCAAAATCGAAAGGAAGTGCTAAAGAATGGGGGCTAACTAATTATTTACAGCTTACCAAATTATTACCAAAAGACCGGTTTAAAATTTTTATCTCAGGAACAGCAGAGGAAGGCAAGTTGATTGGAAACACATTTGATTTTGATGAAAACGTGGTTTCGCTTATCGGAAAATTAAGTTTAACCGATTTTATTGCTTTTATTGCCAAAACTGATGGTTTGGTAGCGGCAAGTACTGGTCCGCTGCATATTGCTGCTGCGTTAAACAAAAAAGCCATTGGGTTGTATGCTCCAAAACGACCGATTCATCCGAGCAGATGGAAGCCTGTGGGAAAATATGCTCAAGCCTTGGTTTTTGACCAAAATTGCGAGCAATGTGCCAAAGGGTTGGATTGCGATTGTATCAGCAAAATTGAGCCACAGACCGTTGAGGATTTACTTTTAAAAAAGGATTAACCAACCAATCATAAAAAATCGGAACTTTATAGGTTAAAACAAACGAATCGTTTTTTCGTTTAATGAGTGGTATGAACAATTATCAAGAGCTAATACATAAACTCGATGCTTTTATTAGAAAGTATTACAAAAACCAACTGTTAAAGGGAGGTATTTATGCTATTACGCTTGTTTTGGCGGCTTTTATTTTTTTTACCACCATCGAATATTTTGCTCAGTTTAACATACTAGGAAGAACAATACTCTTTTATTCTTTTTTTATCATCACGTTATATGTGTTGAGTTATTACATTGTTCTTCCAATAACCAAACTCTACAAATTCGGAAAAATAATTAATCATCAACAGGCGGCAGAAATAATTGGCAAACATTTTACTGAGGTAAAAGACAAGTTGATTAACGTTTTGCAATTAAAAGAATTGGCAACCCAACAATCCAATCAATTGATTTTGGCTGGAATCGACCAAAAATCTGCCGAACTAAAACCTGTTCCTTTTGTAAACGCTGTTGATTTTAAAGAGAATACCAAGTATTTGAAATATGCATTTGTTCCCTTTTTTCTATTGTTGTTGATTTCTACTTTTAATGCCGATGTTTTTAGAATTGGAACGAGTCGATTGGTTAATTATAGCGAAAACATTAAACCATTAGCTCCTTTTCAGTTTAACATCAGTAATAGCAACTTAAAAGTACTTAAAAACAAGGATTTTGTTTTGGAAGTTTCTATTACTGGAAATCAACTTCCTGATAAAGTTTATGTTATTCAAAACAATGTTAAAACAAGTTTAACTAAATTGGATAAACGTAGTTTTACTTACACCTTCAAGAATGTAACAGAACATACCAAATTCATTTTATTTGCCAACGGATTTTATTCTGATGAATTTGAATTAGAAGTATTGCCAAATCCTTTGTTAACTAACTTCAACGTTCAGTTAGAATACCCAAAATACACTGGAAAAATAAACGAAAAACTACAAAATGTTGGCGATTTTACCGTTCCCGAAGGAACCAAAATTAAATGGGAATTTTTTACTGAAGATGCTGATTTCTTATTGTTCAGTATTTTAGATACATCGTTGCAACTTTCAGCAACAAACAAACAGACTTCTTTTACCACTTCAGTTAAACAAAGTTTCAGTTATTCCATATTGCCCTTAAACAAAAGCATTTCTGCTGCTGATACCCTTAAATATAATATTCATGTGATTAAAGACCAATTTCCAACTATTGATGTAGAGGAAACACAAGATTCATTGAACAATAAACGAATGTATTTTAAAGGATTGATTAACGATGATTACGGATTTTCTGGACTTTCATTTAATGCTCGAATTGTTACAGTTATTGATTCTTTGCCAAACAGGAATGCAAACGTACAAGTGTTTTTGCCATTTAATAAAGCAACAAATGCCGATGAGTTTTTCCATTTCTGGAATTTAGAAGAGTTGGCTATTTTACCCGGAGACGAAGTGGTTTATTATTTCGAAGTATTTGATAATGATGGTGTTAATGGACGAAAATCGGCTAAATCTGCCATCAGAACTTTTAAATCCAAAACAATAAAAGAGTTGGAGCAAAACACATCACAAAGCAATGAAAGTATAAAGAGTCTGTTGTCGGAAAGCATTAAAGATGCTAAAAAATTGCAAAAAGACTTAAACGATTTAAAAAAGAAGTTAAACGATAAAAAAGAGTTGGGTTGGGAAGAGAAAAAGAAGATTAAGGAATTGTTGGATAAACAAAAAGAATTAGAACAAAAAATAAATGAGTTAACTCAAGAAAATCAGAAGAACAACAGTCAGCAAAACGAATTTAAGCAATACAACGAGGAAATTCTTAAAAAACAAGAACAACTAGAAAAGCTTTTTGAGGATTTGATGTCTGACGAGATGAAGGAAATGATGAAGAAGTTGGAAGAAATGATGCAAAAATTAGATAAAAACATGCTTAACAATGAGGTGGAAAAGATGGATTTATCTAATAAAGATTTAGAAAAAGAACTCGATCGTTCGCTCGAACTATTTAAGCAATTGGAGTTTGAACAAAAGTTAGAAGATGTAAAAAACAAATTGGATAAGCTGGCCGAGAAACAAGAAAATCTTGCAAATGAAACACAACAGAAAAAGGAATCAAATGAGGAACTAGGTAAAAAGCAAGATGAGTTAAATAAGGAATTTAACGACCTTAAAAAAGATTTAGATGAGCTAAAGAAAAAAGATGAAGAATTAGAAAGGCCGAAAGGCATGGAAGATACCAAAGAAAAACAGCAGCAGGTTTCTGAACAAATGCAACAAGGATCTGAACAAATAAAAGACAATAAAAATAAAAAAGCATCAGAAAATCAAAAAAATGCTGCTGAAAAAATGCAGGAAATGTCGCAACAATTAGCCGCTATGCAATCAAGTTCTTCCGAATCGGCAGAAGACATGGGATCCTTACGTCAGTTGCTCGATAATTTGCTTTACATATCTTTCCAGCAAGAAGACTTAATGGAGCAGTTTAAATCGGTTAAAAACGAGAGTCCTGATTACATTAAAATGATTCAAAGGCAGAAGAAGTTAAAAGATGATGCAAAAATGGTGGAGGATTCGTTATTTGCCTTAAGTAAACGAGTTATTCAATTAGAATCTGTTATCAATAAAGAAATTAGCGAAGTAAATTTCAATATGCAAAAAGCCATTGAGTTTATGGCTGAACGTTTAAAGCCAATGGCAACAACGAAGCAACAATATGTGATGACTTCTATCAATAATTTGGCTTTATTGTTTGATGAAGCCTTACAACAAATGCAGCAACAAGCACAGCAAAAACAAGGAGAGGGAAGTTGTGATAAACCAGGTTCAAATGGAAAACCAAAACCAGGGCAATCCGCCGCTTCAATGAAAAAATTGCAGGAGCAATTAAATAAACAATTAGAAGATTTACAAAAGGCGTTAGAAAAAGGCGGAAAAAAACCTGGTGATAAAGAAGGCCAAAACCCGATGAATATGCCAGGAGGACAAGGTGGTTCAAGTGAATCTTTTGCTAAAATGGCTTCAGAACAAGCCAAAATTAGAGAACAATTACAAAAAATGAGGGAGTCGATGGATCAGAATGGAAAGAATGGAGCCAATCAATTATCAAAATTAATGGAAGAAACTGAAACCGATTTAGTTAATAAACGTATTACCCAACAGACATTAAATCGTCAAAAAGAAATTTTAACCAGGTTATTGGAGTCGGAAAAGGCAGAAAGAGAGCGAGAATTAGATGATAAACGTGAGTCGAAACAAGGAAAAGACAAACCGATAATGAATACTGAAGATTTCTTTAAATACAACATGAAAAAAGAATCTGAGGTGGAATTGCTAAAAACAACCCCTCCTAATTTTAATAGTTTTTATAAAAATAAAGTTTCGATGTATTTCCAAAATTTATCCAAATGAACGTTTTAGAAAATATGACTGAACAACTCGAGTTTGAATCTAAACTCAATAACATTAATCGAATTGAAAAGTTAATAGATGAGGTTTGTGAAAAACATGCTATTAACGAAGATTATTACGGAAACATGCTTATTGCTCTTACAGAAGCAGTAAACAATGCCATCGTTCATGGCAATAAACAAGACCCATCTAAACACGTTTTTTTAAGTTGTGAAACACAGCAAAACGAGGTGCTTTTTACAGTTAAAGACGAAGGATTTGGGTTCGATTATTCATGTATTCCTGACCCAACAAAACCTGAAAACTTAGATAAATTAAATGGTCGAGGTGTTTTTTTAATGAAGAATTTAGCAGACGAAGTTATCTTTGAAGATAATGGAACAACTGTTAGGTTAAAATTCACATTATCAATTAATTAGAATTTTGTCATCAAGTATTTCATTTCATTCAGAAGATGTTGATTTTCAATTAGAAAATGAGCAAAAACTTATCGATTGGATTAATTCAACCATTCAACAAGAAGAAAAATCTGCAACAGAAATCACCTATGTTTTTTGTTCCGATGAATACCTGTATCAAATGAATTTGGATTACTTAAATCATGATACTTATACTGATATTATTACTTTTGACTACACTGAGAATTCGTTTGTTTCAGGTGATATTTTTATAAGTATTGATAGGGTAAAAGAAAACGCTATTAAGTTTAATACTACTTTTTTAAATGAATTATCCAGGGTTATTATACATGGGGTTTTACATCTCGTAGGTTACAAAGACAAAACCACCGAACAAAAACAAGTTATGCGCAGCAAGGAGGATTTTTATTTAACTTTGCTCAATTAATTTGTTCCACGTGAAACAATAAATTATTTTATGGAAAAAAATTACGACGTTATTGTTGTTGGTGCTGGTCATGCCGGCTGTGAAGCTGCTGCTGCTGCTGCAAATTTGGGTTCAAAAACTTTGTTGATTACCATGAACATGAATGCTATTGCACAAATGTCGTGTAATCCAGCAATGGGCGGTGTTGCAAAAGGTCAAATTGTTAGAGAAATTGATGCTTTAGGAGGTTATTCAGGTGTTGTAAGCGACCAAAGCGCTATACAGTTTAAAATGCTTAATCGATCAAAAGGACCAGCAATGTGGAGTCCAAGAACACAGAATGATAGAATGATGTTTTCTAATATTTGGCGTTTAAAATTAGAACAAACTCCAAACTTGGATTTTTGGCAAGATATGGTAACGGAATTAGTTATTGAAAAAGGAGTTTGTAAAGGTGTAAAAACACAAATCGGTGTTGAATTTAATACTAAAGCTGTAGTATTGACTAATGGAACTTTTTTAAATGGGTTGATTCATATTGGAGAAAAACATTTTGGAGGAGGTAGAGCTGGTGATAGACCATCTACAGGGATAACAGAACAATTACTTTCTTTTGGGCTAACTTCTGGTAGAATGAAAACAGGCACACCCCCACGTGTTGATGGTAGATCGTTAGATTATTCCAAAATGGAAGAACAGCCTGGAGATGAAAAACCATCTAAATTTTCATTTACGGATACACTTCCTTTATCAAAACAACGTAGTTGTTATATTACTTATACTAATGATAATGTTCATGATGTTTTAAGAACAGGATTTGAACAATCACCAATGTTTTCTGGTCGTATTCAAGGTTTGGGACCTCGTTATTGCCCTTCTATTGAAGATAAAATTGTTCGTTTTTCTGAACGCGAAAGACATCAATTGTTTATTGAACCCGAGGGTTGGGATACGGTTGAAATTTATGTAAATGGTTTTTCAACTTCATTGCCTGAAGATGTTCAATATAAAGCAATGCGATTAATTCCAGGATTTGAAAAAGCTAAAATGTTTCGACCTGGTTATGCTATTGAATATGATTTTTTTCAACCTACTCAGCTAATAAATACTTTAGAAACAAAAGCAATTGAAAACTTGTATTTTGCTGGACAAATAAATGGGACAACAGGTTATGAAGAAGCTGCAGGGCAAGGAATAATGGCTGGGATAAACGCTCATCAGAAAATCAATAAAAAAGAACATCTTGTGCTAAAAAGAGATGAAGCTTACATTGGAGTATTGATTGATGATTTAGTTACCAAAGGAACTACAGAGCCGTATCGAATGTTTACCTCTCGAGCAGAATATCGTATTTTATTACGTCAAGATAATGCTGACGTTCGTTTAACTCCACTATCGAATAAACTTGGACTAGCAACGGATGAAATGCTCAAGCAAGTAGAAAAGAAGAACGAACAAGTCAATGATATTATCAAGCAATTTGAAGAAACGAGCTTAATTCCGGAACAAGTTAATGGTTATTTGGAAAGTCAAAATTCTTCTGCAATTAAACAAAAAGTAAAAGCTTCAACGGTTGTTACTCGTCCAAATATTTCTATAGGTGATATAATTAAAAATAACCCAACCTTACAAAAAACACTTCAATATTATGATGAAAGTACTTTAGAGGCAGCTGAGATTTTAATGAAGTATAACGGATATATAGCTCGTGAAAAAGAAGTGGCAGATAAAATGATGAGATTAGAGAATATTAAAATTTACGATAATATCGACTATCGTTCTTTATCTTCTTTATCAGCTGAAGCGGTTGAGAAGTTAACTAAAATCAGACCAAGTACTTTGGGTCAAGCTTCCCGAATAAGTGGAATTTCTGCTTCAGATATTTCTGTATTAATGATACACATGAAATAAGCTTTATGAAGAAGAATTGTTTCACGTGAAACAATTTTTTTATTACAGGCTTGTCCCACACCTTGCTTTTAAAGCTGTATTTCCCTAAATATTTATTAATCATTTGATAATCAATACATTAATAGTTTTTATTACGAACCTATAAAAATAGTTGACTTATTTTTAAGCGATTTAAACGCACTTTATGCTTCTCTAGTGTTTAGCTCTGTTTTTCTGAAGAAAATTCATTTAGCAAGATGTTTTTTATCATGTTGATTATTAAAAAGTTGTGTCTTTTCTATTAATATTTAATGGTTTTTGTATTACATTCGTAATCCTATTGAAAAACTAAAACATGTTGAAACTTTCAATTTTAATTCCTGTTTACAACGAAGGAAAAACAATTCATCTTATTTTAAATAAGATAAAATCGGTTGTTTTAATAAATAACATTCAGAAGGAAATTATTATTGTTAATGATTGCTCAACGGATAATACAAAAGAAGTTATTGAACATTATAGTAAAGAAAATCCAGATTTAAATATTTGCTTGTTTAATAAAGAATATAATCAAGGTAAAGGAGCTGCAATTCATAAAGCTATTGAACTTTCAACAGGTGATTATGTTATAATACAGGATGCCGATTTAGAATATGACCCAAGAGAATATAATGATTTGTTAAAACCTGTTGTTGAAGGTTTTGCTGATGTTGTTTATGGTTCTCGTTTTATTGGAGGCAACCCTCACCGTATTTTGTTTTTTTGGCATACTATCGGAAATAAATTTTTAACTTTTTTATCTAATATGTTTACCAACTTAAACTTAACAGATATGGAGGTTGGTTATAAGCTAGTTAAAGCTGAACTTATAAAAAACATTAAATTAAAAGAAAAACGTTTTGGTTTTGAGCCAGAACTTACCGCAAAATTGGCTAAAATCCCTAATATTAGGTTTTACGAGGTAGGGATATCTTATTACGGAAGAACATACATAGAAGGCAAGAAAATAGGTTGGAAAGACGGCATAAGAGCAATATTTTGTATAATTAAGTATAACCTTTAGTCCAAATAAATTAATTTCGCAGAAAAAAATAAATTTATGAAAAAATCTATTATTGCTTTAGCTGTTATCAGCACCACTTTTGTTTCTTGTTTGTCAGAAACAACTAATACGGAAAAAGAAAACACAACTCAACAAGTTGACACCGTACCTTTTCGTGAAGTAAAAGACATTAGCTTTTTTGTACAGCAAATTAAGGCAGATTCTGCTTGGATGAATTTGATTACAACAAAGGCCAAAGAAGCTAATGTTTCGGTCGATGAAATGATTTTAATTGATGCGGAGTACATCAGAAATTTAGATGTTGAGATTATTAAGATTGAAAATGATATACTCAAAGATTCTACTTGGGTTGACTTAATTAAAAAGAAAGCTCAAGAACAAGGTTTAACATTTGATGAAGTGATTAGAGCCGACGCGGTTTATATGCATGAACAGAACAAATTATCGACTCAACCAGTTCAGTAATTTTATTCAATCTCAATCTTCAAAATCTCTAATTTGATTTCTTTTGAAGAAAAAGGAATTAAGTTTAACTAAAGAAGATCCTGCTCTCTATTTTATCCTATTGGTTAACCGTCTAATCATCTGATGGGTTTCCTATAATTTTAAACTCATTTGTATAAAATTAAATCCTTGAGATGAACAACATTTCGTCATATCAAAAATATTTCACAATCACAATATTCCTAATATTTTTAGGTTCCGCTACTATTTTTATAAAAAACACTATACTGTATCCATATGGTGATGGAGTAGAATACATATTAACCACGGAGGCTTTTGCTAATCACTTTTCTCCTGATTTACGCGTTAATGATATTGAAAAATATAAAAAATTTCATGATAAATATAAGCCAGAACTTCATAAAGAAGAAATTTATAATGAGATAATAAAATTTATAGAAGATGCTAGTAAACCAATGGAAAATATCCATGGATTTTATTTGGCAGAAAATGGGAAAGTATATTCATACCATTTCTGGTTATATTCATTAATAACTGTTCCTGTAAGATTATTTCTTGAACATGCTCATCTAGACTTTACTTACTGTTTCGTCATTACAAACTATTTATTGTTGTTATTGGTCTTATTATTGCTTTTCAAGGCGAAAAACATTGATTATTACAGCAAGGTTTGGCTTGCCGTGTTTATAACTATATCACCCATTTTTTGGTATTTACATTGGCCTCATCCAGAGGCTTTTACTTCTTTAATGGTTTTTGCTTCTATTGTTCTTTTTATTGATAAAAAGCAGTATTTAAGTATATTTTTAATGTCTTTAGCCTGTACACAAAATCCACCTTTGTTTATCCCTATTCTTATAATGATTTCTTTTACAATAAAAGATCAGGGTCTTAATATTAGAAATATACTTTACGCAGGGCTTTCTTCAGGTATAATTATACTTCCTTCAATATTTTATTATTATCATTTTTCATCACCAAACTTAATTGTTAATTCAGGGTTTTTAAGTAAAGACTACATAACATTAAACAGATTATTCAGTTTCTTTTTTGATTTAAACCAAGGAATGGTATTAGGAATTAATCTAGTGCTTATCCTAAGCTTTTTCATCTTTATTTATAGGCTTTTGAAGAAAAAAACAACGTTTATTGATTATATGTATATTTCTGTTTTTCTAATGGCTTATTTTTATTTACAGATGAGAAATTGGAGTCATGGAATGTCGGTAATTAATAGGTATGCAGTATGGAATTCGGTATTTATTATTGTGTTTGTTGTGTGGGTAATATTACAGTATAATTCAAAATATAAGCACATTCTTTTATTTGTGTTATTGGTTGCTCAATCAATATCTATTTATTATTTTTCAAACACAAGACAATTTGATTGGAGCAGTACAAGTCATAACAAAATAGCGTTGTGGTTTTTGGATAATTATCCAGAATGGTATAACCCTGAACCAAACATTTTTCAGGTTAGAACAAATAAAGCTAATCTTTCTTACACCGAAACAGTAATTATTCATAATAGACCTGATAGTACCATTACTAAGATGATGGTGTTTAATCCTGATTATAGGGGTAATTATATAGAACAGTTATTATTAAGAGGAATTAGTAGGGAAAATTTGGATAAGTTTTTAGCAGGAAAAGAATATTATCAAGAATGGATTTATATTAATAAGTCTGATTTAGACAAGATGGGATATAATCAACAGAAAGACACACTTATCTTCTATTTAGAAGGTGTTTCTTTAGGGTTATTAGTTGAAGAAGCCAAACGCTCTATTTTATCAAATCCGTCCTATAGAAGGTTAATAGAGGAAAAAGCAAAGCAACAAGAAATAACTTTTAATCAAGCATTGGAAAATGATGCTAATTATGTTGTAATGCTTGCAAAAGAAAATGTGTATAAAAGATGATGGATGAACAAAATAAGAAACATTGAATTAGTCAGCGTATTAAGAAATAATAAACCAGGCAAGAAACTTGGTTTTATTGAAACACTAAAAGTTTCATATCGACCATATATTTGCCCGTTTAGCGAATTATTAGAAAAAATTCCAGAAAATGAAAAAGTTTTTGATGTTGGTTGTGGCTCGGGAATGTTTTTGTTTTTAGTAAATAAATTTAGAAATCCAAGTCAACTTTATGGAATAGAAATAGATGAGCGACTAATTGAAAATGCAAAAGATTTATTTGTTGGAGAAAAATCAAAATCTACTTTTTCTGTGTTCGATGGAGTAGTAATTCCAGAACAAATGAAAGACTATAATTACATCACTTTAATTGATGTGCTTCATCATGTTCCTTTAGATAAACAACAACAATTTCTGATTGAAATTTATAATAAAATGAGTAAAAACAGTACATTAATTTTGAAAGATATCAATAGTAATAATCCGTTTTTTATTTGGAATAAGTTTCATGATTTTGTTTTCTCTGGTGAAATTGGAAATGAGCCCAATCCAACGAACCTAATGAAATTACTAGAAAATGTTGGTTTTGAGATAGAATGTATAAACTATAAAATGATGTTTTTATACCCGCATTTTACTTTAATTTGTAAAAAGAAATAAATGGTTAAAACGTTTTACGCATTATTAAAAGTAAATCATTGGATAAAGAATACTTTTATCTTTATACCTGCTTTTTTTGGTGGAGTACTTATTAATAATGAGGTAATTTTTAATCTCATCATTGGATTTTTTACCTTTTCTTTAGCCGCAAGTTCAATTTATATTATTAATGACATAAAAGACATTGAATTTGATAAAAATCACCCAAAAAAATCAAAAAGACCAATTGCTTCTGGTCAAATTTCTATAAAATATGCACTATCAATTTTTGCAGGTTTAGTAATTACGTGTATTATATTAGCCTCTTTTCTTCCTTTTGAGTCACAAGTTATAGTGTTTTTGTATTTTATCTTAAATATTTTTTATTCATTAAAAGGAAAACAAATATCAATTGTAGATATTGCAATAGTCTCTTTAGGGTTTGTGTTTAGGATTGCTTATGGGGGTGTGATATCGGATGTTATCGTATCAAAATGGTTGTTTTTATTAACATTTTTGTTGTCGTTATTTTTAGTGATTGCAAAAAGAAGAGATGATTTAGTGATAGATAGCAATTCGAAAGAGTTGAGAAAGGTAATAAAACACTACAACCTAGATTTTATTAACTATTCCATGGTAATGATTTCTTCCTTAACGGTAGTTTGTTACATCATGTACACGTTTTCGACAACTCATTTTGGCGATGACAATAATTACTTGGTTTTCTGTTCTTCATTGTTGGTTATTTTAGGGATATTACGTTATTATCAAATAACTTTCGTTGAAAATAATTCAGGATCCCCAACCTCTCTTATGTTAAACGATAATTTTATAAGAATTGTATTATTACTTTGGGTGGCACTATTTGCGTTTGTAATTTATTTTTAACATGCCGAAATCCATTATTGTTTTTTGTGATTTTGACGGAACAATTACCACTAAGGATAGTTTTGCTGAATTTATAAAATTTTATAAATCTCCTACTCTTTTTTATTTTGGATTAATTCTCTGTTCTCCATTTTTACTGCTTTTCAAATTAAGAGTCCTTTCAAATCAAGCCGCAAAAGAGCTACTCACAAGATTTTATTTTAAAGGCGACCATATTACGGATTTCTCAGAAAAAGCTAACACATTTTCATTAACTAAAATTGATGATATACTTATACCTAAAGCAATACAACAATTACAAGAATACAAAAAAGCTGGAGGTAAAGTAGTTATTGTGTCAGCATCTTTTGCTTTATACTTAAAAGCTTGGTGCAGCAAGAATGATTTTGAATTGATTGCCACAGAATTAGAAGTAAAGGATGAAAAAATAACAGGTAATTTTTTTGGTGAAAATTGCTATGGAGAAGAAAAGCTAAAAAGAATACGTTTGAGCTACGATCTTTCTAATTATGAGGTTCATGCTTATGGAGACACTAAAGGCGACTTACCTATGCTTAGTATAGCTCAAAAATCCTTTTATAGAGTTTTTAATTAAATGAATTATTCTACCAAGGTTTTTCGAAAGAATTTTTGTCAAACTCTTTGTTTGATGATACAAAAACGGTATCAGCGTTGTTTTTTAGTTTAAAAGAGTCGTTTTTACCGAATATTTTTGATAATACTGCAATGGGAAAAAGGAATAAATAGAAAATCGCTGAAAGCAAAATATTTGGAATAATTAAGCCAAGAAACCAAGCTAATTTAATCCATAAAAACTCTATTTGTTTACTTAAAAAAGTAGAAAATAATCCAATTAGTCCAATAGCTAAAGAGATTAGTAATGCCCAGTTTAATTTAGTAATAATAAAGATAACCAGAAAACCAATACTTATGGTTAACATGGTTTTTACTGGGTTAGATTTTATTTTCTGCATAATTATAAACTAAAACAAGGTATAAATAAAAGGTGCTACTGCACTACTGCCTCCAAACACAATTAATAATCCTAAAATTAATAAGACTAAAATTACTGGAGCTAACCATATTTTTTTACGTTCTTTAAGAAATAACCAAAGGTCTTTTAGAAAATCCATGTTGTGTTTTATTTATTATTTAATCGCTTAATTAATTCTTCTACCAACATCTTGTTGGTGTTTGCATTTGGGTGTGGGTCTCCCCCAAGTGTATGCTCTTGCCCATAATTGATAAAGCTATGCAAATCAAAATACTTTATACCTTTTTTATCTAAAACAGATTTAAAATAATCGTAGTCTTCTTGAGGCAAAAAGTTGAACGAAGGATATAAAACTACATAGAAGTTATCGTTGCCAAATTGTTGTTTGTATTTATCTTTTGATACTTCAACAATTTCTGCAGTAAGGTCGTAATGTTTTGGTTGAAGTTTTAGTGGAAAGTTTAGTTTAAAATAATTTACTATACTGGTTTGATAAACCAACTCATAAAATTTAGATGTCCAATACCTTCCGTTTTTAAACATTCTGTTTCTCACTAATTTTCCATCTTCCATGTAGTAGTATGGTGCATTAGAGAGCCAACCAACAAACGTGTTCATAGAGCCTATGCTTCTATTTACATGGTCGCCAAAAAACACATAAAATGCTACTCCATCTTTTTCTTTAACTTGTTGAGTAAGATTTTGAAACTCTATTCGAGCTAACATGTGATTTGTTCCATAACCCGAGTAACCAAAATTATATGAATTGTATTTTTTAGTTGACTCTTGAAAATAATAAGGAAATGTTTGGTTATCGTTTAATCCTTCGCCAAAAGCAATGGAGCAACCAAAGAATAAGGCATATTTACTTCTACTTGAATTAAAATCAGGAGTAACTCTTTTCCAATTATTATCAATGGTATAATTTACATCATAAACTGTTTGATTATCTTTTACCAAAACAGCATGATAAACACTATCAGCATAAGGAACAGTTCCAATATTGCTTCCAACATGATCATCTGGGAGAAAGGGAACATCAAAATCTCTTTTGTATTTTTCAGGTGAATCTAAAAGCACAAAACAAACTGTTTCAACAGTTAATATTAAGAAACACAATAAAAAGAGGTTTGAAATAATGTATCTTTTGTTTTTTACAGATAAAAGAAAAAATGCAAGAGAAATAATCAATAATGAACTAAGGTTAACATAAGTAAAGATAGGAGTTATCGCCCAATCGATTATGATATAGTTGAATAGGTAAACAAACTTAAGCCCAATACCAATTACTAGAAAAATTAAGCTTAACTTATTATTTAATCCAAACGCTTTTATATTCTCTTTAAAATTCATTTTAAGCAGTTAATCCATTTTAAACTTAACCATCCACTTTTCTCTATTCTCATGGTCTAACTGTTCTGTTTTAGCGTAAACAAAGTTATTGATTACTAAATAATCCATTTCTGTACTCATAAAACAACGAAATGCATCGTATGGTGTGCAAACAATCGGTTCTCCTCGTACATTAAAGCTGGTGTTTACCACAAGGCTATACCCTGTTTTTTGTTTAAAGGAGTGTATTAATTCCCAATATCGAGGGTTGGTTTCTTTGTGTACGGTTTGAATTCGTGCTGAAAAATCTAGATGAGTAATAGACTGTAAGTCGCTTCTTTGATGATAAAGCCTGTCCCATAAGTCTAATTTGAAATAATCGGTAGGCAAGGGTTTTCTTCTGCTTTCTTTTACAGGAGAAACAATCAACATGTATGGCGAATCTGTATCTAAATCAAAATATTCTTGAGCATCTTCTGCTAAAACAGATGGAGCGAATGGTCTAAAACCTTCACGGTATTTGATTTTTAAATTTAGTTTTTTCTGCATCTCTGGGTTTCTTGCATCACCCAAAATACTTCTGTTGCCCAATGCCCTTGGGCCAAATTCCATTCTTCCTTGAAACCAACCGACAACAGCACCTTCGGCAATTTTTTCAGCAACATGGGTGGTCAATTCGTTAAAATTGTCGAAAAATTTAAAATTGGCTTTAACTCGCTTATTCATAGAGTTAATTTCTTTGTCAGAGAAATCTGGACCTAAATACGAGCCTTTCATTAAGTCAAACTTTTCTGGTAAAACACGTTCTTCATTAAAATACATAAAACTTACCGCTAGAGCAGCACCTAATGCACCACCAGCATCTCCTGCTGCGGGTTGAATATAAATGTTTTTAAAGATATTTTCTTGTAATAGTTTGCCGTTGGCAACACAATTTAATGCAACACCGCCAGCCATACATAAATTATCAGATCCAGTAATGGCTTTAGCCTCTTTCGCTAATTTAATTACTATTTCTTCAGTTACTTGTTGAATAGCCAAAGCTAAATTGCAATGCTTTTGCTCTAAATCTGCTTCAGGTTCTCTTCTTGGAAAACCGAAAATAGTTTTCCATTTATCATCCTTGGTCATTCTTAAACCTGTAGCATAGTTAAAATAGTCTTGATTTAACCATATTGACCCATCAGCTTTAATGTCAACCAAGTATTTTTTTATTAGTTCAACAAACTTTGCCGTTTCTTCGCTTTCTGGATTTCCATAAGGAGCAAGCCCCATTAATTTATATTCACCTGAGTTTACAGTAAATCCTAAATAATAGGTAAATGCACTATACAATAGACCAACTGAATGAGGAAAGTTTAGTTCTTTAATTATTTTGATTTTATTACCCTCTCCTAAACCAATAGATGCTGTACACCATTCGCCAACTCCATCGATTGTTAAGATAGCTGAATGATTAAAGTTTGATGGAAAATAAGCACTTGCGGCATGAGATAAATGATGTTCAGGAAATAGTATGCTTACTTTCCTTTTATCGTAGTTGCCAACTTCCTTTAACCCATCATAAATTAGTTTTTTTAAGAACAATTTTTCGTTTAACCAAACAGGAATTGCCTTTAAAAACGAAGCCAATCCTTTAGGAGCAAAAGCATAATAGGTTTCGAGTAATCGTTCAAATTTTAAAAGAGGTTTATCATAAAAAACAATAGCATCTAATTCATCTATTTCTAAACCAGCTTCTTCTAAGCAGTATTTAATTGCTTGAACAGGAAAATCAGGAGTATGTTTATCTCTAGTAAAACGCTCTTCTTGAGCTGCAGCAATTATAACTCCACCAACTGTTATTGCCGCCGCCGAATCGTGATAAAACGCTGATATACCTAATACTTTTTTCATTAAATAAGTTCTGTTTTCAATAATTGAAATGTAAACATAGTGATTTTATTCATTTTAGAGAGGAAACGAGCAAAGTCAGTTTTTATTTTTACTCACCTTCAACACATTCTCATTAATTTCAGCATCCATTTGTCGGTTTCTGAAAACATCTATGGCAAGATAAACCGCAGAACGGAACGATTGTTCGTTAGCTATGTTTTTCCCAGCAATATCATACGCAACACCATGGTCTGGAGAAGTTCTAATAACATTTAAACCTGCAGTAAAATTAACTCCTTCGCCAAATGATAAGGCTTTAAAAGGAATTAACCCTTGGTCGTGATACATGGCTAGAATAGCATCAAATTTTAAATAGTTTGCAGAACCAAAAAAACCATCAGCTGGATATGGACCAAATACTTGCAAGCCTATACTTTTTGCACTGTTTATAGCAGGGGTAATAATATCTAGTTCTTCTTTTCCAATTAAACCGTTGTCGCCAGCATGAGGATTTAATCCTAAAACAGCAATTCTTGGGCTATTAATAGCAAAATCTTGAACTAAACTTTTGTTTAGAATTTTAAGTTTTGCGAATATTTTATCAACGGTTAAACTTTTTGAAATAGCTGATACAGGAATATGATTGGTTGCAATTCCAACCTTCAAACTTTCGTTGGTTAAAAGCATTAACGACTCTCCTTCGAATTTCTCGGTTAAATATTCAGTATGTCCAGGAAATTTAAATTGTTCAGATTGAATGTTATCTTTATTTATTGGAGCAGTAACTAAGGCATCAATTTTTCCATCAAACAAATCTTTGCAAGCAGCTTCTAAAGATAAAAAGGAATATTTACCAGCGTTTTCGGTTGATAAGCCCATCGAAAGTTCTACTTCTTCACTCCAACAACTTACCATATTGGCTTTTTTTGGATGAGCTTCATCAGCATTAGCAATTTTATTAAAGCTAAAATCACCAACATCCATTGTTTTACGGTAGTTATTAGCCAATTTGCTTGAACCATAAACAATAGGTGTACACAAATCGGTTATTTGATTGTCCATAAAGGTTTTAATTATCACCTCTAGACCAATACCGTTATAGTCTCCAATGCTAACACCAATTCTTATTTTATCGTTTGTTCTTTTCGACATGATTAATAATTTTTAATAAAATCGTAAAACAATCTTACTCCAACGCCAGTTCCTCCTTTAGAAATATAATCAACCTGAGTTTTAATAAAAGCAGGGCCAGCAATATCTAAATGAATATAAGGATAGTCGGTAAATTTTTCTAAAAACTTACCTGCTGTTATTGCTCCTCCCATGCCATTTCCAAGGTTGGTCAGATCAGCAATGCTTGATTTTAGTTGCTCATTGTACTCCTCCCAAAATGGAAACTCAACGATGCGTTCGTAAACATTGTTTCCACTTTCTTTTAACTTAGCCATTGTTTTTTCATCAGCATTTCCCATAGCCACTACACCGTAATGACCAATTGCAGCTGCCGCAGCCCCAGTAAGCGTTGCAGCATCTAACACCAATTCTGGCTTGTATTTTTGTGCATAACTTAACGCGTCTGCTAAAATCATTCTACCTTCTGCATCAGTATTTAAAACCTCAACAGTCTTTTTATTGTGCATGGTTATTACATCTCCAGGAGCATAAGCATTTCCTCCAGGTCGGTTATCCGTTGCAGGAATTAATCCGATAACATGATAGGGCAACTTGTTTTTTGAAACAGCATACAAAGCACCAATAACAGCAGCAGCTCCACCCATGTCGCACTTCATCATGTCCATTGAATTTGGAGTTGGTTTTAAGCTCAATCCTCCCGTGTCATAAACCACACCTTTTCCTACCAAAATAATTGGCTTTTTATTTTTAGCTTTTGTTGGTTTCCATTCTAAAATAGAGAAAGTAGGTTGGTCGATACTACCTTTGTTTACTGCAAGTAACCCACCCATCTTTAAAGTTTCAATTTTAGATTTACTAAGCACTTCTACTTTAAAACCAGCTTCTTTTCCCATTTTTTTTGCTTCGTTAGCCAATTGAGTGGCATTAAGAAAAGAAACAGGCTCGTTTACCAAGTCTTTTGCTAAATTGGTAGCGGTAGTAACATTAACTATCTCTGATAGCTCTGTAGCAGTTATTTTACCAACTAAACCAACATTTTTCAGGCTGTTTTCTTTCTTCTCGGTATAATATTTTAAGAACTGATAATTGGCTAGCAGTAAAGCTTCTGTAAAAGCACCAATTGTTGAAGTAGTTGAGCTAATGGTTAAATCTTTAATTTTTAATTCGTTAGCTTTTTCAACCAATTTACTTGCGGCTTTTCTAGCTACTTGGTTGGCTTTATAATCGCTTCCCTTATCCGTAAATACGACGAAAACAATTTTTGATAAACGATTGATAACGATTAATTTGCTTTCTTCTTTTACTTGAGTTTTGATGTAGTTCAATTCATCTTTCGAGAAAAACGTATTATCGAGTTCTTTTTCTGTATTTACAACAAAAGCAACATGACCTTTAGTGTCAAGTTTGCTAATTTTTTTAATTTCCATTCGCGATAAATTTTATAGTAACTTTGAGAGATTCAAAAGTAGGAATAATAAAAGATTTTACAACAATTTTGAACAGTATAATACACAAGCCATGCAAGTACATTCGTTATTAGAAAGAGCATTAAAATTTGAGTTTTTAAGTGCAGCCGAAGGCGAGTTTTTATTTAAAAATGCATCAACTGCTGAGTTGATGTATGTAGGAAATGAACTTAGAAAAATAAAAAAACAAAACAGCAACAAAGTAACTTGGATTATTGATAGAAACTTGAATACCACCAATGTTTGTATTGCCAATTGTAAGTTTTGTAATTTCTATCGCATTCCAGGTCATGCCGAAGCATATATTACCACTATGGAGCAATACAAGGTAAAAATTGAGGAAACCATAAAATATGGTGGAAATCAGTTGTTATTGCAAGGTGGTCATCACCCTGAGTTGGGATTGAATTTTTATATAGATACCTTTTCGGGCATTAAAAAGATGTTCCCAAATATTAAGCTACATGCTTTAGGTCCGCCAGAAATTGCTCACATTAGTAAGTTAGAAGGATTAACACATACCGAAGTTTTAAAAGCATTGAAAGAAGCTGGATTGGATTCATTGCCTGGAGCTGGAGCTGAAATATTAAACGATAGGGTTCGACGATTAATTTCTAAAGGAAAATGCACAGGTAGAGAATGGTTGGATGTAATGCGAGCAGCACACCAATTAAAGCTAACAACTAGTGCAACCATGATGTTTGGACACATTGAAACGATTTCCGAACGTTTTGAGCATTTGGTTTGGCTAAGAGAAGTTCAATCAGAAAAACCTGCTGATGCAAAAGGATTTTTAGCATTTATTCCATGGCCATTTATGGATGATGGAACATTATTGAAGCGTGTTAAAGGAGTTTCAAATCATGTTACCGATGATGAATATATTCGAATGATTGCATTAAGCAGAATTATGTTGCCGAATGTTGAAAATATTCAAGCATCTTGGTTAACGGTTGGTGAAAAAACAGCACAAGTGTGTTTACATGCCGGAGCCAATGATTTTGGTTCGATAATGATTGAGGAAAATGTGGTTTCTGCTGCAGGTGCACCTCATCGTTTTACTGCCGACGGAATTCAACAATCCATTAGAGAAGCAGGTTTCGAACCTCAATTACGAACACAAGAATATGAATACAGAGCGCTTCCAAAGGATATGGAACAACAAGTAATTAATTATTAATCATAACTTTAGGGTTTATTTCAATATTGAGAAAACTACTTTACATATTGTTTTTTCTTGTTACAACTCAAGCTTTTGCAACGCACAATAGGGCTGGAGAGATTGCTTTTAAACACATTTCTGGATTTACTTACGAGATAACGGTTGTTACTTATGTTAAAGAATCTAGCCCTGCAGATAGGCCTAATTTGGAGATTTATTGGGGAGATGGAACCTCGTTAGATTCGATAAATAGAATTTCAGAAACATCTTTAGGCGGCGACATTAAAAAAAATGTGTACGTCGAAAATCATACTTACCCAGGAGCAAGTCCAATTCCCTATATTATTCGTGTTGAAGACCCTAACAGAAATGCAGGAATTATAAACATTCCCAATTCAGTAAATGTGGTTTTTTATATCGAATCGATGTTAATTATTAATCCGTTTATTGGCATAAACAATTCCCCTATTTTACTTAATCCACCTATTGATAATGCTTGTGTAGGAAAAACTTATGTACATAATCCAGGGGCATGGGATGTTGATGGAGATAGCCTTTATTATACCATTGATGAGAGTAAACAAACAGGAGGAAACCCAATAGCAGGGTATACTTATCCTCAAGCATCAAGTTTTATTAATGTTAATCCAATAACAGGCGATTTGGTTTGGGAAACCCCTATAGCTATAGGCGAATATAATGTGTCGATTCGAATTGATGAGTATCGCTTTGGAGTTCGAATTGGAAGTGTGTTGAGAGATATGCAAATTACTGTTTCTGCTTGTAGCAACAATCCGCCAATTATTACTGGTCCAACAGATACTTGTATTGTTGTTGGAGATACGTTAACACTAAATTACAATGCAACTGACCCCGATGGTAACTCGGTATCATTTTCTGTTACAGGAGGACCAATGTTCGCCTCTTCAAATGCGGCAACATTTCAAACTACAGGTGCTTCAAGCAATGTAAACGGAACATTTGTTTGGATTCCTGAATGTTTAAATATTCAACAAGGTGATTACATATTATCATTTAAAGCCATAGATAACGGAAATCCAAATTTGGTCGATTTTCATTCGTTGTTTGTTAACGTGTTGGCTCCAGCACCAAAAAATTTAAATGCAACGGTATTAAGCAATGCTATCGCATTAAATTGGAACAAGACATCATGTAATCAAGCAATTAAGTATAAAATTTACCGAAAACAAGGAGCTTC
Source organism: uncultured Vicingus sp. (assembly GCA_964398455.1). Taxonomy (GTDB): domain Bacteria; phylum Bacteroidota; class Bacteroidia; order Flavobacteriales_E; family Vicingaceae; genus Vicingus. The sequence goes on along the minus strand of CAYNMR010000014.1, from coordinate 41,661 downwards.
TGGTTGGACTCCCGATTATTGTGAAACAGGAGTTCCGGCTTATACAGGTTTTCAGCTGGTTGGAGAAACAAACTCCATTAATGATACCAATTACATCGACAACAACAATGGTCTGGGATTAATTTCAGGGGTAACGTATTGCTACCGTGTTATTGCCTATTATCCTGATGGAACAGAAAGTAAAGCATCGGAAGAAGTTTGTGAGCAGCTCATAAAAGATGTTCCTATCATTACCCATGCAAGTGTAAATTCTACTTCAACAACCAGCGGATTTATATTTATTGATTGGAGTAAACCTACAGAATTTGATGCTGTTTTGTATCCAGGGCCTTATCGCTATTTAATTTACAGAGGACAAGGAACTTCATCCTCATTAACCTTGATAGATTCTACAGCAACCATAAACGATACTACTTACACTGATAACCTTTTGAACACTAAGGATTTTCAATATTTCTACCGAGTAGACATGTATAACTTAACTGCTGGAGCTAGAGATTTGATGGGAAAATCAACTGTTGCATCTTCGGTGTTTTTAAATTTAATCCCTTCTGATAATCAAATTACATTGGCTTGGAGTGAGTCTGTTCCGTGGACAAATACACAACATGTTATTTATAAACAAAATCCGATTACGTTACTTTTTGATTCGCTTGATATTACTTCTAATTCAACTTATGTTGATACTGCTTTGGTAAATGGAGAATCATATTGTTATCAAGTAAAAAGCATTGGTTCGTATTCTTCGCCAGGATTAATTAGCCCAATCATTAATTTCTCTCAAGAGAATTGTGCCGAGCCAATAGACAATGTTAAACCTTGTGCTCCACTATTGACTATTGAGGCGGTTTGCGATACGCAACAAAACAAACTTTCGTGGATAAATCCAACAACACTTAATTGCGATAACGATATTTTGGGATACAACATTTACAAAGCAGATTCGGTTAGTGAAGATTATTATTTAGTGGCGTCTTTAACTGATGGAAACCTGTTGAGTTTTGTACATGAAAATCTTACTTCGATTGCAGGATGTTATGTGATTACAGCTGTTGATTCTGTTGGAAACGAAAGTGTTTTTAGCGATTCTGTTTGTGTTGACAATTGCCCAAATTATTCGTTACCCAACATTTTTACCCCAGGTAGTGATGGATTTAATGATGTGTTTAAACCTTTCCCCTATCGCTATGTAGAATCGGTAGAAATGAAGATTTTTAACCGTTGGGGAAATTTGGTTTTTGAAACCACCAATCCTGATATTATGTGGAATGGGAAAAACCAAAAAGGTGGAGCCATGAGTTCCGACGGCGTTTATTTTTATGTGTGTACGGTTAACGAAAAATATTTAGACGGAATAAGATCAAGATTATTAAAGGGATTTGTTCATTTACTTAGAAATAAGTAGGAAAAAGTCGGATGTCTGAAGTTGGAAGTCCGAAGTAAAAAATAACAGCAGTATGTTTACAGGAATAATAGAAGATTTAGGTCAATTACAACAGATAGAACACGAAGGAGACAACATTCATTTTACTTTTAGTTGTGCTTTTGTTGATGAGTTAAAAGTTGACCAAAGTTTGGCTCACAATGGAGTTTGTTTAACCGTAATTAACATCAAAGACAATACTTACACGGTAACAGCAATTAAAGAAACGCTAGAAAAAACTAATTTAGGAAAACTAAAAGTAGGCGATAAAGTAAATTTAGAACGAGCGATGTCGGCAAGCGGAAGGTTTGATGGACATGTGGTTCAAGGACATGTTGACCAAACAGCTCTGTGTAAAAACATAGTGGCAGAAAATGGTAGTTGGACTTATACTTTTGAACACGAACCAAAAGAACACATTACGGTAGAAAAAGGTTCTATAACGGTTAACGGAGTAAGTTTAACTGTGGTTAATTCAACAAACAACCAATTTTCGGTTTGCATTATTCCCTATACGTTTGAACATACTACTTTCCACACTATAAAAGTGGGCGACACCATTAACTTGGAATTTGATATTATTGGAAAATATGTAGCAAGATTGCTGAAAAGATAAAGACATTAAAAAACATACATATGAAAAACATAAACGCAATTGGGTTAAACACCAAAAAATCGAAACAACTGGCAGAAAAATTAAACGATTTGTTGGCAAACTATTCTATATTTTACCAAAACACTAGAGGCTACCATTGGAACATTAAAGGACAAAAGTTTTTTGAATTGCATTTAAAGTTTGAAGAACTCTATAATGATTTAGTATTAAAAATTGATGAAGTCGCGGAGCGTATTTTAACGTTGGGCTATGCTCCAAACCACAACTATTCTGACTACAAAAAGGTTGCTAAAATTTTAGAAAAAACGGAAGTTTCGGACGGAATAAAAGCCGTGGAAGATATCTTAGCTTCGTTTAAAGTGGTTATTGCTATGCAGCGTGAAATTCTTACTTTAGCTAACGAGGCAGACGATGAAGGAACCAATGCCTTAATGAGCGATTACATTAGGGCTCAAGAAAAATTAGTTTGGATGTATTCTGCCTTTTTGAATAAATAAAAGCGCTAAAATTTACAACTCAACCCCGCAATTGCTACAAAAATTAGCAGTTTCGGGGTTTTCTTTTTTGCACGACTTGCATGTTTTAGTGTCTTCTCTGCTTTTAGCCATTTCAACCGTTACTATGCCTGTAGGAATTGCAATAATGGCGTAACCTAAAATCATTGCAAACGAAGCGAGTATTTTTCCTAAAACGGTTTGTGGCACGATGTCGCCAAACCCCACAGTAGTGATGGTAACAATTGCCCAATAAATGCCTTGAGGAATGCTGGTAAAGCCACTTTCTTCACCTTCAATTACGTACATTAACGTGCCTAACATTACCACAATGGCAACAACCGCTAATAAAAACACACCAATTTTGAACATGCTGTCTTTTAAAGCATTTACAAGTATTTGAGCTTCGCGGTTGAAACGCACCAAACGCAGCACCCTAAATACTCGCAACAGTCTAAATATTCGAACAGACAATAGGTAATGATAGCCCGAAGCAAACAATTCAAAATAGGTTGGGAAAATAGATAACAAATCAATTAACCCCCAAAAGCTAAAAATGTATTGTAGTGGTTTTGGCGAAGAGTAAATTCTGAGTAAATATTCAATTGAAAAAAGAATGGTTAAAATCAATTCTATCACATAAAATCCAGTGAAAAAATTGTTGTGGAAATAAGGAATACTTTCAACGATTACTACAACAACACTCAACAGAATTAACCAAAGTAAAGCAACATCGAATAGTTTTCCAGCTTTGGTATCGTGTTCAAAAATAATTTGGTAAATCTTTTCTTTCATTTCAATAGTTCAATTTTATCGCAGCCATTAAATTTAGCAAAAGCGTTTAGCTTTTCGTTGAAAAGAACTTCAAAATCTTTTGTGGGTTTAAAGTTGGACTCAAAATGTAGTTGTTTAACGTAAAATGTTTTTGTTTTTCGGTCGGCTTTGGGGTCGAAACGCCCAACAAATTGGTTGTTGTATAAAATGGGCAGACAGAAATACCCGTATTTTCGTTTGGCTTCAGGCACGTAACATTCTATTTGGTAATCGAAGTTGAATAGTTTTTGAACGCGTTTTCGTTGAATAATGGCATTATCAAATGGTGAAAGAAAATGAATTTCACTACTCGTTTTAAGCTTGTTTAATGCGTTTAATTGTTCTTGGGCGGAGAAATAGGTTGCCGACAGGTTTTCTACTTTTATTTCCATTAAAAAACCACTTTTAACCAAGTGCTGTAGTTCTTTTTTAATGTGTTCTTTTAGTTTTGGTCGGAGGTAGGCAATTTCTTTTTCCTCCACCAAACCATTTGATTGAATGGCTCTTTTTATTAAGTGTGCTGCAACTTCTTGTTCGGTAGGCGTTGAGGTATCAATACCATTGGGTAAAACGCGTTCGGTTAAATCGTACACTTTTTGAAAGCCTTGTCGTTTGGCAACCATCAATTTTCCTTCCATAAACAATTGTTCTAAGGCTCTTTTTGCTGGTTTCCATTCGTACCAGTTGCTTGGCGTATTGCGTATGTGCTCAAAATCTTTCGATTGCAAAGCTCCTTCCGATTTTATTCTGTCCAGCACATAGCTGTTTAGCTTTTTATCTTGGTCAAACCAGTGCGATTTTCCAGATGCAAACAACTGTTTTCGGGGTAATGAAAACCTATAATCGCACATGGGTAAATACGAAGCAGCATGGCTCCAGTATTCAAAAATGGTTTTATCTTTTTCTAACAGTTCGTTGAGGTAAAGTTCTTGATAATCGGGCAACCTGTTCCATAAGGTGTGGTGGTGAGCACGAGCAACCACCGAAAGCGTATCAATCTGAATATAACCCAAATGTTCAACAACCTTTAACGCACCGTTTTTTCCACTGCCAAAATCAGCGTTTAACAATCCTTGACTGTGTAAAGCAAGTTGCTGGGTTTGGAATAAACTTAGATTGATTTTCATAACTTAAAGATGGTCAAATCCAGTTAATGACCATTGATAATAACCAATTAATAAACTCAATAAAGCCCCATAAGTAATAATTCTTCTTATGATTAGTAAGATATTACTTTGTTTAAATTTTAAAGAAAGAAGAATGGTAGTTAATAAAATGAAAATAAAACTATAGACTCCAATAAAACTAATCAGAGAGAATGAATGAAATTCAAAAGGTAAAAAAAATAGGACGAAAATTAGGTAAGCACCAACAATATTGGTTGATAAATTATCAATAATAATTAGAGTCTTTTTAATCATAAAATAGCTTTATTTTTCAAATCCGTAATCGCGTTCCACTTTGGCAATTCTGGTTTTAAAAGCTTTGTACCAATCGGCACGACCTTTTTCACGAGCGATGGTATGTTCGGCGTGTTCTTTCCAATTTTTGATGGAAACCAAATCTGTCCAATACGATACCGTAATTCCAATTTCGTTCCGTGCCGATTCTACTCCTAAAAAACCAGATTGTTGTTGTGCAAGTTCCACCATGCGTTCTGCCATTTCATCATAGCCTTCCTCGTTTTCCATTTTTACCGAAGTAAAAATTACTGCATAATAGGGTGGTATTGGGGTATTGGCTAGCATTTTTATTCCTTTATTAAATAAGAAACTTCTGTTTTAGATATTGACTTTGTATGAGATTTTTAATGTTCAATTATAATGACCATTCTTGCTAGGAAAGATATAAAAACTACCAATAATCTGTATTAGTTTCATTATAATCTTTATACCAGAAATCATCAATCATTTCATAATTCATATTTAAAGTATCTTCAACAGAAGGCTTGTTAGGGAAATATATTAATGAATTTTTTGAATCAAAAATTATTTTAACTTCATCTCCCCAACCTTTAATTGAAAGTATTTCAAAACGATGAATTAAAGATTCTAAATGAAAAAAATATTCGATTGGATCAAAATCAAAGGTAATTCCCGAAAGTTCGAACACTTCATTACTATCATTTATTAAAACATAACTATTTTCAGCATCTTTTGCTAGCCAATCAAATGAGCAAAAATTATGAAGTTCCAAACTGTCTTTATTCTCCTCAATAAAATTCAAATAATTAAAAAGAAGTTTTTGAATTTTATCTGTAGTATCAGCATCGGCAATAGCTCCACGTTTAAATTTTATCTTTCCCCCTTTTTTTGTGTATATTGGAATTTCAAAGGATTTTGAACGATAGTCAAATTTACTTCTTGAATCATACCGAAATAAAGCTAAATCACTTTTTACAAAAGAACCTCTATATTTTTCAATAAATGTGTCCATTCTTTCTTTCCCTATATCTTGATTATTACAAGAACAAAGAAGTAGTAAGCTGATAGTAATTGTAAAAAATATTTTCATATTCAAAGGGTATTAGAAAACATTATTTTTTCTTATCCTCTTTCAACTCAACTCCCATGTTATAAAAAGCAAAACTTAGGAAATCGGCATTGTAATCAATTAATTTACTTACGGGCGTTCCAGCACCATGTCCTGCATTGGTTTCAATACGAATAATGGTTGGGTTGGTACCATCGTTTTTTGCTTGCAATTCGGCAGCAAATTTAAACGAATGTGCAGGAACAACGCGGTCGTCGTGGTCGCCTGTTACCACCATAGTTGCAGGATATTTTACCCCTTTTTTTACATTGTGTACAGGTGAATAATTTTTAATGTAGTTAAACATTTCTTCCGATTGTTCTGATGTTCCGTAATCGTAAGCCCAACCAGCACCAGCAGTAAAGGTGTGGTAACGCAACATATCTAAAACTCCTACAGCAGGAAAAGCTACTTTGTATAATTCGGGACGTTGGGTCATGCAAGCACCCACCAACAAACCACCGTTTGAACGTCCGCTAATAGCCAAGTAATCGCTCGACGTATAGTTTTCTTTAATCAAAAATTCGGCAGCAGCAATAAAATCATCGAATACGTTTTGTTTCTTTAATTGAGTTCCTGCATCGTGCCATTTTCTACCATATTCGCCACCACCACGAAGGTTGGCAACAGCATAAACACCACCGTTTTCCATCCATACCGCATTGGCAATACTAAAAGATGGTGTGATGCTAATATTAAAACCACCGTATCCGTAAAGTATGGTTGGGTTTTTACCGTCTAATTTTAATCCTTTTTTGTAGGTAATAATCATCGGAACTTTAGTACCGTCTTTTGATGTGTAAAACACTTGTTTCGATTCAAAATCATCGGCTTTGAAATCTATTTTTGGAGTCCAGTAAACGGTAGTTTCTCCCGAAACAGGATTTAATGCATAATTGCTTTCAGGAGTGTTGTAGTTGGTAAACGAAAAATAAATGGTGCTATCTTCTTTTTTTCCTCCAAAACCACTTGCTGTTCCTAATCCTGGCAAGCTAATTTCGCGAATTAGTTTACCCGAATAATCAAACTGTTTTACTTGCGAAACAGCATCTTTCATGTAGTGAGCGAAAAAATATCCTGCTCCTGTTGATGGGCTCAACACGTTTTCTGTTTCAGGAATGAAATCAACCCAGTTGGCTTGTTGAGGTTTAGCAGCATCAACCGTTACCACTTTTTTGTTTGGTGCATTAAAGTTGGTTACTAAAAACAGTTTTGAACCTTCATTTTCAATTACGTAGCTGTCAGAATCAAAACCATCAACCATTTTTACCGTTGGATTTTTTGGGTTTGATAAATCTTTGATATATAACTCGTTGCCTGAGGTTGCTACCGACGCAGAAATGATGAGGTATTTACCGTCTTCGGTAACTGAACCGCCCACATAACGACGTTTTTGTTCGGCAGTACCACCAAAAATAAGTTGGTCGGTTTTTTGGGCTGTTCCCAATTTGTGGTAAAACAATTTGTGTTGGTCGGTTTTTGCCGAAAGCTCGCTTCCTTTTGGTTTGTCGTAGCTTGAATAGTAAAAACCTTCATCGCCTTTCCACGATAAACCGCTAAACTTTACATCAATGAGGGTGTCTTCCAAAATTTGGTTGGTTTCAGCACTCATGATAATAACTTTACGCCAATCACTACCACCTTCCGAGATGGAATACGCTACAAGCTTTCCGCTTTTCGAAAAACTAACTTGACCCAATGAAGTAGTGCCGTCGGCAGAAAATTGGTTAGGATCTAAAAATACTTTTGGAGCTTCATCGCCTCTCTGACTGTAAAGCACATATTGGTTTTGTAAACCATCGTTTTTATAGAAATATTTTACGCCGTTTTCAAAAAATGGAGTACCTACCTTTTCGTAGTTCCACAAAGAAGAAATACGGTTTTTGAGTTGCTCTCGTTGAGGTATTTTATTTAAGTAACCAAATGTAACCACGTTTTGAGCTTTCACCCACGCTTCTGTTTCAGCACTTCTGTCATCTTCTAACCATCGGTAGGGGTCGGCAACTTGCGTTCCAAAATAGGTGTCTACCACGGTATCTTTTTTGGTTTCGGGATAAACTAATTTTACGGTTTCTTTGGCTTTTTCTTGTTCTTTACAAGAAAGAATAGTAGCAGCAACCATGCTAAAAATTAAAAATCGATTCATGAAATGAAAGTTATAAATGAAAGTTTGAAATATTTCTAAGCTAAGGCTTCGTCTTCAATTGTAATCACTCCTTTTAGTTCGGGAATCACTCTTTTTATCGATTCTTCTACGCCGCCTTTTATGGTCATTGAACTCATTGAACAACTTTTGCAAGCACCAAGTAATCTTACTTTTACAAATAAATCATCGGTAACTTCAATCAACTCAATATCGCCCCCATCATCGTTCAAAAATGGACGAATTTGTTCCAATGCTTGATTTACTTTTTCTATTATTTCTTCTTTGTTCATTTGGTTCAAAATAAAGTAGTTAAAATTAAACTTTTTATTTTGTTGAGCAACCCGTCATGTTGGTTATCTCCACTTTTTTAGTTGCTTCTAACGATTGGTTCCTTAATTCTACTTGTTCAATAACCTTGTCGGCAAATGCCAAAAAGGCTTTTGATTGGATGCTGTTTTCTTGTAAAACTGCTGGACGCCCCACATCACCTGCTTCTCTTACACTTTGTACTAATGGAATTTGACCCAACAATGGCAAGTTTTCTTTTTCTGCCAAATCTTTTAGTCCATCTTTTCCAAAAATGTAATACTTGTTGTTAGGCAATTCTTCAGGTGTAAAATATGCCATGTTTTCAATAAAGCCTAATACGGGAACATTAATTTGAGGCAATTTAAACATGCCCACAGCTTTTCGAGCGTCTATTAACGCTACTTTTTGCGGGGTGCTTACAATTACGGCTCCTGTTACCGCTACAGTTTGTACCAACGATAAATGAATATCGCCAGTTCCTGGAGGTAAATCAATTAACATGTAATCCAGTTCACCCCAGTTAGCTTCGGTAAATAGTTGCGAAAGAGCTTTGGTAGCCATTGGACCACGCCAAACTACAGCTTGGTCGGTTCCAGCAAAAAAGCCAATCGACAACAATTTTACTCCATAACTTTCAATGGGTTGAATTAAACTTCTGCCATTTACTTCAACAGGTAGTGGACGTTCGCCTTCTACGTTAAACATTAGTGGCATTGATGGGCCATAAATATCGGCATCAACCAAACCAACTTTGTAGCCTTTTTGAGCCAATGCCACAGCTAAATTGGCTGTAACAGTAGATTTACCCACACCACCTTTGCCTGAAGCAATGGCAATAATGTTTTTTACTTGAGGCAACACTTTAGTGTTTTTAGGCATTTCGGGCGATTTTGGTATAGCCGAAAAATTAATCTCCGCTTTTATTTCAGCACCTAAAACTCGTTGTAAATGCAATTCACACGCCTCAACAATACGTTTTTTGTTGTGCATGGCTGGGTTGTTTATTTGTAAATCAAAAAACACAGTATTGTTTTCGGTGCGGATGTTTGAAACCAATTTTAAATCAACGATGTCTTTTTTTAAATCGGGTTCAATTACATAGCTCAAGGCTTCTAATATATCTTTTTCTGAATGGCTCATGGTAACTTGTTTTGGTACAAAATTACGAAAAGAGAAAACTACAACTCCAATTCTTTCATTGGATTCCAAAAAAGAGCATCAAAATTTTGAATTTGGTCGTTTTTTATCACCACTCCCTCCTGTTCTAAAAGGGTTTGCATAGTAATGGGTGTTTCAAAATGGTTTTTTCCGGTAAGTTGCCCGTTTCGGTTCACCACCCGGTGTGCGGGAACAGGTGGTTGTTGATGGTGAGCATTATTCATTGCCCAACCCACCATTCTAGAGCTTCGTTTTGCACCCAAATAAGCTGCAATAGCACCATAGGAGGTAACTCTTCCGTAAGGTATTTCTCGGGCAACTTGATAAACCAGTTGAAAAAAATCGGTGTTTTCCATAGGGTTAAATTTAGGTTGAAAACAACAAAAAACAACTATTGCCAATAAAAAAATTAACTTGGCTGTAACTTTTCAAAACAGTTGTTCGTCGTATATCCAAAAGTGCACAAAAATTGACAGTTAGCGAGTTTAATAAATGCGTTGATGACTATTCGGATGGTCTTTATCGTTTTGTCCTAAAAAACACAAAAGATGGGGACAAGGCGAAGGATATTATGCAAGATACGTTTGAAAAATTTTGGCACAAAAAAGATGAGGTGCAGCCAGGAAAAGAAAAATCGTATTTGTTCACTACTGCCTACCATGCTTTTATCGACGATACCCGCAAAGCAAAGAAAAAAGGAAATTTTAGTGAAGTGGTAGAAAGCAATTTTACTTATTCAAACCAATACACGGGATTGCAAGAGGTTTTAGAAAATGCGTTGAACCAATTGCCTGTCGACCAAAAATCGGTGATTTTATTACGCGATTATGAAGGATATGCCTACGATGAAATTGCTGAAATAACAGGATTAAGCGAATCGCAAGTGAAGGTGTACATTTTTAGAGGACGAAAATTTTTACAACAGTTTTTGGGAAGTATAGAACAAGTATTATGAGCAACATTAACCGAAATAACTACGAAGCCTTTTTGCTCGATTATGTTGAGCAAAACTTAACTGCCGAGTTGGTAGCGGAGTTGATGTTGTTTTTAGAACAAAACCCCGATTTAAAAGCCGAATTAGAAGCGTTTGAAAATACCTCTTTTGCATCGGAACAGTTGGAAACATTTGAACACAAAGCCGACCTAAAACAAGCAGCTGTTGAAGAATTGATGATTGCTGAATTAGAAGGGTTAAACACTGCCCAAGAAACTGCTCAACTAAATGAAGCCATTAAAGCAAACGAGGTTTACGCAGATTTGTTTGCTCGCTATCAAAAAACCATTTTAGTACCTGAACAGGTTGTTTTTTCTGATAAAAATAGCTTAAAACACAAAGACACCAAGGTAGTTCCAATTTATTGGTGGGTTTCGAGTGCAGCAGCAGTGTTGTTTGTTGTTTTTACGTTGAATCCGTTTGTTACTGATAACAACAATCTTTCTTCGGTAGATACGAGAATGTTGCCAGTAGATAATGCTCAATCGTTAATTAAAGAAGAAACTAAAGAGGTGAGTCAGCCTTCGGTTAATAGTTCACAGTCTTCAGTTCACAGTAATCAGGTATTAAACAACAACACACAAAGCACAAAGCACAAAGTACAAACCACAAACCACAAAACCCATCAACCATCAACTATCAACCATCACCCATCAACCAAAAAAATGATAGAAATAGAACCATATAAAGAAAAAGAGTATGTGGTAATTGAGCCTGTAGAGTTGGTTGCCGAAGAAAAATCTTCGAAAGAATTTTTAACGGTATCGGAAGTGCTAAAAAAAGAAGCACAAAAACGATTATTGGAAAACGAGGTAACTACCTCATCAAAAGAATTGGTTGCTGCTAATGTAGTGGCTAAAGTTTTAGGAAATAATGCTGAAGTAGAAACCACCGAAGATGCCTCTGGAGAAGTAAAAGAATATGCCTTAAACATAGGTGGATTCTCGTTTTCACGAAAAATTAGAAAATAATTTTCGTTGTGCTGTAACTTTTAAAACAGGTTAGGCGTCACATTCAAAAACAACATGTTGTCACACTGAGCAAGTCGAAGTGTAAAGAATTAAAAAATACATTTTACAACCATTGAATTAAAAAAATTAAAGACATGAAATATTATCAATACAACCATTCAACAATGAACATGATAAGTAAAAAAATAATTTTACTTCTTATCATCATCGGTTCTTCGATAACCTTATCGGCACAAAGCAGTGTAAGAACGTTAGAAGATTTTAGCTCTTTAAAAGTGGCAGGTGCTTTTAATGTTGAACTGATTAAAGGAACAAGCAATCAGGTAGAAATTATTGGTGTTTCGGAAGAAACATTAGAAAATTTAGCTACCGAAATTAAAGAAGGCTATTTAACTATTTATGCAAAAGCAAAGATTAAAGCAACTGCCGATATGGTAATAAAATTAACCTTTGTAAACCTTGAAAAAATGGAAATTTCGGGTGCTTGTAACATCAGCAACAAAGAAAACATTGCGTTTAACAACTTAACGGTTGTTACTAGTGGAGCATCAAACATTGATTTAAACTTAAACGCACAAGTGTTAGCCTTAAAATCATCGGGAGCAAGTAGCGTAAAACTGGAGGGAACTGCCCAAGAGTTTAACTTAGATGTGTCGGGGGCAACCGATTTAAAAGCTGGAAAATTGGCAGCAACAACTGTGGTGGTTAAAGCTTCAGGAGCATCAGATTTAACTGTAAATGCTACCACCGAAATAAACGGGACAGTTTCCGGAGCCTCAGATTTAAAAGTGCTTGGCGAACCAGCAACAAACAAAGTGAAAGTTTCTGGAGCATCGGGCATGAGTTCGAACGACAATGTTAAAGTAAGCGTTGGCAATAGCAAAGTGCTTGTTGAAGGTGATGATGTAACCATAACAGGTGTTGCAAATAGCGATGTAAAAGTGGTAAACGACACCACAAAAATTAGAATGGGAAGAACCAATGTGCTTATCATTAGCGATTCTGTTTCGGTAACTCGCACACCAAAAAAACGAAGAAACCACTGGGCAGGTATCGATTTAGGGATAAACGGATTTGTAAACAACAAAGGTAGTTTTAACTTAAACCACGACATCAGTTTAGAACAAACCAGCCCTAAAAAAGTAACCCAATTTATGGAGTTAGATTACTCTAAATCGTGGGTGTTTAGCTTAAATTTTTACGAGCATTTCTTTAAAATATACCAACAACGCTTTGGTTTGGTAACGGGTTTGGGTTTAGAGTACAACAATTATGAACTAAAACACAACGTACGTTTAGTTGAAAACGGAGGTTCTTATGTTTCTAACAGTGTAAATGCTTACAACGAAAACTATACTTGGGGTGTGGTTGATACCAACGTGAGTTTCTCTAAAAACCGTTTTAAAACCTTTTACATTAATGCTCCGTTGATGTTTGAAATAAACACGGGAGACCACAAAAATAAATCGTTTCACTTATCGGTAGGAGCCATTTTTGGATACAAGTTTACCACTCGTATGAAATACATATACAAAGAAAATGGTGACCAGCAAAAAGTAAAAGATGACAATGATTTTAATACCAATCCTTTTAAAGTTGCTTTAACTGCTCGTGTAGGCGTTGGTTGGTTAAATGTTTTTGCAACGTATAGCTTAACTCCATTGTTTGAGAGCGGAAGAGGACCAGAGTTGTATCCGTTTAGCGTGGGGGTTACGTTGTTAGGGTTTTAGTTTTTAGTTAGTTGTTTCCTTCCTTATATTTCCCACCTTTTAGTTAGTGCAAATGAAAAGTCCCGCAATATTGTGGGACTTTTTTTGTTCGTGTAACGGGTTGTTTATGGGCAATAACGTTATGCAGAGTGATTTAGCAATTGGTATTTTATTTTATTTCAAGTTCTAGGGTTGCAATCTCTTTAATATCCACAATTTGATCTTCTTCTACAACAAGATACTCCGAGTTCAGAACTGTCATATTATTAAGCACATCACCATTTTTAAATGTTAATTTCACTTTCTGGTAGCCCATGCCTGTTTCCGGTAGTTTTACTAGGGTTTGTACTTGGGATTCTAAAAGCTTCAATTTTTTCATCAATAAGGAGTCTTCTTTAAATAAGTTCCATTTGACGTTCCTTTCTCAAAAAAAGCTTCTGTTCCACCTCCGTTATGTCCATTTGCAGGCTGGACTATTCCTAAACGATATTTGTCATAGTTTTTAGGTTGAACGTGAAAAGCCCATTTTATTTCTTCATCATTTGGTAAAGCATATCTGTCAACTGGATTATCACAATACCTTTTACAAAGTAGATAATCTGATATAGTCGTTGTATATGTACCATCTAAAAGACACTTGTTTACTAAATCGATTCTTCGATCGTTCTCGTAAGCTGAAAGTCTAACGAATATTTCTTCTCCATTTGCATAAATAGGTTCATTGTCAACTGAACCATACCCACCTGATTTCCTTCCTTTATCGTTCATTTTACTTTCGGAGAACATTCTAACAGAATTAAGTTCTTGTCTTTTCAGGACTGAACTAAGACTTAAATGCAAATAGTCTGATTGGCTGAACATTCTAACAAAACCTTCATTCATTATTTTTTCCTTACTTTCTTGAAAGCTATCATTCAGGTCTACAATTAATTCTGCGTTGTAGACAATAAATCTTTGAGTATAAAACCGGTCTGGTCGTTTTGCTTCTATAAGTTGATAACCCATACCTGTCTCAGGTTTTCTAAGAAGAGTTTCTGTAAATGAAGAAAATGCTTTGTAAATCATATCTTATGTACTACCAAAGAGCGGATATGTGAATTAGTAGATATCCGCCATATATCTTTTCCAAATATAATAAAAAACAAAAGTTGAAACCAAAAAAAATCCCCTCGCAACAGCGAAGGGATTTTTCTTATTCTACTCCCAACATCTTTTTCAAGTAGGGGTTTTGTTCTGTTTTTCGGGCTTTTTCAATAATGTCCATCAACTTGTTTTGTTGTTGCTCTATTTGAGTAATGGCTGCCTTTAGCGTTGTTTCTTTTTCTGCATCGCCTTTGCTGTTTTTAAGTTCTTTAGTCAACACTTCAGCTCTCATGGCATAGTTGTTTTCCAATTCGGCAACGGTATTTAAACCTGCCATTCGTACCCACCACGCTTTTTCGTTAAGTGCAATTTCTTCAATAATTGGCATGGCATCGTTAACCGTAGCATCGTTTTGGCGTTTTAGGTAGTTGCCATACGAAGCTACAAAACCATATTTGCCGTAACCGTCCAATTTAGCATATTGTTGTTTAAAAAACTCGTGTTCTTCGGCTCCGCCGTGCATTTCGTAAACAGTAGCTACTGCATTTGAAATGGATTGGTGTTTTTCATTTTTAAGTTCTTTGGCATTTGCCATAGCCAAATCTTTATCCACTCTAGCAATTGCTTCTAATGATTTAGACATCACCGCATACGATTCGGTTTTTAAACCGTTGCTGTATAAATCAACCAAGTTTTTATCGTTTTTGTAGTATCTCGAAAGTGCAGTAATGGCCTCTGCTCTAACTCGTGTTTTAACATCGTTTTTGGCTAGGGCTATCAATTTTTCTTTAACCAAATCATTGTTAGTTTCTATGGTGTTTTTTAACGAACGGATAGCCAATTTTCTAATGTTCTCGCTTTTATCAGACAGGGCTTTTATAATAATGTCGTTAGCAAAAGGCTGGTTAATTTCTGCAAGAGCGGTTATAGCCTCGTATCTGTCTAGATATTTTGGAGCATTTAAATACATAAAAGCCCATTCGGTTGAGTCGGTTTTATTGTCCGCTTTTTCGCAAAGCAGCACTTTGTCGGCATCAACATTTACCAAACTTGGTTTTGATGCTACATTAAATGCGTACGAACTAATAGCTTCGGTTACATTTACTTTGTGTGTTTCAACTTTTCCGTCAACATACAAATCAATTTTTAAAGGCAATTTATACAACGGAGTTTTCGAAAAATCTTGTACTTGTTCAATATTAACAATTTGCGATTTTGAGTTTTCATCAAAATGGTACGTAATGTTTAATTGTGGATGTCCGCTAGCATAAAACCATTGGTTAAAAAACCAGTTTAAATCTTCGCCCGAAACATTTTCGCAAGCCAATCTAAATTCATGCATCTCAACATCGGTAAACTGATGTTTGTTGAGGTATGATTTAAGCGATTCAAAAAAAGCATCGTCGCCTAAGTAATTTCTCAGCATGTGTAAAATTCGCCCACCTTTTTGGTACGAATGTGCATCAAACATGTCTTCGCGTCTTTCATAGTTAAAACGAATCATGTCCACTTGGTTTTCTCCAGCTTCTTGCAAGTAAGCATTTAAATCGTTCTGACCTACATAATCAGCAGCATCAGCACCATATTTGTATTCGTTCCAAAGGTATTCGCCATACGTAGCAAACGATTCGTTTAATGGTAAGTTCGACCACGATTCGCAAGTAACTAAATCGCCAAACCAGTGGTGAAACAATTCGTGAGCAATAACATCTTCACCAGCACTTCCATCAATCAATTCGCGAGTGGTTTGTTGAACAAAATCGCCATGAATTACAGCGGTAGTGTTTTCCATTGCTCCCGAAACGTAGTCGCGAACAACCACTTGGCTGTATTTTTTCCACGGATATTTTACACCCAATTTGCTAGAATAAAAGGTTAGCATTTCGGGAGTTAATCCAAAAATGTTTTTAGCATCTTTTTCAAATTCAGGCTCCACGTAGTAATCTACATCAATGTTTTCCCATTTGTCTTTAACCACAGCAAATTCGCCAATTGCCATCATAAACAAGTAAGGAGCGTGTGGCTGATCCATTTCCCAAAAATCGGTACGTGTACCATTGCCATTCAATTCCTGACGCATTAAAATTCCGTTCGACAAAGTTTTGTATTTCTCCTCAATGGTTATCGCTATTTCTCCTGTGCAACGCTCGTTTGGAGAGTCAATGGTTGGAAACCAAGCTTGGTTCGATTGTGTTTCACCTTGAGTCCAGATTTGTGTTGGTTTATCTTTTTCTTCTCCTTTCGGGTTGATAAAATACAATCCTTTATCGGAAGTAATAGCACTACTTCCGCCTGTTTTTAATTCATTAGGCTTGGCAGTATAATCAATAAAAATTTTAAACGAGTCGTTTCGGGTGTAGGTTTTATCTAACGTAATGGTTAAGAGCAAACTATCGTAAGTATAGTTTAAATCTTTGTTGTTGAGTTGAACTTTGTTTACATCAAAACCACGGGCATTTAATACCAACGTGTTGGTAGCATGGAAATAAGGTTTTAGCGTAAGTTCGGCTTTTCCATACAAATAAGCCTTGTCGAAGTTAAATTTTACATCGAGTTTGGTGTGTAATAAATCAAATGTTCGGGTATTTGAACCTTGATAAATTTCTTGTGTAGGAACAGTGTTTGGATTGTTTATTTCAACAACTTGTTCGGGCAGTGTAACTGTTTGTGTGGGTTTACAAGCAAAAATAAATAGTGCCGTAGCAGAAATTAAAACGAAATTTTTAGTCATTACACGATTGTTTAGTTAGTGGGTAGCAAAGATGCTTAAAAAAATAATGCAATTGATGAAATCTTTGACGAACGGTAATTTTAACGGTTGGATTATTTTACAGACAAACCATTTTAAACGGTAATTTTTTTGTAAAATTGAATATCCTATCTGATTTATGAAAAAGAGACTCCTAATAAAATTGATGATTTGCTTGATTTCAGGCAACTTTTTATACGCAACTAACCAAACAGATAGTTTGATGCAGTTGATTAAAACCACGAAACATGATACTTCAAAAGTGGTGGCGTATGAGCAATTGGCATTGGTTTACAGAAAAACCAATAAAGATTCGGCTTACTATTTCAACCAAAAAGCCATCGACCAGGCAAAAAAAATAAAGAACACTGCTTTTTTAGCTGAAGCACATCGCGAGTATGCACTTACAGCACAAGCCAACGACGATTATGTATTGGCAAACAACTATTACCAAAAAGCGTTAGCTATTCATCAGAAAGCAGGAAATAAAGAAGGTGTAGCCGGTTCTTATAACGATATTGGTATTGCATATTATTATGCTGGAGATTATGAAAAAGCTCGTGAAAACTTTGAGCAATCGGGAATTTTAAAAATGCAACTTGGCGATAGCATTGGTGCAGGACAAGCCTTTAATAATACAGGTATTATGCACGATATTGCAGGCAACCCAACCGAAGCACTTAAACTTTACATAAAGGCATTGTCTATTTACGAAAGTGCTAGAGATACGAACATGATTATTGGAACCATTTCCAACATTGGATTAATTTATATTGGACAGAAAAATTACAATGAAGCACTAAAAATATACATCCGACAAAAAAACCTTGCTAAAGCAGTAAACAACAAATCGCTTTATGGTGTTGCATTAACCAGCGAAGGAACTGCTTTGGATTATTTAAAAAATTATCCTGAAGCAAGAAAACGATTTTTTGAAGCGTTAGAAATTTTTGAGAAACTTTCAGACAAACCTCTTATTGCTCAGTGTTACAACAATTTGAGTGTTAACCACGAATTAACAGGAGAAGATGATAAAGCATTGGAGTACGCATTAAAATCAATTCAAATTAAAAAAGAAATAGGCAGTTTTGGAAAATTGGCAGTATCGCAAATTGCAGCAGCCAATATTTACGACAAAAAAGGTCAGCACCAAAAAGCCATATCACTTTTTAAAGAAGCACTTACCAATGCCGAAAATACGGGTTACATGGATTACATCATTAAGGCTCATCAAGGATTATCAAAAGCATACAGTAAAACCAAGAATTTTGAAAAAGCGTATCATCACCAATCGCTTTACGTAAGCTACAACGATAGCGTTAGCAATACCGAAAATGCCGAGATGATAAATGAGATGGAGAAAAAATTTCAAAGCGAACGGAAAGAACAAGAAATTGCTTTGTTGAATAAAACCAATGCACTTAAAGATGTTGAATTAGCCAAAGCGAGTGAAGAAAGCAAACGAAAATCGATGCAACTTTATGGTTCGTTTGTGGTGGGTTTAATTTTGTTGGTATTTGCCGTGGTGGTGGTTAGAAACAATCGACAACGAAAAAAAGCAAATGAGTTGCTTGCTCAAAAAAATGAAGAAATAACCAAGCAAAAAGAAATTGTTGAAGAACAACATCAAGAAATTACCGATAGCATTAGTTATGCTAAACGAATACAAACCGCTCTATTAACAAGCGATAATTATTGGGAACAAATTTCGAAAGAGCACTTTGTTTTGCTTAAACCGAAAGATGTGGTAAGTGGCGATTTCTTTTGGGCATTTCAAACCGAAAACAATTTAGCTATTTGGGTTGCTGCCGACTGTACCGGACACGGTGTTCCAGGTGCTTTTATGAGTATGTTAGGAATAAGTTTTTTTAATGAAATAGTGGTAGAAAATAATATTACCAACCCTGCCGAAATATTAAACAAACTACGGGGAAAAATCATCAAAGCTTTAGAACAAAAAGGTGTAGATACGCAGCAGAAAGATGGAATGGATTTAGCACTCTGTGTTTGGGATAAGAATACCAATTTATTAAGTTTTTCAGGAGCGAATAATCCGCTTTGGTTAGTTCGCAACGCTGAGCTCATGGAATATAAACCCGACAAACAGCCAGTTGGTTTGTTTTTGGGAGAAATGAAACCATTTTCAGTTCAAGAAATCCAGTTAGAAAAAGGAGATACCATTTACACCTTCTCAGATGGATATGCCGACCAATTTGGTGGTGAAAAAGGAAAAAAATTTAAATTGAAATCGCTAAAAGAATTGTTGTTATCGGTTCAAGGAAAACCATTGAGTGAACAAAAACAAATCATCGACAATATGTTTGAAACATGGAAAGGAAACTTAGAGCAGATTGATGATGTTTGCGTAATTGGGGTGAAGATATGAGAAATTATACTATAAGTGTTTTGTTTATTTTATACTGTTTTATGTTTAAAACAGGGTTTTCTCAATCAAATAAAAACAAATTCTTAATAGAATCTATTGACTTAAAAAGCATACCACAAGATGAATTAAGAGTTTTAGATTCGTCTTTGTCCGTTTATCATCAAACAAGTGATGATACTGTGAGGTTAAGTATCTTATTTTCTCTTACGGAGTCTATAAGTGACGTAACCATCTGGTCTCAATACAATGAAATCTTGTTACTTGAATGTAGAAAACTATCTAAAATTGCAACAGATAGTATGATGTGGAAAAAGATAAAATCTTTTGAAGTTTATGCTATCAACAACAAGGGATATATCGCATTAATGAGAGGAAATCCAGAACAAGCATTGAAAATATATTCACAAAGTAAAAAGATTTTAGAACAAACAAATGATAAACAAGGGTTGGCAATATATTACAACAGCGTGGGTTATATTTTTACCAATCAGGGGAATATTATAATAGGGGTAGATTATTTATTAAAAAGTTTAAAGTTAAAAGAAGAAATTGGAGATAAAATTGGTCAAGCAACAACCTTAAACAATATAGGATATATATTAAAGGAACAAGGTGATTATGAAGAGGCATTGAAAATGTTTGAAAAAAGCCTCGCGATTTTAAAAGAGAGGAATGATAAGATAGGAATGGCTTATGCTTTGGCTCATATTGCATCTATATATGATCAAAAAAAATTACCACAAACAGCATTAGCCTATTATTATCAAAGTAATGATTTAAGCAGAGAGACCAAAGATGAATATGGTGAGGCATTTTCTTTATACAACATCAGTTCTGTTTATTACGATTTAAATCGACTGGATTCTGCCTTAAAATACTTAGAAAAAAGTATTAAAATCAGAGAGAGAATTCAGGATAAAGGAGGGCTGTCAAATTCGTTGAATTTATTAGGAAGCATTTATTTAAATCAAAACAGAACAAATGATGCTGAAGTTGTTGGTAAAAAATCTATAAAAATTGCTCAAGAACTCGGTTACCCCGATCAAATTAGTGATGCGGCTTATATGCTATTTAAAGTTTACAAAAACAAAAACAATGATGGAAAGGCGTTAGAGATGTTCCAATTGTATATTAGCATGAGAGATAGCATAAAAAATGAAGAGAATCAAAAGTTTTCTATAAAACAACAAGCTCAATACGAATATGATAAAAAAACTGAAGCAGCAAAAATTAGATCTATTGAAGAAAAAAAGGTAATAGAAGCACAGCTAGAAAAAGAAAAAACACAACGGTATGCCCTATTCGCAGGTATAATATTGATTATTGTATTTATGCTTTTTATATCTAACAGGCTAAGAATTACAAGAAAACAAAAAGAAATAATTGAATTACAGAAAATTGAAGTTGAAAGGCAAAAAGCTGATGTGGAAAAAGCACATCATTTATTAGAAGATAAAAATGCCGAGATAATTGCTAGTATTCGATATGCTAAGCGAATTCAAGACGCCTTATTAACTCCTCAAAAATATATTGAACGGAATATTAATCGATTAAAATCTTCGAAATAGAATTAATGAGAAAACTCTTTTGCATAGCATTTTTCGGTTTAATAGGTATTTTAGGCTTTGCTCAATCGTTTTCTCCCGAAGAGCAGCTTCAGCTAGATAGTATTATTGGAGTTATTAATGATAAGTCATTAGCAGATACCACAAGGATTGATGCTAGGGTTGAATTTGGCGAACGAACCATGCTTTTAAGAGTTGGTTATTGGGATAGTATTGCCAATGATTGTTCAGCGCTAATAAAAACAACTTCCAAAAAACAAATAAATAAAAAACTGCAAGCAATATTTGCTCATAGCTTAAACAATATTGGCTATATATCTAAGCAAACAGGAGATGTTGATAATGCAATAAAATATTACAATAAAAGCTTAGAAATACATAAAATTATTAATGATAGTATAGGAATTGCCACAGGTTTAAATAATCTAGGAATTATTTATAATTCGTTTGGGGAAATAGCTAAAGCATTAGACTGTTACCATAAAAGTTTGAAAATAAGAGAAAAAATGGGTGACAAAAGAGGTGTTGCAAATTGTCTTAATAACATCGGTTATATCTATCATGGGCAATGGGACACACTTAAAGCACTTGAGTATTACACTAAAAGCATGCTAATTCGTGAAGAAATTGGCGACAAAAAAGGAATAGCTCAATCTTACAATAATGTAGGCACTATTTACGACGACTATAAAGACCACAAAACTAGTATAGAATACTATAGAAAAAGTTTAAAAATTAATGAAGAAATTGGAGATCAAAAAGGTATTTCTTTAGCCTTTGCTAATATAGCTGATTTATATAAAAGACAAGGGGACATTGAAAAATCATTAGAATTTTATCATAAAAGTTTAAAATTAAGAGAAGAGAATGGATTTACTGAACTTGTTGCTAAATCACTAACTAGTTTAGGTAGTGTTTATTTAGAAATTAATAAATCAAATGAAGCTTTAACTTATACCAAGAGAGCATTGTCAATATCACAAACTCTTGGCTTCCCCGAAGAAATAACAAACGCAGCAGAACTGATGAGCAAGATCTATGAAAAGCAAGGCAAAGGTATGTTGGCGTTGGAAATGTATAAATTGCATATTACCATGCGAGATAGCATCAACAATGAAGAAACGCAGAAAGTAGCAGTACAACAACAAGCTAAATACGAATACGAAAAGCAAAAAGCCATTGATGACGCTGATCACGAAAAGCAACTAGCCATTGAACAAGAGGCAAAAGCCAAACAAAAGGTAATAACCTATTCAATAGCATTAGGTTTGGTATTGGTAGTTCTTTTCTTGATTTTTGTTTTTAATCGCTTACAAGTAACTAAAAAACAGCGAGATATTATTGAACAACAAAAAACAGAAGTAGAAAAACAAAAGGCTGTTGTTGAAGTTGCACACATTTTATTAGAAGAAAAAAATGCAGAAATTATTGCTAGTATCCGTTATGCTAAACGAATACAGGATTCTTTATTAACTTCACAAAAATATATCGAACGACATATTGAAAGATTAAAAAATTATTAAAACAATAATAACCAATAACAACAACATCAATTTTGAAAAAAAATCTAACCATAGCTATTCTTATTCTGTTAAGTTTACCTAATGTTTTTGCTCAGTTTTCAAAAGAAGAACAACAAACAATAGATAGTCTTAATACTATCATCAATAACGAAAATAGTCCAGACACCTCTCGTGCAAGTGCTTATTTAGATTTATCAGGTGTTTTGTATGTTTCCAATTTAGATACCATGATTCCGCTTTGTAATGCGGCAGAAAAAATAGCTCGACAAGGGTTAAAACAAGCTACAAACAAGTCGGAAAAGGCAAGTTTCTTAAAAACACTTTCTGGTGTTTACAACAATAAAGGATTTATTTATTATAACAGAGGTCAGGTAAGCAAAGGCTTAAAATATATTTTAATAAGCCTAGATTTAATAAAAGAACTAGGGGATAAAGAAGAATTAGCCACGGGGCTAAACAACGTAGGATATATTTATAACGATTTAGGAGAAGTAGAAAAAGCAATTGAATATTACCACAAAAGTTTAAAATTAGAAGAAGAGATAGGAAACAAACAAGGTATTGCAACGAGCTTAAACAACCTTGCTTTTATTTACGACAAACAAGATAATACAGAAAAATCGTTAGAGTATTATTACAAGAGCTTGAAACTTTTGAGAGAACTAAAGGACAAACATAATATTGCCCGAAGTTTGAATAATATTGGAAGCATGATTGAAAAAGACGGCGACTTAGAAAAAGCACTCGATCATTATCAAAAAAGTTTGTATATCAGCCAAGAAATAAGCAACAAACATGGTATTGCCATTAGCTTCATCAACATAGGCTTAATATTCGAGAAACAAGGAAATCTTGATGAGGCATTAGATTATTACCATAAAAGCTTAAAACTGAGGGAAGAACTAGATGATAAAGATGGAATTACCATGTCGTGCAACAGAATAGCCAACTTATTGCTAAAAATGAACAATGTTCCTCTTGCAAAAGAGTTTGCCATCAAATCATTTAAAATATCTAAAGATTTAGGATTTCCGCAGAACATTGAAATTTCTGCCCAAATGCTAAGCCAAATTTATGAGCGAGAAGAAAATGGAATGTTGGCTTTGGAAATGCACAAACTTTCTATTCAAATGCGAGATAGTATAAGTAATCAAAATACAAAACAAGCAACCACGCTTCAGCAAGCAAAATACGATTATGAAAAACAGAAAACAATAGACGATGCAAACCATCAACGCCTAATAAATGAGAAACAAGATGAAAAAGAAAGACAAAAAATATTAACTTACTCCACAGCAGGAATACTTATTCTGGTTGTTGTGTTCTTAATATTTGTTTTTAATAGACTTCGAGTAACCAGAAAACAAAAAGAGAAAATTGAACTTCAAAATATTGAGCTAGAGCTTCAAAAACAGATTGTTGAAGAAAAAAACAAAGAAATTACCGACAGTATACATTATGCTAAGCGAATACAAGCAGCTATTTTACCGCCAAACAAGGTCGTAAAAGAGTTTTTG
This sequence comes from uncultured Vicingus sp., assembly GCA_964398455.1. GTDB lineage: Bacteria > Bacteroidota > Bacteroidia > Flavobacteriales_E > Vicingaceae > Vicingus. Next base: position 17,673 of record CAYNMR010000014.1, on the reverse strand, counting down.
CCACAAAGTTTTATCATGTATAAACCAAAAGATATTGTGGCGGGAGATTTCTATTGGCTAGAGCATAAAGATAACAAAGTGTTTTTTGCAGCAGCCGATTGCACAGGGCATGGTGTGCCTGGAGCTATGGTAAGTGTGGTTTGTAACAATGGGTTAAACAGAAGTGTAAGAGAACATGGAATTATCGACCCAGGTAAAATTTTGGATAAAACCCGTGAAATTGTAATTCATGAGTTTGAGAAAAGCGAAGATGAAGTGAAGGATGGAATGGATATTTCGCTGTGTGTTTTAGATGGGCAAAAACTACTTTGGGCTGGAGCCAATAATCCCTTATGGATTGTACGGCCAATAAAAGATAAATACGAGTTTATAGAGTTGAAACCAGACAAACAACCTATAGGAAAATATGCAGAGGAAAAACCCTTTACAACCCATGAAGTAGAATTACAAAAAGGAGATAGTATTTACATCTTTACTGATGGATATCATGACCAGTTTGGTGGTGAAAAAGGCAAGAAATTTAAAGCGGCAAAACTAAAAGAATTACTTCTATCCATTCAAGACAAGATAATGAGTGAACAACATAGCATTATCAATAATGCATTTGAAACATGGAAAGGTAGCCTAGAACAGGTAGATGACGTTTGTGTTATAGGGGTGAAGATATGAAGCAATGTCTAGTAATATGTTGTTGGGTTTTGTTTACCTCAAATGGTAAAAGTGAAAATATAGATAGTCTTAAAACTGCCTTAAATACTGTTAAAACAAATGTTGAGGTAATATCTACCTTAAATCAATTAGGAGCTTATTACGAAAGTATTAGCGATTACCCTAAAGCACTTTTTTACCTAAAAAAGGCAAAAAATTTAAATCAAAACAATCAGTTACTACATCAGTCTATTGCTACGCAAAACTATATTGGGTATGTATATTGGCACAAAAGTGATTATGATAACGCTTTGTTTTATCATCAAAGTGCACTTAAACTAGCCGAAGACAATAATATTAATGACGAAAATTTGGTATTTACCTACCTTATGTTAGGCAACGATTATTATGATAAAGGTGATTTTAATAAAACAGCTAGCTATTATTTTAAGTGTATAAAACTTGCAGAGCTATTAAAAAACAACCATTTAAGAGTTCAGGGACACAATAGGTTGAGTAAATTGTATTTTAAATTGAAAGATTACTCACTTGCTGTACAGCATGTTAATACCGCCTTAGGCCTTAACCAGAAAAGAGATTTACGAGAATTAGCTGTTTCTTATAACAGTTTAGGAAACGTGGCTTTAGAGAAAAAGAATATTGATTCGGCGTTGTATTATTTTACAGAAACGCTGATTAATTTTCAAAAATGTGGAGATGTTATTGGGCAATCTATTGCGAGTATAAATCTTGGCGATACCTATTTGGCGTTTGACAAAACCACCAAATCAAATTACTTGGATTCAAGCTATCACCATTATGAGCAGTCGTATTTGCTAAACAATACGGTGGATAACAAATTTGGAATGATTTACGGTTTATGGGGGATGGCAGATATTTCCATGATAAAAAATAATCTGGATAAAACTCTAAGTAATTATAAAGAAGCACTTAAATTATCCATTGAAATTGGAGCAAAAAGTGAAGAATTAAATCTCTATCACAAGCTTTATGAATTGTACGAAAAGAAAGCGATGACTGATAGTAGTTTATTTTTCCTAAAAAGTCATATCGAACTAAAAAACAAAGTAGAAAGTACCGAGCAAGCCAAGCAACTTTTAAAACAAGAAAGTAAGTATGAGTACGAAAAATTGATGGCCCAAGAAAAAGCTGAGATTGAGAAAGAAAAATTGATTGAAGCAGAAAAAAATAAATGGAAAAACATCATACTTTTTTTAGTGGTTTCGGTATCAATTATTCTGTTGTATGTAACCTATATTTCTATAAAACGATTAAAAATAATTCGTTCAAAAAACAAATTGATTAATCAAATAAACGAGGAACTTAAATACCAAAAACAAGAAATAATAGATAGCATTACCTATGCCAAAAGAATTCAAAACGCTATTCTTCCTCCACAAAAATTGTTTACCGACCATTTTCCTGAAAGTTTTGTGTTATACATCCCAAAAGACATTGTTGCTGGCGATTTTTATTGGTTAGAACACAAAGCCGACAGGGTGCTTTTTGCTGCAGCTGATTGTACCGGACATGGAGTGCCAGGAGCAATGGTAAGTGTAATTTGTAACAATGGTTTAAACCGAAGTGTAAGAGAATATGGTATAACCAATCCGGGAGAAATTTTAGAAAAAACAAGAGAAATCATTGTTTCCGAATTTGAGAAAAGCGATGATGTGGTTAAAGATGGTATGGACATTTCGTTGTGTAGTATTCAACTTTCTGAAAGTTCAGCCTTTTCGCAAAGTTACGCACTGCAATATGCTGGAGCAAATAATCCGTTATGGATTATTCGTCCTGTCACTTCGGGTTCTGACGTAGGAGAAGTATCGAGGAGCAAAGGAGAATATGATTTTATAGAACTTAAACCTAACAAACAACATTTGGGTAAAGTAGATAATCCTAAACCTTTTACCACTCACGAGTTTGAACTTTTAAAAGGAGATACTTTGTATATTTTCTCCGATGGATATAAGGACCAATTTGGCGGAGAGAAGGGAAAAAAATTCAAAACAGCAAATTTTAAAAAATTACTGTTGGATATACAAGTACAAAACATGAATCAACAAAAAGAAACTATTACGAGGGTGTTTAATGATTGGAAAGGAATGCTTGATCAAATTGACGATGTTTGCATCATAGGTGTTAGAATATGAAAAAATACCTCCACATATTGATTTTGTTTGGTTTGATGATGCACCAATTATCTGGACAACCTTTTGCAGATAAAAAATATTACTTGGTTGATAGTTTAGATTTAACCAAACTTACACCAGAAGATAAAATACTTTTAGAAAACTCTCTAAAAGTTTATCACATAGCCAAGCACGATACTGACAAGATAAATGCTTTGAACAATATTTGTGAAAACATGATGGATGAAAGTTGGTATAAATATCAATTTTTTCAATACAGAATTATTATCAATGCATTTAAAACAAAACATTCACCTCTTATTATTCATCATTTAAATAAATCATTAGCAGACGCACTAAATAATATTGGCTTTATTTTCCAAAAGCAGGGCAAAATTTCTAAAGCATTAGAATATTATCACCAATCTTTAAAAATCCAGGAGAAAATCAAGAATAAAAAAGGCATTTCGGGCACTTTAAACAATATTGCATTTATATATGATTTACAATCTAATACTCAGTATGCATTACATTATTACCATAAATCGTTAGAAATAAAGAAGGAAATAAAAGACGATAAAGGTGTAGCAAATGTCTTAAATAACATCGGTCGTATTTATTTCTTCCAAGGTAATCTATCTAGAACCCTAGAAAATTATCAAAATGCTATCAAAATACAAGAAAAAATTGGTGATAAAAAAGGTATGGCAAATGCTTTAAATAATATTGGCGTGATTTATTATAATCAAAAGGATATCATCAAAGCCTTAATGTATTACCAAAAATCATTATTAATTTATGAGCAAATTGGGGATAAAGCAGGCCTAGCATCTTCTTTAAACAATATTGGTTATATTGAATTAACTAAAGAAAGACTATCAAGTGCTATAATATATGGTAACCGTAGTTTAGCTCTTGCAAAAGAAACAGGTTCTCCTGAAAATATTAAAAGAGCAGCTGATTTATTAACTAAAGCATTTGAAAAACAAGGCAAAGGCATGGAGGCGTTGGAAATGTATAAGTTGCACATTGCTATGCGAGATAGCATCAACAATGAAGAAACACAAAAAGCAGCTTTACAACAACAAGCCAAATATGAATACGAGAAACAAAAAGCTATGGATGATGCTAAGCATGAAAAGCAACTAGCCATAGAACAAGAGGCTAAAGCCAAACAAAAGGTAATAACCTATTCGATAGCATTAGGTTTGGTATTGGTGGTTCTTTTCTTGATATTTGTTTTTAATCGTTTACAAGTAACTAAAAAACAAAAAACCATTATTGTAGCTCAAAAACAACTAGTAGAGCAACAAAAAGAAGCCGTAGAAGAAGCCCATGCTTTACTCGAAGAAAAAAACTCAGAAATTATAGCCAGTATTCGTTATGCCAAACGAATACAAGATGCCTTGATGACTTCACAAAAATACATTGAGCGAAATATCAACAGGTTAAAGAATTAAAACACTTGTTTTATAATTTCTCTTGTTGCAACCGATTTTCCCATGGTGTAATAATGAATACATGGTGAACCAAAAGCCAGCAAATCTTTCGATTGCTGTATAGCCCATTCAATACCCACTTGTTTTACAGCATCTTCGGTTTTGCATTTTTCAATAGCATCTACCAAGTCATCTGGCAAGTCGATATGGAAAAATTTAGATAACGATACCAACTGACTTTTATTAGAAATGGGTTTTAAACCTGGTATAATTGGCACTTCAACACCTGCTTTACGACATGCATTTACAAAACTCTTAAATTTTTCGGTGTCGTAAAACAATTGAGTGGTAATGTATTCTGCCCCAGCATCAACCTTTGCTTTTAAATGTTTTAAGTCGGTTTTAAAATTTGGTGATTCAAAATGCTTTTCGGGATATCCAGCTACACCAATACAGAAATTAGTTGGCGTGGCATTCATTAAATCCTCATCAAAATATTCACCTTTGTTTAATCCCACAATTTGTTTTACTAAATCCACTGCGTAAGCGTGTCCACCATCCTCTGGAACAAAAGCCGATTCAGTTTTAATAGGGTCACCACGCAAAGCCAATACATTATCTATTCCTAAAAAGTTGAGATCAATTAATGCATTTTCAGTATCTTCTTTGGTAAATCCACCACAAATAATATGCGGAATAGCATCAACCTGATATTTATTCATAATAGCCGCACAAATACCAACCGTTCCAGGGCGTTTTTTTATGGCTATTTTCTCCAAAAACCCTTTCTCTCTTTTTTTGTAAACAAATTCCTCACGGTGGTAAGTAACATTAATAAAAGAAGGTTTGAATTCCATTAGTGGGTCAATACTATCATAAATAGATTGTATACTTTTTCCTTTCAACGGAGGTAAAATTTCGAAGGAAATTAATGGTTTCTTGGCTTTTTTAAGGTGTTCAGTTACTTTCATTTAGAAGGGTTTTACGCTTTTGATTTAGTGCTTGTAAAATTTTATTCGGCAAATGTACCAATTCAACCGAATACGCAAAATAAAATTTTACTGTAATATTTTGTTTGATGTTAAATAAAACATCAATCATACGTTAAATAATGTAATTTTGTGCTTCTTAAAATAGCATATGAAATACCTACGAAACTTTTGTATTATAGCACATATCGACCATGGTAAAAGCACTTTGGCCGACAGATTATTGCAAATTACTGGAGCCATAACAGAAAGAGAGATGCAAGAACAGACTTTAGATGATATGGATTTGGAGCGTGAGCGAGGAATTACTATAAAAAGTCATGCTATACAAATGGAATACATGTACGAGGGTCAAGAGTACGTGTTAAACTTAATCGATACTCCTGGACACGTTGATTTTTCTTACGAGGTTTCTCGTTCTATTGCATCTTGCGAAGGAGCATTGTTAATTGTTGATGCAACACAAGGCATACAAGCTCAAACCATTTCAAACCTCTATTTAGCTATTGAAAACAACCTAGAGATAATTCCAGTGTTGAACAAAATGGATTTGGATAGTGCTATGCCCGAGGAGGTTAAAGACCAAATTGTAGATTTAATTGGTTGTAAACGAGAAGAGATTATTGCCGCAAGTGGTAAAACAGGAATGGGTGTTGAAGAAATTTTAAAAGCAGTTATTGAACGAGTTCCACCACCAGAAGGCGACCCAGACGCGCCTTTTCAAGCATTAATTTTCGACTCTGTTTTTGATTCGTATCGTGGTATAAATGCCTATTTTAAAGTAAAAAATGGTGAAATAAAAAAAGGCGAAAAGGTTAAGTTTATTGCTACTGGAAAAGAATATTTTGCTGATGAGGTAGGTACATTAAAACTTAAACAAGTACCAAAACAAGTGATAAAAACAGGTGACGTAGGTTATATTATTTCTGGAATTAAAGTTGCCAAAGAGGTAAAGGTAGGTGATACCATTACCACCGTTGCTCGACCTGCACCAGCTATTCAAGGTTTTGAAGACGTGAAACCAATGGTTTTTGCTGGAGTTTACCCAATTGAAACAGATGAATATGAGGAATTGAGAGATGCAATGGAAAAATTGCAGTTGAATGATGCTTCGTTAACTTTTGAGCCCGAATCATCTGCTGCTTTGGGTTTTGGGTTTCGATGTGGATTCTTGGGAATGCTCCACATGGAAATTATTCAGGAACGTTTGGAACGCGAATTTAACATGACTGTTATTACCACTGTTCCCAACGTGTCTTACCATTGTTATTTAACAAGCGATAGAGATAAAGCGGTGGTGTTGAATAACCCTACCGATTTTCCAGATCCAAGTAGAATTGACCGAATAGAGGAACCTTATATCAAGGCGAGCATCATTACAAAATCTGATTTTGTTGGTTCAATCATGTCGCTTTGTATAGAAAAAAGAGGCGAATTAACCAACCAAGTATATTTAACAACCGATAGAGTAGAATTAAATTTTAATGTTCCGTTGGCAGAAATTGTTTTTGATTTTTACGACCGATTAAAATCCATTTCAAAAGGATATGCATCGTTCGATTATCATCCAATTGGATTTAGAGAATCGAAATTGGTAAAAATGGACATTATGCTGAATGGCGACCCTGTTGATGCCTTGTCGGCATTGGTTCACAAAGACAATGCGTACGATTTAGGTAAAAAAATCTGCAATAAATTAAAAGAATTAATACCTCGTCAGCAATTTAATATTGCTATTCAAGCTGCTATTGGTGCTAAAATTATTGCAAGAGAATCGTTGTCGGCGTTGCGAAAAGATGTAACCGCAAAATGTTATGGTGGTGATATTTCGCGTAAACGTAAATTGCTTGAGAAACAAAAAGAAGGTAAGAAAAAGATGAAGCAAATTGGTAATGTTGAGGTTCCGCCAAAAGCTTTCTTAGCCGTATTGAAACTGAATGATTAATATAAAAAAAGCCCAACGTTTCGTTGGGCTTTTTTTATTCTCCTCAATAAACCTTAAACGGATAAAAAGCTACCGTTAGTTAAATAGGACTTGATAACCTATTGATTTTCTGAACATTTTTATTAGCTTAGCGTAAACAATACACAGAAAACTAAATAAAAAACTCATGAAAAAATTATACTCTCTTCTCATTTTAGGATTATTTGTTTGCCAATACACTGTTGCTCAAAATCCACCAGTTGCAGTTAATGATACATTTTATTTTGATTTTTCCGATACAGCTGTAGTAAGAACTCTAACTAGAGGAGGTATTACGGCAAACGATTATGATGTCGATGGAAACACTAAAATTATTGATACCATTTCATACAATGGAATACATCAAGTACAAGCGGTATATTACCAAGGAACTTTTTCATGGTTAAGAGTAAAGGACATTAAACTAACTACCAGCTCTGGTTTTTTCGGTTTAGATAGTATTACATACTTTTTAACTGATAATGGAGTTCCAACTGGATTTGATACCGCAATAATATATGTGTATATTGAAAGAAAAGCTTATGAGAATTTAGAAATAAATAATGTAAGAGCAAGAGTTCATAAAAACATCTTATTTCAGGACTATGAAAATAGTATAGCTGGATTTAATGTTCCAAAACAAAACAATTCGACAGATTTGTATTATACATCAATTTATGCTGCCAACCTATGGATGGCTGGAAAACATCAAGATACCATTTATAACAGTTCTGCCACTTTTGAAGAACAATGGCATAGTTCGAGTGTCTTTGAAAAAAGAAGTAATGCTGGACCGATTATGAATAGTTTTTCATACGAACACTATAGTTATGAATGGGACAGGGTTTGGAAAGTGAGTAAGATTGATATTCAAAACCATATTAGTGGCTTTTCTACTTCCGAAGCCATTGCCAATTGGCCTGCCCATGGCGATACCGCTAAAGGACAGGCTTACTATTTAGCTCCGTTTGAAGATACTGACAACGACGGCATTTACAACCCTGCATTGGGCGATTACCCCAAAATTAAAGGACAACAAGCCGTTTATTTTATCCGAAACGATGAACGCTACCAAAGACCCATTCGACGTCCGATGCGTTCTGAAATTCACGGAATGGTTTATGCTTTCGATTGCCCCGAAGATTCTGCCATTAACCATACTGTTTTTTTGGATTATAAAATTTATAATCGGTCTAATCGTAATTATGACAGCGTGTATGTAGGTATGTGGGTAGATTTTGATTTAGGTAATTCAAATGATGATTATCTAGGATGTGATGTTTCAAGAGGAACTTTCTATGTTTATAACGGAGATATGAATGATGAGGATGCTAGTGGAGTGGCTGGTTATGGACCAAATTTGCCAGCACAAGGGGTTACTTTCTTGAAAGGGGCAAAACAAACTAATGATGGTAATGATAATCCATTAACAACAGATATACCAACGGCTTTAACCCAAAATGGTATTCCTTATGAAGGTCTAGGAATAGGATTTGGTGATAACATTATTGATAATGAATTTCTTGGATTGAACCATTTCATGTATTATAATATTGGAGCAGTTATTAATGGTAACGGAGATCCTAATAGTGATTTGGATTACTATAATTTCTTAAAAGGGTTTTGGGCAAATGGAAATCAATTGGAATGGGGTGGTGATGGGAATCCACTTTCAACAGGAGGAGGAACTCCAAGTAAATATATGTTCCCAGGAGATTCTGACCCATTATATTGGAGTACTTATGGAGTTCCGGTAACACCTGTCCCTTGGACAGAAGTTGAAGCTGGAAATGCTTCTGGCGACAGAAGAGGTGTTGGTTCAACAGGTCCTTTTACTTTTCAGCCAAATGAATATGCTGAAATCGAATTAGCTTTTGTGTTTGGTAGAGACTATTTAGATTCAAGCAATATAGCAGGAATAGTTGTCATGAATGAAAGGGTAGATTCGATAAGAAGCTACCATGCAAATGGATTTGCAACAACTGCATGTGGAGGTGCTATTATTGGTGTAAAGGATCATGTTAAGGAAAACAATGATTTAGAAATCTATCCAAACCCTTTTACAAATAAACTTAGGATTAATTATTCTTTAAACACAAATGCGACTTTAGAAGTATTTAACTTATTGGGAAAAAAACTACAAACCCAAAGAATAGCCAATAACTCAACGGTTCTTGATTTAAGCGCTCAACTAAATGGAGTTTACTTTGTTAAAGTTATAGACGGCAATAAAGTAATCACGAGGAAAGTGATAAAACAGTGATAAATTTTTAATTGATTAAAGGAAAAGCAGAGCTTTTTAAAAAGCTCTGCTTTTAACTATTTCAAATACCCTGCGTTTTTTACAATAATATCTTTGGTCATTCCTTTAAGTACATTTCCAGCTTGTATAATTAAATCGGGCGATGGAGGAAAAGGAACTGGTTGTGTTTGTAAATCTTTTTGCGATTGTGGGCTCAAAGCATTTAAGTCTCCATTAGCAACAGCATAAAAGTTTTCGAACAAGGCATCAGAAGTAATGGGTTCGGCTTTCATTAGTTTGTTGGCAACGTTGTCGTAATAATTAATATTTCCTGTAATACGAGCCGATTTGCGTTGTTGCACTCGTTTTATAGCACAATGAATGGTTTTATATTTAATTATTTTAATGTCGTTGCCTAAGGTATCTTTTTTTACATTTCCGTTAGCATCCAACACGTAGCTAAACCCGTCTTCAATTTCTTTGCTTTCTTGTGCAATGGTTTCTTTCATCTCTTCTGGTGAAACCAAAATATCGGTCATGGTTAAGATAACAGAATAATGGTAAATTCTGTTAGAATCAATAGTATTATCATAGTTCAACCAACCTTTGTCTAAATCATCTACATTGATGGCTTGCAACTCCTCCATTAATGTTTTTGGGGCAACCACTTTCGATTTATCTTCAATGGTAAAAAACACGTTGGTAGTCCCTTTAAATTTAGCCTCGGCTATTTTCTCATCTACATCTCTAAATGCGGGAATATAACTTTTAGCCTCTACAAATCTACCATGAGCATCTCTTGCAGCCAACTTATCGTTTTTACCCAATTGTTCTATTCCTTTTGCATAAGCATATTCAGCAGCTTTGGTTTTGGCATTTTCTATTTCACTAGCAAAATCTTGTTCTTCGAAAACGATACCAACTGGTGGCAATATTTTAGCTAATTCTTGGCGTCTATTCATTCGCACATAGATGGTGTAAATTTTCTCCCAATTGGCAGGATTGCCTTCCCCTTTTAACCTATCAACTTCAGCTTTATCTTTAACATAAGCCATACGGTAAGCATCGTTAAAGATGTCAACCTCTTCAAATTTACCTGGATCTTTTTTAATTTTTTTGGCAGAAATTTCCATTGCCGAATCATAATCGCCTTTGTCGTATTTTTTCGACGAAGACGCACATCCAAACACTGTTACAGCGATAATAAAAGAAAGTATAATTTGTTTCATCTTTTTTTGAGTTTTTTATAAAATGCTCATTACAAACAATATTCCAAAAATAGAAAAAACAAACGGATTACCCAATTTATGTTCAAAGAGGTGTTGATAATGTTTTTAAAACACGATTCATATTGTGAGATTTTATACGGTATTTCACTTTATTATTTTTCAAGGATTTTATTTTGGCTGTTATTAAGTATTTGCTCGTTTTTATTATCGCCCTAGCTTATGGTTATGCTGGTTATTTTATGCATGAGCTTAATTTCTTAACGCTTTCATTAGTTTTTGGAGTAACCTTTGTCACCTATTTTTATTTTGTTTTCTACACCAAAGACAAAGATGAAGTTAATTTGTTGCTTTGGTTTTCAATTCTATTTCGAGCCATTTTTCTGTTTGCTGTTCCTATCTTCTCAGCCGATTACATTCGTTATTTGTGGGATGGGAAATTGCTTTTAAATGGAGTAAATCCGTATCTTCATACACCACTTGATTTGTATAACTCTTATCCACAATGGTTCGAAGGCATTTATAGTAACTTACAAACAGACGAAACCCCTACGTTTATTGCCCCGCTATTGCAAATTTTTACTTTGCCAGCTGCCTTTTTTAATGAAATAAATCCGTTGATAGGGCTTTTCTTTTTACGTCTTCCTATTATTATTGCTGACTTTGTTATCATCAAAATGCTGATTAAAATACTTAATCATTTAAAGCTATCTTACAGCGGATTATTAATTTATGCGTTAAATCCATTGGTTATTATTGGGTTAACAGCAAACGCCAATCTATTTGGTATCTCGCTTTGTTTAATTATGGTTTCCATTTATCTACTAATAAATCACAAATGGTTGGGAGGAGCTGTTTTGTATGGTTTGGCTTCTGTAGTTAGTCTTTTTCCTCTGTTGTTGTTTCCAGTATTATTTAAAAAGTTGAAAGCCCCAAAATTTGTTGTTTTCACCATTATAGTTGGGGTATTTTTTGGGTTGGGCTGGTTGCCTTTTTTTAACCCTCCTTACCAAGTGGTGGTTATGAAATACATTACTTCTAGTTTTTCATTTAATACCTTTTCGTTTGGGTTAACCAATGTGCTAAATTGGTTTGCTGGCAATACTATTGTTATTATTCCAACCTTGGTAATTTTAGCCATTATTAGTATTACTGTTTCTAGAATTAACGATTGGGTTTCTGTTCTAAAAGGATTTTTGTTCTGTTTCGTTGCTTTTATCTTACTAAGCAATACCATTGAGCCACACTATTTTGTAGTTGCCATTTTATTTAGTGTGTTGGTACAAGAATATTCGTTTGCCATTATTTGGTCGTTAATAGCTGCAGTAAACTATTTGGTTGGCAACCATAATGTGGAACAATACTACTGGTTGATGGCGATAGAATACGCCTTATTGTTAATGCTTTTCTTGTTAGATTGGATAAGTAATTTTAGAAAATTACCGGAGTAGTGTTACTGTTCCTATCAACTCACCAGGGTTGTTTAACACATCTTTGTATTTGATTTTCCAAACGTATGTTTCTGTTTGTGCAGGATTTCCCTTGTAATTTCCATCCCAACCTTTATCTAAATTATCGGAGGTAAATAGTTTCTCGCCCCAACGGTCAAAAATCATCATTTCAAATTCTTTAATATTTATGCCGTGAGCATAAAAAATATCATTGTCGCCATCACCATTAGGCGTAAATGCATTAGGCACATAAAGCATTCCTTGAAACATGACAACAATTTCCCTTGAACTTTTACAACCAAATTCCGACCAAGTAGTTAAGGTATAGGTTGTTGTTTCTCCAGCATAGGCAGTTGGTGACAAACATGTGTTACAACTTAGATTTTCGCTTGGTGTCCAAAAGAATGTAACTCCATTGGTTTCAGGGGTGATTATAGTGGAAAAATTTGCTCCTGCCGAAAGTGATTCATCTAATTCTATTGTTGGATTTGGATGTAAGTCAACAAACACAGAAAAGTCATCACTACATCCATTTTCTCCAACTACAACTACTGTAAATAAGGTAGGATTTGTAATGGTTGGTTGAACAAAGTTGCTTGAAGGATTCTCTAATAAAGCACTTGGTTCCCACCAATAACTAATTCCACCGCTTACAAATAAGTCAACTTTTTCTCCGACACAAACTTTCTGATCACCACTAATTTGTGCGTCAACATAGTTAACTGTTACAGTAAGAGAATCATAGGCTGTACTGCAACTGTTGCTAGAGCTAACAATATATGTAGTAGTAGTTTGAGGGAATGCTTGAGTGCTTGAAGTGAAAGGGTCTTTGATACTTTCTGTTGGAAGCCAACTATAATTGTCTCCCAAGGTTGCATCTATTTGTACGGTGTCACCTAAGCAAATGGTTACATCATCAGAAGCCTCAATGAATGTAATTGCCGTATCGACAAAAACAGTCATGAAAGTATCCCATACACATTGATGAGTACTTGTAATTACTACATTGTAGGTTGTATTTGTGTCGGGAGAGGCAATAGGATTTGAGATCGTGTTATTATCTAACGAAAAGGATGGCGTCCATAAATATTCAGCCCCACCTGTTGCAGAAATTTGTACAGATTGCCCCTTGCAAATTATAGTGTCGGGTTGAATGGAAAAATTTGGTTGGTAAACCTCAACAAAAATTGAGATAGTATCTATACCACACAGGGTGTCTAATGCAACAAAATAGGTTGTTGATGTTGAAGGAGAAACCACTGGATTTGAAATTGTTGTGTCAGAAATTGACACATTAGGAAACCAAGTATAAGAAAAACTTCCGCTAGCCTCTAACTGAATACTATCTCCAACACAAACTCCAGAAATAGGAGCAATATTAAATTCTGGTAAAGGTCTTACATATACTTCCACATAATCGGTATCCATTGTTATGCAAGAAATATCACTTAATGCTACTAGCATCACTTGATATGTTCCTGCTGAATCATAGACATGAGTAGGTTCAAAACTTATAGAAGTATTCCCATCGCCAAAATCCCAAAAATAGGTAATACCTCCGAAGCTTAAGTTTTGAAAATGAATAGTTTCGCCTAGGCAATAATAAGGTGTGGTATAGACATCGGCATCTGCTTTTAACCGTGTTAAATCTAATTTAAAAACTCCCATGTTGCAATTGGAACTGTTGTCGGTATTCGACCAAGCACCAGGAGTGGTCGGAAAATCGCTAATGTTTGAACCACCACATGAAGCACAAACTGCCTGATAAACTATTCCGATTTTATCAAATCGGCTAGTACCACCATCAACATGATCATTGCTACTATTACCACCAAAATAAGTAGCGTACATCAATTCATTTGCATCTTCCCCAAACATGGCTAAGTAATAATCACTTCCATCCGTTGTATTTTGATGTGCTCCTGGTGTAATAGGGAGCCCAAAAGTAGTGCTAGATGTAGCTAGACTATTGGTTCTATTTGTTATTCCTCCCCAACCAGAAACTAGTATATAATTGCATTCGTTAACCAGAAAGGCAGAGGGAGCAATATCCACCTTACCTGAACCTGTGCCAAAAGTGGTGGAAAATATCGTGGAATCTAAGTTTGGAGCGAGTTTGTGTAAAAATTGCCCACTATTACTATCAGCATATACCCCAACAGGAGTAATGGGGTAATTACCTAATGTTTGACCTACTACAAACACATTGTTGGCAGTATCTAGCTGCACAAAAAAGGTTTGGTCGAGCGTATCGGTTCCAACATAGGTACAAGCCAAAATAGTTGAAGCATCGGGTGTTATTTTAGTAATATAACCATCCATTATTCCACCCAAAGTAGGTTTAAACGCAGTTGTTGAAACAGGTAAATCAGGGCTTTTGGTTCCTCCTGTAAAAAGAAGATTTCCTAATTCGTCAAACTGTATTGAATACGCCGCATCGTCCTTTGTGCCACCAAAATAAGTGCTCCATTCTAAATTGCTTAAATCTGGAGAGAGTTTAAAAATACAGGCATTTTGATTGTTCTCCCCAATAATTGAATCGGGTTGAAAGACACCTGTTGTTGTTGGGAAATCATTAGAAAGAGTAGAGCTAGCGACATAAACAAAATTATTACTATCAGCAATTATTTCCCCTCTGAAATTATCAGCATAATTATAACGTAATGGATTGCCTTGGTTTAAACCATCTAACCCCGTCCCACCCATATAGGTTGATCCTAATAGTGTTGAGCCATTAGTTGAAAGTTTCGAAACAAAAATGTCTGATCCATTAGTATAACTTGGTAATGTTGTAATCAAATAATCCCCACCATTATAAGACGTGTCATAAGCATTAATCGTTACTGGAAAATTTGATGATGATGTAGTTCCAAAAATTAAAAGTTCGTTATTAGAATTGACAACTAAACTATGAGGAGCTTCGTTCTCTGACCCGCCTAAATAAGTTGAATAAACCAAAGTCGAACCGTCAGGAGAAAATTTTGATATTGCAACATCAACACCATTGTAATAGGTTCCCCAACTAACTAAATTATTACCACCACCAAACATCATTTGATAAGCTCCTATAGTGGTAGGATAACCAATACCAAAAGCAACGCCACCACCGTACAAGTTTCCTTCTTCGTCAAAAGTGGAGGTAAAGCCCCAGTTGTCGATAGTTGAGCCTGAGTAAGAAGCAAAAATTAAAGCAGGGTCGATAATTAACGGCAATGTTTTGTTGTAGCCTTTTGGAAAGTCGAAACTTAAGGTGCTGCCAACCAACTTAAAGTTGCATTTTACTTCTTTTTGTTTTCCGTTGATGAGTTGGTAAGCATAAGGTTTTTGCTCTATTAGGGTGTTTACCGAAGTGGTAATAATAAGCTGACCCTCTTTGTTTATCGAAATGTTATTTTGTCCGTTATAGCCTAACTGAATTTGGCTTGCATCAGCATTTGGGGCAACAATAAAGTCGTATTTTAAACCATTGTCGTCAGCCGAATAGAGTTTTAAATCAATGCCCGAATAGAGGTTTTGGTACGTAACATTTTGGTATTTTTTTACATTCGAAGCCCATTTGGTGGAGTCGTTGCCAATAAAGTAATTTTCGTAATCGGAACAAGGTTGTTGGGCATGTGTTTTTGGTGTTAGTGCGTTTAAAAACTGCACTTCAAAAGCGTGTAAATTAATAATGGAATCGGAAGCCTGTGGGTTTTTTATCCAGCCGTGGTGCAAATCGCCAATGCGAACAATGTCTTTTTCGTTATAAAACTGGTAAGTAAGCTTGTTTTGTTCTAAATAAATTTCGCCAGCAGGAAGTTTAGCCTTAAAAAGCACATGGTTTTGCCACTGCCCTTTGTTTTCTTTAAACTCAACATGGGAGTGCTGTGCAACTGCATTTTGCAGCAACAATAAAGTGAATATGTAAGCTATTAACCTCAATTACTTGATTTATAACCTACTAAAGTAAGAAATTTTTTAGAAATGCACCGTTTTTACAAAATAGTACCGATTTTGGAGTTTTTTGTTAGGGAATTAACTAATTACCACAAGGTACTTTTCTCGTTATTTTTTGTTGTATTTATTGTGTTTCCATTTGTTTGTTCCTAACGCACTGTCGGCAATAAGTTGGTTAAGCCTTTTTATTCTCGTGGCTTCTTGTTTTGCACTCATTACCCAATTGGAGGAGGGTTTTCGGTAGGTTGGTGCAAGCGATTGAAAATAATCCCAAGCGGCTTTATTTTCTTTAAATAGTTTTTCAAAAGCTGGAGAAAATGGTACTTCTTCGTTCTCAAAAGCATAAATTTTAGAGTTGCTTTCGGTTCGGTTTTTAAAACTTTCCAAGCCTGCGGGTTGCATAAGCCCTTGTTCAATTAAGTTTTCTACTTTTTTAATGTTTACTGCACTCCAAATGCTGGTTTTTTTTCGTGGTGTAAAACGAATTTTATAACTGTTTTGGTCAATCGAATATTTCACTCCATCTATCCAACCAAAGCAAAGGGCTTGGTCAACCGACTGAGACCACGTCATGCAAGGTTTGCCCGAACTTACTTTGTAAAAACCTACATACAACTCAGTTTCTTTCAGGTGGTTCTTTTTCAACCACGCTCTAAATTCATCTTGAGTGGAAAAAAATGTTGGAGTCATATTTTTAATGGGCTCTTTTTTGGAATTTATTAATAACGTTTTGCGGCTTGGCGAAGGTGGCGATTTTACCACAAATGTTCATACGAAGCACACACTTCAAATTTACGAAAAACTGTCATACGAAGCACTGAACCGCCACTTTTGCCAAACCGCTGTTAGTGGCTGGGCTTCTTTGTTTTCCGTCTGTCAGCAACATTTTTTGTCCTGCTGAATTGGTGGACAAGCAACACTTCCGTAACTACAATAAACACAGCAGTCGCCTTGTTTTGGTTTAAGAACTTGTTTACATTTTTCACATTCGTAAAAATATTGGCAGGCGTCAGTCGGCATTGTTTCTTCTTTCTTGTGTCCGCAGTTGGGGCAAGTAATTGTTGATTGTAATTTGATTTCCATTCTATTTTTCTTTTTTGTCGGTTACAGAATATCCTGTTGAGTTTATTGCTTCTTCAATTTCTGAAATATTTGTTTTTGAGTTGTCAAATTCTACGATTGCGTTTCCATTTTCGTATGAAGCGTTTGAACTTATTATTCCTGTCAATTTATTTACTTCGTGATTTACGTGTTCGCTACAACTTGCACAAGTCATTCCGGTAATCGTAAATTCTACTTTTTGAATATTGGATTTGTCCACTACTATGATTTGCTTTTCTGTCTTTAGGTAGAAAATGCTTGAGTAGTATGGAAAGGCAAGCATTACGATTGCAAATGCTGTTACTATTCCTAAAAACATTTTTGACTGAATGAATTTTGGTTTTTCTTCTGTTTCACAATTGCAGTCAATTTGCTTTTTAGGTTTTAACTTTTGATACCAAGCAAAACCAAGAACCAAAATTGTCAAACCGATAAAATATGGTCGGAAAGGTTCAAGCCAAGAAAAAGTTGAAGCAAGTCCGCTTGTTCCTGCAATGAGAGCCAAGACAGGTGTAATGCAACACA
>CAYNMR010000013.1:0-93502 GCA_964398455.1 uncultured Vicingus sp. | reverse complement strand
AGTTTTTATCTCCAACCAACTCAATTTCTTGCTGAAGCTTGGTAATTTTTTCGGTAAGCGATTGAGAAAAAACAACAAAAGGAAGAAAGAAAATTAAAAAGAGAATGAATCGCATGTTAACGGTTTTGTTTTTATCAAAAATAAGATAAATTCGCAAAATCATGAGTCGTTTAAACCAACTTCCCATTTTAAGATTATTAATTCCCTTTATTGCAGGAATTGTAGTTGCTGTTTATTTCCCCACACAAAATCCTATTCAATATTACTTTTTCGGAAGTCTCTTTTTCATTTATGGCATTAGCTTATTAATTAAGCAATTGAATTCAGCTTTTGCTTTTCGGTGGTTTTTTGGTGTTTTAATTTACCTCCTATTTTTTAATCTTGGGTTTGGATTAACCAATTACAAGTCGTTAAAAGCTACAATTAATCTTTCGAGTTTAAACGAACAATTTGTAATTGGCGAAATTGCTGAACCTCCTGTGGTAAAAGACAACATCGTAAAATGTATTTTATCAGTAAAAGGAACAAAAAATAACGATAATTGGCAATCAACCGAAGGTAAAACGATTGTATTTTTTCAAAAAGATAGTCAAGCAGAAAAACTACATGTGGGCGATGTTGTTTCGTTTCAACCCCAGTTTAAGGATGTTCCAGAAACCAAAAATCCATTAGAGTTCGATTACAAAAAATACCTTTCTTTTCATTTAATTAACCAACAAGCATTTTTAAAATCATCGAACTGGAAACTGCTCGACCGACCTACTAGAAACAACATTTTTGCCCTTGCGGATATCATTCGCCGAAAAATGATTTATACACTTGAAAAATTAGGTTTAACCAACAATGAATTGGGCGTTGCTTCTGCATTAATACTCGGCTACAAAAACAACATTGAAGCACAACTCAAAAGTGCTTATTCGAGTGCTGGAGCTATGCACGTTTTGGCAGTATCTGGTTTGCATGTCGGCATCATTTTCATGATATTTAATGTATTACTAAAGTTTATTGACAAGATAAAATATGGAGGTTTTATCAAAGGTATTTTGTTGCTTTTAATACTTTGGTTTTACGCCTTAATTACAGGATTATCGCCATCAGTTTTGAGATCGGCAACCATGTTTAGTTTTGTTGTGGTTGCAAAAATGATTGATAGAAGAACTAATTTCTTTAACACGCTTTCGGCATCGGCATTGTTGCTTTTATTAGTAAACCCATTCTTGATTTTCGATGTTGGTTTTCAACTTTCCTATTCAGCAGTAATTGGCATTGTACTTTTACAACCTTGGTTTAGCAATTTACTAAACCCAAACACTTGGCTTGGAAATTATGCTTGGGATTTAGTAACCGTATCATTAGCTGCACAAATAGCCACATTTCCTTTAGGTTTATATTATTTCCATCAATTTCCAAATTACTTTTTGTTGGCTAATATGCTGGTCATTCCTTTTGCCGTTATTATTCTTTGTTTAGGTCTTTTTGCTTTAGCAGTTTCCTTTATTCCTGTTGTTTCTGTTTATACTGGAATGGGATTAAAATGGACTATTTTTGGATTAAATTGGGTGGTAACTTACATCGACCAACTGCCTTATGCTGTTACTAATCAGATTAAATTTACCTTGGGTAGCACCATTACTGTTTATGTGATTATTGCGTTTATTTTACTGCTTTTTATTTATCGAAAGTTCTACTATTTTGCTTTGGCTAGCTTGGCAACTCTACTGTTATTAACCACCATAAGTTTTGATAAGATTAAACTACTGAACCAAAAGAAATTTATGGTGTACAACATCCCAAAGCATACAGCAATTAACTTTATTGATGGGAATGATAACATTTTGATTTCTGACATTATGTTGAGTAAAGACAAACTCAAATTTCATGTGGAGAACAATTGGATTGACAAAGGAATTGAAGCTGAGAAAGTAGTAAATCTAGAACAATTAAAAAAGGAACATCTTATTTCTAATATTTATAAAATTGACAATCAAAACCTGTTTACCAAAAGAAATTATTTCCAGTATTATCGATATAAAATAGCTGTAATTGATAAAAATTTTAACGCTTTTATACCAAAACAAAAAATGAATGTTGATTTCATCATTTGGACACAGAACTGTAAAATTCCGCTTACCAAATTGGCAGCAATGTATCAGTTTAAAAAATTAATTATCGATTCTTCTAACTCCACTTACATCAACAATAAATTGGTTGATGAAGCCAAAAAGTTAAACTTAGATTACTGGTCGGTAGAAAACAATGGTGCTTTTGAATGTGATGTTTAAATCAATACTTCATTTACAAACAGAAATAAAAAAGTCCCGCAGTTTGCGGGACTTTTTTTGGCTCTTATTTTTTTATAAACTCCTCGTAGGTTTTAATTTCTACTGGTTTTAGTTGTTGTTTTTCAGCAGCAGCTAAATAAGGTTTGTAATACTTGGTTTTAATAGCTTCAAAATCAGTTTTTGCTTTATTAAATTTACTGGTAATCAATTTAATGTTCTGAAATTCCGACTCTGATGGTTTACCATAATAACCCGCAACCTTACTATAAATATCACCCATTTTTTCTCGTAATTGTGGTTCGGCAGCACCTACATAATTGTCGCCAGAGGTTATTACTAAGGTATTTTTTAACTCATTCAATTTAGCTGCTAAAACTGTTCCTTGTTTAGCTAAAGTGCTTTTGTTTACTTCAGTATGTTTTAAGATTTCGTCAATCTCGTAAACCAAATAGGCTAAATCTTCAGTCATTTTATACAACTCCATGGTTGTTTTAAACTGCAAATCTCTTTCTTCTAAAGTAAATACTGAATTTGGCGTATAAAGCAATTCTATTTCGGTTTCATATTTTTCCTTACCTTTCTCAATCACCACTTTGTACTTACCTGCTTTAGCTCTTGGAGGAGTCATACCACCAAACGAAAAGGTTTTACCAGTCGCCACTTTTGGAGCTTTCATTACTCCACTCCAAGTTACAAAGTTTATTCCTTTTTGTTTACCTGGAGCAAGTGTAGCTATCTCTTGATTTTGTTGGTCGTAAACTTTCATGGTCATCGCACCAAACGTATGACGCTTTGCTAAGTAATATACAATTTTAGCATCACGGTTGGGATTTGCACCAACAAATTGAGTTTCAGAACTTGTTCCACCAAACGTGCTTTCTTCAAACATTACGGTAGGTTTGGTTTTCATAAATACTAAATCCTTATCCAATATTTCAGGTTTAATTTGTCGCAATGGACTAACATCATCTATAATGATAATACCTCTACCGTGCGTACCCATAATTAAGTCATTGGTTTTTGGGTGCATTTCTAAATAGTGTACTGCTGTTGCTGGCATGTTGTTCGTAAACTTACTCCAATTTAAACCTCCATCAACGGTTACATACAAACCAAACTCAGTACCTAAGAACAATAAATTTTCATTTTCCAAATCTTCTTGAAAGCTACGAGCAAAACCATAAACGTCATTTGTTACAATTGATTTCCATGTTTTACCAAAATCGGTAGTTTTAAAAGCATAAGCATTTTTATCGTTTTTGGTATGTCCATCAAAAACAGCATAAGCAGTACCTTTTCCAAACTTACTTGCTTCAATATGGTAACACCATGTATTTGCAGGCAAACCTTTAATGTTAGGTGTTACATTCGTCCATGTTTTACCATCATCTTGAGTTACTTGAACATTACCGTCATCGGTTCCTGCCCAAATAATTTTTGCATCTAACGGCGATTCAGCAATGGTAAAAATAGTACAGTGGTTTTCTGCCCCAGAGTTATCTTTCGATAGACCTCCTGAATTTTCTTGTTGTTGTTTTGTTTTATCGTTGGTAGTTAAATCGGGTGAAATTTTTACCCAATTATCTCCTTTATCATCAGAACGATGAACAAATTGACTACCCACATAGAAACGATCTGGCTTGTTTGGACTCGTCGTCATTGCTGCATTCCAGTTGAAACGCAATTTAGGATCTCCCTCAACTGGTAATGGCTGGATAGTTCTAGTCTGACGCCTTTTAGCATCATAACGCCAAACGTTTTCAGCTCCTTGCATTTCAGAATACATAATGCTTGGGTCTGTTGGATGAGGATAAACTCTAAATCCATCTCCTACACCTATTACTTCCCAATCTCTTGCTTCTACTCCTCCTGGACTAGCAGATGGACCAAACCAAGAGCCATTATCTTGCAATCCTCCATAAATGTTATACGGTTCTTGATTATCAACAGCAATGTGATAAAACTGACAAATTGGTAAATTTTCGATTTGCTCCATGGTTGTTCCTTGGTTTAACGAACGATATAACCCTCCGTCAGTAGCAGCAAACATTTTATCAGAATCTTTAACATCAAACCAAATATCATGGATATCAGGATGCATTGCTCCTAGACCTTTAAAGGTTTTACCTCCATCTTTACTGATAGAACCGAACAAACCTGCTTTAACTAAAACGTCAGGATTTTTCGGGTCAACAACTATTCGAGAGAAATAAAACGGACGAACCACCAAACCAAAATCAGCATTTAAATGTTTCCAGCTTGCTCCACCGTCTTCGGAGCGATACAAACCGTTTTTCTCAGGTTTTTCGGTTTCAATTACCGAATAAACAATTTTACTGTTTGATGGTGCTATTGCTAAAGCAATTCTTCCCAATTTACCTGCTGGATATCCATTGTGTATTTTATTCCAAGTTTTACCTCCATCAGTAGTTTTATACAATGCACTGTTTGCTCCACCAGAATTAAACGACCAAGCTGTTCTTCTATACTCCCAAAAAGATGCATACATGGTTTTTGAGTCGTTTGGATCCATAACCAAATCAGAACAGCCTGTTTTGTTGTCGATATAAAAAATTTTTTCCCAAGTTTTTCCACCATCAATGGTTTTGTAAACACCTCTTTCTTCGCTATCTCCCCATAAAGCACCTAGTACACCTACATAAATCTCATCTGAATTTTTTGGGTTAATTTGAATACTAGAAATTCTATCTGAGTTCTCTAATCCCATTTTAGTCCAAGTGTTTCCCCCATCGTTTGATTTGTA
This sequence comes from uncultured Vicingus sp., assembly GCA_964398455.1. Taxonomy (GTDB): domain Bacteria; phylum Bacteroidota; class Bacteroidia; order Flavobacteriales_E; family Vicingaceae; genus Vicingus. The sequence continues at coordinate 88,456 of CAYNMR010000013.1, read as the reverse complement.
TATTCCATCACCAACCGAAACACTATTTCTTGTCCAAGTTTCACCGGTACCAACCCAAATTACATTATCTGGTTTATTAGGATCTACTGTTACACAACCTATTGACTGACAATAATCATCAAAAATGGAATTAAACATTACCCCTCCATCATTTGATTTCCATACTCCACCACCCGCAGTACCAATGTAAATTACTTTTGAATTAGTTGGATGACCTTCAATATCACTTACCCTACCACTCATTAAAGCTGGTCCGATGTGTCGAGCTTTCATGTCTCCAAAAAGTTCTTTGCCTTTTAATGGAATGGCTTGTTGGGCGTTAGATACAATAGCTGCTCCCAACATTAAAAACGATAATGCTAAATTTTTCATATAATTATATTTGATTATAAATAATTTGACTACTTGAGATTAAAACCACCAAGTATTACTTCGTTTCAGGAAATCTGAACATTGAATCATCAACCTCAACATTCACTTCTACTTTTTCGATTGTTACAGGTTGGCCTTCGCCATCTTTTAATCTTGAATTAATTGAAAATGGGAAATAAACACCTTCTACCTCGGTATAATTACTAAACACGGTTTGAGAAATAGATCCTTTCATTTGTCCGCTTTTGATTTCAGTTTCCATTACAATTGGAACATAATTTTCAGTATCAAAATAGTGGTATTGAACATTCTCAACATCAACTCCATCTGCCAATAAAGGTTTTTTAGTGAACTTTATTTTAAAACATTCCACGCCTTCAATGGTTTCTTTGCCCATTAGTTCAACTTTGTATCCTTTTTTCTCATAATCTAAAAATGCTTCTGGGTAATCTCCTACTTCTCTTTTCATGTTTTCAGTTTGTTCTGCATCTGCTTTCTCTGCTTTTTGAGTCATAAAATTCACTCCCCATGAAACTTCTCCATCAAAAGCTTGTTGTACCATTTCTTTTCCTTGAAATTCGAATTTTATCAACATCTTACCATCTGACTTGTAGAACATTTGCAATGGAATAACCATACCTTGTGCATCAACTTTGGCGGTCATTTTTACATTCTTAATTTTTCTCAAGGCTTCTTCTCCACCTATATTCTCAATGTATTTTTTTACAATCTCTTGGGCTGTTTGAGCAATTGATACCATTTGAGTTCCTATTAGAAATAGAACTACTACTGCTATTTTTTTCATCTAATTAATTTTTAAAATTTTTAGCTAAGGTAACGTTCAAATAAATTGGATATTACAGAAATATGATAAACGGTTAATATTATACACAGATTAAAATAACACCATCAATACCTCAACACAAAATGTTCGTTACTTAAATCAGGGTTAAAGAAAACTATTCCAACAGCAAATAAATCAATAGTGGTAGTGATTTTTGGATGTTGTTTAATTTCTTGCCAAGCTTCATTCATTCCCTTGCTCCAATAAATATCATCAAACACAAAAAGCGATTGTTCATTGGCTTTTTCTACACACCAATTAAAGTATCTCAGGGTTGCTTCTTTGGTATGATTTCCATCGAAAAAAACAAAATCTAATGATGAAGCCGTTTTAAGGTATTCGGGCAAAAAGGTATCGAACTGTTGATTAACCAAACGAATATTTTTACAACCCAACTTATCGAAATTAATTTGAGCAACTTTTGCTACATTAGGACAACCTTCAATTGTTGTAACTAAATTTTTACTGTTTGGTGATGCCAAATACATGGTACTAATTCCCAAGCTGGTTCCTAATTCCAATACATTTTGGGGTTTAAACCGATTGACCAGCCTAAACAACAACTGAGCATATTTTGGAGCTTTTAACGAGTTTTTGGCAATGGCACTGATTTTTCGTTTGTTGGAAGAATGAAGTTGTGAACCAGCACCATAATCGCTCACTTCAATTTCTAAATTACTCAACAACAGTTTTGCTCTAATCGATTCAATATCCTGAAAAATATAAAATGGAGTTTGGTCTTTTATCACATTGTTATACAACTCATAAATAAAAGGAGAATGAATGCCGTGTTGATTTCTGGCTTTCAACAAATACTTAACGTAGTTCAATATAAAATTGATTTTATTCATTTATCCTTACTCATGTTTTGGTAGAATGCTATGGCATAACGTATTTCTGAATAAGAAAAATCGTCGCCTAAATGGTTTTTTATTTCACTTAGTAGAACGGTATCTAGTTGGTCTATACACTTCACAATCTGCTCAAATTTATCTTCGCTTACAAAAGTAGTTAACTTTAATAATCCCAACCCAACATAGTGAGCCAAATGACCTTCAATGGTTGTTGCATTTAATCCACGTTCTTTGCTAATTTCTTCAATTGATTTACCTTGTAGGTAAAGGTCGTAGCTCACTTTTTTGGTGTCGATTTTTTCTTTCTTTTCTTTTATCGGTTTTTCTTTCACTATCGTTTTCACCTCTCCAACTTGCTTCAAACGCTGCTTATTTTCTTCATCAACATTAATGGTTTCTTTGGTAAATTCTACATTGTCTTTTGTTGATTTCAATAATGCTTCAGCTTTCAATATCAACTGAACCTGCTTATAGAACAGTGCCTCTAAATCGACCAACTCTACTAAATATGTTTTTACTTTTTTTTGTGATTCGAGTCTGTTTATTTGCAACATGATATTGCTCGATTTTCTCTTCAACAAGGGAACAAAATATTCTTTAGCAGATACTACTCGTTCTAGTAGAGTTTTTTGATAATCAGCTTGTTTGTGTAACGAGATATATTTTACCTGATTGATAAACTTATCTGCTGTTTCTTTGAGTGGCTCAATGTCTTTTTCCAGTTGAATTGCCCACGTTAAGTTTTTCTGTTTTACTGACCTGTTTTCATCAGTTTTAGTATAACTCTCTTTATGCAATTTTACTTGATATAAGAGGTTTGAAAAATTGAAAGCATTAATAATATTGGTTAAAATAAATTGCGAAGTATCGTTGGTTAAATATTCCTTTAAGGTATTTTCATCAGGTTTAGATTTACCATAATTGGCAACCGTTGAGTCACTTTCCAAACCACTAAAATTAATTGGAGAACTCAATACCAACCCATTTAAAGAGGTTAATCGTGATAAAGCAACATACACCTGACCGGGAGCAAATGCTTTTTCGATATCAATAATGGCTTTGTCAAATGTCAACCCTTGACTTTTATGTACAGTTATTGCCCAAGCTAATTTTATAGGATATTGAGTAAAAGTTCCCATTACCTCTTCTTCTACTTCATTGGTTGCTTCGTTTACCTTAAAACGAACATTTTTCCAAGTGTATTTGTCTAATGTTATCGATTTAGTTTTGTCATCAAATTCTACCTCAATTTTATCGTTATCAATTGCAGATATAATTCCTATTTTCCCATTAAAAAACCGCTGAGCACCCGTAGGATCGTTTTTAACAAACATTACCTGAGCTCCTTTTTTCAGTTCCATTTTTAAATCAAGCGGATAGGCATTTTCGTTAAATTGCCGCTCAATTTCGGCTCCAAAAAAATACGATTTTCCCGTGAGTTTATTCAACTCCTCATTATTCAATGTATCAGCAATGTAGTTGTGAGTAGTTAGTTTGATGTAATTCTCGTTTTTTGGTGGAACAAAATTAGGTTGGTAATAACTGTTCAGCACTTTTATATCTTGCTCATTGATTTCATTGTTTCGCAAATGGTTTAATATAGCAATAAACTGGTTGTCGGTTTGACGGTATATTTTCTCCAATTCAATGTATAATGGAGGGTTTTCTTTCAAAGCAACCGAATCGAAGAAGAAAGGGCTTTTATAAAATTTTTTTAGTACGCCCCACTCCACATCTTTAACAACAGGTGGTAATTGCAGAAGGTCTCCAATAAACAAGAGTTGAACTCCACCAAAAACAGTATTGGTTCTTCGAACCGAGCGAAGCACAGTATCTATCGCATCCAACAAATCGGCTCGAAGCATACTTACTTCATCAATAATCAACAACTCCATTTCCTGCAACAGTTTTCGTTTAACCCTACTCATGTGCAATTCCTTCAATAAGGTTTGTCTGTTGTTTATTTTAAAGCTACCTACTAAAACATCAGCCGAATTGTTACTCGGTACAAATGCCCCAAAAGGCAATAAAAACAACGAATGTAGAGTAACTCCTCCTGCATTAATAGCAGCAATACCTGTTGGTGCTGCAACAACAACATTTTTATACGTATTTTTAATGATGTGTTTTAGAAAAGTAGTTTTTCCTGTACCTGCTTTACCAGTTAGAAAAACGTGCCGATTGGTATTATTAATAAATTTGGAAGCAAGGGCTAAAACATTATTATCTGCATCGGTTGAAGTCATGTAGTAAAAGTAGCAACTTTGATTTAATATTTATACAACAAAACCAAAGGATTTTAACTAACCAAATTGGTTATCAGTCTTCTTAATTTTTTTAAATATGATTTATTGTGTATAATGATGAAAGGTTTAATACTTTTGCGTTGTAAAACTACAAAAAGGTAACTTTGAGAAGAAGTGAAAAAATTGAAAATTTAAAGAGAAGATTAAGCCGACTTCCTTTTCTTGTTAGTTTTCTAACTGTCTTTATTATTATTTTCGACTTAGGTTTTGATCAAAGCCCACAGGTTCAAAAATTTCTAAAATACATCTATATTTTAACGCTTTCTTTGGGTGTTATTTCTCCATTGGTAAGAGACTTTATTAAACGAAAAGAAATCAGTTTAAAAGTATGGTTATTTGACACCGTTAGTGTTCTTTATATTCTGTTGATGCTATTATTTAACCTGAATATTTTGCCTCTCAACAACTATACAGAAATTTTAAGCAACCCTACTTTTACTTATACCGCACTATTTTTAGTAGCGTTTCGAGAATTTTCAGCACAACGAATAAACTTAAAAAGAACTATATTTAATCCTGCACAGATTTTTGTTCTCAGTTTCTTTTTAATTATCTTAATCGGAACACTGTTACTGATGTTGCCAAACTCAACATACGATGGTATCTCGGCTGTTAATGCACTTTTTACATCTACTAGTGCAGTTTGTGTTACTGGATTAGCAGTTGTTGATACTGGAACTTATTTTACTGGGTTTGGAATTACCATTATTATCATACTTATTCAAATTGGTGGTTTGGGTATCATGACATTTGCTAGCTACTTTAGTTACTTTTTTACAGGAGGTTCCTCTTATGAAAACCATTTGGTGTTAAGCGACATGACTAATGTTGATAAACTTGGAGAGGTTTTTAGCACCTTAAAAAATATTATTTTACTTACAGTGATTATAGAGGTTATTGGTGCCTTATTTATTTTCTATAATATTGATGAAACTGTGATTCCTGGTTTATACAATAGGATATCATTTTCTTTTTTCCATAGTATTTCGGGGTTCTGTAATGCTGGTTTTTCTACTCTCCCTAATGGTTTATACGAGTCAGGATTAAGATTTAATTACCCATTGCATTTAACACTAGCGTTTTTAATTATCTTCGGTGGATTAGGTTTCCCAATCGTATTTAATACCTTTAAATACTTAAAACATGTTGTTATTACTAATTTGTTATCGTTTAATAAGAGACTAGAAACCTATCATGTTCCATGGGTACTTAACCTCAACTCAAGAATAATATTGATTACCACCTTTGGTTTAATTGTATCTGGCACCATTTTATTTTATATTCTTGAATACAACAATGTATTATTGCCTCATGGTCATTTTGGAAAAATTGTAACCTCCTTTTTTGGTTCTGTAACAACAAGAACAGCTGGTTTTAACACCATAGACAACGGCGCTTTAAAAACATCTACTTTGTTGATATTTTTAATTTTAATGTGGATTGGAGCATCTCCTGGTTCAACGGGTGGTGGTATTAAGACAAGTACCTTTGCTATTGCAGTGCTCAATTTTATTAGTTTGGCAAAAGGAAAAACAAGAATTGAAATTTTTAGAAGAGAAATTTCCGATATCTCTGTTAGAAGAGCATTTGCTATTATCGCACTCTCTATTTTGGTTATTGGAGTTGCGGTATTAGTTATCGCTTCTTTTGAACAACAGATGGATTTGTTGAGTATTACATTTGAATGTGTGTCGGCTTATAGCACCGTTGGATTAACGGTTGGAATAACAACGAAACTTTGTTCTGCCTCGAAAATAGTATTGGTTATTGTTATGTTTATCGGAAGAGTTAGTATGTTATCCATCTTACTTGCAATAGTTGCTAAAGAAAAACATAAAAATTATCGATATCCAACAGAAGAAATTATTATCAACTAAACGCTTTATTTCAAACAGTTTAAACAAAATATTTTAACATGAAATACATAATTATTGGTCTTGGAAATTTTGGTGGTTCACTTGCAGAAAAACTTACTCAACAAGGAAATGAGGTTATTGGTATAGACAGCAACATGGCAAAAGTTGATGCTTTTAAATCTAAAATTTCGCACACCATTTGTATTAATTCAACCGACCAATTTACCATGTCTGGTTTGCCTATTAAAAACACAGATGTTGTGATTGTTGCTATTGGTGAAGACCAAGGTGCTAACATTATGACTACAGCAGTAATGAAAAACCTTAATGCAAAACGTTTAATTAGTAGGGCAATTACACCTCTTCACGAAACCGTATTACAAGCAATGGGTGTTGATGAAATTGTACATCCTGAAGAAGAAACTGCTGAAAGATGGGCTAAAAAATTGTGCATAAAAGGAGTTGTTGACTCATTCGAGCTGAATGGTGAATACAGTATTGTTGAAGTTAATGTACCTTCCGTTTACATAGGAAAAACATTAGGAGAAATTGGTTTTAGAAAAAACCACAATGTAGTTGTGCTTACCACAATAAAAATTACGAGAGAAAACAACCTTATCGGTCAAGCCAGTAATGTTACCAATGTTAAAGGTGTGGCATCTCAACAAACAAAATTGGAAGAAGGAGATATTATGGTAATTTACGGAAGCAACGACGACATTAGAAAATTATTAGATTTTATCTAAACATAAATTCATTCTTGTTCTAAATAATTTGTTTTATAGAAACAAAATACGTTGTTAAATTTTCTAATTCCAATTCCTAATTAGTTTGTTTTCAAACCAAAAGAATTATCAATTTGTTTTAAGTTTACCTTTACGTAAACTTTAAACTTATTATTATGATTAAAAAATTACTTTCTTTTTCTGCAGTTGCAGCATTATTGGCTTCAAGTGCAGTAGCTCAAACCAATCCAAATTTTGAAATTTGGGCTCCAACAACATTGAGTACAAACAACCCAACAGGTTGGGAAACTTACAATTTAGGAGGAGTTCCTCCTGTTGCTGGTGGACCTGGACCTGAAGGTACAACACAAGAAACAGCAAATCCTAGAGAAGGGGCTATTTCTGTAAGAATGGAAACGAAAGCTGGACATGGTGCATTTCTAGGTTCAGACACCTTAGGCGGTTCTTTATCTTTAGGTGGTGATCTTTTCACCAGTTTCATTGGCGGTATTCCTTATACAGGAAGACCTGAATCTGTTGATTTTTCAGTAATGACTTCTTTCCCTTTAACAGATACTGCTACTTTTTATGTTGAATTGAAGAAAAATGGAGCTGTAGTTGGTGCTGCAGGAGTAAACATTTTCCAAAACATTCCTACTTGGTTTGATGCAAACTCTGCATTTGTTTATTTTTCAACTGATGTTCCTGATACATTGGTTATTCTAGCTACCTCTAGTAAGGCTACTTTATTTACAAACAGTGCAACACCAGTTCCTGGTAGTGTATTTTGGTTAGATGATATCGTATTTAACTTTCCTGTAGGTGTAAAACAAGCTATTTTTAGCGAAAGAATTTTGGCTTATCCAAATCCTGCTTCAACAAGTATCAGATTTGATTTAAACAACAAACAAGCTTCTAGCATTAAAGTAACCGACATTACTGGTAAAGTGGTTAGAACAATTAACATCACTTCAAACCTAGTTGATGTTGACGTTAATGATTTACCTGCTGGATTATATGTTTACCAAGTGTACAACAACAACGAAATTATTTATACTGATAAATTCAATGTTGCAAGATAAATCTTGAAAAATAACATAAAAAAAGGCTGCCAATGGCAGCCTTTTTTGTTTGGTATAAATCGCTTTTTTGCTTTTGGAAAAACAAGGCATTTTATGTAATTTCGCCACACGTTGATTAATTCAATACAAATGGAAGCAATAGAAAAATACGTCCCTAAAAACAAAGTACGAATTGTAACTGCTGCAAGTCTTTTCGACGGGCACGATGCAGCCATCAACATCATGCGAAGAATTATTCAAGCAACTGGTGTTGAAGTAATACATTTAGGACACGATAGAAGTGTGGATGAAGTGGTAAACTGTGCCATTGAAGAAGATGCAAATGCCATTGCCATGACTTCCTACCAAGGCGGACACGTGGAATATTTTAAATACATGTATGATTTATTGAAAGAAAAAGGTTGCGAACACATCAAAATTTTTGGTGGTGGTGGCGGAACCATTCTTCCTTCCGAAATTGAAGAACTACAAGGCTACGGAATTACTCGAATTTATCACCCTGATGATGGTAGAGCTATGGGCTTACAAGGTATGATAAACGACATGATTGAGCGTTGCGACACCCCTACTCCAAAAATTGAAACAAAGGATATTAAAAGCGACTTGGCTTCAAAAAAAGTATCTACCATTTCTCGTCTTATTTCTATTGCTGAAAACAGACACGATGAATTTTTGACTTTACAAAAAGACTTTGATGCTGCATCAAAAGAGAACAATCCTCCAGTTTTAGGTATTACCGGAACTGGTGGTGCAGGAAAATCATCGTTGGTAGATGAATTGGTTCGTCGTTTCCTCATCGACTTTAAAGATAAAACCATTGCCATTGTTTCGGTTGATCCATCAAAACGTAAAACAGGCGGTGCCTTATTGGGCGATAGAATTCGAATGAACTCTATAAAAAATGAACGGGTGTATATGCGTTCGTTGGCAACTCGCCAAAGCAACTTGGCATTGAGTGCTCATGTGGGCGAAGCTTTACAAGTGTTAAAAGCTGCCAACTACGATTTAATCATTTTAGAAACTTCGGGTATCGGACAATCGGATACCGAAATTATGGATTACTCTGATGTTTCACTTTACGTAATGACTCCAGAATTTGGTGCTGCTACTCAATTAGAAAAAATTGATATGCTCGATTTTGCAGATGTTGTTGCTGTAAATAAATTCGACAAAAAAGGTTCGTTAGATGCTTTACGCGATGTAAAAAAACAATTTAGACGAAACCACCAATTGTTTGAAGCCGACGACGAACAAATTCCCGTTTACGGAACCATTGCTTCGCAATTTAACGACCCAGGCATGAACACCTTGTACAAGGTTATTGTAGATAAAATAAAAACCAAAACAGGTGCTGCATTAAATTCTACCTTTGAAATTACCAACGAAATGTCGGAAAAAATATTTGTTATTCCGCCAAGCAGAAACCGTTACCTGTCTGAAATTTCGGAAAACAACCGAAACTTCGACAAATGGGTAAACCAACAAGTAGAACTTGCCGACAAATTGTATGCTATTGATAAAACCATTCAAACCTTAGGCTCAAAAGACGATAACATTACCAAAGTATTAAAAGCCGAGTTCGATAACATTAAACTCAACCTCGACCCAAAAAACTGGTTGATTATTCAAAACTGGGACGATAAAGTTAAACTGTATAAAGAGCCGTTGTACAAATTTAAAGTGCGTGATAAAGAATTGGCTATAGAAACACATACCGAAAGTTTATCGCACACACAAGTACCAAAGGTGGCTTTACCAAAATACAAAGGCTGGGGCGATGTATTGCGTTGGAGTTTACAAGAAAATGTTCCTGGCGAATTTCCTTACACATCTGGCTTGTTTCCGTTTAAACGCGAAGGTGAAGACCCAACGCGTATGTTTGCTGGCGAAGGTGGACCAGAGCGTACCAACCGACGTTTTCACTACGTAAGTTTAGGAATGCCTGCCAAACGACTTTCAACGGCTTTCGATTCGGTAACACTTTACGGAAACGACCCCGATTTACGTCCAGATATTTACGGAAAAATTGGTAATTCGGGTGTTTCTATTTGCTGTTTAGACGACGCTAAAAAACTATACTCGGGTTTTGACCTTTGCCACCCGCTTACCTCGGTGAGCATGACCATAAACGGACCAGCACCGATGTTGCTTGGCTTTTTTATGAATGCAGCAATTGACCAAAACTGCGAAAAATACATTAAAGCCAACGGCTTAGAAAAAGAAGTGGAAGCTAAAATTGAAGCTATTTACAAAGCTAAAGGAGTTAAACGCCCTGCATACCAAGGCAAGTTACCTGAAGGAAACGACGGCTTAGGCTTGTATTTATTGGGTGTAACGGGCGACCAAGTGTTGCCTGCCGATGTGTATCAACAAATAAAAGCCGATACGTTAACCAAAGTTAGAGGAACCGTACAAGCCGACATACTAAAAGAAGATCAAGCACAAAACACCTGTATTTTTTCTACCGAATTTGCCTTGCGTTTGATGGGCGACGTGCAAGAATACTTTATTACCAAAGGCGTTCGTAATTTTTATTCAGTTTCTATTTCGGGTTACCACATTGCCGAAGCTGGTGCCAACCCAATTACCCAATTGGCGTTGACCTTGGCTAACGGTTTTACTTACGTGGAATATTACCTAAGCCGAGGCATGGACATCAATGCTTTTGGACCAAACCTATCGTTTTTCTTTAGCAACGGAATTGACCCCGAATATGCCGTAATTGGACGAGTTTCTCGACGAATTTGGGCAAAAGCCTTGGCTAAAAAATACGGTGCCGATGCCCGTTCGCAAATGTTGAAATACCACATACAAACTAGCGGACGTAGCTTACATGCACAAGAAATTGATTTTAACGACATTAGAACCACCTTGCAAGCCTTGTATGCCATTTACGATAACTGTAACTCGCTACATACCAATGCTTACGACGAAGCCATTACCACACCTACCGAAGAAAGTGTACGACGTGCCATGGCAATACAGTTGATTATTAACCGTGAGTTGGGTTTAGCCAAAAACGAAAACCCACTGCAAGGAGCGTTTATTATTGAAGAATTAACCGACTTGGTAGAAGAAGCTGTATTAACCGAATTTGATAGAATTACCGAACGTGGTGGCGTGTTGGGAGCTATGGAAACCATGTACCAACGCAGCAAAATACAAGAAGAAAGTTTGTATTACGAAACGCTAAAACACAACGGCGAATTTCCAATAATTGGCGTGAACACGTTTTTGAGCAGCAAAGGCTCGCCAACAGTTTTGCCAAAAGAAGTGATACGTGCTACCGAAGAGGAAAAACAATACCAAATTGGTATGTTAGCCGAATTGCACAAAGGCAACGCCAACAAAGTTGCTGAAGAGCTAGAGAAAGTACAACAAGCAGCCATTAACAACCGCAACATTTTTGAACACTTAATGGAAGCCACCAAATACTGTAGCTTAGGGCAAATTACCAACGCCTTGTTTATGGTTGGTGGGCAATATAGAAGGAATATGTAAGCAGAGAGCCAAACCCGAGTCTGTTGATGCTTCTTTTAAGATATAAATAATATAGATATGAAAGTAGAATTAGATGTTATTACCATTGAATGGGAAGGTCCTATTTCAGAGAATAATATAACAAAACTAGTTAACGATAATGACTATGGTATTTATCAGATCTATGGAACTCATCCTATTTTTGGTTCTAACACATTGTTGTATATTGGAAAAGCAAGTGCACAACTTTTTGCAAGCCGATTATCTCAACATAATTGGTTAGATTGGTCTCCCTCAGATGTATCAATATATGTCGGCAGATTAGGTTCAACCGAAGATATTACTATTGAAGAATGGGAAAAAAAAATTGATATTGCAGAAAGGTTGTTAATCTACTATTGTAAAACTCCTCATAATTCCTCAAATATTAATTATTATGGGAAAATCGAAAATACAATAATTCTTAATTATGGGAAAAGGAATTCTTTGCCAATTGAAGTTTCTACCTTATGGGAAACAAGTGATTATGCGACAAATTATGACAACTGGAATCCTTTCACTTGTTAATACCATTTTTTTCCACTAAAATGGTATTTGCATAATAGTAGAATTCTTAATTTAGAAAAATTAAAGTTTAATAATTAAACAATATGAAAATGAAAAGATTATTTATTGTAGCCATTCTTTTATGTTCCTTTTCTGCTAAAGGTCAAGATTTTATTGACCAGAAAATAAAAGGAATTGTAAGTCCCTATATTGGCTCTGAAACCTTTTTAAAAGCCAAGGAGTTTCACAAAGATACTCCTAAACATAGACTGTATGTTCACGTTTTACACGAGACTGAATCAGGTCATGTAGACACTATCTTCTATAATTTCTATATGAAAGGTTCTAAGGTGGATTATTATACTAAAATTGTTCCGAGAACTATCTATTGGGAGCAACTATTTTTGACTTGGATGGAAGTTGAAAAACCAAAACCATTTGGCGATTTCTATACTTATTTTGGAAAAACACCTATTTATGCAGGTTACTATTATCAAGATAAAAGCGTAACTATTACAGAAGACCCTTCTCAAGGATTGCTTATCTATAAATTTAAAAGCAACGGTGTTTCTATTGAATAAAAATACCCCCTCTGCTATCGCGAGTTTAGCAACGCGTAACTCGTGAGGTTATCAAACCCATTTTAGAGACGGGCGATTGCCCGTCTAACAGCATAAAAAGCTACTCAATATTCGTTTCTTGCCTAAATTGTAATCATCATTTTCTATCTTTGGTTACTTTTATTGTGTAAATACTCCGTTATGAAAAAATACCTTATCGTTTTTGTCCTTTTAATCATTGGTTTTCCCATGTTTTCACAATTTATTGATGGTGGATATGGTCATACCATCTTTTTATGTGAAGATAGTACCGTAGCAACCTGCGGACAGAATAATTCTGCACAATTAGGTATAGGTACTCAAGATGCTGGTACACATTCCAACCCAAATTTTCCTTTAGGAATTACACAAAAAGTAAAAATGGTTGCTGCTAACGATTATGCTTGTTATATACTATTGGTAGATGGTACAGTTATGGCTTGGGGGCAAGGTAGTTACGGGCAAATTGGAGACGGCACATTTACAAATTTTGTGTTAACTCCCACTCCAGTATTAAATTTAGATAGTATTATACAAATTGAAGGAGGCACCGAAGGCGATTTTGCTTTGGCATTACGAGCCGATGGAACGGTTTGGGCTTGGGGTGACAACGGCAGTGGTCAATTAGGTATTGGCAATAAAACCCTTCAAAATATACCTCAACAAGTGTTAGGTTTAGATAGTGTTATTGATATTACTGCAGGATCGAATCATAGTCTTGCAATTCGTGCAGATGGTTCTGTATGGAGCTGGGGTGGTAATTCACAAGGACAATTAGGGCTTCCGCTTACCATAACAGACACTACCCTACCAGTTAAAATTGACACCATATTAAGTGCAACTAATGTAGAATCAGGAGCTGCATTTTCTATGGTTTTGGATGCCGACAGTACCGTTTGGGCATTTGGCTACAACCTTTATGGTCAGTTGGGTATCAACCAAACTTTTACTAAAACAGAAGTGCCTACCAAAGTACATCAGCTAAATAATGTTATTGATATCATGTGTGGTCGTGAACATGTTTTAGCCATACGCAGTGACGGCACCTCTTGGGGCTGGGGAGAAGCAGGATATAACCAGATTGGTGTAAATACCGTTGATAGAAACATACCATTTAAAACCAATGCAGTTGCTCAATTTGTTACGGTAAACACTGGCAGTTGGCACTCATTTGGTACCGATATTTATGGTAATTTATACTCCTTTGGCAGAAATACTTATGGTCAATTAATTACTGGTTCTACCAGTGGTTCAGGTAGTGTTGTTTTTTCTAATTACAACTCCTTATTGTGTAAAATAGTCGTTGAACCTATTAATCCTAATGCTAGACTCATGTCTTCTCAAGAAGGAAACCCAAATACCTACCGATTAATGGACACATCGGTTTATGCTACCTCAAGATTATGGGATTTTGGAGATGGCTCACCAACAGATACCGCAAAATCTCCTTTACATGAATTTAGTGCTCCTGGAAATTACAATGTGTGCTTATATGTATTTAATCAATTTGGCATCGATACTACCTGTGTTACTATCGAAATTTTAGCTACCAGTATTAACGAGTCAACGAATGGCATTACGGTTACTAATAATCAAGAATATGTTATTTTATCAGAAACTCTAAAAGGAGATTATGCTATTCATAACATGGAAGGAAAACTATTGAAATCAGGCACAATAAGTAAAAATATTCCTATCCAATTTTTAAAATCGGGTATCTATTTCATTCAGTTGAATATAGATAACAATCGCCCCCTATTTTATAAGTTTATCCATTCCAAAGAATAAGTATATGTTGTAACCCATTTTTGTAGAGACGGGCGATTACACGTCTAACAACATAAAAAAGACGGATGATTATCCGTCTCTAAGTGTTCATTACAAAACATTAATTTGCACAAAACAACGCACAAAACAATAATAATAGCTCGTGTGCGTAAGCCCGTCAGAAATACGGTTCGAGTATATTTCTGACTTGATTTTTGGTTCTTTTCATCAAGGAAAAGAACATAAAAAAAGAAGAACAATCGTCCGAATTAAAAGTAAACCAGCAGCCAGCCAAGTAAAATTGCAACTTATTTACAAAATTGTGTAAGTTAATGCTTTAGTAATGGGTTCAACTTTGGGTTGTAACAATTTAGTTACGATTTAAATTTCAACACCATGAGCGACCACAAAAATGACACTCGTAACCAGACTACTGGTAACGAAATGAAAAAATCAACAGTTGTAGGTTTTAGTAAAACTGAACCAAAAACTATCGACCCTTCAAAAAAAGAACGTGTACCTAACGAAAGAGTTCCAAACATTGGTGACCCAAAGAAAAAACCAAGCATTGAAGATAGTAATGCTAAAAAAATTGTTCCTATTAAAGATGAGCATTGCGATCCTTGTGATGACAACAAAAAAGAAACTCCAAATCACCAAGAAAAAAGCAAACACGACCAAGCAACAAATGCTGATGTTAAAATTACTAATCAGCACGAGTCTGACCAAAAATTTAACAACAGTAGATTCTAACTAATGATCGTTCGGTATATAAGGTTATTGATTTAAATTTTGTCATACCGAACTTACATTAAAAAAACACGTCTTCTCAATCAACTGAAGGCGTGTTTTTATTTTATATAGAGGTTAGTTTTCCTTACGAATAATGTTTCGCAACCACACCAAGCCCAAAATGGAAATTAAAAGCATTATTGCCATAATGTACCATGTTATTTCATAACCAAAATGGGCAACCAACTGCATACCCGAATTGTGCCCAAAAATGTGAGCAATAGAAAAAGTCATGGTAAACAATGCCATGTAATCGCCTTGGTTGTTGAATTTTGCGGCCCTGCTCATAGCAAACGAATTGGAAAACGGAAAGTTGAGCATTTCGGCAATCGACATCAACACCATGCCAATGGTTAACATGCCTACCCAACCACTTACGTTGAGCACCAAAAAGCTTAATGCAAACAGCAACACACTAATAGCCAAAATGCGGTATTTCGAGAACCGTTCGTTTTCGTAATAACTCACCAAAGGCATTTCCAGAACAAAAATCAGCAATCCGTTTAGCGACATCAACCACCCAATCTCCTTTTCGGAAAGGTGATGCACATCGTTGTAATAAAGCGGTATGGTAGAAAAATATTGCATAAAAGTAAAACCCACCAACAGCAATGCTCCCAAAAAAACCAAATACGCTTTGTCTTGGTACGGCGAGCCTTTAACTCCTTTTTCTTCCTCTTTTATTTTGTTGCTGGCGTGTTTTTCGCTCAACACATAAAAGAACAGTAACCCCGCTAAAATACAGGTTATGCCATCAATCCAAAACAAACCAGCATAGCTGCTGTGGTAAATAATTAACCCTCCCACGGCTGGTCCTAATGAAAAACCCAAGTTAATTGCCAACCGAATAAGCGTTACGGCTCGTGTCCTGTTTTCTGGTTTGGCATAAGCAGCCACCGCAACAAACAACGCTGGTCGGAACACATCGGCAACCAACATAATAAAGAAAATGGCAATACAAATACCCATAAAGGAGGTAATGAATTGCAAGCCAATAAACATAAGCCCCGACAACACTAAACTCCAAAACATTACTTTGTAAAAACCGAACGAATTGGTGAGCTTCCCTCCTAACCACGAACCACAAACCGAACCCAATCCAAAAGCAGTCATAATCCAACCCACATTGCTTAATGTAAACTTTAGGTTTTCGGTTAGGTAAAGCGACAAAAAAGGTATAACCATGGTTCCAGCCCTGTTAATTAACGTAATTAACGAAAGCCACCACACTTGGGTAGACAAGCCTTTAAAGGAATTTTGATATGAATTAACCAGTTTTAAAACCATTGTAAAATAAAAAACCCAGCATTTGCTGGGTAATAAACGTATAATTTATGTTGTATAAAATTATAATAGATTACCCGAAGCTACTTGCACATAGCATCTCTTTCTCATATTATAATCTTGTGTTTTCATAAGTTGAGGCAAAACTACGAATTAAGTTTTTACATTTAATTTTTAGCTAAAATATTCATGTCGATATTTTCTAAATGCTTCTTTTCATAACCTTTTAACACAACATTAATCATAGCCTGTCCCAATCGTGTGCTTGTGGTAACCGATTTCATTTTTCTAAACAAAAAGTTTATTGGTGAAAAAACCACATACAATACATTATACAGTTTCACTTTCGATTTCACTCCTTTTTCTGGTAGAATCATTCCTGGACGAAACATATAAACGTGTTTAAATGGCATACTTAAAAGTACATTTTCTGTTTTACCTTTTACCCTCGCCCACAT
The DNA here is from genome assembly GCA_964398455.1 of uncultured Vicingus sp. Classification (GTDB taxonomy): domain Bacteria; phylum Bacteroidota; class Bacteroidia; order Flavobacteriales_E; family Vicingaceae; genus Vicingus. Next base: position 71,491 of record CAYNMR010000013.1, on the reverse strand, counting down.
CACTTTTCCTTTTTCAGAACTATCGGTTCCAGTGCCTGAAACGTAGATAAAGTTAGAATCTGAATTTTGAGCTAAGAAAGTGGTTGCAAAATTCGTTGTCAGCTCATAGGTGTATTTATGGTATTCTTCTTCACTCATGCCCATAGACGAAACTCCCAAACAGAAAAAACAAGTGTTATAGCCTTTCAGCTGTTCTTGAATAGATGTTAAATCAAAAAAATTGGCGTGTATCACCTCTTTTAATTTCGGATGGTTGAGCCCTATTGATGTTCGATTAATAATAAGAACAGATTCTACTTGAGGATGTTCTAAACATTCGAGTAGAACAGCTTTACCTACCATTCCTGTTGTGCCAGTAATAATTGCTTTTATTTTCATGTGGTAAAATTAATCAAATGTTTTGCTGATTAACCAAGTTAGGCACAATGATAACAACCGAATTGTGCAACTTTTTATCTAACACAAAGTCATACTAATAAAAATGTGCTTTTAAAAAATATATCTATTTATTAGTTTAACTAGTTATTTTATAACAAGTTGATAATAGATGAATTTATTTCCATAAATTTGATAGAACAATTTTAAAACTTAAGATGATGAAAAGAACTAAATTAACATACGCTATTGCTCCATTAGCATTGGTAGCATTAATAGGTTTTGGAGCTGTAAACTCCACGGCAAATACCAAAGATTTAATCGCTTTTTATACCGACGATATAATTGAAAACCCTGATGTAATGCCCGAATTTAATGGTGGTCCTGCTGGTTTAATGAGTTACATTGGCACTAATTTAAAATACCCTGCTGATGCAGCTGCAAATAGCGAATCGGGAACAGTATATGTGTCTTTTATTGTTAAATCTGATGGTAGTGTAATTGCTGCAAATGTTGAAAAAGGTGTTTCTAACTCGTTAGATGGAGAAGCAAAACGTGTGGTAGATAACATGCCAAAATGGACTCCAGGTGAGCACCAAGGTAAAAAAGTAAGCGTTAAAATGGTATTGCCAATCAAATTTAATTTAGCTGAATAAAACTAAAACATTAAACCTTACATAAAAAAAGCTCCTTGAAAAAGGAGCTTTTTTTATTTCTTTATCCACTTAATTACTTTGTTTCCTTTATTGTTAGAGAACTTAATTAAATAGATGCCTTGCGGTAGGTAACTCAAATTAAGTTGTAGTCGAGAAGTATTCACCACTCTATTTAATTGCGATTTTCCCATTAAATCAAACACTTCAATAGAAGCATTTTTTAAGCTATTGTTGGCAACATCAACAACCAAAGTTCCATCTGAAGGATTTGGGTAAACCGACAACGAAGCAAGAGCATTCAACTCATTTACCGAAATAATAGCTTCAGCTCCTTTAAAGAAAGAAACTCCTCCAGTTTGATTGCCAATAACCATATCTAAGTACCCACTATTGTTAACATCTGCCATGGTTATTGCAGAATTTAACCCTTCGTAAATACCTAAAAAGTTAGTATCAGCCCGAGTAAATGTTCCTGATAAATTGCCATCAATATCCTTAAATTGAAACAAGTTACCACTTGCCGAACCAGCAAACATAATGTAAGAACCATTGTCATCAACAATACAAGGAACACTATTGCCTTTAAAAAACATGGGGTGTAGTGTTGAAACATGCCCTAATGAATCCGAAATTTTGGTAAATGCAGGAATTGAAACTGTTCCTGTATTTTCATAATAAGTAAAATAGCCATTTTCTTTACCAATAACCATATCTAATTTACCGTCGCGGTTTAAGTCAATTAACTGCGGTGCGGCATAACCTCCAACGTCTATTGATTGGTATTTTGGTTGACTCAACACAAAGTTTGCAGGATTTCCAACACCTGCACTATTAGTGAAATAATGCAAGTTACCAGCATAATCGCCAATCATCATGTCTTTATCGCCATCATTATCTAAATCGCCAAAAGTGGGGTGAATTCCCAAAACAGGTTTATTGCCTACCAAATCTAAATTTATGGAAGACAACCCCGCAAAATCATCATCAATCAATTTATAAATTGGAGTAGTTGCTGTACCAATGTTATGATACAAGTAAAGCGACGATTTATACAATAATGGCAATGATTTATCATAAATCCCATAATTGCTTATTACCAAATCCATCAATCCATCACCATCATAATCAAAAAATACTGGATTTGCTCGTTCACCCAACTCAATCATTTCATCTTGCAAAAAGTTATCTTGTTGAAAATTAAATTGTGGTAAATTGTTTGCTCCTGCATTCAAATACAACCAGAATCCTTTGGTGTTTTCGCAGCCCGAATAACAATTATTGGTAACCAAAAGGTCTTTTACATTGTCGTTATTCACATCAATATAAAATGCAGCAGGAAAAATATCCATATCAACTGCAACGGTTGATGTGTTGTTCTCTGGAAAATTAAGGTCTTCAAATGTCATGTATGAGGCTGTAAAATCTGAAGTAGTGTCTCCATTTAATAATACAACCAAGTTGTTAAACGACACATCTCCTAGCACCAATTCTTTTGAGCCGTTTGCATCTACATCAAGTGTAAACATGGTTGAGCCACTGTGTTTTTTACTGGTTTGTGTCTCAATATTCATTTCATTATTTATCAATGCCAATCGTTGTGGGTTCGCAATATTAAAATCGCAAGTATCATCTAAAGTAACACTGTTGTTTGCTGCATTCTCAGCAAAAAAACCCCAACAATCATTCGACAATTCAAATTTTAAACTATCACAAAAGCCATAAGTTTCCATCGAAAGATTTTTGTGGTATTCCACATAAGTTCCTAAGATACTAAAGGTTAAAATATCTAAATCTCCATCGCTGTCCACATCATCTATTACAGGAATATCGGTAGAACTGATGTATAAATTTATTGAATTATTGATACCGTCATCGGGTAAAAAATCAGAATAAATCAACCCCGTTACCAACTGAAAACTTAATTGAGTGGTGGATGTGTTTTTGTAAACCGCTGCACCGCCTGACGAATAGGTAAAAATATCCATCTTTCCATCGCAATTGTAATCTCTAAACAACACCCAATCGTGCAAATCAGGAAAACTATCCTTGTATTGAGGTGCGAAAGTATAATCAATGGTATTGGGTGTTCCGTTATTGATGAAGGTATTTATCTTGAAACCAGAACGATCAAACACCAATAAATCGTTTTTCCCGTCAAGGTTCAAATCTATTTCCGAAACCTGAATGTGGTTAAAACCACCCACCCAAGGTTTAGCATATTGGTTGTTCAATTGATTAAAAACCTGAACAGAGTCGTTTCTCTTAAAATATTCTTGAGCCAATAAGGAATTTAAGAAAATTGAACTAAAAAAAAGTAAACTAATTTTAAAAAAACGCATAGTTATTACCGCTAAATACAAGCCCAAATATACTGAATTTATTGGGGTAAAAGCATCTCGAAAACTAATTAAACTTTATATTGTTAAATATCTTTTGAAATTCTATATTTGCAGGCTTATAAATTTAAGAATTCATATACATTAGAGAAAATGCAAAATAAAGGACTATTAACAACATTTACAGTATTATTTGCTATAGCAGCATTGTATTCACTATCGTTAACATTTGTGGCTAACAGTGTTGAAAGCGACGCAAAAGAATACGGAAACGGCAATACCGATTTGGAATTTGCTTATTTAGATTCGATGTCTTCAGAAGAAGTTTACCCTGTAATTGGATATACTTACGGTGAGTTAAGAACAAAAATGCTAAACCTTGGTTTGGACTTAAAAGGCGGTATGAACGTTACTTTAGAAGTTCAAATTGATGAAGTAGTTAAAGCTTTAGCTTCATACAGTAAAGACAATGCTTTTAACCAAGCTATTATTGATGCTAAAAACGAACAAAAGGTAAACAATGCTGATTTTGTTACTTTATTCGGAAAAGCTTACCAAGAAAAAAATCCAAACGGAAAATTATCTTCAGTTTTTTATACTTTAGATAACAAAGAGAAGCTTTCGCCAAATGCAACTAACGAAGAAGTTTTAGCTTTTATTAAAACTGAAGCAGATGATGCTATTGAACGTTCATTTAACGTATTAAGAACAAGAATTGGGTTGTTTGGTGCTGCACAACCAAATATTCAAAAATTAACTGGTTCTGATAGAATTTTAATTGAATTACCTGGTGTAAAAAACAAAGAAAGAGTTCGTCAGTTATTACAAGGAACTGCAAAATTAGAGTTCTGGTTAACTTACGAAAACCAAGAAATTTACCCTATGTTAGCTAAAGCTGACGAATTATTGGGTGCTACTAGTAAATTAGGTGTTACTGATTCTACTGCTGTTGATTCAACTTCAACTACAGACTCTACTCAAACTGCTGCAGTTACTGATTCTACAACCCAAGAAACTGCTTCTGCTTCTTTATTAGATAAATTAGATAGTGCAAAAGGAGATAAAAGCGATTCAACTGCTGCTGCTGAACAATCGTTTGAAGAGTACTCAAAAGAACACCCTTTATTTGCTGTAATGCGTCCTGCAATTTTCCAAGACGAAAAAGGTCAATACTTCCCAGGACAAGGACCAGTTGTTGGCTATGTTGCTATTAAAGACACAGCTAAAGTAAACGGTTATTTAGAAAACCCAGCTGTTAAAGGTTTATTTCCTCCACGTATTAAATTTTTATGGACTGCTAAGCCTTACGACGATGAGAAAAGATTTCTACAATTGTTAGCTATTAAAGTTGACAACCGAGAAGGTAAAGCAATTTTAGAAGGAGATGTTATTGTTGATGCTTCTCAACAGTTCGACCAATTTAGTGGTGCACCAAGAATTGACATGACCATGAATGGCGAAGGTGCTAACAAATGGAAAAGAATTACTGCCGATAACATTGGTAAATCAGTTGTTATTGCATTAGATAACTTGGTATATTCTTACCCAACAGTTCAAAGCGAAATTGCTGGTGGTCAGTCAAACATCACAGGTAACTTTGATATTGAAGAAGCTAAATTAATTGCTAACATTTTGAAAGCTGGTAAACTTCCTGCTCCTGCAAAAATTATTGAGGAAAATGTGGTTGGACCAACTTTAGGTCAAGAATCTATTAACAAAGGAATGTCTTCATTTGCCATTGCTTTACTAGTTGTTCTAGCATTTATGGTTTTCTATTACTCTAAAGCAGGTGTTGCTTCGGTTATAGCATTATTAACTAACATGTTCTTCATTTTTGGAATATTAGCTTCAATGCCTCAATTAATTGCATTAACATTACCTGGTATTGCTGGTATCATTTTAACCATTGGTATGTCAGTAGATGCTAACGTTCTTATTTTCGAGCGTATTAGAGAGGAAATTTCTGCTGGAAAAGGGATTCGTTTAGCTGTTACTGATGGTTATAAATTTGCTTATTCCTCAATTATTGACTCAAACGTAACTACCTTATTAACCGGTTTTGTATTGTGGATTTTTGGTACAGGTCCTGTTGAAGGTTTTGCTAAAACATTAGTAATTGGTATTGCAACATCTTTATTTACTGCAATATTTATTACTCGTTTAATTTTCGAATACCAATTAAATGGTAATAAGCCTTTAAGTTTCTCTACTAAACTTTCTGAAGGTGCGTTTAAAAACATCAATTTCGATTACATTGCTAACAGAAAAAAATTCTATATTATTTCTGGTATTATTATTCTTGTAGGTATTGGTTCTCTTGTAACCAAAGGTTTACAATATGGCATAGATTTCAAAGGTGGTCGTTCTTATGTTGTTCGTTTCGATAATCCTGTATCAACAGTTGATATTTCTAAAAGTTTAGAGAAATTATTTGAAACTTCTCCAGAAACCAAAACTTATGGAGACAACAACCAAGTTAAAATTACTACAACATATATGATTGATAGTGCAGATGAAAATGCCGACGATGTTGTTGAAGATAAATTAAACGAAGGTTTAAAAGCGTTAGGTAACACTTATGAAGTAATGAGCTCTCAGAAAGTAGGACCTACCATTGCAAACGATATTAAAACATCTTCATTCTGGTCAATTTTATTCTCATTGTTTATTATTTTCCTTTACATTGTATTTAGATTTAAAAAATGGCAATTTGGTTTAGGTGCGTTAGTGGCTTTGTTCCATGACGTGTTGATTACCTTAGCTATTTTCTCTATTTTCTACGGAATTTTACCTTTCTCATTAGAAATCGATCAGGCATTTATTGCTGCAATTTTAACAGTGGTTGGTTACTCTATTAACGATACCGTGGTTGTATTTGATAGAATTAGAGAATATTTAGGTGCATTCAAAAAACGTGAAGATAATGAAGTAATTAATGACGCTTTAAACAGCACATTAAGTAGAACAATCAATACCTCTTTAACTACCATCTTCGTATTATTAATGATTTTCATCTTTGGTGGAGAAGTTATTAGAGGATTCTGTTTTGCATTATTGATTGGTATCGTTGTGGGTACTTACTCATCATTGTTTATTGCGTCTCCAGTGATGTATGACTTAACTAAAAGAAATAAAAAAGAAAACTAGTATTCGGCTCGTTTGATAAAAAACCCTTTCTATTCATTTAGAAAGGGTTTTTTTTATCCAGATAAAATATTACTTTTAATAAAAAAATGTAGGAATGAAGATTAAAACCAACACACTCGAAAATATAGCCAAGCTTTTAAATTGTGAATTTATTGGTGAACCTAATCATGTTGTATCTGGAATAAATGAGATTCATTTGGTTGAACATGGCGACATCGTTTTTGTTGATCATCCTAAATATTATGAGAAAGCGTTAAACTCAAAAGCTACTACAATAATCATTAACCAAAAGGTAGATTGTCCTGCTGGAAAAGGATTAATCTTCTCTGAAGACCCTTTCAGAGATTTTAATTTTTTGATTAACTTCTTCTCCCCTTTCGAGTTTAACAAACAGATAGTTTCAGAATCGGCTCAAATAGGAAGAAATTGTGAGATACACTCCACCGTTAGTATTGGCAATAATGTTAAAATTGGCGACAATTGTATGATTTTCCCAGGTGTGGTAATTTATGATAATTGTGTTATTGGGAACAATGTAATTATACAAGCAAATACAGTAATTGGAGGACACGCTTTTTATTATAAAAATAGAGGAACACATCGTGAACGTTTAAACTCTGGCGGTAATGTGGTTATACACGACCATGTTGAAATTGGGTCTTGCTCAACAATCGATAAAGGAGTTACTGGCTCTACAACTATTGGAAAACATACTAAAATTGACAACCATGTTCAAATTGGACACGACACTTTAATTGGAGAAATGTGTATTATTGCTTCTCAAGTTGGAGTTGCAGGTTGTACGGTTGTAGGCAACAATGTTACACTTTGGGGACAAGTTGGTATTCCTAGCGACATTCATATTGGCGATAATGTTGTTGTTCAAGCACAATCGGGAATTACAAAATCTTTAGACGCAGGAAAATCGTATTTTGGAAGTCCTGCGGAAGAAACAAGAAAAAAATTGAAAGAATTGGCTATGATTAGACAATTGCCAGAAATGTATGAGTTGTTAAAGAAACATGAGTAATTCAAAAAACATAAAGAAACGATTGCAGTTGGGTAAATTCAAACTCGACAAACTTTTGGAAGTAACCAAAGGTATTAACAATAATATACCACAAACTGAACTATATAATATTTACAAAGAAGTTTTAATTGATGAATTAAACATCGGTAAATTGCTTCTATATACTTTCGATGGCAAAAATTGGAATCAAGAACTGTGTTTTGGAACTTCATGTTCAATAATAGATGCCGAAAGGGATTTATTAACCATAAATGAAATTGTTAGCACTCATTCGTTAAACAATCCAAACTTAGATGATTTTGATGTTATCATTCCTGTTTTTCATAAATCAAACCCTCTCGCCTATTTATTAATTGGTGACTTTGTAGATGAAAAAATTGAGGTAAGTCCAATCATCAAACACCTTACATTTATTCAAACATTTACCAACATCATTATTGTTGCGATAGAAAACAAAAGACTTTATAAAAACAGCATAAAACAGATAGCTATTCAAAAAGAGATGGAGCTTGCCTCAGAAATGCAAGCCATGTTGTTTCCAAACCAATTACCAAACAATAGCGAAATAGAAGTTGATGCAAAATACCTACCTCACCACATGGTTGGAGGAGATTACTACGATTTTGTTCAACTCAACAGAGATGAATTTGCCTTTTGTATTGCCGATGTTTCAGGAAAAGGAGTTCCTGCAGCACTTATCATGTCAAACTTTCAAGCTAGTTTTAGAGCTTTGGTAAAACGAACCACATCACTTTCAGAATTAGTTACAGAGTTAAATGAAAACATATTAGCTACTGCAAAACGTGAGAAATTTATTACTGCGTTTATTGGTAAATATAACTGCCAGACAAGAAATCTTCAATTTATAAATGCTGGACACAATCCTCCATTTCTTTTAATTGGGCATAAATTCACAGAATTAGATGAAGGTTGCACTATTATTGGAATGTTTAACAAACTCCCAAGTGTTACCGAGAAAAACATCTATATTCCTAAAGAATCTATTTTGATGTGTTATACCGATGGAATTAACGAACAAATAAATAAGGAAAAGGTTGAATTTGGTGTAGAACCATTAAAACAAGCTATTTTGCTACACAAAGAAGATTCTTTAAACGTTGTAATTAATGGTATTCTAAACAAACTTGAAAGCTTTAAATCAGGTGAAGAATTCTCTGATGATATTGCCCTACTTGGCATTCGATTCAAGTAGTATTTTATCTTTGTGATAAACATCAATAGCAACAATCAAAGCTATAAAGCCCCAAAATGGAACCGATAATTTATCGGTATCTAAATAGTTATTTAAAAATCCGTGCACAATGTAGGTAAATAAACCTAACAACGTACATAGCACAACTGTTTTAATCTTTCCTTTTGGTAGCTCGTGATAAAGGTTAGACCCTTTGTAGAAAACCATTCCAAATAAAAACAATACCGATAAGGTTCCAAATAAACCAGATTCTGCAAGAGGTCCAATGTATTCACTATGTGCATTTCCAATATTACCTACATTAGAACTAATAATCGTTTTATCCTTCGAAGATTGAAAAGGCGCATATTGAAAAACGTAAGTTCCTGGACCCCATCCAAAAAATGGTCGTTCCTGAAACATTTTAAAAGCCGAATTCCATTTGTTCAACCTTTCTTTATTCGATGCATCACTTGATACGTTAGATATAGACTGAACGTGTTCTGTTAGCTTTGCAGAAGAATCTTGGTCGTTTCTTTCCAAACTTAACATTAACGAATTCCAATTTAACGCCAATAAAATAATTACAAAACTTGCTGTATATAGCAAATACTTGAATTTAACTTTATATTTATAAATGAAATATAAAACTAAAGCTGCTACTAAACTAATCCATGCAGCCCTAGTATAAGAAAGAATTGTCCCAACCACAAGAATTGCTAGCACCAAATAGGAGATTATTTTAAAATAGAACTTCTCAGTATTATCGATAAAAATAAAAACTATAGGTAAAAACAAAGCCAAAATGGCTCCATACGATGTATGATCTTTATAAAAAGGCTCCATTACCCAATGTGCAGCCTTTTCATTAAAACTATAATTTGCTAACCTAATTATAGCATAAACTGCAACACCAGAAAGTGGAATTAAGTAACACCAGAAAAATGTTCTATAGTTTGATAACTTTAAGAACAATTGCGTTCCTATAAAATAAAAACAAACAATAAACCACAATCTAGAAACGATGAATTTAATTGATATCACAACCATTTCACTGGTTAATACGGTAACAAACATCCAGCCTAAATAGATAAAAATAGCAAGTGTTATTGGATGTTTTGTAATTCGGTTATCAAATCCTTTATCGTAAATTAGTTTTAAAAAGAAAAGAATCATTACACCAAACATCAAAGGTTCGGTTGGTAAGTACATTCCTATTCCTCCCAATTCAAGCTCTTCTAGATTTAATGAAAGAGGAGTTGCAAATACAATAAACCACATGAGTTTATCCAAATGGAAAAACGTCATAAAAACAATAGCTAAAGCAAAAGGTAAGATTGCTAAATAATAAAACTCTTTAACTATCAAATAACTATTTAAAGCTATAAATAAAAAGCTAAACAGGTAAATATAATATGGTTTTATAGCGTTCAGCAAAGGATATTATTTTTTTATCCTTCCTTGAAAAAGGATAACTACAAAAGCAAAGAATACTGCACCAAAAGTTGATAATGAAACAATTAACCAACGTATTGGATAAACTTTTTTATATGAAATAGTAGGCTCTGAAACAAGGTTTGTATAAGTCATTACTCTATTCACACTTCTATTTGCTTTCTTATACTCATTATCCCAATAGTTGTAGCTATCAATTAAGAAATAAAAACGCTTTTCAAATGCAATAAAGTCTCCACCTGTTTCCTCTATATTTTTCTTTAGTTTCAGAATTTCTTGTGTATTTACAGCCGTTGAATTAGCTCCATCAAATGTCTTTAGAAAACCTTTTACAATATTCTCTGACTGAGCACTATAGTTAATAATACTATAATCCATTCTTATTTTTTTTAATTCATTTGCAATAGAATCCAATTCTCTTTTAACATTATTAAATTCTATTTCAATTGGCTTTAAATCTTCTAAAGCTCTTTTTCTGTGTTCTTCTCTTACTACCTTATTAAAGTTATCAATAACCGAATTCACCATATTAAAAGCTTTCTCTGGATCAGTATCAGTAACAGTAATTTGTGCTGATTCATACTTGGTTTCACTAATTTTTACGTTTTCATCAAATTCTAAAAACAAATAGTATTCACCTAATTTATCATCCTTCACATTAATGTCGTAATGTGTAGCTAAATCATGCTCTTTAATTACGTTTTCTTTTAAAGTTCTCGATTCAAACCATTGCATCATTTGTTCAATAGGGCTTTCTTCAGAATATTCACCCAAGTTAGAAGGATAAACAATTGCTTGAGATTGAAACTTAGGTTTTATAAAAGTTGCAGAAGAAAACACAATAGAAAGAACTGCTGCTGCAAATCCAACAATAATTAATGTTTTTTTATTCTTCAAAGCAATGTTTAATAGATTGCTATTTAAATCTTCTAAATTCGACATAATGTTATCGTAAACTTTTTAGGTTATTAAAAATAAGAATTAAAAATAAAGTTAAAACAACTGATGAAAGCGTTGAAATCAATACTATCAACCAACGAATCGGATACGTTTTCATTTCGGCAGGATAGGCATTGTTAACAACAAACTTATGCTGCAAACTACTTTCAGCATCAACTTTAGCTTCCTCATATTTGGTATGAATAGCTGTAAGTTGTTTCTTTTCAAATTCCAATTGGTCGCGAATAGAAACATACGCTCCACCATATTTCGACAAAGTTTTTAATCTTTCCTCTAACTGATTTGCTGCTGCAGTTTTCCCCTGAACAATTGCAATACCAAGTTGTTCGGTTAATCTTTCTGCCTGAGATTCATAATCTATAACACCCAACATCCTTAATGCCGACAATGAATCTTCTAATCCTTTGATGAAATCTTTTTGTGCAATATAACGTTGTTCCACAATTTTAAAGGCTGGCACGGCAATCTCTTTTTGCATTCTATTTTTTACCGTATCTAAATACATCGCAATATCATTAGCTATTAAAGCTGCCGTATCTGCATTGTAATCTAAAACTGAAATCTCAATAGCTAAATATTTGGTTAACTTGAAAGTTACATTATCCTCAAATTCGTCATTCAATTTAGTTAACTTATATTGGTGATTCTCATTAATACCATAATGCTGCAACAAATTATATTTATCTATAATTTTTTGCTTTATTTCATCAGAATGTAATATTTGTAAAAGTTGTTCTGCCTCCTCAATTTCTCCAAACTTTAGCACATCATCCTTACCATTATATGTTTCTGAAATGATTGCTTTAGATATAGAACTATTAGTGGTAGGATATAAAATAACTGATGATTTGAACTTATCTTTAATCAGAAAAGAAAAAATAGTAGAAACAATCAAAGCAACACCTGCAACCGTTAACAAAATCTTTCTATGAGATTTTATTGGGCTTATGATATCCGAATAATTTTGATTGTTGTGTTGTTTGTTATCCACTATAATATTGCTCTAAAAAATTAAGAAGCGTAAAAATAGTATTTTTATTGTAGAATTTAAGATTATCTGTTCTTGATTAGCTGCAAGATATCTTTTAGGCTAATTATTTTAAAAAGAAATACTAGAACAGATGATAATATTACTATTACCAAAAAAGAAACTTGCATAGCAATATTAGCAGATTTCAATCCAAAAATAGTTGCTAAAACAACACCAAAAAATAATGCCACCTTTAACACGTATTGGTAATTAATAGCAAAATTGAAAATCATGTTGCAAATAAGAATTTGGGCTATTAAAACTATAAACTGAGTGATTAAACTTGCTATTGCAGAACCCTCAGCTTTGTATTTTGGAATTAATATTAAATTGAGTACAAAATTTAAAACCAACCCAATTACAGCAATAGTATTTAACTGTTTCAAACTTCCTTTAGACGTTAACAATGTACCATAAATGTAAGTTCCAGCAATTGCAACAAAGCAGAACATGAGAAGAATTAATACATTCGAAGAGGATTGCTCATGATTATCATACAACATAGATATAATAGACTCAGCATAAAATAAACAAAATAAAGCAAGAACAGCTGAAGGGATAAAAAGCAAGCTAAACGATAATCTTAACAAATCATCTAACTTTTGTTTTTTAGTAATCATTAAGGCAAACATGGGCAACAACAATCCAGCAAATAGCACTCCTATCTGGCTAGTAGCATCGAGTAAACGGTAAGCTTGTGCATAAATTGCTGCTTCATGCTCTCCATCAACAAGTATTAAATCGAGCATAATAGCATCCAATCGGTAATAAAAAGTCATGGTAAGCACCAAAAATGCATAAGGAAAAGTTTGCTTTAAAGTAACCAACAGAAAAGGAAGATTTAGCTGAAACGAAAATTCCTTCGTTTTAAAAACAATAATACCGAATACAACGACTGCCGTAATAATATATGCTAATGTTTGAGCGTATATAAAATGTAGTATGGTAAAAGGCTCAGCTATTACATTTCCCCACAGTAGAATGGAACAAAATAGTATCATAAACACCTTGTCTAATACTGATAAGAAGCTATCTATTCCGAACAAATGGAGTCCAGAAATATTTGACCTCATAAACAATATCAACGAGATGAAAAATTGATTTAAGGAAAGAAAAAGCAATATTAAAAATCGTTCTGAATTGTAACCAACAAAGTAACCCACCACAAAAGTTACCACAAAATAGATAATGGAAAGTAAAAACTTAAACGTGAGTAATCCCGAAAAATATTTTGATAAAATATGATTGTTTTGTGCAATATTTTTGTTGTTGTAGTTGGTTAATCCCAAATCCAACAATATGCTAAACAGCATGGAAAAGTTAAACAAAGCAAAGTAAATTCCATAATCTGAAGAAGGAACCATGTTTTGAACTGTTCGGTCAATTCCAAAAATCCAAAAGGGCTTAATTAAGAAATTAAGCAACAGCAATAAGGCGAGATTGAGGATAAACTTGCGTTGCAAAGCAATTGATTTTTAACAAAAGTAACTTATCTTATGCAATATTATTATTTTCGCTAAAATTTAACCGTGAAGATAGCTGTAAATACAAGATTGTTGTTGAAAGACAAAATGGACGGAATAGGTTTGTTTACCTATGAAGCATTTAAGAAAATTGTAATAGCTCATCCAGAAATTGAATTTATCTTCATCTTCGACCGAACACCTGATGCTGATTTTATTTTTGCTAAAAACATCACTGCAAAAGTTATTTCTCCTCAAGCTCGGCATCCTTGGCTTTACATGGTTTGGTATCAAATCTCTTTAAAAAGATTATTAAAAAAATTAAATCCTGATATTTTTGTTGCTACCGATGGAATGATTCCTTTTAACTGTAAAACCAAAACACTAGCAGTTATTCACGATTTAAATTTTGAACACCACCCAGAGCATTTACCTAAACTCTTAAGAAATTATTATTGCAACTATTTTCCAAAATTTGCTCATCAAGCTACCCGAATTGCAACAGTTTCAGTATTTTCAAAACAAGATATTTGCAAAACTTATCAAATTGATGAATCAAAAATTGACGTTGTGTATAATGGTCCAAACGAAAACTTTGTACCTCTAACATCTTCAGAACAAACAAAAGTTAAAGAACAATACACCGATGGTTATGATTACTTTTTATTTGTGGGAACGCTGCACCCACGAAAAAATTTAATCAATTTATTTAAAGCTTTTGACCAATTTAAAACCAATACCAAGTCGCCTAAAAAACTACTTGTAGTTGGTCGTAAAATGTGGTGGACTCCTGAAATTGAAGCCGCATTAAATAGTCTTTCGGTTAAAAATGATATAATTTTTGCTGGGAGAGTTTCCGAACAAGAACTTTATAAAATAACGGCTTCGGCTTATGCACTAACTTATGTACCTATTTTTGAAGGTTTTGGAATTCCATTGGTGGAAGCCATGAGTTGTGGAACTCCAGTTATATCTTCAAACATTACCTCTATGCCCGAAGTTGTTGATGATGCGGGTATTTTAATCAACCCTTTTTCTGTTGATGAAATTGCTAATGCCATGATTAGAATGAATGAAGAGCATTGTTTAAGAGGCAATTTATCGGAGAAAAGTCTTATTCAAGCTAAAAAATTTAGCTGGCAGAAAACTGCCGATTTACTTTGGGATTCGATTCAAAAAACAATAGATGCTTAAAAGTTGTTTTCAAAAAAAATTGATTGAAGCTGGCTGCGATGAGGCTGGAAGAGGTTGTTTGGCTGGTCCTGTTTATGCTGCTGCAGTTATCCTTCCGCGAGATTACAAAAACAACATTCTAAACGATTCCAAGCAACTATCTGAAACCAAAAGAAAACTACTCAGAATAGAGATTGAAAAAGAAGCTATTTCTTACGCTATTGGTGTAGTAGATAATATTGAAATTGATAAAATCAACATTTTAAATGCTTCTTTTTTGGCAATGCATAGAGCCATCGAGCAACTTACTATTAAACCTGAGCTTTTACTCATTGATGGAAATCGGTTTAAACCTTATCAAAAAGTTCCTCACGAATGTATCATTAAAGGCGATAGTAAATTTCTATCCATTGCTGCAGCTTCAATTCTAGCAAAAACTTACCGTGATGATTTTATGGAAGAGGCGCACGAAAATTACCCTTCGTACGACTGGAAAACAAACAAAGGTTATCCAACAAAAAAACACCGCGAAGGCATAAAACAATTCGGTTCCACTCTTCTTCACCGTCAATCATTCCGTTTGCTTCCAGAACAATTGGAAATAAATTTCTAACATAATTATTTTAATCAACATAAAAAACTAAAGAACTCCGTTTGTTTTTAACGGAGTATGTATATTTGTAATCCGAAAAAATTCAACTAAATGGATTATCAAAACACACTAGTTTTTGCTCAAAAATTGGATGAGCAAGATGAATTAAAAAATTATAGAAGCAAATTTCATATTCCAGTAATTAACGGAATTGAAACCTTATATTTTACAGGTAATTCATTAGGATTACAGCCTAAATCTACTGCAGCTTACATTAACCAAGAACTAGAAGATTGGGCAAAATGGGGTGTTGAGGGTCATTTTCATGCAAAAAATCCTTGGTTTTCGTATCACGAGCAATTTGCTGAACCAATAGCTAAAATTGTTGGAGCATTACCAAAAGAAGTTGTGGTAATGAACAACCTTACTGTTAACCTTAATTTATTAATGGTTTCGTTTTACCGACCTACCAACCAACGCTACAAAATTGTGTGCGAAGCAAAAGCATTTCCGTCCGACCAATATGCCCTTGAAATGCAAGTGCGAAGTGCAGGTTTTAATCCTGACGAGGCATTGATTGAAGTTGCCCCTCGCGATGGCGAAAAAACAATACGGAATGAAGATTTTATAAAAGCCATTGAAAAAGCTGGTAGTTCGTTAGCTTGTGTTATGATTGGCGGTGTAAACTACTTTACTGGACAAGTGTTTGATATGAAAACTATTACCGAAGCGGCACACAAAGTAGGTGCTTATTGTGGTTTCGACTTAGCTCATGCCGCAGGAAATATTGAACTTAAATTACACGAATGGAAAGTCGATTTTGCTTGTTGGTGTTCTTATAAATATTTAAACTCCGGACCTGGGGGAGTTTCAGGTATTTATGTAAACGAAAAGCATTGCAACAACACTGAACTTCCTCGTTTTGCAGGTTGGTGGGGCCACGATAAAGAAACCCGTTTTTTAATGGAAAAAGGGTTTAATCCTATGAAATCGGCAGAAGCTTGGCAAATGAGCAACGCACCTGTATTAACTATGGCAGCACACAAAGCTTCTGTTGATATTTTCAATGAAGTGGGTATGGATAAACTGCTTAAAAAACAACGTTTGTTATCAGGTTACTTAGAATTTATAATTGACGATATTAACTCATCCCTCACGACCCAACACACAACACTAGAGAATATTACTCCACGCAATTGGAACGAACGTGGCTGCCAAATTTCGATAGTTGCTCACGGATATGGAAAAGATTTATTTAACAAATTATTAGACAAAGGTGTTATTACTGATTGGAGAGAGCCAAACGTAATTCGTTTAGCGCCTGTTCCACTATACAACAATTTTGAAGACATTTATAAATTTGGAGAAATCCTTAAAAACTCATTATGAAAACAGCAACAATTGTAGGTGCAGGATTAGTTGGCTCATTATGGGCTGTATACCTTTCAAAAGCAGGTTATAAAGTAACCATAGTAGAAAGACGTCCCGATATCAGAAAAGCAGATATCTCGGCAGGAAAATCCATCAACTTGGCTTTATCTACAAGAGGATGGAAAGCTTTAGACACTGTTGGTGTGGGTGATGAAATTAGAAAAATAGCCATCCCAATGTCGGGTCGTTTGATGCACGATTTACAAGGGAATTTAACTTACCAGCCTTATGGAAAAGAAGGTCAAGCAATTTATTCCGTTTCTCGTGGTGGTGTAAATGCCAAAATGATGGACATTGCTGAGCAATTCGGTAACGCCCAAATTAACTACAATGAACGTTGCATTGATGTAAATTTAGAAAAAGGTATTGTGTACACAGAAACAGAAAGTGGTGCACGAAAAGAATATCACTCAGATGTTGTTTTTGCTGCAGATGGTGCTTTTTCGGCTGCTCGTTACAATGCTTTTCAGAAATTAGACCGATTTCAATACAGTCAAAATTATATCGATGACGGTTATCGCGAAATTTTACTTCCTGCCAATGTCGACGGAAGTTACCGATTAGAGAAAAATGCTTTACACATTTGGCCAAGAGGACGATTTATGTTGATTGCATTACCCAACGAAGATGGTTCTTTTACTTGTACCCTTTTTATGCCTATGAAAGGAGCTAACTCTTTTGAGAGTTTAAAATCAAAAGCTGCTGTTCAAGAATTTTTTAAAGCTACTTTCCCCGATTTTTATACCATGATGCCTGAAATAGCTGACGCTTGGGAAGACCACCCTTTATCGTCGTTGGCTATTATCCGCTGCTTCCCTTGGACACACGGAAAAACTGCCTTGATGGGTGATGCTGCACACGCTACTGTTCCGTTTTACGGACAAGGCATGAACTGCGGCTTTGAAGATTGTACCGTAATGTGGGATTTAATGCAAAAACACAACGAAAATTGGGATTTGATATTTGAAGAATACCAACAATTAAGAAAACCTGATGGTGATGGCGTTCAAGATTTATCGTTACACAATTACCACGTAATGCGTGATTTTGTAGCTGACCCAATGTTTTTACTACAAAAGAAAATTGAGGCACACTTTTCTGAAAAACATCCAGAAAAATGGATGCCGTTGTACAGCCAAGTAACTTTTAGTCATATTCGTTATTCCGATGCTTGGAAAACTGGGCAAAAACAAGATGCTATCATGAAAAAAGTGATGTCCGATTTCCCGAATATTGAACAAATTTGGGATAGTAAAAATGTAGAAGAAGCTATTTTAGAGGAGTTAGGAGAAAGTCACTAGGAGTAAGTTATTAAGTATAAGGCGATTGTTTTTAATCTCAATAAGCTTTGTTTAAACCATATTCCCGATAGCTATCAGAGTTGAAGCAAAATGAACTATTATTAAAGTAAGAACCTAATAAAAAAAATTAACAACTCAAGATATTTTATCATTAACCTCTTTCAACTTAAGACTTATACCTAACGCCTTAATACTTAAACCTAACCCATGTACCTAAAATTCATACTCACCTCCACCCTTGTTATACTAGCTTTAGATTGGTATTTTTTCCGTTCGTTTCGTTCAGTAATAAAAAACTACAACAAAAATTTTAAGTTAACTTTTACCGTTGGTTATTGGCTAATTACCCTGTTTACTATAGGTTTTATGTTTTTTGTAGCTTCTTATTTTGCCGACAAAACCGCTGCACCAAAAATTTACAGGGTATATGTTATGGGGTTAATCTTTATTATTTTCGCTTCAAAAGTAATTGGTTCTTTGTTTATCCTTGCTCACGATTTAAAATCGGTTGTTGTATTCATTAAGAACAAACTGTTCCCAAAAGTTGTTCCTTCACAACCCAACACCATTTCGCGAAAAGATTTTTTGAAAAAAGCTGGGGTTGTTGCTGCAGCTATTCCTTTCGGTACGTTGTTGTTTGGCATGATGAAATCGGCTTACGATTACACCATTAAACGAGAAAAACTAAATATCAACCACCTACCCAATGCGTTTAAAGGATTAAAAATTGTGCAAATATCCGACTTGCACGTGGGCAGCTTTTTAGATGACGAACCACTTAAAAAGGCAGTAAACCTTATTAACGAACAACAACCCGACATCATCTTCTTTACAGGTGATTTGGTTAACGACATAACCGAGGAAGCTCTTCCATTTATTGATGTATTGCAAAAACTAACTGCTCCAATGGGTGTTTATTCTATTTTAGGCAACCACGACTATGGCGACTATTTTTACCAAAAAGACGACCTCGAAGGCAAGCAACACAACTTAGGGTTAATGAAAAAAGTGCACCAAAAATTGGGATGGAAATTGTTGTTGAACGAAAACGTGGTGTTAGAAAAAAACAACGAACGTTTAGCTATTTTAGGTGTAGAAAACTGGGGTGCTGGCGGCCGTTTTCCAAAATATGGCGATTTAGACATAGCCAAAAACGGATTACTGCCAACCGACATAAAATTGCTATTGAGCCACGACCCATCTCATTGGGAAGCTAAAATATTACCCGAACACAACGATATTGCAGCAACATTTTCGGGGCATACACACGGAATGCAGTTTGGTATAGAAATACCCAACTTTAAATGGAGTCCCTCGCAATACATTTACACACAATGGGCAGGGCTTTACACCTCAAACCAACAACATTTGTACGTAAACCGAGGTTTAGGTTTTATTGGCTACCCAGGCAGAGTGGGCATTTTACCCGAAATTACCGTTTTTGAATTGGTTTAATCAATTGGGTAATCGGAGTCAACCAAAACTTTCCTGTTTCCCCATTTTCCTTTCAGCTCTTCAGCAGGTATGATATTGTTTTGTTCATCTAAAAAATTACCGTTGGTATCGGTTTTAATTATTTTACATTTGCCTTCTTTTATCAACTTAATCACTTCGTTTTCAAGCTCTTGCCTCCTATTCATTTTACCCAAATCCAAGCCCACATCATTATTAAATAAATCCATTTCAGAGCTTACTTTATCGGGCAAAACATCGTCTTCTAATTTTCCTTTTTTAAACTGTCTGTAGTTTCCTTTTTCGTGTGCTCTACCTAATCGTTTGGCTTTTCTCCAATGTATTTCTTGTGCCAACCGAGCCATCCAATAGGTATGCCGAAAAGCATCAATCTGGTCGCCATTGCCAGTTCCTTTTAAGATGCGTTGCTGCTTTACTTCGGCAGTAACGGTTCGAGCTTCCAACGAAAGTTGTAATGCTTTTTTTGCTACAAACGGATGAAAAACAACCCATCTTTTTTCTGCACAACTCAATTTTTTAAATTGCACAAATGAACCATTTTGAGCCACCAAAAGAGTGGTACAAAACAGAAAAAACGCAACGATTTTAAAATGTAGTTGAAATCTCATAACACTAAGCAAAAAGCCAATGCTTTTTTAACGAAAATACACCTATTATTTATTGAAAAATAGATTTTTTTACGCTATTTTTGTGACTTTCAGAAAAACTATAGATTATTTAACTCAAAAAAAGATATGGCTCAAGTAGAATTAGTTATGCCTAAAATGGGCGAAAGTGTTGCAGAGGCGACAATTACAAGTTGGTTAAAAGAAGTTGGCGACACCATTGAAGCTGATGAGGCAGTAGTTGAAATTGCTACCGACAAAGTTGACTCAGAAGTTCCTTCAACCGCTCAAGGTATATTAATTAAAAAATTATTTAACGAAGGCGATGTTGTTCAGGTAGGACAAGCCATTGCAATTATTGGTTCGGAAGGCGATGTTGCTGAAAGTGCTCCAGCACAAACAGCTGCTCCTACAGCAACAGCTACACCTGTTGCAGAAGTTGTTACAAACCATGCCACGCCTGTTGCCTCTTCTGTAAGCGATGAAAAATTGAGTAAAAGTTCACCTGCGGGCAAATTTTTATCTCCATTGGTAAGAAGTATTGCCGAAAAAGAAGGGATTTCTGGTAACGAATTAGATGCTATTAAAGGCACAGGAAGTGAAGGCAGAGTTACTAAAACCGATATACTAAACTATCTTCCAAATAGAAACAAACCAACTGCTGCTGCACCTGTAGAGGCAAAATCTACTCCTTCTGTTGCTACAACACAAACAGCTCCAGCAGAAAAAGCAGTTACTGCCCATGTAAAAAAACAAGTTATCCCGTTGATGCCTGGTGATGAAATCATGGAAATGGACAGAATGCGTAAGATTATTGCTGAGCACATGGTCATGTCAAAACATACATCACCACACGTCACTTCGTATGTTGAAGCAGATGTTACCAACATTGTAAACTGGAGAAACAAAGTAAAAGACAGCTTTAAAAAACGCGAAAACGAAAACATTACTTTCACACCTATTTTTATTGAGGCTATAGTTAAAGCTATTAAAGATTTCCCAATGGTAAATATTTCTGTTGATGAAGATAAAATCATCAAAAGAAAGAACATTAACATTGGAATGGCAACTGCACTTCCTTCAGGAAATTTAATTGTTCCGGTAATTAAAAATGCCGACCAATTAAACTTAGTTGGATTAACTAAAGCCGTTAACGATTTAGCTAACAGAGCAAGAAACAACAAATTAACTCCTGATGATATTTCGGGAGGAACATACACACTAACCAACGTAGGTTCTTTTGGCAATGTAATGGGTACACCTATTATTAATCAACCTCAAGTTGCTATTATGGCGGTTGGTGCAATTAGAAAATTACCAGCAGTTATCGAAACACCTGACGGTGATGCAATAGCAATCCGTCAAAAAATGTTCTTGTCTCATGCTTACGACCACCGAGTTGTTGATGGTGCATTGGGCGGAATGTTTGTTCGTAGAGTTGCTGATTATCTTGAAAATTTCGATGTTAATCGAGAATTTTAACTCATTAGTAGAAAGATAATTACAACTAATATTTGCCAAATGAGTTAAATAAAATATATTTGTAAAATACATTTAAAAAAATGATGAAGAAAATTACCCTTTTACTTTCGATACTTCTTGTTCAACTTTACAGTTATGCTCAAGATTCTTTTGGTCAAAAATTCCTAGAGGCAAATACGTTAATGGAAGAATCCATGTTTAATGTTGCACTTCCAATTTGGTTAGATTTAGTTGCTCAGCAACCAGATAACAACAATGTGAATTATAAAATTGGTGTTTGCTACCTTAACTCAGGTACTGAAAAAAAGAAAGCTTTAGAATATTTGAAAAAAGCTGCTGAAAACACTACAGCTAACTACGACCCATTTTCTTCATCAGAAAAAAAGGCACCAAACGAAACTCAATTCTTTTTAGCAAGAGCATACCACATCAATTACGACTTGGATGTTGCAGTAGAGAACTATACAAAATTCAAAGAGAAAATCTCTAAAAAACACTTTTTATACAACGAAGTTGACCATCACATAAAACAATGCCAGTACGCAAAAGAAGCTGTTGCTAAACCTGTAAACATTGAGGTAGTTAACTTAGGAAAATCTATTAATACTGAATTTGCTGATTATAGTCCTGTAATGTCGCTTGATGAATCAACCATTTATTTTACATCAAGAAGATTAAGAAAAGATAGCTCAAACTACTTCATAAAAGATGTTAATGATGGTATGCACTATGAAGATATCTATGTTTCCCACAACTATGATGGATCATGGACTGAACCAGAATTGTTAAGTATTAATTCAGAAGGTCATGAAGCGACTATCAACGTTTCTGTAGATGGACAAACATTGTTTATTTATAAAGACGATAACGGTAACGGTAACTTATACTACAGTTCTGTAAACAACGAAGAATGGACTACTCCTACTTTATTGGGATCAGACATAAATACGGAAGCTCATGAGTCTCATGTATCTATTTCACCTGATGAAAACACTCTTTATTTTGTTAGTGATAGAAAAGGTGGTTTAGGCGAACAAGATATCTACTTCTGTAACAAATTACCAAATGGCGAATGGGCAAAAGCTCAAAACATTGGTGCAGTAATTAATACTCCTTATGATGAAGATGGTGTATTTATTCACCCTGATGGAAAAACTATTTATTTCAGTTCTCACGGACATTCTAGTATTGGTGGATACGATATTTTTTATAGTGTAAAAAACGAAGAAGATGGCACATGGTCAACCCCTGTTAATCTAGGATATCCTGTTAACTCAACAGATGATGATGTGTTTTTTGTAACTTCTGCTGATGGTAAACGTGGTTACTATTCATCAATTCAAGATAAAGGTTTTGGAGAGAAAGACATCTACATGATTTCGATGACTGATGCTGCGGAAAAACCTCTTACTTTACTTACGGGAAGATTACGTGTTGTCGGCGAAACAGAAACACCAGCTGATGCACAAATTGTAATAACAAATAACTTGGATGGAAGCTTAATCGGAATTTTTAAACCTCGTAAAAAAGATGGTAAATTCAGCATTATACTAGAACCAAATATTGATTATCATATTGTTTACTCTGCTCTTGGATTTAAACAAGAAGAAGATTTATACGTTCCACCTGTATCTGCATTTACCGAAATCAGTAGAGGTGTTGAATTACAAGACGTAGTTTTTGGAGAAGATAAAAATGCGTTGAGCTACCTAAAAGGTATGGTTGAATACAAAAAATTAATGGCGTCAGGTACAAAAATTAGTTTACTAGACGAAAACGATAAAGTATTAGAAAGCACAAAAACAGATAATAAAGGGCAATTTACCTTTAAAAATCTAAAACCAGATGAATATTATTTGGTTAGGTTAGACGATGTGGATAATGACTTTGCTGACAATGCTAAAGTCTATGTTTTAAATGACAAAGGAGAGAAAGTAATGTTGGCTATTAAAAAATCTAAAAATAGAAGATTATTTAAAGCCCTTCCTAGTTCAGAGATAAACAAATTAACCCTACTAGAAGAGAAAGACACTGAAGTTATTGCTAAAAACAATGACAAAGAACCTAAACCAGTTAAAGAGAAAGTGAAAGACAATAAAGATGTTTCATCAGGAAATACTTCTGTAATTGCTTCTTATCAAGAGTTTTTCAACTACAACATAAAAGAAATTAATACTTCTGATAATAAATTTATTGAATTGGTTGAAAAAGCTAAAACTCAAGTTAATGAGTCGAAAAAGATTGTTGTAGAAATTGAGGCTAGTGCATCAAGAGTACCAACAAAAACATTTAAATCAAACGAGGAATTAGCTAAAAATAGAGGGGAAGAAGCAAAAAGTATGTTACTTAAAGCATTTACCGATAAAGGTTTAAACACAGACAACATTACATTTAAGAAAGTTAAATCTTTAGTTCAAGGACCTAAATATAAAGGAGACCCTGAAAATAAAGATGCCTACGAAAAATACCAATACGTTAAAATAAGTGTAAAATAATTTGTTATACATTAAAATTAAATGAAGAACCCATTTATGAATCATTTCACAAAAAGTCTTTTAAGAAAGGCTTTTTGTGTTTTAATAGCTTCTGTATTCTCAACTACAGCTTTTGCTCAGGAAATAAATAAAAATAAAACATTACGCCAAGCGAGAAAAGCACTTTATAAAGAAAAGTATACCGAAGCTCAAACTGAATACTTAAAGCTTGTTAACGCAGAACCGACTAATGATGTTTATAATTTTGAAGCAGGATTAAGTTACCTTTTTTCAACTTTCCAACAAAATAAATCTATACCTTTATTTGAAGCAGCTCTTCAACACTCGAGTAAAGACACCATTACCGAGTTATATTATTATCTAGGTAAAGCATACCAATTGAATAGTGAATTTGAAAAAGCAAACGAATCATTTGAAAAGTTTGACAATTTTATTGACCACCAAACAAAAAGCGGGAAAATCCTAAAATCTGATGTGTTAAGAGAAATCAACTACAATGCAAATGGTGTGAAATATCTAGATGAGAAAAATAACAATATCACTATCGAAAATGTTGGAACACAAGTAAACTCACTAGATAGAGAATATGCTCCAGTTATTCATCAATCAGGTGAAGTTATTTTATTTACCTCTAGAAGAAAGTACAAAGGAAACAAGCTTGACAAAGGCGATTTGATGCCTTACGAAGATATTTATGCTGCTAAAAAAACAGAAAATGGTTGGCAACTACTAACAGACAAAGGCGAACTAAAAAAATATTTACCTGAAAATGTAAATACAAAAAAACACGACGCTAGTATTACCTATTCTGCTGATGGGAATACAATTTACACCTATAAAAAAGATGCTATTTGGCAATCAACTTTTAACAACGGAAATTGGGGTTTATTAAAGAAGCTAGATGAGACTGTAAATGCCAGCAAGTTTAATGTTCCAAGTGTTACCATTTCTGCTGATGGAAATAGTTTGTTTTTTGTATCAACTAGAAAAGACGGAATTGGAGGAAAAGACATTTACAAGTCAAATAAAAATGCTAACGGAGAATGGGATGCTCCTATTCTATTAAACGCTAATATCAATACTAAGGACGACGAAGATGGACCTTATTTAACTGAAGATGGAAAAACACTTTACTTTTCTTCAACAGGTCATTCTTCGATTGGTGGTTACGATATTTTTAAATCAGAGTTAATTAACGGCGAATGGTCTACTGCTCAAAGCTTAGGGATTCCTTACAATTCTCCAGCTGATGATATTTTTTATGTTGTAGATAAAACCAATAAAAACGGATTTTTCTCTTCTTCACGGGTAGAGGGCAATGGAGCTTTCGATCTTTACAGCTTTTCGTCAGAATGTAAAAATCTTGAAAACACTGAGATTAGAGGTATTGTTTACGACAATCTAAATAGAAAACCACTAAGAAGTAATTTAAAACTAACCAATAACGAATCAAATACGGATGTAATAAGCACCACAAGCCTTGCTTCTAATGGAAAGTTTTTACTCGTTGCAAAGCCTGAAAATAGTTATATTTTAACAGTTGAAGCAGAAGGTTTCTCTTCACAACAAATCACCATCTTCGTACCTAAACAATGTGATTATTTTCAGTTGTTCTCTGAAATTAGTCTAGAAAAAGTAACCATCGACAACAAAGATTATCAAGTTGCTACGTTAAGAAATTCTTTCTTTAATAGAGCAGAGTTAAATGCTAATTCAACAATTGATACTGCTGTAAATGTTCCTGATTTTAAAGATGATGCTGATACTTACTATCAAGATGATATTGCTTTTATGGCGAAATCGAGAAATTTCACACCCGAAAATACTCCAAATTATAACGTAATATCAGATACTATTGAGTTTAAATCTGTTGCAGTAGCTGCTACAGATACCAAATATCCTGAATTTGGTCCTGTATATTTCGATTTTGATAAGTCAAACTTAACAAAAGAAGCTAAGAAAGAATTAGACAAAATTGCTACCTATCTAAAATCTGAAGAAGGAAAGGATTTAGTGCTTAACATTACAGGACATACAGATGGGAAAAGAGACATGGAGTTAAACAGAAAGATTTTTGCTAAGAAAAAAATTGAGTTTACTATTGATGCATCTGAACAAAGAAGTAAGAACTACAACATGGAACTTTCTAAAACAAGAGCCAACAATGTTGCAAAATACATAAAACAAAAAGGTGTTAAAGAATCACAAACAACAATCAATTATGTTGGTGAAGCAGAACCTATAGCACCAAACATAAATAACGATGGAAGCAATAACTTGGAGAACCAAAAATTAAACCGTAGAACAACGCTTAAGTTTAGTAAACAAAACCCACTTTAATACTTCAAAAAAAATTACATTTATGTTTTGGTATTGATTTTGTAAGCTGTTGAATAAAACCTATTGTGAAAAAAACGAAATATTACATATTATCAATTCTATCTTTCTGTTTTGTGTTTAATGGTTTTGCACAAAGAGCTGATCCTGCTGATGCAGAAGAACATTTTAAGTTCCAGAATTATATTGATGCATTAATTGTTTACAAAAAGTTAATCGAGAAAGACCCTAAAAATGCCGATTATCCTTATAAAGCTGGTTTCTGTATTTTACACACCGACAGAGATAAAAGCGAAGCCATTAAGTACCTAGAATTAGCTTCTGAACGCAAATCAGACCCTGACGTTGATTTTTACTTAGCGAGAGCTTATCATCTAAATTTAAAATTAGATGAAGCCCTAGAAACGTATGAAAAATACAAGAAATCGGCAACAGGAACCAAACAAGCTGAGGTTGATCGCCAAATGCAAATGGTAAAAAATGCAATAGAATTAGTTCAAAATCCTATTGATGTTACATTTGAAAACGTTGGTGAAAAAATAAATACCGAATATCCTGATTATTACCCATTGGTTACCCCTGACGAATCTTTCTTGGTTTTTACCTCAAGACGAAAAGGAGTTGTTGGTGGAGCAAGAGAATTTGACGGCTACTATTCGTCAGATGTATTTTTTACTAAAGTAGATAGTGGTGAGTTTATAGTTGCTAAAGGTGCTGGAACAATGGTAAATTCTATATATGATGAACAAGCTGTTGGTTTATCATATAATGCCGACCGATTATTTGTTTACATGGACAACATACAAGAATTTGGTGACATCTATGAGTCAAAAATAGCTAATGCAAAATTTAAGAAAATTGAAAAAATGGGAGAAGCCATTAATTCAAAAGGTTTTGAAAGTGCAGCTACTATTTCGGCTGATGAAAACACACTTTTCTTTGCTAGTAGAAGAGACGGAGGATTTGGAGAAAAAGATATTTATATGACTAAAAAACTTCCTACAGGTGAATGGGCAGAGCCACAAAACCTAGGAAATATAATAAACACGCCTTTCGATGAGGATTTTCCAAACCTTTTTTATGATGGGAAAACACTTTACTTCTCCTCAAAAGGACACAACAGCATGGGTGGTTTTGATTATTTTAAATCTACCTTGAACGAAGAAACAGGTGAATGGTCGAAACCAGAAAACTTAGGTCACCCATTAAATACTCCTGAAGATAACTTGTGTATTTCATTTACTGAAGACCAAAGCAACGCCTATGTTTCGGCATGGCGAAAAGATAGCAAAGGCGAACAAGATATTTACAGGGTTACTTTTAACGAAACAGATTCTCGTCAAACGATTATTAAAGCCAGAGTATTAGCTCAAGGAGCTACCGAAACTATTAAAGATGCATTAGTCAATGTTGTTGATTTAAAAACTCAAGAAGAAATAGGCAACTACTCCCCTAACCCTAAAAATGGGCACTTTGCTATTGTATTAAAACCAGGTAAATATCAAATTTTGATTGACGCACCAGGTTTTGCTCCTAAAACAGAAAACATCGTAATTATAGGTAAAAGCGACTTTGTTCCATACCTAGAAAAGGATTTTATAGTTACACCTTAACGCACACACAGAAAGCAACTAAATGAATTTAAAATTAAGCAGACCTATTGCTTTCTTCGACTTAGAAACAACCGGCATAAATGTAGCAACAGACAGAATTGTTGAAATATCGATTTACAAAATAATGCCCAACGGCGATAAAGAAATCAAAACAAAGAAAATAAATCCAACCATTCCTATTCCTATAGAATCTTCGGCAGTACATGGCATAACTGATGCTGATGTTGCTGATGCTCCAACTTTTGCAGCAGTAGCAAAAGATTTAGCAAAGTTTATTGAAGGGTGCGATTTGGCTGGATACAATTCCAATAAATTTGATGTACCACTTTTAGCTGAGGAATTTTTAAGAGCTGATGTTGATTTTGATATCTCTAAAAGAAATTTGGTTGACGTTCAAAACATTTTCCACAAAATGGAACAACGAACACTTTCGGCAGCTTACCATTTTTACTGTAAAAAAGACTTAACCAATGCTCACAGTGCTGAAGCAGATACCATTGCAACTTACGAGATTTTAGAAGCCCAACTAGATAAATACCAAGACCTACAAAACGATGTGAAGTTTTTAGCTGAATTTTCGCAACGCTCGGTAAATGCCGATTTAATTGGTAGAATAATTTTTGATGAAAACGGTGTAGAAGTTTTTAATTTTGGTAAACACAAAGGTAAGTCGGTTGAGAAAGTGTTGGAAATAGAACCTGGATATTACAGTTGGATGATGAATGGCGATTTTCCATTGTACACCAAAAAAGTATTGACAAACATTAGATTACGAGCTTTAAAAAAATAACACAATGAAAATAATTTGTATAGGCAGAAATTACGTTGACCACGCTAAAGAATTAAACAATCCCGTTCCAAAAGAGCCTGTGTTTTTTATGAAACCCGATACAGCCCTAATACAAAGTAGAAACCCTTTTATTCATCCAAGTTTTAGTAACGACATTCACCACGAAATAGAACTGGTGATTAAAATAAGTAAAATAGGCAAACACATTGAAGAACGATTTGCCCACAAATACTACGAAGAAATAACTGTTGGAGTAGATTTTACCGCTCGCGATGTACAACAACAATGCAAAGAAAAAGGATTGCCTTGGGAAAAAGCAAAAGCCTTCGATGGCTCTGCTCCTACTGGTAAATTTGTAAATATTTCCGAATTCAACGACATCAACAACCTAAACTTTAGCCTACAAATAAACGGTGAAACCAAACAACAAGGTAATTCCAAAGACATGTTGTTTAATATCAATCAAATTATTGCATACGTTTCTCAATTTGTTACCCTAAAAATTGGAGATTACATCTTTACAGGAACTCCTGCAGGAGTAGGTCCAGTTAAGATTGGCGATAAATTGGATTGTTTTCTTGAAGACAAAAAGCTGTTGAGCTTTAACGTAAAATAATCACAAGCCTTTCAATCGATTTATGTTTCGCTCGATATAGCTCATTGGAGTAATTAAAGCATCCTGTATTCTTTTTGAATACCTAATACTATCTAATACTTCTTTATGCTTTTCTTCAATAATGTGTTTTTGTTGTTCAATCAATAGATTTTGTTTTTGAGTTACCCTAAAACGATTGTACATAAACCCAGCAAACACTAAAACAAGAATAAGTCCTCCAAATAAAAAAAACTGCTGATTTCTTCGAGCCTCCAACTGAGCATCTTTTACATCATTTTCTTTCTGTTTCAATTGGTTTTGAGTATTCAGCATTTCAATCTCTCTTTCTTTAGAAACCAAATCGAGTTCTACCTTAAACATTCCAATATTGTTTTCATATTCATCCAATGCCACTTCTTTAGCCAACACAATTAATGAATCGGTATAAAATAAAGCTGCTTTATAATCTCCTTTAAAAATTTTAATCTGACGAAGGGTTTGAAATGCCGATATGATTAGATTTTTATCCTCATTATATTTGCTTAATAACGCTAAAGAGCTTGCAGAATATTCTTCCGATTTCTTTAGCTGATTAATATTTAAATAATTATCGGCCAATATGTTATTAATCTTAATCATGCTAGCAGTATCAGCAAATTGAGAAGAATAAGACAAAGCTCTTTTAGCATAATCTATTGATTTTTCAAATTGCTTTTGATCGAAGAAAACCATTGCCATATTTTCCAAAACCATGGCTTGTGAAATCGTGTCATTAATCTCTTCATATATCGACAATGCCTGTTCATATACCTTTAATGATGCTTTATGATTATTTAGATTTCTGTATGCAATTCCTAAGTTATTTAATACATTAGGCAACGCATATATATAGTTTCTATCTTCTAAAATACCAAGTGCTTTATTGAAATAAGTTATTGCATCCTCGAATTTATTTTGCCCCATAAAGATAAGCCCGGTATTGGCCATAACAAATCCTTCTTGTAAGGTATCTTTATTTTCCTTACAAAGTTTCAAAGCCTTTTTAGAGTAAGTTAATCCAACTTCATACTGACCGATAACCTGATAAACTCCGACCAGATTATTGTAAATATTTAATGAATAATTATCATCGCTGTTTGTTTCTGAAAAATGAAGAGCCTTCTTGTAATTATGGATTGCTAAAGGGAAGTCCTTCTTGCTATTATACACATTTCCTAAATTGGTATAAACACTACAAAACTTCTTATAATTACCATTGTTTTTCCTCAGTAAATCGAGTGCTGAATTGAACAGTTTTATTGCCAATTCAAATTTACCTTGATAACGATAAATATTTCCAGTAACATTATATGCATCAACCAGTTGTATAGCATTTTTAGTCGCTGTTGCATATTTTGATCCCCTATTGGCATATATTAAAGCCGAATCAACATTATTTTCCAAATATTCCCAGGCAATCTCGATACAAAGGTATGCTTTGACAGAATCTTGTTTTGGTTCTTTTCTTAACTCATTTAAAAATGAATCTAAGCCTTGAGCATAACTATTACTCAAAGAGAAAAGAATGATTAATGTTGTTATGAGCCTGTTCATCACAAACAAATGTGCAATAAATAATATCAGCTAATGTACCCATTTTTAATAAAACTAGAGCTGAAATAATTACATGGTAAAAAAATGAATCTGTCATTTTTTCAGTAAAACCAATACTTTAGATGACATTATTTCCGAAAACAACCCTTTGCTGTGGTTTGGTTAATCATTTGACTATTCCAAAACAAAAATCTTAATGTTATGAACTTTAATAATTACACCATCAAATCGCAAGAGGCAATTCAACAAGCACAGCAAGTTGCATTAGCTCACCAACACCAAAGCATTGAAACAGGACACCTCCTAAAAGGTATTCTGGAGGTAGATGAAAATGTTACTCCATTTATCTTAAAAAAATTGGGAGTAAACATTAACATCTTCAAACAAGCTTTGGATAAAATAATCGAATCGTACCCAAAAGTATCGGGCGGAAGCCAATACCTAACACCAAATTCTACAAATGCTTTAAACAAAGCCAATGGCTACTTAAAAGAGTTTGGTGACGAATATGTTGCCATAGAACATTTACTGTTGGGTTTATTGAGCGGTTCCGACACCATTGCTCAACTACTAAAAGACAATGGCGTAAAAGAAAAAGAATTGAAAGCTGCTATTCAGGAGTTGAGAAAAGGTGAAAAAGTAACCTCTCAAAGCCAAGAAGAGCAATACAACTCACTAAAAAAGTACGCTAAAAACCTCAACGAATTAGCTAAACAAAACAAACTCGACCCAGTTATTGGTCGCGATGAAGAAATACGTAGGGTATTGCAAATTTTATCGCGAAGAACCAAAAACAACCCCATTTTAATTGGCGAACCTGGTGTTGGTAAAACAGCTATTGCCGAAGGTTTGGCTCACCGAATTATACAAGGCGACGTTCCTGAAAACTTAAAGGATAAACAAATTTTCTCTTTAGACATGGGAGCTTTAATTGCTGGTGCGAAATACAAAGGCGAATTTGAAGAGCGTTTAAAAGCGGTGGTAAAAGAAGTAATTAGTGCCGAAGGAGACATTGTGTTGTTTATTGACGAAATACACACGCTTGTTGGTGCTGGTGGTGGCGAAGGTGCTATGGATGCTGCCAATATTCTTAAACCTGCCCTAGCTCGTGGCGAACTAAAAGCCATTGGTGCAACCACGCTAAACGAATACCAAAAATATTTTGAGAAAGACAAAGCTTTAGAACGTCGTTTCCAAAAGGTAATGATTGATGAACCTTCAACAGAAGATGCCATTTCTATACTTAGAGGAATTAAAGAAAAATACGAATCGCACCATAAAGTACAAATTAAAGACTCGGCAATTATTGCGGCGGTAGAGCTTTCGCAACGATACATTACCGACCGTTTTTTACCCGATAAAGCCATCGACTTAATTGATGAAGCGGCCTCGAAACTACGTATGGAAATCAATTCGAAACCCGAAGCATTAGACGAAATTGAGCGTAGAATTATGCAATTGGAAATTGAGCGAGAAGCAATAAAACGCGAAAAAGACGATAAAAAACTGGATTTGATTAAAGCTGAATTGGCAAACCTAACCGACGAAAAAAACAACCTAACAGCCAAGTGGCAAGCCGAAAAAGATGTGGTGGATGGTATTCAAAAAACCAAAGATTTAATTGAACAACTGAAATACGAAGCCGACCAAGCAGAACGAAACAGCGATTTTGGTAAGGTTGCCGAAATACGTTACGGAAAAATTAAAGAAGCCGAAGACAAGTTAACCAACTTTAAAACTCAGCTTTCCGAACTTCAAGCAAACTCAAAAATGATTAAAGAAGAGGTTACGCCTGAAGAAATTGCCGAAGTGGTTTCAAAATGGACGGGAATACCCGTAACCAAAATGCTGGAAAGCGACCGAATGAAGTTGCTGAAATTGGAAGACGAACTCCACAAACGAGTAGTTGGACAAGAAGAAGCCATTGCAGCAGTTGCTGATGCCGTTAGAAGAAGCCGTGCTGGCTTGCAAGACGAAAAACGCCCCATTGGTTCGTTCATCTTTTTGGGAACAACTGGTGTGGGTAAAACTGAGTTGGCAAAAGCATTGAGCGAATACCTTTTTAACGACGAAAACGCCATGACCCGAATTGATATGAGCGAATACCAAGAAAAACACTCTGTATCGCGTTTAATTGGTGCTCCTCCAGGATATGTTGGCTACGATGAAGGCGGACAATTAACCGAAGCCGTAAGAAGAAAACCTTACTCGGTGGTGTTGTTAGACGAAATTGAAAAAGCCCACCCCGATGTATTTAACATTTTATTACAAGTGTTAGACGATGGGCGACTAACCGACAACAAAGGGCGTGTGGTGAATTTTAAAAACACCATCATCATTATGACCTCGAACATTGGCTCGCACCTGATACAAGAAAACTTTGAAAACTTGGGCGATGTGGACAGAGAAAATGTAATTGAACGCACCAAAATAGAACTGTTTGGATTGCTAAAACAAACCATCAGACCAGAGTTCTTGAACCGTATTGACGAAACCATTATGTTTACACCACTTACCAAACAAGATGTGTTAAACATTGTAAAACTGCAACTGAAAGGTTTAGCCAAACTGCTAGCAAAAAACAACATTGCATTGAGTTTTACTGACGAAGCCGTGGAACACATTGCAGCTTTGGGTTACGACCCACAATTTGGAGCAAGACCCGTAAAACGAGTATTGCAACGAAATGTGCTAAACGAACTCTCGAAACAATTGCTGGAAGGAAAAGTACAACCCGAAAGTGCTATTGTGCTCGACCAATTTGAAGGACAGTTTGTTTTTAGAAACAAAGTAGCCGAAAAGGCAAAATAAAAACACCACCCAAATACCAAAGGGAGTAGCGAAAGCTTACTCCCTTTTTTTTATTTTTCGCAAAAACAAAGAAAGTCTATTTGATGATTTACAATGATTAAAATGATATATTTGAAATTAGATATATACACCAAAAGGTGCATATATACATCCAATTTTGGGTGAATTTGTATACTTAAGGTGCATATATAAACAAGTTATGTGCAATGCTGACAAACCACATTAGACAAATGAAAACTGTTCAAGACTATATTAACTCCGACTTATTGAATTGGCTTCAAGACAACAATTTCAAATACAGACAAGCCAAAATCAAGACGGAAAAGGGTTGTCTTGAAAACATATACAACGACAAGTTTTGCTTAAAAATTTACGACAGACTTGGACATGGGTTTGGAGTTACCATTAACATAGCAGACAAGTATGACGAAAGCATATACGACAACGACAGTTTTTGTTTGCATTGGGCGTTTGAATATTTTAAAATAAAACAAACGGCTTCATTTGACAGTCGGACAGAAAATCAGTATGAGCAAAACTTGCCGAACTTAATTTCGGACATTAAGAACATTATTCCACGACTAAATCAAATGACATTTTCCGAATGGGACAATATGAAAGATTGGGTAGAAAAAGAAGCGAGAAAATAATTTATGTAAACAATTTGACTAATGGACGAAAGAAGCACAGCACATAACACGGGTTTTGCGTCAGGCGGGCTGATGGGGAAACTCGAAGTTAAGTGCTTCTAATAAACATAAGTAATAATATGAAGCTTTGTGCTCCGAAACCCGCCCGAACGCAAAGCCCGAGAACGTTAAAAGTAGTTTAAAAAAATAAATACCATATGAAAGCAACAGGAAACACCGTAAAAGAAATATTGGCTAACGTGCCTCAAGACAGGTTAGCAGTTTTTAACAAACTACACGATGTTATTGTAAAAAACCTGCCCAAAGGGTTTGAGGCAGCCATTAGTTATGGTGGTTTAGGTTATGTTATCCCTCATACACTTTATCCTGCGGGTTATCATTGTAAACCAAGCGAGCCACTACCCTTTGCAGGACTTGCTTCGCAAAAAAATTCCATTAATTTTTACCACATGGGCATTTATTCCGACCCTAAATTACTCGAATGGTTTGTAAGCGAATACCCCAAACACAGCAAACAAAAACTCGACATGGGAAAAAGCTGTATCCGTTTTAAAAAGTTAGACGAAATACCCTACCAACTTATTGGCGAATTAATGAAAAAAATGACTGCCGAACAATGGATAAGCACTTATGAAACCATGCTAAAAAAATAGAAAATGAAAAAATACATCATTTTAAAATTAATTGGACTAGTAATACTGACCATGATTACCTTGGTTATGATTTCATTCCTCGAAGTTGCAGTGTATTCTTACCTCATCAATCCTGGGCAAGAACAAAGTGTTTATGAATCGCACGCAAATTCTTCCGCACCTTATATTTCAGGCATTTTTGGGTTTATCGTTTTCTTTCTGGTTGTTCGGTATTGGAAGAAAAAAGAATACGCGAATGTGTCTAAATTGGCAATTCTTTATCCGCTCACCTATGTTTTGTTAGACATTATCATAATAACAGCAGCGGGCGTAAAATGGTCTGACTTTATTTTAATTTTTGCAATAGCTAATGCAGCAAAAATTTTGGGTAGTTTCTTAGGGTATAAATTAACCCAATAACTACCGAACAATTAAACTATGCTAAAAATCAAGTTAATAACGCTGTTACTATTCACATCAAAATGGATATTGGCACAAAACGAACATGAGGTTGTTCAGTTTAGCAATACACTAAATCAATTTTTGAATGTACGCGACTTTTGCATAGCTCAAAACGGGAATGAAGCATTTTTTACCATTCAAAGTCCTTCACAGGAAATTTCTCAAATTGCCTACATCACAAAAGAAAATAATGAATGGACAACACCTGAGTTGCTAGCATTTTCTGATTCATACATGTATCTAGAACCATTTTTATCCATTGATGGAAAACGTCTGTATTTTGTTTCCGATAGACCATTAAACGATGCTACTCACACAAAAAAAGACTTTGACATTTGGTATGTTGAAAGAAATAGCAAGGGAGAAAAATGGTCGGAACCAAAAAATATAGGAACCCAAGTTAACTCCACCTTAAACGAATTTTATCCATCAGTGAGCGAAAATAACAACCTCTATTTTACCATGGAATCGCCTGATGGATTAGGAAAAGATGATATTTATTTTTGTCGTTGGGAAAATGGTAATTATTTGAATCCAATCCTGTTAGACGAAAATATAAATAGCACTGGTTATGAATTCAATGCTTTTGTATCCAAAAAAGAAGACTACATCATATTTACCAAATACAACGAAAAAGACGGTTATGGAAGTGGCGATTTATATATTTCTAAGAAGGATGCCAGCGGTAAATGGGAAATAGCAAAAAACATAGGCGTTCCAATTAATACCAAATACATGGAATACTGTCCATTTTATGATGAGAAAACCCAAACATTGTATTTCACAAGCAAAAGAAATGATGTTACACCTAGAGAATTTAATAACATACTGGAATTCCAAAAATATATAAACGAAGGGAATAATGGCTTGAGTAAAATCTATATGACCCTACTAAAAATAGAATAAAAGCATTTAATTTAACGAAATTTTTATCTTCTTAAAAAGCCCAATACCAGTACGAAAACAATGATATTCTATTGTTTTTCAGACCACTACAACAAAATATATTTGCTTTAAACCAATTTATTGTTGTAAATTAGTTTCCCAATTAAAGCAACTTGTTATGAGTACAGCCAACAGTATCAACTTACTAGAAGAACTAGATAGTGCATCAAGCCTGCACAGCTTAGACCGCGACAACATCGACTCCATGATGTTGGAATTTGCCAAACGCCTAACTTTGGTATTAAAAATTGAGCGAACCAATGTGTGGTTGTTTAACACCGAACAAGATGCCATTATTTCGATGGGCGAATACGATACAAGAACAAAACAATTTTCGAAAAATAACATCATTTACCGAAACAGTTGTCCCAACTATTTTAAAGCCATTAGTAGAAACAAAATTATTTTAATCAAAAATGTATTAGAACATCCTTACACCAACGAATTAAATGAAATCTACTCTATTCCCAACAATGTAATTTCATTGATGGATATTCCACTTCGAATTTCGGGCGAATTGATTGGTGTATTTTGTTTTGAAAAGACAGGAACAACCGAACGTACTTTTACCGAAGAAGAACAAACTTTTGCCATGAGCTTGGCATTGGTTTTGGCATCGAACCTAGAAGCCCGACACCGAAGAGTTGCCCAGCACCAACTTGAAATGACCCTAAAAGAAAAAGAATTGTTGATAAAAGAAATTAACCACCGAGTTAAAAACAATTTCTCTATTTTAATTAGCCTGCTTCGTTTGGCAAAAAACCAAAGTAAAAACCTAAAAGTACTTGAGGAGTTTGAACAACGAGTAATGGCGATGCTTAAAATACACGATTTATTGCACGAAACCGAAAACTACACTTCGGTTAATTTAAGCGATTACATCTCTGAAATTACCAACGAGTTTAAGCATTCGTTTAACCAAATTAAAATTAAAACTGACATTAAAAAAGTTGATGTAAATTTAAAATCAAAAGCTGCATTGCACTTGGGACTTGCTGTTACCGAAATTTTACTCAACAGCATTAAACATGGTATAGTAGAGGGTGATACCTACCATATTTATATTAAACTTTTAAAAACCGAAGGAGAAACCAAATTGATAATGGGAAACACAGGAAAACCATTTGATTTTGAAAACAAACTAACCAACAACACATTAGGTTTATCGCTAATAAAAGATTTGATTGAAGGCATTACCGTAAAAACCAAGTTCCCTACCAAAAAGGAAAGTTTTTACGAATTTGAATTTTAGAAAATTCTACCTCAGCACCACTACTTTTTCTTTGTAAAAACCCAACTCATTTTGAATGGTTAGGAAATAAATACCGTTTGGAAAAGAAGCCAGTTCGATGTTTATTTTACTCTCATTAGTGTTAGTAGATAAAACTACTTTACCGTCTAGCTGTAAAACCGTTATTATTGTGCTGTTAGCATTATTCAACAAATCAATGGTAAGGTTATCATCTGCTGGAATAGGATAAATTCGAGCTTTCAATTTATTTTCGTTTTCAGCCAAGCCAACAGGAAAACCCCAAACATCATTTACCCATTGAGGATTATCAACATAGGGATTTCTATTGTTTTGGAGGTCGTGTACAAAATTGTTTCGGTCAACTTCTTTTGCACTTACTGGGTCTTGAGCATTCCAAACTAAAAACATGTTTTTTGCCCATACCGCAAAATCACTTCCTGAAAATGGGTCTGATGTCCAAGAAGGCAACTCATCTTTATAACGAGTAGCCATATAAAAATAAATACGAGCAAAATCGCCTTTAAACGAATCGATTGGCTCAAACACTGTGCCCACATAACCAGCAACTGCACTTGAACCCAATTTTGAACCATTTTGTGAAGTCCACGAAGCACTTGCTACATCTCCAAGCGGAAAATTGCTTCTTCTATTGTTTACATAACCGTCGGTTGGCACCACATGAAACAAATCGGTATACATTGGAGCATTATCATTAAACCAACTTGCAGGTACGCTGTGTTCTCTATTGTAACAATCTGCTTCAGAATTATAACTTCCACATTGATTGGTACCAAAAGTAAAAGTGTATGGAGCGGTTCCTCCTGGCACATCCGAATACATGTCCCACACTTTTCCGTCGGCTCTTTCATCTGTTGTTGGATAAGCAGTCCACAAATCACCATAAGTTAGTTCAACAGTATTTGCCGAAATAATATCGTGTAATTTATTTTTTAAAGTAACACCTGATAATCCAGCCGTTCCATTATAATATCCAACAGGTATTTGTGCAAACGTGTGGTTCCCTAATAAAAGAAAAAAGGTAAGTGTAAATAGTTGGATGAAGAGGTGTTTTTTAATCATAATTAATGAGTTAAAAGGATATTAGTTGGTTTTAAAACCTGGCATTTTTTTCATTAGTAAAGCAAAAATCAACGAGTTGAACAAACCCATAAACACTAAACCAAACATGGTCCACATGGCTTGAAAATAAGGCGACAAGAATGTTCTAATGCTAAACAGTTGATTGGTATAATTGGAAACAACAACTTCTTTGGTTTCTTTTCCCTCAGCAAGTACTTCTTGTGTTTTTTTATTCAACTCTTCCAATAAAGGTGCTTGTTTAATTTCAAAAAAGGTAGCGTCTATTTTAGCATAATAAACATAGGTAATTGCTGCAACCAAGATAGCAAAAAAAGCAGCTGTTCTTGCTCCTGCTTTAAAGTCTTGTAAAAAATTGGTTTTGTTTTCTTCTAAAATTTTGTTGCTACGTATTCCAAAAAATACAGCAACCAACAAAATAAGCATGTAAATATAACGGATGTAGTTTTCCATATCTCCATGTTGTAAGTTCATAGAAAAAACTACTAGTTTGATAATTAAAGCTACTACTGAAAATGCTATGGCTACTTGAAATGGATTTTTTAACACTGTTTTGAAATTTTAAATGTTGAATTTATGAATGTTGAATTCTTACTAAATTACTCAACATTCATAATTTATAATTAGTTTACCCGTTCATCGAAGCTAAAAACTCTTCGTTATTCATGGTTTTGCTCATACGGTCTCTTAAAAACTCCATTGCTTCAACAGGATTCATATCTGCAATATAGTTTCTTAATATCCACATACGTTGAGTAATGTTGTCTCCCAACAACAAGTCTTCTCTTCGTGTGCTTGAAGAAACAATATCAATAGCAGGGTAAATTCTTCTGTTGGCAATTTTTCTATCCAACTGAAGCTCCATGTTACCTGTTCCTTTAAATTCTTCGAAAATTACCTCATCCATTTTAGAACCTGTATCGGTTAATGCTGTAGCAATAATGGTTAACGAACCTCCGTTTTCAATTTTACGTGCTGCTCCAAAAAATCGTTTTGGTTTGTGTAAAGCATTCGCATCAACACCACCCGACAATACTTTACCTGATGAAGGAGAAACGGTATTGTAAGCTCTTGCTAAACGAGTAATAGAATCTAATAAAATAACCACATCGTGTCCACATTCCACCATACGCTTAGCTTTTTCTAAAACCAAGTTTGCCAATTTTACGTGTTTTTCTGCTGGTTCATCAAAAGTTGATGCCACTACTTCTGCATCAACACTTCTCGCCATATCAGTAACCTCCTCAGGACGTTCATCAATTAACAAAATCAATAAATAAACCTCAGGATGATTTTCTGCAATTGCATTCGCTACTTCTTTCAACAAAGTGGTTTTACCCGTTTTAGGTTGAGCCACAATCATACCTCTTTGCCCTTTACCTATTGGTGTAAACAAATCAATAACTCTAGTTGATAGGGTAGAATTTTTATGTCCTGTTAATTTTAATTTCTCGTCAGGAAAAATTGGTGTTAAGTAATCGAACGGAACACGGTCTCTAACAACTGCTGGCTCTCTATTGTTAATAGTTTCCACTTTAATCAATGGAAAATATTTCTCTCCTTCTTTTGGCGGACGAATGGTTCCTCTAACCGTATCACCGGTTTTTAACCCAAATAATTTTATTTGTGATTGTGATACATAAATATCATCCGGAGAATTTAAGTAATTATAGTCAGAAGATCTTAAGAAACCATATCCATCAGGCATAATTTCTAAAACTCCTTCGCTAATTACAATGTTATCAAAGCTGTAGTAAACTTCTTCTTGTTTAGGTTTTTGTTCTTGTTGGCTCGCGTGGCGGCTGATTTTCTCTTGGTTCACGTGGAGCTTGAGGTTCTCTTGGTGGTTGTTGTTCGCGAGGTGCTCTTTGTTCGAAATTTCGGTTGGGTTGATTTTGTGGTGTATTTGGTTCTTGCGGAGTGTTTGGTCTTTCAACTCTAGCAACTGGTTCTTCAGCTATTCTTTCAACAGGTTGCTTTTCTTCAACAACAACTCTTTCTACTTTTATCTCTGGTTGTTGTGGTTTTTGTTCAACAACTGGAGTAACTTTTTTCACATCTGTTGATGCAATTGGTTTAAATAAATCAGGTGCCGCTTCAGCTGGTAGTCTTTTACGTTTTGGTTTACCACCAGTTGCTCCATTTGAAGAACCTACAGGAACTCTTTTAGGTTGCTCATTTGTAGTTTCAACTGCTTTTGGCTTTGCTGCTTGTTTTTCAACAATTAACAAAACCAGTTCTTCTTTTTTTAGCTTATCAGATTTGTCTATTTCTAATCCTTTTGCAATCTCTCTCAACTCGCCAACGAGCTTTTTGTTTAATTCAATTGTATCGTACATTGTGTTTTTATAAAATTTTCTATTTTGTTGATTTCTTAAGTAAAGCGTAATATGATTTTTTTCTACGAGAAAACGTAGTTAGTTGAATAATGACAGTAGAAATAATAACGAGTTTGAATAGTAAAGTTGTTGATTTTTCAATAAATTATCAGGAGTCTGATGATGCAATAGTACGAATTATATTAATTAATTAGAATTAATTCAACTTTTTTTTAACAACAGTCTAATTTAATACGCGTAATATGATAAATATCATAACTTTACCGTTCAAAAAAAACGTTTTATGAAAAAAAATATATTCTTTATTTGTTTGCTGTTTATCTCAGGTATGGCTATTGCTCAACCTATTAACAACTTAACTTTTTCAACCAATCTTCATATAGATACTGCTAACAATTTCGATATCAACAGCAATTATAAATTAGTTGCTCTACCTGGAAATGATGGATATGTATTCTCATCTAATTATGATGATTTTAATTACGATCAAACTTTTTACTTAAGTAGATTAGGTTTTGATGGTGCTGTAATTTCTGATACCGTTGTTAAATTTGATGAAACTTTCCCTGAATCCTATTTTACTTATTACAATGATTTAATTCTAAGTAATGGTTCATTATACCATACTGCTACTACACAGAACTCTAATGCATTATATTATAATGCCCCATTTGTATTTAATACCGATTTTAATGGAAATGTAACATGGAACAAAGTTTATAACAATGATACATTGTACAACGGCGTAAAAGGATCCTTTGCAACAGCAGA
Source organism: uncultured Vicingus sp. (assembly GCA_964398455.1). Classification (GTDB taxonomy): domain Bacteria; phylum Bacteroidota; class Bacteroidia; order Flavobacteriales_E; family Vicingaceae; genus Vicingus. The sequence continues at coordinate 29,407 of CAYNMR010000013.1, read as the reverse complement.
TGGTGGTTTAATTGTTCATGGCTATTCTGACGATTATAACAATAATATTTTTGGTTCATTTATTTTAAAAACTGATGCAAATGGAAATTTGCTTTGGTCAAAATACTTCAGAATAACCCAATCCGAAACTAATTCTAGCATTGACAAAGGCTGTTTATTAACTGATGGTTCTTACTTATTTGCTGGAAACATAGAAGATAACGGAAATGGAATTAATTATGTTTTATTGATGAACATTGATGCTAATGGTAATTTGCTTTGGACTAAGAACTATGAGTTTGATGCTCCTCTACATAACGGAATGAATGCTTCAGCACAAAATCTAGTTGTTATATCAAACAACGAAGCCTATTTAGTATTAAGTATTGGCGACCCACAAACTGAAACAAGTAGCATTGGTGTGATGAATTTAAATCAAACTGATGGATCATTAAATTGGCTTAAAACTTTTAAAGACCCCCAATTTTCCTTTGGCACAAATCCAGAAAAATCTTTTGTTAAAGATGAAAACCTATATGTTGTTTATCATGGTGGTGGTGGTGCTTTAGCAAAAGCGGGTAATGACAATATTATTTTTGGTGTGGATAGAAATGGTAACCAGCTTGATGCTTTTACGCTATTTGACCAAAATTTGTGGACTTATGAAACAAACGCTTTTGTAAACACAAATGATAATGGAATGTTAATGGCTACTAGAGGCGATTATTCTGGACATCACCACACAGTATTATACAAAACCGACAGCGAGTTTAATTTTCCTTGTATGGATAAAACCATGAAACCAATGTTGGATGAAGTTCTTGGTGCTGTAATTACAGGTTCTACCCCTGAAGAATACATCGACTTATACATGAACGAAGTTTCTTACAACTCAGTTCCATACAATGAAGTTGTTAGTTATACTGAAAACAGTTGTTTATGTGCTTTATCTGTAAAAGGTAATGTTTACAAAAGCAGCACTCCTGCAGAAAATACTGAAGTAGCCATTTATTATTACGATTCAGCTCCAGGTCAATTTTCTCTTTATGCAACCACATTAACAGATGTTACTGGTTTCTATCAATTTGAATATGTACCAGAAGGCAACTTTATTATTAAAGCTAATACGGAATTAACCAATTATGTTCCGACTTTCTATAACGCAACAGCTGGTCAACTTCAATGGGATAGTGCTCAAGTAGTTACTATGGGCTGCGATTCATTAGATGTGTTGTACGACATCAATTTACTTGAACAATTTCCACAAGTTGGAACAGGAGTTCTTAGCGGATATGTATATGAATTAGAAGGATACAATAATCCTCAAGCAAAAAGAGCTCCAGGAGAACCTATTCCGGATATCGACATTACTGTTGACCAATCTCCAGGTGGAGCAGTTAGTTCTGCAACAACAGATGTTAATGGATATTATGAATTTACAGGTTTAAACAATAATGCTACATTTATTGTAAGAGCTAATATCCCTGGTTTACCAAATGATTCAGTTTACACTATTTTTATTGATTTAGCAACAACAAGTCATACTACTCTTGATTTCTGGGTTGATAGTGTGGGTGTTTACATCCTCGCTGATACAGCAACAGGAATTAACAATACCATTTCATTAGTTGATGCATTCGAAATAGCTCCAAACCCTGCTTCAGATATTATCAACTTGTTGTTTAATTCTAAAACAAATTCAAGTACTTCTATTGCTATTCTAAACACTTTAGGAGAAGAAGTTTATCAAATCCAAACCAATGTAGTTGCTGGTTCAAACAGAATAGCGATAAACCTTAAAGATTTAGCTAACGGTGTTTACTTTATTCAATTAAATGATGGTGTTCATCAACAAACCAAAAAACTGATAAAACAAACTCGATAAAATTCTCAATCTTTAAAAAGATAAGTTTAAGAAAAGGTCTAATTTAATGAATTAGACCTTTTTTGTTTTACTACATAAAAGTGTTAAAACTTTATAACAGAAATGCGTTAGCTCAGCTATATTTCGTTATTTTGCAACTTAATTATTTTTATATAAATGGCGAAGAAGAAAAAAGAGTTAAGTGAAGCACAAATTTTAGTAGATGTTCTAATTAAAGGATTGCAAGACAAAAAAGCGGAGAACATTGTTACCATTGATTTAAGAGGTTTAGAAAACGCAATTTGCGACTTTTTCATTATCTGCACAGGAACTTCAAACACACACGTAAGTGCTTTAGCAAAAGCTGCCGAAGAAGACGCTCGAAAAACATTAGGAGAAAAACCTTGGCATTCTGAAGGTTTTGGAAACGCAGAATGGGTTTTATTAGATTATGTAAACACCGTAGTTCATATTTTCCAAGATGAAGCACGTAATTTCTACAACATTGAAGGATTATGGGCAGATGCAATTATTACTGAAATTAAAGAATCATAGTATTTTATAATGGATAAAAAAGACACTAAAAACAAACCCAACTTTCCATTGGGAGGTAGTAATAACAATAAGAAACCTTTCAACTTTTATTGGATATATGCTGTTATTGGTATAGCCCTTATTTCGCTAAACTTATTTAACTGGCAAGGTGGTAGCTCTACCATTACTCCATCTGAATTTGAAAATATGGTGGTAAACAACCAAGTTAAAGAGGTTGTTATTGTTAACCATAAAATTGCAAAAGTATTTCTAACACCCGAGGCTTTAAACATTGCTCCTCACAAGGATAAAGTAAGAAAACCTGTAATGGGAGCTCAAAATGTTGGACCTCACTACACCTTTGAAATAGGTTCGGGCGATGTTTTTGATGCTGACTTAAAACTTTGGTCAAAAGAATACCAATTAAAATACAAATACACTACTGAAGAAGATTGGTTTGGCGGTATTTTAAGCTTAATTCTTCCTATTTTAATATTTGTAGGAATTTGGTTTTTTATCATGAAAAGAATGTCTGGAGGTGCTGGAGGTGGTGGCGGACAAATTTTTAGCATTGGTAAATCAAAAGCTCAGTTGTTTGATAAAGAAAAAAGCACCAATGTTACTTTTGAAGATGTTGCTGGTTTAGAAGGTGCAAAAGAAGAAATTCAAGAGATTGTAGATTTCTTAAAAAAGCCACAAAAATATACTGAACTTGGAGCTAAAATTCCAAGAGGTGCTTTGTTGGTAGGCCCTCCAGGAACAGGAAAAACATTATTAGCGAGAGCTGTCGCTGGCGAAGCAAAAGTTCCGTTCTTCTCTTTGTCTGGATCTGATTTTGTTGAAATGTTTGTTGGTGTAGGTGCTTCACGAGTTCGTGATTTATTTAAACAAGCTAAAGACAAAGCTCCCTCTATTATTTTTATTGATGAAATTGATGCCATTGGTAGAGCAAGAGGAAAAGGAATGGCTCAAGGAGCAAATGATGAAAGAGAAAATACATTAAACCAATTACTTACCGAAATGGATGGTTTTGGAACCAACACAGGAGTAATTGTTTTAGCAGCAACCAACCGTGCTGATGTATTAGATAGAGCATTGGTTCGTCCAGGACGTTTCGATAGACAAATACACGTTGATTTACCAGAGGTGCATGAACGTAAAGAGATTTTTAAAGTACATTTAAAACCTATTAAAATTGACGATACGGTTGATATTGAATTCTTATCAAAACAAACTCCAGGATTCTCTGGTGCCGACATCGCCAACATATGTAATGAAGCAGCATTAATTGCAGCTCGTAAAAACAAAAAACAGGTTGGTCGTCAAGATTTCCTTGATGCAGTAGACCGGGTAATTGGTGGATTAGAAAAGAAAAACAAAATCATCTCTGACCACGAACGTAAAGCTATTGCTTTCCACGAAGCAGGACACGCTGCAGTAAGTTGGTTAGTAAAATACGCTTCACCTTTAGTTAAGGTAACCATTATTCCTCGTGGTCGCTCATTGGGTGCTGCTTGGTACTTACCAGATGAAAGGCAAATTACTACAACCGAACAGTTGATTGACGAAATGTGTGCTGCCTTAGGTGGTAGAGCTGCCGAAGAAATTATGTTTGGAAAAGTATCTACAGGAGCTTTAAGCGATTTAGAGAAAGTGACTAAACAAGCTTATGCAATGGTAAGTATCTATGGTTTAAGCGATAAAGTGGGAAACATCAGTTACTACGATTCGTCAGGACAAAGTGATTATTCGTTTTCTAAACCCTATTCGGAAAAAACAGCACAGTTAATTGATGAAGAGGTGAAAAACTTAATTGAAACTTCTTACATCAGAACCAAAAAGATACTGGAAGAGAACAAAGACAAGTTGATTAAACTTGCTGAAAAATTGCTGGAAAAAGAAGTTATTTTTAGAGACGATTTAGAAGAAATTTTTGGAAAAAGTATTTTTGAAGCTGAGTTAAACGAAGAGAAAAAAGTTTCGAAAAAAGCGGCTGTTGCTGAAGAAGAAAAACATGATGAAGTAGCTGAATCTGTTGCAAAAACAGAAGAAACAAAAGCTGAGGAAGGAGAAGAAAAAAACAACGAAACCAACATTTAATGCCGAATGATTGGGTTATTATATTTTGTTGTAATAATTCAGCCATCGCAGAAATGGTAAAAAGTTTACTAGAGGATAGCAAAATTGATGTGGTAATGATGAATAAAATGGATTCTATGCATCTTCACCTCAACAACGCCGAAATAGAACTTTATGTTAAACCAAATGATGTTATTCGAGCTAAACACATCATTTCTAAAACCCAAAACTAAATGCTAACAAGAGCTATTACTGGATTGTTTTTTGTTTTAGCCTTGCTAACGGCTTTCTATTTTGGAAGTTTAAGTACTTTTTTCCTATTTCTAGTAATCACCACTTTAGGCGTTGAAGAATTCTATACGATTACGTCTAAAAGTAAAGAAGTTTCACCGCTCAAGTTTTTTGGTATCTTAATTTCTATTATCACGTTTGTTGTTCTTTCGTTAGTAATTGCAGGAAAAGCTGAAAACAAATATGTTGCTTTACCCCTATTAGTTCTTTTTCTACCTTTTGTAATAGAGCTTTACCGAAAATCAAAAACACCGTTTGTAAACATTGCTTACACCATTTTTGGTGTGTTTTATATTACGCTACCATTTGCTATGCTTTATCATATTGGTTTTTACAACAACCATCAATTTACCAGCGAGTTTAGTTATGCCTTAATCTGGGGATTTTTCTTCATTCTTTGGTCGAACGACACTGGTGCTTACCTATCGGGTAAATACTTAGGAAAACACAAATTGTTCGAACGTATCTCTCCTAAAAAAACATGGGAAGGAAGTGTTGGCGGAGCTGTACTAAGCATTGTTGTAGCTTATGTTTGTTCCATGTATTTTGATGAAATAACAAGCAAAGATTGGATTATAATTGCCCTAATTACTGTTGTTTTCGGAAGTTTAGGCGACTTAGTAGAATCCATGTTAAAACGTAGCTTAAACATTAAAGATTCTGGCAATATATTACCAGGGCATGGAGGAATACTCGACCGTTTTGATGGTTTGTTTCTTTCCATTCCATTTGTTTATGCGTATTTGGTTTTAATAAGTTAGTATTTATTATTTTTACCGCCAGTTTTTAAATTCAATTATGAAATTTCACAGAGAAGGTTACCCATCATTAATTATTGTTTTATTGTTTGCCCTTGTGGTTAATGGTTTAATTTACTTGTTTTTAAACGATTACCAAATCGTTAAAGTAATTGGCTACATCGTTACAGGTTTTCTAATTTTGGTTATTCTTCAATTTTTTAGAAGCCCAAACCGAAATTTTGTAGCCATCGAAAATGCCATTATTTCACCAGCTGATGGCAAAGTAGTAGTTATTGAAGAAGTTGAAGAAACCGAATATTTTAAAGATAAACGTTTGCAAGTTTCAGTGTTTATGTCGCCAATAAATGTGCACATAAACCGCTACCCTATTGCTGGTGTTGTAAAATATTTTAAATACCACGCAGGTTTGTATTTGGTAGCTTGGCATCCAAAATCGTCGACCGAAAATGAACGAACTACTATAGTAGTAGAGGACGAAAAAGGAAGAAGCATTTTGTTTAGACAAGTTGCAGGAGCATTAGCAAAACGTATTGTATTTTTTGATACAGAAGGTAAAAAAGTGAATCAAACCGACGAATGTGGTTTTATAAAATTTGGCTCTAGAGTAGACTTATACCTACCTATTGGCACCAAGTTAAATGTAAAACTAAACGAAACCGTTAAAGGTGGAATTACTAAATTGGCAGAGTTTTAATTTTGTAGCTCAAATTAGAATCGTTCTAAATATCATCAAATAAATGTTAAATTCCGTTAAATGTAGATTTGGCAAAATAAAAAAGGCTACATTTACTTTAATTAAAAACTAAACTCTATCATCATGAAAAAATTATTATTAGCAGTTGCATTTTTTAGCTTTGTTGGTTTAACTTATGCTAACCCATGTGAAGACGGTAAAAAATGTGACAAAAAAGAATGCAGCAAAACTGCAAAAAAAGATTGTTCAAAAGCAGATAAAAAATCTTGCACTACTGCCGATAAAGCAGCTGGAAAATCTTGTTGTGCTAGCAAAGCTAAAACAACAGAAGATAAAAAAGTAGATTAATAGTAAACACACTATTACCAACATAAAAAAGGGTTCTGCAATACTGTAGAACCCTTTTTTATGCTTATTTTTGATGAAACGGATAGTCTGCTCAGACACACAGCATACCCCCATTCAACGTAATATCTAAATAAATTTCATGCAAAACAAACAAGACAATCCGAAAATTCTTAAAAATAAATATATACCAACGGCTGAGTTTTACAGCCAAATCATTGATAGCTTACAGGATTATTCCATTTTTACATTAGATAAAGAATTCATCATAAATAGTTGGAGTTCTGGTTCTACAAAAATATTTGGTTACGAAATGGACGAAATTATTGGAGAATCTTTCGATATTATATTTACTGAGGAAGACGTAAAAAGCGGAGTTCCAAGAAAAGAAATTGAGCTCGCTTTAAAAGAAGGACGTGCGACCGATAATAGATGGCACATTACTAAAGATAAAAGTCTGTTTTATGCTTACGGGTTAGTTTTTCCACTTACTAGCTTAGATGGAGAGTTGCTGGGTTATGTTAAAATTCTACGCGACTTAACAGACAGAAAACAATCGGAAGATGCTATAAAAAATTATGTTCGTGAATTGGAAGAACTTAATACTCACAAAGAAAGCGTTATGGCAATACTTTCGCACGATTTAAGAAGTCCATTATCGGCCATTATTGGAACAACAAAATATTTGAAAGATAATTTCCAGAAAATGAAGCCTGATGCTATTCAGGAAATGCTTGATCTATTGTATAAATCATCACAAGATGAATTGGAGATGTTAGACTACTTAGTAGAATGGGCGAGAATAAAATATGCTTCAGACGTATTTTCTCCAACACAAATAAAACTAACCGACTACATTAATAAAGTATTTGATACTTTAAACGAAACTGCATCAATAAATACCATAAATCTTCACCACGATATTAAAACGGATACCTCTGTTTTTGCTGATAGCAAAATGTTAATTTCCATCATTCAAAATATTGTTTCGAATGCAATAAAACATACTGATAAAGGTGGTGAAATAATGGTTTCGGCAAAAACCAAAGATGACAAAATTATTGTTCAGGTTAAGGACACTGGAGTTGGAATGTCGAAAGAAATAATGAAAAAACTTTTTACGCCACAAATGAAAACGCTTTCGGAAACAAGAAAGAAAAATAAGGGGGCTGGAATAGGGTTGATATTGGTAAAAGGATTTTTAGAGAAAAATGGTGGTGAAATATGGGTAGAAAGTGTGGAAGGTGAAGGCTCTTCATTTTATTTTACCTTACCTATTGAAAAGCCATTATATAAAATTGGTAGCTCCGACGAAATTATGTTTGATGAAAGTGCATAATGCAACAAATTATGGAACAACTATTTCTTAAAGCAAGCCTTTCAACTCACTCAAACAACTAATTTCTTTGTCGGTGCGGTGTTGATGTGGCGTTTGATGAAAATTAAAATAAATGCTATCCATTTTTACTCGCTGTGCACCATAGATGTCGGCATAATAATCGTCGCCAATCATAACAGAATTATTGGCAGTAGCTCCAGAGTTTTTTAGTGCTTTTTTAAAAATAAGCGGATGTGGTTTCTTCACTCCTACTTTCTCAGAAAAAATAAGTTGGTCGAAAAAATGACCAATTTTAGATTCGCTCAACTTCACGTGTTGCACCTCTTCAAAGCCATTGGTAATAATGTGCAATTTGTATTTTTCATGAAGGTAATTGAGCACTTCCAAGGCATGAGGCAACAAAATGGTTTGCTTTGGTGATTCGTTCACATAATAGTCGCCAATTTCGTTTGCTAGCTTTGTATTATCAATTTTAAAATGGTTTAAGGTTAACCTAAAACGTTCGCCTCTCAATTCATCTTTGGTTATTCGGTTGTCGCGATACCTGTCCCAAAGTAAATCGTTAAAATGGTAGTATTGCTGAATAAAATCTTCTTCCAATTCAATGTGTTTGGCTAAACCAAATTTATTAAAAATGTCTATCAATACTTTTTTGGAGTTTTCCTCAAAGTGCCAAAGCGTTCGATCTAAATCAAAAAATATGTGCTGATAAGTCTTTGACAACATGTGTATTGCTAATTACCATTCACTAATTACTAGTTACTAAATATGCTTCTCAGCATGATACGATGAACGAACCAACGGACCACTTTCAATGTAGGTAATTCCCATTTCTAACCCAGCTTTTTTGTATTTAGCAAATTGGTCGGGATGAACAAATTCAACCACAGGCAAATGTTTTGGTGTAGGTTGCAAGTACTGACCAATGGTTATTATTTCACAACCAACATTTTTCAAATCTTGTAAGGTTTCCAATACCTCTTCTTCGGTTTCACCCAAACCCAACATAATGCCCGATTTTGTTTTCATTCCTCCATCTTTTAGACGTTTTAACACTTCAAGGCTTCTGTCGTATTTTGCTTGTATTCTAACTTGTTTGGTTAATCGTCTTACCGTTTCTAAGTTGTGTGATACAATTTCGGGGGCAACATCAATAATTCGTTGCAAATTATCCCATTCGCCTTTAAAATCGGGTATTAAGGTTTCTAGAGTAGTACCAGGATTTAATTCTCTAATTTTAGTAATGGTTTCTGCCCAAATAATAGAACCTCCGTCTTTTAAATCATCTCTATCTACCGATGTAATTACACCGTGTTTGATTTTCATCAATTGAATAGATTTTGCAACTCTTTCGGGTTCTTGTAAATCAACAGCTAATGGTCTGCCCGTAGCTACATTACAAAATCCGCACGAACGCGTACAAATGTTACCTAAAATCATAAAAGTAGCAGTACCAGCACCCCAGCATTCGCCCATGTTTGGACAATTACCACTTTCGCAGATGGTATGTAATTTATGGTCAGAAACAATATTTCTAACTTTCTTGTACTCTTCTCCTGTTGGTAATTTTACTCTTAACCATTCTGGTTTACGAACCCTTTCTACTATCTTGTCTATACTATTTTCCATCTGTATTATTCCGTTTTTTTACTTCCAAAATTAATCCCAACATATAAGTTTAAGAAAAACTGTTGGTTTGGTGTATCTGCCATAATGGGCACATTTTGTAAAAATGCATCCAATGTTGCACCAACTTCTATGGCATTTATTCTATTTGCTTGTCGCGACGATTCAAAATTCAATGCGGCTTTAATATGAGCCCCAGGATAAAATCTGCCTTTCAAAAACCCATGAAAGAAGGATGCTTTGCCAACAATGTCTCCCCTATCATGTTTTTCGGGATCGTAACGTTGTATTTCCGTAATCGGAAAATTGTCATCGTTTAGTGTAATTACTTCTAAATAAATAGGTTTGGCATACGCTGTGGTTATACCTAAATGTAAAATATAAGCAACTTCTATCCCTTTTACACTCTGTTTACTTATAAATGTTCGGTGATTACCAATAGAAAATCGGGGTGCAAGTAAATAGTTCATTTTCCCATAAAAATACCCATTGGAGTTATCTAAAATAGAACTAAATGTTTTGATTTCTTTGGGATGTTTAATGGTAGTAAACTCTACTTCATAGCTTCGTTTACTAAACCCAGAAGTGTACATCGAATAACGGTAATTCAAACCCCATCCCGAAGTATGAATATAACCACCAAATACCTTATCTCTTTTATAAACGGTTCGTGCTTCCTCAAAAATCGTTTCTTGAGCCATTATAAAATAAGGCATCAGAACCAAACAAAAGAAGAAAAGTATTTTTTTCATTGTACAACAAAGTTAATAATAAATAAGATGCGTAATTGTGTATTTTTGAAATTGAAATTTAGACCTAACTCCATGACAACATCTACTGTAAAATACCTTGGCAGCTTACGCACTGAAGCCACACATTTAAGAAGCAATACCATTATACATACCGATGCTCCGGTAGATAATCATGGAAAAGGTGAAAAGTTTTCGCCAACCGATTTAGTGGCAACAGCATTGGCAAGCTGTATGGTTAGCATTATGGGCATACAAGCCAATACGAGTAACATTATGTTAGGTGATATTGATGCTGAGATAACCAAAATAATGAGTGCAAATCCTCGAAAAATTTCGGAAATTGTGGTGGTGATTCATTTTTCGAACCACAACTACACGGAAAGAGAAAAAATCATTTTAATGAATGCTGCCAAAACTTGTCCGGTAGCACTTAGCTTACATCCAGATATTAAACAAACCGTTACGTTTAATTTTTAAGCGACTGTTCTATGTCGCTGATAGAAATTGAAAGGTGCGATGCATGATAAATGCATTTTCCATTTTTAAGCACAATAGCTTGAGGTGATTCGTGTCGAACAGAAAAACGCTCGGCAAGATAATTAGATAATTCCCTGTTTTTTAATAAATCTAAATAATAAGTTATAAAATCGGGATTCGATTTTAACGAATTTTCTAAACGAAATTTTGCGGTGGAACTTATAGAACAGCGGGTACTGTGTTTAAAAAGAATTACTGCCTTGTTGTTTTCCATATATGAATCTTCGACAGCTTTTTCAATGTCTGTCAAAGATTCTATGGTTAACCAATCCATTCTTATGCTGGAATATTTTTAGTCGTATTTGCTTTACCGTAAGCAGGACAAGTTTCGTGTGATTTACAAGAAGAATACATTATTGCAATTAAAAAAAGAGCAACTGAGGCAACTAAAACTTTTTTCGTCATTGTTTCTATAAATTTGTTTGTATTTTTCAAAGATAATAAATATTACTTTTCAAAACCCATTTTAGATTTCAACAACACTACTAAAACACACCTTATTTTATTAACAAGTATTGAAAACACAGCACATTTAGATTGAATAAATAATTTTATTTAACACATTTTTTAAAGCACGTTTAAAAATTATGGAAATAAATACTCCAAAAATAGAAGAAAGCTGGTTAAAGGTTCTTAAAACTGAGTTTGAATCTGATTACTTCAAAAACATTAAAAAATATCTGGTTGAAGAAAAGAAAAAAGCCGTTGTTTATCCAAAAGGCAGCGATATTTTTAATGCATTTAACTTAACTCCATTTAATGATGTAAAAGTGGTTATTATTGGTCAAGATCCTTATCATGGACCAAATCAAGCTCATGGGTTGTGTTTTTCGGTGCTCGATGGCGTAAAATTTCCTCCATCGCTAGAAAATATTTACAAAGAGCTTTCGCAAGATTTGGGATATGGTTATGCAACAAGTGGAAATTTAACTTCGTGGGCAAAACAAGGTGTATTATTACTTAATGCTTCTCTTACTGTTCGTGCTGGCGAAGCAAACTCTCACCAAAGCATTGGTTGGCAAAAATTTACCGACGCCGTTATTCAAAAACTATCAGACGAAAGAACAGATTTGATTTTTTTGCTCTGGGGCGGATTTGCACAAAAAAAAGGGAGTAAAATTGATTCCTCAAAACACCATGTGCTAACCTGCGGACATCCTTCTCCACTAAGTGCTAACAAAGGTCATTGGTTTGGCAACAAACATTTTAGTAAAACCAACCAATTGCTTCAACAAATGGGAAAACCTCCTATTAATTGGAAAATAGACTAATTTTAGCTGAACTTCGTTTAATCAAGTGTTGAAAAAATTTATCGTCATATTATTTTTGTTTGCGTTTACCAATGCTTTCTCTCAAAAAAATGAGTTAAACATTTTATTCAATGATACTGCTATAAAGTCTTCGAAGGTTATTACCTACAGCAAGTACATCAACCTGAGTGCGTTAAAATCAGAAATCAGCCAGGTAATTAATCAACTCAACAGCAAGGCTTATTTAACAGCAAGCTTAGATAGTATTTTGGTCGATTCTACTAAATATACTGCTTACCTTCATTTAGGAGATCAATTTAAATGGAGTTACCTAAAACCTGTAAACATTGACGAAGAAGTATTGAGTAAAATTGGTTTTAGAGACAAGGTATTCAATAACAAACCTTTCAATCAACGACAATTAGCTAACTTCCTAAACGAAACCATTAATCATTACGAAAACAATGGATTTCCATTTGCTTCATTGAGTTTTGATAGCGTTCAAATTGAAGGCAATACCTTTAAAGGCAACCTCATCTTAAACAAACATCATCGATACAAAGTAGATAGTGTATTAATTTATGGAACAGCTACCATATCACAACGATACATTCAAAATTATATTCGAATTAAACATGGCGACAGTTACAATGAAGCCTTGATTAAAAACATTAGTACCAGAATTAAGGAACTTCCTTTTGTTGAAGAAAAACAACCTTTTAAGGTAGTTTTTAATGAAACTGAGTCAAAAATTATTTTGGATTTAAAAAAGAAACAAGCGAGTCGTTTCAACGGTATTTTGGGTATTCAACCCAACAATGAAACAGGAAAATTGAGGTTAACTGGTGATGTAAAACTAAACTTACTCAACTCATTTAAAAAAGGAGAAGAAATTGTTTTTAACTGGCGTTCTATTCAGGAAAACACACAAGATTTAAATACTGGTTTTTCTTACCCGTTTGTGCTAAATACCCCTTTTGGTTTGGACTACAATTTTAAATTATACAAGCGAGATACTACATTTATTGACGTATTTAATAAAATTGGTGTTCGATACATACTAAAAGGAAACAACTACTTCAGTGTATTTTACCAAAACAAATCATCGTCGCTTTTGTCAACCAAAAACTTTGCTTCACTAACGGTATTGCCTGATTATGCCGACATCTCTTCACAATTGTATGGTATCGGTATTTATTTTGCCAAATTAGATTACAACCTTAATCCGCGTAAAGGATTTAGCATAGCTGCCGAAGGTGCCGTTGGAACGAAAAACATCAAAAAAAGTAATGCCATTAAAGAAAGTTTGTATGATGGAATAAAACTGAACTCTAGTTTATATAACACCACATCAATTTTAGATTATTACATTCCACTTAAAAAACGAAGTGTAATTAAACTAAGTTCCAAAAATGGGTTAACGCTCAACGAAAGCTTGTTCGACAACGAGTTGATTCGGATTGGTGGTTTATTCACGCTACGCGGTTTTGACGAAGAATCGATATTTGCTACTTTTTATAGTATTGCAACATTAGAATACCGTTATATTCTGGAACAAAATTCCTTTCTGTATTTATTCTTTGATGGAGCTTATTACGAAAAAGATAATGTAAAAGGGTACATATCTGACCGTCCAATAGGTTTTGGAGCTGGTATGAGCTTCGACACCAAAGCAGGAATATTCTCAATAAGTTATGCTTTAGGTAAACAATTTGATAACCCCATCTTGTTCCGTTCAGCAAAAATTCACTTTGGTTTTATTAACTATTTTTAATGTAATAAATCGTTACTTTTGTGCCCATAAACTAAGCTTATTCAATGAGTACTATTATAAATTCGATTTACTTTAACGAGGAAAAAATCCTTGAATTAAAGCAACAATACGAAAATGGAGTTCCATGCAAACACATTGTTTTACCTAACTTCTTAGATGAACAATTTGCAACTTCTCTTTACGAGAATTTTCCAAAAATGGATTTGCTAAACGTAAAACGTAAGAGCATCAACGAGAACAAAAATGAAGACTACCATTTTGAGCGTTTTCATCCCAATTTTTTAGCAGTTAAAAATGCGTTGGCAGACCCTAATTTTATTAAAATTGTGGAAACCATTACGGGTTTAAAAGATTTAGTAACTACCAACGATGCCTTGGGTGCTGGAGTACATCAAGGTGCTAACGGAAGCTACGTAGATATTCATATCGACTCCAACTTTAATCCTATGGAAAACCTTTGGAGAAGATTAAATCTATTAATCTATTTGAACAAAGACTGGAAACCTGAATATGGTGGAGATTTAGAATTGTGGGATCAAAAAATGACCAACTGCGTTACTAAAGTACCGTGTGATTTTAACCGAGCTGTAATCTTTTTAACCGACGAGACTTCACCTCACGGATATGGTAAAATTACCGTTCCAGAAGGTGAAACTAGAAAATCGTTTTATACCTACTACTCTACCGTTACGGACAAAAATTTTAAATACGTTGATTCACATTTTATTGCCCGACCTGATGATAATTTGGGTAAAAAAATAGCTACATCGGTTAAAGAACCTTTGAAATTGGCTATTAAACGAATTCTAAAAAGAATGGGAATTACCTCTCTCGATTTTCAAGATAAAAACAAGAAAAAATTCTAATGGCAAGAAAGAAAAGAGAGAATCCATTCTCAAAAGAAGCAATAAGAAAATCGTTACGTGTTTTTCAATTCATCAAACCGTTTAAAGTTACCTTTATTTTTGGTTTCATTATTCTGTTGTTATCTACAGTTGCCATGTTGGCGTTCCCACGAATTTTGGGAAACTTAATGGATGCAGCAAAAAATTCTTCCGACCAAGAAGTAAATTACTTTATTCAACTCCTTATCGGACTATTCTTTGTTATCGGTATTTCTGCCTTTTTACGCATCTATTTGTTTGGAATTGTTGCCCATAAGTCGTTAGCTCTGCTAAAAAACAAGACTTATGAGCATTTAATTTCTTCACCTATGAGTTTTTTCTCTCAGCGAAGAGTTGGTGAATTGAGTAGTAGAATTAGTGCTGATATTTCTCTTTTACAAGAAACATTTACCATAACCATTGCTGAACTTATTCGTCAGCTTATTACCATTCCTGTTGGATTGTTTTTCTTGTTTTACATCTCGAGTAGATTAACGCTGTTTATTGTTGCAGTAATTCCAATCATTGCTTTTATTGGTGTGTTTTTCGGAAAATACATTAAAAAATTATCGGTTACAGCTCAAGATGACATTAGCGAATCGAACAAAGTAGTTGACGAAACATTACACGGGATTGCTAGTGTTAAAGCGTATGCTAACGAATTTTTTGAATTAATTCGCTACAAAAAAAGCATCGACCAATCGGTTGAAACCTCCATAAAACGTGCAAAATGGAGAGGTTTATTTATTGGAGTAATTATGTTTGTTGCAGGTTCTGCATTAATGGCTATCGTTTGGTATGGTTTACACATGGTTCAACTCAACGAGGCTGACCCAACCAAAGGAATAACCATTGGCGAATTATTGCAATTTGCTTTGTATGCTTCATTTATTGGTGTTTCATTTGGAGGAACAGCCGAATTGTTTTCACAACTTCAAAAATCAATTGGAGCAACAGAAAGTTTAATGGACATCTTGGAAGAAAACACGGAAGATGTTGCTCTTACCAAACCTAACGAAATTAAAATTGAAGGAAATTTATCATTCAAAAATGTAAATTTCTCCTATCCATCTCGTAGAGATATTGAGGTGTTAAAGGATGTTTCTTTTGAGGTAGAAAAAGGAAAATTATTGGCTTTTGTTGGACCTTCTGGTGCTGGAAAATCCACTATTGCTGCCTTGGTTTTTGGTTTTTATAAACCAACTGCTGGCGAGGTTTTAATCGACAATAAAAATTTAGCCGATTATCATTTATCAGAAATTAGAAGCCAGATGGCTCTTGTACCCCAAGAAGTAATGCTTTTTGGTGGAACAATAAAAGAAAATATTGAATATGGAAAGCCTGGAGCTAGCGATGATGAAATTTTTGATGCGGCAAAGCAAGCTAATGCTCTCGAATTTATTGAAGGTTTCCCTGAAAAATTTGACACCATTGTTGGCGATAGAGGTATTCAACTGAGTGGCGGACAAAAACAACGTATTGCCATAGCTAGAGCTATTTTAAGAAACCCTTCCATTTTGGTTTTAGATGAGGCAACAAGTGCACTTGATTCGGAAAATGAACGCTTGGTACAAGAAGCATTAGAACGCTTAATGAGAGGAAGAACATCTATAGTTATTGCTCACCGATTATCAACCATCAAAAATGCCGATGCAATTGTTGTGTTGGATAATGGTAAAATAAAAGAAATTGGTACACACGCTGAATTACTCAAAAAAGACAACGGTATTTATAAAAACCTTAGTACTATACAATTAGCTGCTGTTTAATTAAATTAATGATATGAAGAACGTATTTAATGCCAACGATAGCTTAGAAATTATTAACAGAATAAACCAATTAACACCTGAAACAAAAGGTAAGTGGGGAAAAATGAGTGTAGCTCAAATGTTAGCTCATTGTAATGTTTCTTACGAAATGGTTTACGATAACAAGCACCCACGACCAAATGCTTTTATGCGATTTATTTTACGCCTATTGGTTAAAAATACTGTTGTAAACGAAAAACCTTATAAAAAGGGAGGGCATACTGCTCCTCAATTTATTATCAATAATGATAAGGATTTTGAAGTAGAGAAAAAACGATTGATTGATTATATAAAGGAAACTCAAGAGTTAGGAGAAACCTACTTTAATGGAAAAGAATCTCATTCGTTTGGTGCATTAACAACAACAGAGTGGAACAATTTGTTTTACAAGCATCTCGACCACCATTTAAGTCAGTTTGGGGTTTAATTAAACCTTCAAAATAATTACAGGAACATTTTCTTCAACCGAATTAAATAATTCGATAACATCTGCATTTTTCATACGGATGCAACCGTGTGATGCTGGAACACCGATATAACCTTCTTCAGTAGTTCCATGAATATAAATAAATCTTTTGTACGAATCAACATCTCTACCTCTGTTAATTCCTGTTTCCTCACCATGAAGCCACATGATTCGGCTGGTAACATCATCGGTTAACGATTTTTCTTCTGCTGTAATTATTTTAGCCACCCCACCCGAAAATTGTCTTGAATAAAACAGTCCGCCCAAAGGAACTTTATCTCCAATTTTTTGTTTTATGGTATGCAACCCCAAAGGAGTTTGGTTACTGTTTGTTTTATTACCTATACCGTAAGCCGAGGTTGAAATTGGGTATTTTTTTATGACTTTCTGATTTTCTATTAAATACAGTTTTTGGTATTTTACTGAAACATACAAAAACTTACTAAAATCTTTGTTCGGATATTTTAAATTGAGGTACTCTGTAAGAAAATCGGCAATGGTTTCGTTAGAGGGTTCTTTAACCTCATGATACACTGTTTCATCTTCTGGAGGAATACCAACTATGTAGGGCGATTTTACCACTTTTACACTTTTACACGAAAACAAAAAAAATGCAAAACCAAATGCAAGGGAATAAGCTATTTTTTTGGTGAAACTCATTATTTTCCTTTACTCATTTTGTCCATAATACTGTAAAACAAATTAGGCAAAAGGGTTTTAAAAGGAATGGCAAGCAATTCTTTATTGCCAATGTACACATGGTTTTTATTACGTTTTAGTGCTGAAATTAATTTTCGAGCAAACACATCGGTTTTCATTCCATTAAGTTGTGCTGGGCTGTCCTGGTTAGAAACACTACCATCGGCATTCAGCGAATTAATGGAAGCATTGGTATTGATAAATCCTGGAGCAACCAACAATACTTTTATATGAAATGGTTTTAGTTCCATACGTAACGAATCATAGAAACCGTACAACGCATGTTTTGAGGCAGCATAAGTGGTATGAAAAGGCAACCCAAACTTGCCTAATATACTTGTTGTAACTACAATATTTCCTGATTGCTGTTTTTGCATAATTGGAATAACAGCTTTTGTTAACGCTACATTTCCAAAGTAGTTAATCTCCATAATTTTTCGTTCAACTTCGGTGGTGGTTTCTAAGGCTGTTCCTTTTTGACTCAAGCCTCCATTATTAACCAAAACATCTATTCGTCCAAATTTTTCTACAATACTATTTACCCATTTTGGGGCATCTGCATGGTGTTCTAAATCTAACGGTAAAACCATGATGGCATCATCAGCTAAATTCGTTTTAGCTTTAACACGTTGCAATTCCGCTAATCTACGAGCAGAGATAACCAACTTACAACCTTCTTTTGCAAATGCATACACCAAGCCCTCTCCTATTCCGGAGGAAGCACCTGTAATCCAGACCACTTTGTTTTTGAGTTCCATGTAAACAAAACTATACAATTAATGTATTTCGAACAAAATGCCCGAAGTAACTTATAAAAAGAAGATTGTCGATAAGTAACAACTAATTCAACTCCAATCTCATCAAGATATCGGTTTGCTTGTCGTCTCCCAAAATAAAAGGATGTTTGCCAAACTCCATAAAACCATTTTTCTTGTAAAAATGAATTGCTCGTGGGTTATGCTCCCAGACTCCCAACCAAACATAGGTTAGGTTCTTTTGAATTGCCTTTTGAATTGCCGTTTCGAAAAGCAATTGCCCTACATTTTTTCCATGAAATTCTTTTAATACATAAATTCGTTCTATTTCGAGGGCATTGTTATCTTCTTCTTCGTGAGATTTTCCAAAATTTAATTTTAGGTAGCCGATTACGTTGTTATGAAGTGCAGCAAAATAAAATTCAGTGTTTTTTTCTTGAAGTTCTTTTGTCAATTTCTCAGCAGAAAAATCTTCCTCCAAGTACCTTTTCATGTTCTCTTCGGTGTTTTGCTTCGAAAAAGTTTCATAAAAAGTTTGTCTGCATATCTTTTGCAGTTCAGCAAGGCCTTCTGTTGTTACTCTTATAATTTTTGGAATATTCATTAGTTCAATCGTTTAACTAATTGCATTCTATTACTAACCCATCGTAAGCAATTTCAATAAAATCAGGTAATTCTTTAGCTACATCATCGTGTTTACCCATCAAATGGCTAATGTGTGTTAAGTAGGCTTTTTTAGGTTTTAGTTTAACCAACAATTCAATGGCTTCGTCTAACGTAAAGTGAGAAATATGAGGTTCTTTTCGTAATGCATTCAACACAATTATTTCAGAACCTTTAATTTTTTCTAGCTCTTTATCCTCAATTCTGTTTGCATCGGTTATGTAAGTGAAATTACCTATTCGATAACCTTTAACAGGCAATTTGTAATGTTTTACATTGATAGGAATAAAAGGAATACCTTCCACCTCAAAAACATCGTCGGTTACGGTATGCAACTTTAATTCAGGAACTCCAGGATACTTGTATTCGTCAAAGGCATAATGAAACTCTCGTCGCAAGGCATTTTGCACATGAGTACTGGCATAAATATCCATGTCCTTTTGCTGCTTAAAATTAAAAGCACGAACATCATCTAATCCAGCAATGTGGTCTTTGTGCTCGTGGGTAAAAACAACAGCGTCCAGTTTCTGCACATTTTCTCGCAACATCTGTTGTCTAAAATCAGGACCTGTATCAATCACAATTGTTTTGTCTTGGTGTTCAATTAAAACGGAAACACGCAAGCGTTTATCTTTTTCATTTTCAGACAAACAAACATCGCAATTACAAGCAATAACGGGTATTCCTTGCGATGTTCCTGATCCTAAAAATGTTATTTTCATAAAAATAGTTGTTAGTCTATAGGGGTAAGGGATAAAAAATTAGTTATTGTTTTATTGATTTTAAGAGACCTCTAATTATTTTTGAAATTTCATTACCATCTTCAAGCAACTTTTCTTTTTGAGTTACTGAGATGTAATTTAGTCTTTCAGCCAAGTGTACCATTGATTTAACTTCACTGCATGATGATATTGAATAGTATAAAAATCTTGAAAAATCCAAATTTGAACTTCTATCAAATCCTTCAGCAATATTATTAGATATTGATACCGCCGCACGACAGATTTGATCTCTAAAACTAAAATCTTTATTGCTCTGAAAAACCTGATAAACGTCAACTGCAAAGTCTTGTGATTTTTGCCAAGCAATAATATCTTCAAACTTTTGAATTGCCATATTCTTACTTATCCCTTTTTACTCTTTACTTATAACTCTATTACTTACCCCTTATTACTTACTACTCTTTACTTTACTTCTTCTCAAACCAGTTCTTTATTAAGTTCATGGTATAATCCAACTCTTCTTTCGTAGTGTATTTGCTAAACGAAAATCGAATGGAAGGTTTAGTCATATCAGAATTAATGGCTCGTAGCACGTGAGAACCTACGCTACTACCAGACGAACATGCACTACCACCAGAAACACAAACCCCTTCTATATCAAAATTAAACAACAACATTTCGTCCATCTCTGTGTTTGGAAAAAGTACATTTAAAACCGTGTACAAACTATCTCCTTTTGGATTTCCGTTAAACGAAATTCCACTAATGTTTTGCTCTAATTGTCCAATCAAGTAAGTTTTTAATCCTTGAATGTGGTTTTGATGCGCTTCTAAATGTTGATAAGCAATTTCCATTGCTTTTGCTAAACCTACAATACCATAAATATTTTCGGTGCCAGCACGCATGTTTCGCTCTTGAGCACCACCTGTAATAATGGGTTTTAATTGCACATTTTGATTAACAAACAAAAAGCCTACTCCTTTTGGTCCATGAAATTTGTGAGCCGAGCAAGTTAAAAAATCAATATCCAAATCACGAACATCAAACGCATAATGCCCCATGGTTTGTACAGTATCGGAATGAAAATAAACACCATATTTTTTGCACAGTTGTGCTACCTTTTTTAGCGGCAACAGATTGCCAATTTCGTTGTTGGCGTGCATCAACGAAACCAATGTTTTTTTATCGGTATTATTTGCTAAAAGTTCTTCCAAATGGGTTAAATCAACCGAACCAGAATTATCAAGCTTTACCAAACTAAGTGAAACATTACTTTGATGATGAATTAACTCAGCGGTATCAATAACAGCATGATGTTCTATCGGTGAAGTAATAAGATGTGTTACTCCTAAATCTTTTACAGCACTCCGTAAAACCATGTTGTTGGCTTCCGTACCTCCAGCAGTAAAAATAATTTCGGCAGGTGCAGCATGAATAAACGAAGCTACTTTTTTCCTTGCTTCCTCCACCACTACCCTTGCCTGACGGCCAATAGCATGAACTGCTGATGGGTTGCCGTAGGTGTTTTTCATCACCTCCGTCATTGCCAAAATTACTTCAGGGTCTAAAGGAGTTGTTGCGGCGTTATCTAGGTATATTTTATTTTTCAAAGTTGCTTGTTTTTCTTTTACTGGATGTCCGAAGTCCGAAGTCCGAGGTCACAAGGACTTCCAACTTCCATCTTCGGTCTTCCAACCCTATATCATTTCTTTAATATCAGCAATAATTTTATTCGCTAAAGCATCTGCATTTTCGTTAGAAGTGCTTTCGGCGTAAATTCTAATAATAGGTTCTGTATTCGATTTTCTTAAATGCACCCACTCCGTTGGAAAATCAATTTTAACACCATCGATGTTGTTGATGTTCTCCTGTTTATACTTTTCTTCCATCTTACTCAAAATTTCATCCACGTTGATTTGAGGAGTTAACTCAATCTTGTTTTTAGAAATAAAATAGTTAGGATAAGAAGCACGTAAGGCTGAACAACTCATTTTCGATTTTGCTAAGTGGGTTAAAAACAAAGCAATTCCCACTAATGCATCTCTACCATAATGCAATTCTGGATAAATGATTCCTCCATTCCCCTCTCCACCAATAATAGCTTTTTGAGCTTTCATCATCTCTACAACATTTACTTCACCAACTGCCGAAGCGAAATAAGTATTTCCGTTTCGTTCGGTAACATCTCTCAAAGCTCTAGTTGACGATAAATTGGAAACAGTATTTCCTGGTGTGTTTTTAATTACATAATCAGCAATAGCAACCAACGTGTACTCTTCGCCAAACATTTCTCCATCTTCACAAACAATTGCCAAACGGTCTACATCTGGGTCAACAACAAAACCAACATCAGCTTTTTGAGTTTTTATTTGAGCCGAAATCTCTGTTAAATTTTCTGGCAAAGGTTCAGGATTATGAGGAAAAACACCATTTGGTGTGCAATACAATTCCAACACATTGTTAACACCCAATGCTTTTAGCAACGCAGGAAGAAAAATTCCACCCGTTGAATTCACACAGTCGATAGCCACTTTAAAGTTTGCAGACTTGATTAAGTTAACATCAACTAAAGGTAAGTTTAAAACCGCATCAATATGTTTTTGCAGGTAAGAATCGTCTTTTTGATACGACCCCAAATCATCTACTTCGGCATAACTAAAATCGCTCGCTTCAGCCATTGATAAAACATCTTCGCCATCTTTACCCGAAATAAATTCTCCTTTTTCGTTTAACAGCTTCAACGCATTCCATTGTTTTGGATTGTGGCTTGCTGTAAGAATAATTCCAGCTTGAGCCTTTTCCATAGGTACAGCTACTTCAACTGTCGGGGTGGTTGATAAATCTAAATCAATCACGTCAATACCCAATCCTTGTAAAGTTCCTACTACTAAATGCTGAACCATTTCACCAGAAATACGAGCATCTCTACCAATTACAATTTTGCATTTTTTATTGTTGTTTCGTTTCTTTATCCATGAGCCAAAAGCGGAAGTAAATTTAACGATATCGAGAGGAGTTAACCCATCGTTTGGCTGACCACCAATGGTCCCTCTAATTCCTGAGATTGATTTTATTAAGGTCACTTTTTTAAATTTTAATTGAGGGGTAAAGTTATTCAACTTGTTGCACTTTTTACTTTCTACTTTCTTCTTTCTACTTTTTTTTGTTAACTATTTGTTGAAAATAAAAACCGAAAAAACAGTTTCGAATTGGGAAAGGGTTAAATTTGTATTAACGAAAGATTAATGGAAGAGGATTTTGATTCATATAATGATGCCAACGACGATTTAGAACTATCTAATCGTTTTGAGCAGATGCTCGAAAGGGAAGAACATTACTTTTTTGATGTTGAAGAATTTGAGGATTTAATCGATTTTTATTTGGATAAAAATGAGATGGAAAAGGCAAATCAAGCTATTGATTTTGCTTTAGAACAACACCCAAATTCTTCCGCTTTAAAAATCAAACAAGCACAATATTTAATCGACAATCACCAACCAAATAAAGGTTTAGAAATTCTAAACGCTTTGGAGAATATGGAGCCATTTAATCCTGAAATATTCTTAAACAAAGCAAACATTTACAGTCAAATTAGGCAACACCAAAAAGCCATTGAAAATTATTACAAAGCAGTAAAAATAATCGATGATAAGACTGAAAAGGCTAACATCTACTTTAATATTGCTTTTGAGCACGAAAACCTTGCTCAATATGACAAAGCACTAATTATATTAAAAGAATTGTTGCAAGAAAACCCAGAGAATGAAACTGTTTTGTATGAGATTTCTTTTTGTTACAACCTGAAAAACGACACCGAAAACAGCATCGAGTTCTTCAATAGTTTTATTGACGAACATCCTTATAGTTACTTAGCTTGGTTTAGCTTAGGAATAGCATACAACAAAGCTGAACTTTATGAAAAAGCTATTGATGCTTATGATTATGCTTTGGCAATAAAAGAAGATTTTTCGTCGGCTTACTTCAATAAAGCAAATTCATTGGCAATGCTCGAAAAGTATGAAGATGCTATTGCCACTTTCAAAGAAGCATCAACTTTTGAAGAGCCTGATTCAACTACTTTCTATTACATTGGTGAGTGCTACGAAAAATTGGAGGATTACGTAAATGCGGAAAATTATTATTACAAAGCCATTAACATTGATCCTTATTATGCTGATGCTTATGCTGGCATTGCAGTAGTTAGCGAATACCAGAAAAAGAATCATGTGGCAGCATTTTATATCCAAAAAGCAATTGATTTAGAAACCAATAATGCTGATTTTTGGTACATCTATGGTGATATTTTATGTAACTTAACCAATTACAAAGAAGCCATCGAAGCTTTTAATAAAGTATTAGAGATAGATGATGAAAACGAAGAAATTTGGTTAGATCTATCTGAAGCATACCTTAACATGGAAAACCTCGATAGTGGATTGAAAATTCTGGAGCAAGGCTTAGAAAAACAGCCCAACAACTACCAAATTATAACTCGAAAATCTGCTTTACTTTTAAAACAAGGTAAAGTTCAAGAAGCCAACAAACAACTTACATTGGCACTTACTAATCAACCACAATTGGTAGAAGATTTTATCGATTATTATCCTGAATTCACTAGTTTCCCAGACATTTTACAAACGATAGAAAATTTTAAAAAATAACATGAATTTCGAATTACCATTTGTCCCTAAAAGGGAAAATCAACCAAGAGAAACCGGTTTAACCATGATGATGGATAAAGGATTAAGCTGGAGAGAAGCTGAAAATTTTACACATGCATCAGCTCACTTAACCGATTTAGTTAAACTTGGTTTTGGAACATCATACGTAAGTAAAGATTTAGAGAAAAAAATTGCCATTTATAAAGAAGCAGGACTAAAAGTTTATCTTGGAGGTACTTTGTTTGAAGCATTTATTGTTAGGGGAATGTTTGATGATTACAGAAAACTACTCGATAAATTGCAACTAAACACTTGCGAAGTATCAGATGGTTCTGTTGTTTTGCCTCACGACAAAAAATGCGAATACATTTCTACATTAGCAAAAGATTTTACCGTGTTATCTGAAGTTGGTTCTAAGGAAGCAGGTATTTTAATTAGTCCTTCAAAATGGATTAAAATGATGCAAAACGAACTTAAAGCAGGTTCTTGGAAGGTTATTGCTGAGGCAAGAGAGAGTGGAAATGTAGGTATTTACCGACCAAACGGAACTGCTCACGTTGCTTTGGTAAACAAAATTATAAGCAACGTTAAAATAGAAAATATTTTGTGGGAATCTCCTATAAAATCGCAACAAGTATGGTTTATTAAACAATTTGGTGCAAATGTGAACTTAGGAAACATTGCTCCAAATGAAGTTATTCCATTAGAATGTCTTCGATTAGGTTTAAGAGGCGATACTTTTTTTGAACATTTACCAAAAGAAATTATCGCTGAATTTAAGTAGCATGTAGATGGAAATTTCTTCCCAAGAATTAAATCAGAAAATTTTAAAAGGCGAAGATTTTCAGCTAATTGACCTCAGAGAAAATTATGAATTTGAAGGCTACAACATTGGTGGAATTAATATTCCAATGGATGAAGTGATGAATAATCTAACACTGATTGATTTAAAAAAACCTGTGATTTTTTGTTGCACTGAAGGATTAAAATCGAAAGCCATAATAAACGTGCTAAAGAAAAAAATGGATACTCAATCACTATACTCTTTAGAAGGAGGGATAAACAAGTATTTTGAAGAATTTGAAAATTAAAACTATGCAAAGAACATTAAAAGACTATTTACTAATTGGTGCAAAAGGAATTGCAATGGGTGCAGCTGACGTTGTTCCTGGCGTTTCTGGAGGAACTATTGCATTTATTTCTGGCATTTATGAAGAGTTGTTGGAAACCATAAGTAAAGTAAACTTTAATGCTCTAAAAGTGTTAAAACAAGATGGAATTAAAGCGGTTTGGAATCACATCAATGGAAATTTCATTGTAGCACTGCTTTCAGGCATAGCTATCAGTATAATTTCATTGGCAAAATTGATTACCTACTTGATGGAATTTCATACCGTTGTTCTGTGGAGTTTCTTCTTTGGATTAATTATTTCTAGTATTTATTTAGTTGGCAAAAAAATTAAGCAATGGAATTTCGCTAAAATTATCTCACTGATTATTGGTAGTGCATTTGCTTATTATATAACTATTTTACCCCCAATGAGTTCTCCCGATGCACTATGGTTTATATTTTTATCTGGAGCAATTGCCATTTGCGCTATGATTTTACCTGGAATTTCGGGTAGTTTCATTTTACTTCTGTTAGGTTCTTATGAATTCATCCTTACCTCTTTAAAAGATATTAAACTAACCATTATTGCTGTTTTTGCAGCAGGATGTATTACTGGATTATTATCTTTTTCGAGATTCTTAAATTGGATGTTTAAAAAATATCACGATTTAACTGTAGCTCTGTTAACTGGATTTCTTGTAGGTTCGTTAAACAAAATTTGGCCTTGGAAGAAAGTTCTAGAAACTAGAATTAACTCACATGGAAAAGTGGTTCCTTATATAGAGGAAAATGTGTTGCCCCAACATTTTGATGGAAATCCTCAATTACTTATGGCAACAATAATGCTGCTGATAGGATTTTTTTTGATTGTGGTTATTGAAAAAATAGCTTCAAAGAAGTAATTATCCCAAAAAAAAGTAAAATCAATATTCTTTCTCTATTTTTTTATTGTAGGTTGTATGCAACCTACAATAATTTTTCACGTCTTATTTTTTCAACGAATAATTGTTAAAAAAATTATACTTTTACTTTTAAATTAGTTTTTTTTCACAAAACACTTTAAATTAATAATTTATGAAACTACATATAGTTTTAACAGCTTTCTATCTAAGTTTGTTTTCTTTTGCTTTTACACAAAATAAAAAAATAATTAAGCAACCTGCACCATACCATTCAACAAGTGCAGCACAGAATACAGTTACTGACACCATAGGTGTTGATCATTCAAAAACTAGAACCCCACAGTTATCTTCTAGTTCTATTGAAAATACTTCGAAAATTAAAAACCAATCTTTACTTCAAGAATTGTATGCTATAGAAGATGAAAGAAATGTCATCGAAAAAGACAATTCACTATCTTCTTCTGAGAGAAATAACAGAATTGATGAAAACAATTCTAAATACAACTTTAAAAAAGCTGAATTTATTGAGTACGTAAATTCAAAAGGTGTGTTAAATATTTCTAAAAAAGAACAAAGCTACTTCTTATCAATTCTTAAAAGTGATAACAACATGTCTGAATACAATAAAAACATTGAACTAATTAAACAATCTAACTAATGAAATTAAGATTATACACAGCCATTCTATTAAGCTTTTTTTCATTAACAAAAGCTTATGCTCAATTAGCATCAACCCCTTGTGCTGCAGGTCCACTTCCAAATGCTTGTGCACCAAACACGATAAATCTTACTAATGTATTCACAAACTCTGGTGTAACAAATCCTTCTACAGAAAATGGTGTTGGTTGTAGTAGTGTTGGTAGTGATATTACAGCTGGTCAAATTGGTGGACCAGGAAACTCCCAAGCCTATGATGCTTGGTACACTACAGTAGTAGATGCAAATGGTGACGTAACTGTTTATGCTGCAATTGTTACAGGCGATCCTGTAGTTGGTATTTATTCAGGTCCAAACTGTTCAACATTAACATTAAGAAGTTGTGATGATGATAGCGGAACAGGTTTAGATGCTTATGCTACCGCTTCTGGATTAACTCCTGGGTCTACTGTTTGGATTAGAGTTTGGGATTATAATGGCGGTACGGGCACTTATACTACAACATCTACAGGAGGCACTCCTCCTGCTAATGACAATTGTGCATCTCCACAAAATTTGACAGTGAACGCTGCTCCTGTACCAGGAACAGATTACTGTGCAACTATAGAAACTAGCGATTGGCAAGATTGTGAAGGAAATACTGAAGGAAATGTTTGGTATACTTTTACTTCACCAAATAGTGGGCAAACAACTGTAAACATTACAAATATATCTTGTTTTGGTAGTGGAAATGGTGTTGATGTTACTATTATGACGGGTAACTGCGCTGCTTTTTCAAGTGTAATATGTCAACAAGCCATCTCATCAAATTCATCCATTAATTTTACTGGTGTTTCTGGTACTACTTATTATATCATGGTTGATGGTGATAATGCTGGAGGAGCAAATTCGTTGTGTGATTTTGATATTGATGTTGATGTAGCAGCTCCAGTTTGTGGAACAGTAGATTATCATGCAGAAATTAATGTCTCGCCATATACAGAAATTACCCCATTCCCTTCTACCATGTCGTGTACAGATGATTGGATATATCTTGCAGCTGACGACACTGTTGTTTCAGGAAATTATATTAGTCCATCCTTTAACTTTGTTGTAACTGGAAATGTAGATGGTAATGATCAAATATGGATATATTCTGGAGGAACAGCCACTTTAGGTTCTGGAACAGCCATTTTTGCTAATACTATACCAAATAGTACCACATACACTGTTTATGGTGGATGGCTAAGTGCAACAACTCCTTATTATTTAGAACTATGTAATACATCTGGAAATATACCTTGGCAAGTTAACAATGCTGGAAATAGTGCTATAATACACGGTTCTGGCACCAGTAATTCAGGAAATGGAAACTGCCAACGATTCGGACCTTTTTACCCTGATGGAATAGCTACATGGACATCAAATGCTCCTGTAGGATCAATAAGCTTGACAACTACTGATGGTTTAACTTATTTCGATCCTGCTGTTGCTGGACCAGGTAGTTATCAAGTTACATACAGTTGGGATGATGAATATGGTTGCACAGGTTCTTCTACTAAAACAATTACAGTAACTGCTCCATACTCATTTACAAGTTTAGATTATGCTACGGTATGTATAAATTCAGGAAACATATCTCCAACATTAGTTGCTGATGCAGGAGGAGTTTACAGCTCTCCTACATTAGGAGCTTCATTAAACACAACTACTGGCGTTGTAAATTCAAACACAGCTCCAGCAGGTACACATACAATTACTTACACGCTTGGAACAATGCCTTGTGGTGTTGAAGGAATTGCAACAATTACGATAAATCCATTAATGACTGCTTCAGCTGCATCATCTTCACCAACAGTATGTATAAATAATGCTATTACAAACATTACACATACTACTTCAGGAGCAACAAGCATAGGAGCTGCTTCAGGTTTACCAGCAGGTGTATCAGCAGGATTCGCTGGTAACACTATTACCATAAGCGGCACACCAACAGCAAGTGGAACATTTAACTACTCTATACCATTAACAGGAGGCTGTGGAACAGTAAATGCTACGGGTACTATTACTGTTAATCCTAATAATACGGTTACTCCAGCATCTTCATCCCCAACTGTTTGTATTAACACAGCAATTACTAATATTTCCCATACAACAACAGGAGCAACAGGCATAGGAGCAGCAACAGGTTTACCAGCAGGGGTGTCAGCAGGATTTGCTGGCAACACCATTACGATAAGTGGCACACCAACAGCGAGTGGAACATTTAACTACT
>CAYNMR010000012.1:0-98379 GCA_964398455.1 uncultured Vicingus sp. | reverse complement strand
ATGAGAAATTTATTCATCCTATTTGTAATTTTATCTAACACATTAATTGCTCAAAACATGAAACAAAGCATTCATCAATTTAAAGTACTTGACCTTTATGGTAATGAATTTGATTTTAGCAAATTAAAAGGCAAAAAAATAATGGTGGTAAACACTGCTTCGGAATGTGGTTTAACCCCACAATATGAACAATTACAAGCTGTTTACGAAAAATACAAAAACAACAACTTTATTATCATTGGTTTTCCTGCCAACAACTTTGGAGCACAAGAGCCTGGAAGTAACGAACAAATTGCCGATTTCTGCAAAAAGAATTTTGGCGTTTCATTTCCAATGATGGGTAAAATATCCGTAAAAGGCGACGACATGCATGAAGTTTATCAATTCTTAACCCAACAAGCTAAAAACGGATTAGAAGATTCTGAAGTGCTTTGGAATTTTCAAAAATACTTGCTCGACGAAAACGGATTTTTAGTTAAAGTGGTTCATCCAAAAATGTTACCCAACGATGAAGAGATTCTGAAATGGATTGAAGCAAAATAACTAATTAGTTATTTTGCTTTTTCTTAAACTCATTAGCAACACAAGTGGAATAGCAAAATGAGGTATTCTTACTAGAAATTCCATTGTCCAATAAGAAAAGTTAGCTAAACCAAATTCGATGTGAAAATTGGTGTAGAGCCTTGCGAACGTAGTTAAGAAGCCCCAAAAGAGTCCGTAAAACAGAAAACCTCTACTTAGTTTAGGAATAAAAACACCTATTGCAAATACAAAGTCTAAAATTCCAGCAACGTACAAAATCGTTAAAGCGTTTTCGTTACTGCATTTTAAAGCAATAATTATCATTTGCATGAAATTTCCTGGAATAGGATAGTAACCAATAGCATAAAGACCATGCGAAAAAAAGGTAATAGCTATACAACTTTTTAAAAAGAGTGATTTCCAAAGCTCGCTTACAAGAAAATAAAGAGGCAAAAACATTTGTGCAGCATATTCAAAAAACTGACCAATGCTAAACGATTTATCTTTATAATATGCAAAAGAAATAAGCATGAGTAACAGGCATGAAAAATAAATTACCACTTGTTTTATATTGTCAGGAAAAAGACCAATCCACAAGAAAGATAAACCCAAAAAGAATAACAATAATCCTATTAACTTCAACGACAAAGTAATTCGCTCATCGAGCAAAGGATGGTTAATGTACGAATCAAATGAAACGCCTGTTAACGATAAAAAGGGCTTCATGATAAACGGACTGTATAACAAACCTCTTATTGGGCTGTCCGAAAAAAAGTGTTGATAGGCTCTCGCTATCAACATTAAGAAACAAGAAATGGAGATAATTCGATTCATCGTAAAATCAGTTAATTACAAAGCAAGATTCTACTTTTAAATTTTCATCTGTATTAACACCCTGTTAACTTTAGATTATGAAGTTTCAGTAAAACCAGTTGAAATCATAATTTTTACTTAAAATCTATTTAGCAGCAAGGACATATTGAACTAATTTCTTTGGAGTTGAAAAATTAAACCAAAGAAACTATGAAAAAAACTACACTTTTTTTTGCTGCATTATTAATATATTCCTTTGTAAATGCTGCCACAGATAAATATAGATTAGTTTACAGAACTGACCCTTCAACTTCAATTGTTGTTGGTTGGAATCAAATTTCAGGAACAAGCCCTGTGGTTTATTACGACGTGGTTGACCACGGAACCAATTGGAGTGCTTATGCGTTCCAAAAAACTGTTGATAGGACCGAAAATTACAAAAGCATGAACCACAATTTTGCTCGATTAACTGGTTTACAACCCAACACCAATTACTACTTTGTGATAAAAGATTCTGATGGTACTAGCAATAGATTTTGGTTTAAGACTCTACCTAATAATAGTAATATACCTCTTTCTGTAATTGCAGGTGGAGATAGCAGAACGAATCCTACTGCTCGACAAAATGCAAATAAATTAGTTAGTAAAATCAGACCTCATTTTATCATGTTTGGTGGCGATATGACAGATTTAAACCTAGATAACGAATGGCAAGAATGGTTTGAAGATTGGCAACTTACCACTTCTGCTGACGGAAGAATGTACCCAATTATTCCAACACGAGGAAACCACGAATGGAGCAACGATGATATTTATAAAATGTTTGATGTAATTGATCCAAACACTCAATATGCACTTACTGTTGGTGGAGATATGGCTCGAATTTATACATTAAATACAGAGTCAGCAATTAGTGGAGCTCAAACTTCATGGTTGGTAAACGATTTACAAACCAATTACCAGAATACCATTTGGCGTTTAGCTCAATATCATAAACCGATGCGTCCGCATGTAAGCAGTAAAAGTGAAGGAAATGACCAATACTTAAACTGGGCACAACCTTTTTTCGACTATAAAATGAATGTTGTGGTAGAATGCGATGCTCACACTGTGAAAACTACTTGGCCTGTTAAACCTAGTTCGGCTGGTGGAAGTGATGAAGGTTTTGTTAAAGATTCTATCAACGGAACAGTTTACATTGGTGAAGGATGTTGGGGAGCTCCACTAAGAACCAACGATGACGACAAAGATTGGACAAGAAACAGTGCTATGTTTAACTCTTTTCATTGGATACATCTTTCAAAAGAGCGAATAGAAATTAGAACCATTGGAACAGATAATGTTGCTAGTGTTGGAAATGTAAATGATGCCAATCCTTTTGCAATGCCCTCAAATATTAATGTATGGAGTCCGTCAAATGGTGATGTTGTGATTATTGAAAACCCTGCATTTTTAGGGTTACCAAATGTAAATGTGATTTCTCCAACAAACAATACTTATTATTCTAGTTCCCAAAACATTACCATTGAGGCGAGTGCTTCTGATGCAAATGGTTCAATTGATTATGTTCAATTTTTCATCAACGGAATTTTGTTTGACACTGATTTTAGTGCT
This sequence comes from uncultured Vicingus sp., assembly GCA_964398455.1. Classification (GTDB taxonomy): domain Bacteria; phylum Bacteroidota; class Bacteroidia; order Flavobacteriales_E; family Vicingaceae; genus Vicingus. Next base: position 95,430 of record CAYNMR010000012.1, on the reverse strand, counting down.
CCATGGCAAACTTCTTATACCGTTCCAAACAATGCAATTACAACAATTAAAGCTGTAGCTTTTGATAATGATGGTTATTACGATTTGGATGAAATAAACATCTATTCGGGCATTATTACAATATCTAATCAGGTTTCTGCCAGTAACGACGATGCTGAAGAGGATAAATCAGACGGTTCAATGGATATTACCAGTTCTGACTTAGAAATATCAGTGGAAGATAATATTTGGCCAGTTTCTGATGCTAATCAATGGATAGGTATTCGTTTTCAACAGGTAAATGTGCCTCAAGGTGCAATCATTGATAATGCTTACATCCAATTTGCTGTTGATGAATCAACTTCTTCTTCAGCTATTTCTATTGTTTATGGTGAGAAAAATTTTAATGCAACTCCGTTCTATAATTTGCCTAACAATATTTCGGCAAGAACAAAAACAACCAATTCGGTAACATGGAATATTGCAGCATGGAATACCGTTGGGCAGGCTGGAGTGAATCAACAAACTCCAAATCTTGCCACCATTGTACAAGAGATAGTTAATCAAGGAAACTGGAACTCATCTAACTCAATGGCATTTTTAATTGAAGGTTCAGGAACAAGAACTGCTGAAGCATACGACGGAGACATTAACAAAGCTCCAGTTCTTCACATTACTTATCATTTAGATGAGCCTACTAATGTTAGCTCAATAAACAAAAAACAAGAATTTAAATTTTTCCCAAACCCAACAAGTAAACACTTGAAAATCGATTTAACCCACTTTACAGAAACTTCCACTGTTGAAATTTATGCTTTAACAGGCAAAAAAGTGTTGGAAAAAAAATTAATTGTGGGCAAAATGAATTCACTAAACCTCAATCTAGCCAGTGGAGTTTACATTATCAATTTAAATTCAGGCAAAAAGAATTTCACTGAAAAACTAATTATTAACTAATCATGAACAAACTAATCATCTCCCTGCTAACCATTTTTTTTGCGAATACACTTTTTGCACAACAGCATTATAATCCTCGTGGTCGAGTGAATAACGATTTAAAACCGTTTTACCATGGAGTAGCATCGGGAGATCCATTACCAAATGCAGTAATTATTTGGACAAGAGTAACACTTGATACGCTCGATTTTGACCCAATTGATGTAACTTGGAGAATTGCTACCGACACAGCCATGATCAATATTGTGGCAAGTGGAACAACTCAAACCGATTACCTGAAAGATTTTACGGTAAAAGTTGATGCCATGGGGCTTAATCCAAACACTTGTTACTATTATGATTTTAATGCAATGGGTTCTTATTCAGTAAGAGGAAGAACTAAAACTGCTCCTGTTGGTGATGTGGATAGCCTCAGATTTGCAGTGGTTTCATGTTCTAATTACGAACACGGCTATTTCAATTCGTATAGAAAAATTACTCAGCGAAACGATATTGATGCTGTTTTTCATTTGGGCGACTACATTTATGAATACGAAACAGGTGGCTATAGTGCCAACATTTCGGGACGGGCGGTTGAACCGACTAATGAAATCATTTCACTCGACGATTATAGATTAAGATACTCACACTACCGTTTAGATGAAGATTTGATGCGTTTACACCAACAATACCCCTTTATAACCACATGGGACGACCATGAATCGGCTAACGACTCATATATTGATGGTGCTGAAAACCACGACCCAAATACTGAAGGAAATTGGCATTCTAGAAAAAGTAACGCCAAACAAGCGTATTTTGAGTGGATGCCCATGCGTGAGAAAGGTGGTGCAGACAGTTCTATCTATCGAAAAATTTCTTACGGCGATTTGTTTAATTTATACATGCTCGATACACGATTGGAAGGTAGAGAAGAACAAGTAGGTACAACTTCTCCTTTGCTGAACAGCGCCACAAGAACTTTATTGGGCAACACACAATACAATTGGCTGAAAAATGAGTTAATCAACAGTACTGCTCGATGGAATATTATTGGTCAGCAAGTAATGATTGCTCCTTTAAAAATTGCAGGTATACCAGTAAATACTGACCAATGGGATGGATATCCTGCGGAGAGAAATAAGTTACTTAATGATATTTTAATTAATAATGTAAAAAATGTGGTAGTACTCACAGGTGATATTCATACCTCTTGGGCAAATGATATTCCAATTAGCGGTTATAATCCTTCAACTGGCGCAAATTCTGCTGGAGTAGAATTTGTTGTAACCAGTATAACTTCTCCAGGGTTTCCTTTTTCGGTTGGGGCAGGTTTAATTCAATCCTCAAATTCGCACATGAAATGGATTGATTTAACACAAAAAGGTTATCTTATTTTAGATGTGAACAAACAACGAACACAAGCCGATTGGTATTTTGTTGATGTTGCTACCATTAATAATAACGAGAATCTGGGCAACGCCTTTTACGTAAACAACAACGAGCGATTTTTACGACAAGCCTCTTTGCCTTCTCAAGGAAACGGATACAGCTGCATACAATCACCTCTTGCACCAATAAGTTATTCAGTTGGATTAGCCGAAAACGAAGAACAATTGGTTTTGTTGGGAGTTTACCCCAACCCAACAACCGATTATTTAATTGCTCAACTTTCGTTAACCAAAACCAACATCCCACTAAAGGTTAGTGTTACAGATATCAATGGCAAGATAGTTTTTACAGATGATTACAACTCGTTTTCAAACGGATTAAACTATTTAAAATTTAATGTTCAATCATTATCAACGGGTACGTACTTTTTAAATCTTACTTATGATAGCGAAAGCAAGACGTTTCTTTTTTTGAAGAGATAGTTTGTTTTAATTCTTTCTATAAAACAGCGTACAACAAATGCCCAATGTAGAAGTACAAAAAGATGCCGAAAATATCGTTGGTGGTGGTAATAAACGGACCTGTTGCTAAAGCAGGGTCAATTTTGTATTTGTGAAGCATAATAGGAATTAACGTTCCAAAAATTCCTGCAAAAATAATTACAGAAAGTAATGCAATGCTCACTGTTGAGGTAATTGCCCAATTGATTTGATCGGGGAAAAACATATTGTATAAAAGCAATAAACCTGAACAAACTAAGCCATTGGTTAATCCAATTAACATTTCTTTAAAAACCTTACTCCAAATACCGTCTAATCCAAGTGATTTGTTTGCTAACCCTTGTACGACCAATGCCGACGATTGAACCCCGACATTTCCGCCCATTGCCGCAATTAATGGTATAAACAGAGCCATTTCGGGATGAATTTGTATTTCACCTTCGTAAGTACCGATAACATTTGAACTAACTATTCCGCCCATTAAACCCACCAACAACCATGGCAAACGAGCTCTGGTTTGTAGCCAAATGTTATCCGAATATTCTACATTTTCGGAGATACCAGAAGCCAATTGGTAATCTTTTTCAGCTTCTTCCTTAATCACATCCACAATATCGTCGATGGTAATTCTACCTATTAATCGACCAATTTCGTCAATTACAGGAACTACAACCAAATCGTATTTTTCCATAATTTGCCCAACTTCTTCATCGTTTAAGTCGGCTTTTACAGAAATAACATCATCGTTGTAGATGTCTCTAACTTTCTTGTTGTCAGGTGTTAATAATAATCTTTTCAGCGAGATTATTCCTTGTAATACGTCATTGCCATCAACCACATAAACCGTATATACATTTTCTACTTCTTGGGTTTGTCGGCGAAGTTCATTAATACAGGTTTTAATGTCCCAATTGATATCGACCTTTACTAACTCCTTTGCCATTAAACCACCCGCAGTATCTTCAGGATAATTTAATAGGTCGATAATGTCGCTGGCTTGTTCAATATCTTCAATGTGAGATATTACTTCATTTTTCTTTTCAGTAGGAAGTTCAGCAAGTAAATCGGCAGCATCATCCGAATCCATGTTGTCGATAAACTGCTTGGCAATTTGTTCTGATGAAAGTGATTTTAAAAATCGTTCTCGAACATCTTCATCCAACTCAATAAGCACATCGGCAGCTTGTTCTTCTGACAAAAACACGTAAAACGCAATGGCTTCCTCTAAATCTTGTTCATTAATAATTTCTGCAATATCAACCGGACGAAGTGGTTCGATTAAAGCCAATACATTAGCTTCATTCTTGCTTTCAACAGCAAGATTAAGTTCGTCTAAAAATTGTTTGGTTAATTCGAATTGCATGATTTGTAAAATCTAGAATGTTGCGAAGTTACTAATTTATAGTAAAGAGATGTAAAGCAAAAGTTAACTCTTTGACTCTTGCAACATGTTGGTTAATTCAACAAACTGCTCAACAGAAAGCTGTTCAGGTCGGAGATTAAAAACTTCGTGAGTTTTAATTTCGTCGTTTATATATGGTTTAAGCGAATTACTCAACATCTTTCGTCGTTGATTAAATGCCGTTTTTACCACCGTTTTAAAAAACGACTCACTACAATTTAACGTTTGTGTTTTGTTTCTGGTTAAACGTATTACACCCGACTTTACTTTTGGCGGAGGGTTAAATACGTTTTCGTGAACGGTAAAGAGGTATTCGATAGTGTAAAAAGCTTGTAGCAAAACACTGGTTATTCCATAAGTTTTACTTCCTGGTTTTGCAGCAATGCGTTCGGCAACTTCCTTCTGAAACATTCCAACAACTTCTGGAATTTGATTTTTGTTGTCAAGCACTTTAAATAAAATCTCGGTAGAAATATTGTATGGGAAATTTCCAATAACAGCAAAAGGTTTATTGTTGGTAATTAATCCTAAATCCATCTGCAAAAAATCGCCATAAAGAATGTTTTTTTCTAATGTTGGGAAGTGGTTTTTTAAATAGGTAATCGATTCAAAATCTATATCAATGGCATGGGTAATAAAACGAGCATCATCTTTTAAATACTGTGTTAACACGCCCATTCCTGGACCAATTTCCAAAACATGTTTATACCCTTCGTGTAAGGTAAGTGCATCCACAATTTGTTTGGCAATACTTAGGTCGGTTAAAAAATGCTGACCTAAATGCTTTTTTGCTTTAACACTATCTTTAGCTCTTTCATCCCTAGCTGTGTTAAAAGATGATTTTTCTAAATTTTGGTTTCTATTGTGTTTTTTGAATTTCAAGAGTTCAATATAATTTTTACTTTCGCGTTGTTACAAAAGTAACGAATTGATGCATGATGAGGTTTTTTAGTTTTTTGATTTTCCTTTTTTCTATCCAAAACCTATTGGCTAATCAGTTCCAACAGTTGATCGACGCTCCAATTCAAGAAGTTGGCGTGGTAGATTTAAATCAACTAAAGTCAAATCAGCTAGCTATTGCTATGCCTTTTGCCAAAGAAATTATTCTAAACCCTGAGCAACGCAAGTATTTTGAAGAACAAGTGGTGGTTAAAATAGAATTGGTTTATACTAAATATCGTACTTCGCCAACTTTCGACCAAAAACAACTCAACCTAAACCGATTGACAGAACTAAACAAATTGTTGCCCGATTTGTTTAAAAATCCGTTATGGGATTTCGATTTAATTAGTCAAACAAATGGAAATTCAAGAGAAGAGTGTAATCCAATGTTTCATGGATTCATTTTTACTTTTCGACCAAACTCTTCACCAACAACTTTGGCAGCAGAATCTTCATACCTACAGCAAGTAGTGGATAATTTAATTAAACAGAGCGATAATGAAAATCCAAAAGATAAATTGAATTATGAATTAAAAACTCGCTGGGATACTAAAATTGGCTATGTGCACGACACCATTTGGAAAGTAAATGAAGTGAAACAAATTCCTCCTCCCGATTTTTTTTACGACCATTCGCTTTACAAAGACTCCACCGTTCTTAATGCTTTTGAACGAAACCAATCGTGGAAAAAATTTGCTGTAGTTACCGATGTTACAGGGAGTATGTCGCCCTACATTGCTCAGGTTTTTGTTTGGTTAAAACAACAAACTGGAAACAACGAAGCAAAATATTTTGTGTTTTTTAATGATGGCGACAACAAAGATTCACGAAAGAAAAAACCACTGGAAACTGGAGGAGTTTATGGAACAACAAACAAAGGTTTGGATGCAGTGATGCAAACAGCTTCAAACTGCATGAACAAAGGTTCGGGAGGTGGTGAGCGACAAGAAAATGATATAGAAGCAATTCTGCTAGCTCAGCAAGAATATGAAGCTGCTGCAGAAATTATTTTGGTGGCAGATAACTTTGAGAGTATGCGTGATTATAAACACATGGATGGAATTAAAAAACGAGTTAGAATAATTGTTTGTGGTTCAAAAAATAGAGTAAATATCGAATACCTCGATTTAGCAAGAATAACAAAAGGTTCTATTCATACCAAAACAAGCGATGTTTATGATTTAGATAAAATTAAACAAGGACAACAAATTACTATCGATGGTGAACGCTACATTTTTGACAAAGGTAGATTCCATTTTTTGTATTGAGTTTTGCCTAAAAACATCTCTATTTAGAATCGTTCTAAATAATAAATCTGCTTTTTATTCGGTTGTTTTATTGGTTTCAATGTCTAAATTTGTTCTCTCAATTTAAACATTATTTAATCATAAAATTATGAGTCAAGGATTTTCAAAATCTTCAATAGGAAGAAAAGTTTTGATGGCCCTTTCGGGTTTCTTTTTGTTGGTGTTTTTACTACAACATTTTGTTATCAATTTTCTTTCAGTAATAAGTGCTGAAGCTTTTAATACTGCTTCACTTTTTATGGGGACCAACCCATTAATTCAGTATTTAATGCAACCAGTTTTGTTGTTTGGTGTTATTTTCCATTTAATTATGGGTATAACATTAGAATTGAAAAACAAACAAGCTCGTCCTATTCAGTATGCTAAAACAAATGGTGGGGTAAATTCATCATGGATGAGCAGAAACATGATTATCACTGGTATTATGGTGATGTTGTTTTTAGGGTTACACTTTTATGATTTTTGGATTCCAGAAATTAAAACCAAATTTATTGAAGGCAATATGAGTGGATTAAATGCTAATGGAGAAGTTCGTTTTTATGAAGAATTAGTACACAAATTTGCAGACCCTATTAGAGTTGGTATTTATGTATTGTCTTTTGTGTTTTTATCATTGCATTTATTACACGGATTTCAATCGGCTTTTCAGTCGGTAGGTTTTAATCACAACAAATACACTCCTACCATTAAAAAGTTAGGAACCCTTTATGCGATTGCTATCCCTGTTGGATTTATTTTTATTGCACTTTTTCATCATTTTATCAATAACGCGCATTAATCTATTTTAAACATGTCAAAATTAGATTCAAGAATACCAGAAGGTCCTTTAGCAGAGAAATGGACTAAATATAAAAACCACTTAAAATTGGTTGCTCCAAACAACCGCCCAAAAATTGACGTAATTGTTGTAGGAACTGGTTTAGCTGGAGCTTCAGCAGCAGCTTCACTTGGTGAAATGGGCTATAATGTAAAAGCATTTTGTTTTCAAGATTCTCCTCGTCGTGCACACTCTATTGCTGCTCAAGGAGGTATTAATGCTGCAAAAAATTACCAAAATGATGGTGATAGCGTTTATCGTTTATTTTATGACACCATCAAAGGTGGCGATTATAGAGCTCGTGAAGCAAACGTTCATCGTTTAGCTGAAGTTTCGGGTAATATTATCGACCAATGTGTTGCACAAGGTGTGCCTTTTGCAAGAGAATATGGAGGGTTATTAGACAACCGCTCATTTGGTGGAACTCAGGTTCAACGTACGTTTTATGCTGCTGGACAAACAGGACAACAGTTATTATTAGGTGCTTATTCAGCATTATCTCGTCAAATTGGTTTAGGTCGTGTTAAGATGTACAATCGTCACGAAATGTTAGACTTGGTAAAAGTTGATGGAAAGGCACGAGGAATTATTGCTCGTAACTTAATTACAGGAGAAATTGAAAGACATTCAGCTCATGCTGTAGTTATTGCTTCTGGTGGTTATGGAAATGTATATTTCCTTTCTACCAATGCAATGGGAAGTAACGTAACTGCTGCTTGGAAAATACATAAACAAGGAGCTTTATTTGCAAATCCTTGTTATGTTCAAATTCACCCAACTTGCATCCCTGTTCATGGAACCAACCAATCTAAATTAACGCTGATGTCAGAATCTCTTCGTAACTCTGGTCGTATTTGGGTTCCGAAAAAGAAAGAAGACGCAGAAGCAATTAGAGCAGGTAAGTTAAAACCAACTCAAATTAAAGAAGAAGATAGAGATTATTACTTGGAGAGACGTTATCCTGCATTTGGAAACTTAGTTCCTCGTGATGTTGCTTCTAGAGCTGCAAAAGAGCGTTGTGATGCTGGCTATGGAATTGAAGCTAACGATACTAACGAAGGTGTTTACTTGGATTTCTCTACAGAGATTCAAATGAAGGGGAAACAAACTGCCTATGCTAAAGGAAATCATAATCCAACCCCAGAAGAAATTACTACTTTAGGTAAAAAATGGTTGGAAGAAAAATACGGTAACTTGTTTACTATGTACCAAAAAATTACCGACGAAAACCCTTATGAAACACCAATGAAAATATATCCTGCTGTTCATTATACCATGGGTGGTGTTTGGGTTGATTACAACCTACAATCTACTATTCCAGGTTGTTTTGTTGCGGGTGAAGCAAACTTCTCTGACCACGGCGCAAACCGTTTAGGAGCATCTGCATTAATGCAAGGATTGGCTGATGGTTATTTTGTATTGCCTTACACTATCTCTAACTATTTAGCTGACGATATTAGAACTGGAAAAATTTCTACCGACTTACCAGAGTTTGCTGAAGCAGAAAGCAGAGTAAAAGCTACTATTGATAAATTCTTAAAAAATAATGGAACAAAAACAGTTGATCATTTCCACAAACGTTTAGGTTTAATTATGTGGAACAAAGTAGGAATGGGAAGAAAAGAAGCTCACCTTAAGGAAGCTATTGAGGAAATTGCAAAATTGAAAGAAGAATTTTACAAAGATGTATTTGTTCCAGGAAGTGCAGACGAATTAAATCAAGAGTTGGAAAAAGCATTGCGAGTAGCTGATTTCATGGAATTAGGTCAATTAATGGCTCAAGATGCACTTCAACGTAACGAATCTTGCGGAGGTCACTTTAGAGAAGAATACCAAGACGCGGAAGGCGAAACATTAAGAGACGATGTTAATTTTAAATTTGTTGGAGCTTGGGAATACAAAGGTGAGGACATCTCTAAAGAAGAACTTCATAAAGAAGAGTTAAATTATGAAGTAATTAAAATTGCAGCTAGAAATTATAAATAGGCTAAAGACTTTTAAATAAAAAAATATGAGTGCAGCAAAAAATATAAACATCACCCTAAAAATTTGGCGTCAGAAAAATGCTAAAGCATCAGGGAGCATGGAAACTTATAAACTAGATAATGTTTCTACTGCGAGTTCATTTTTGGAAATGTTAGACCAATTAAATGAGCAATTGGTTAACGAACGAAAAGAACCTATTGCTTTTGATCATGACTGCAGAGAAGGGATTTGTGGAATGTGTTCATTATACATTAATGGTAGAGCTCACGGACCAGATACTGGAATAACAACTTGTCAGTTACACATGCGTATGTTTAATGACGGAGACACGATTTATGTTGAACCATGGCGTTCGGTTGCTTTTCCAGTAATTAAAGATTTAGTTGTTGATAGAAGTTCTTTTGATAGAATACAACAAGCAGGAGGATTTGTTTCTGTAAATACTTCAGGAAATACTATTGACGCAAATGCTACTCCAGTTCCAAAACCTGATGCCGATAAAGCTTTTGAAGCAGCAGCTTGTATTGGCTGTGGAGCTTGTGTTGCAACTTGTAAAAATGGCTCTGCTATGTTATTTGTGGGAGCAAAAGTTTCGCAATACGCTTTATTACCTCAAGGTAGAGTTGAAGCAGAAGCTAGGGTTCAGAACATGGTTAGACAAATGGATGAGGAAGGTTTCGGAAACTGCACCAACACTGGAGCTTGTGAAGTAGAGTGTCCGAAAGGAATTTCTTTGGAAAACATTGCTCGAATGAACCGAGAATTTTTCTCTGCCACACTAATATCAGATAAATAAAATAACAAGCCTCGCAAATGCGGGGCTTTTTTTTAATAAGATGAAAAAAAAGACATTGATATTGGGCGCTAGTTCAAATCCTGAACGATACGCTTATAAAGCTACAGTAAAATTAAAAAAACACGGTCATGAGGTTATACCTGTTGGGTTAAGAGCTGGTAAAATCGATGATGTAGAAATTTTAGTAAATAATCCTATTGTAGAAAACGTTGATACTGTTACTTTATACGTTGGGCCACAAAACCAACCTGTTTATTACGATTACATCTTAAATCAAATCAATCCCAAACGCATTATTTTTAATCCAGGAACTGAAAACCCAGAATTAGAGAAGCTAGCTCAGGAAAAAGGAATTGAAACAGAAGTCGCTTGTACGTTAGTTTTGTTATCTTTAGGGGAATATTAATCAATAAATCTATTAATATCAACTTCTTTTGAGAGTGGTTTATTTCCAATTAAAAACTCAGTAAATACTTTCGCAAAATATGGAGCAATCATTACTCCTTTTGTACCCATTCCATTAAAAACAGCCAATTGTTTGTGTTTAGGGTGAATACCTAAAAGTGGACGCCTGTCTAAAACCGTTGGTCGAATTCCAGCTTTGTGGTCAACCACGTTTAATTCATCACGAATAAAGTTCGAAGCCTTTTTCAGTAATTCATTTTTACCTTTTTCGGTAGTTTCTTCATTTAAATTATCCCAATCGTAAGTTGCACCAAGTTTATAATGATTGTTGTAAGGAAGTATAAACATACCTTTATTAATGACGCCTTTTAACTCTAAATTTTTAAAGGTTAAAGTCAGCACCTCGCCTTTGGTAAGTTTAAAAGGTAACCAATTAAAATAGGGGTTATGGATGGTTTGATATCCTTCACAAAAAATGATTTTTTTAGCTCTGAAATTTTTCCAAACAACAGCTTCTTCTTCGAAAATAATGGAGTCAAAATCAAATTTTCCCCCTACAAAAGCATCTTCACTCTTTAGGTAGTTTTTAAATGCCTCTAACCATTTTGCTGTTTGCAAAAAACCCGATTGTAAAGTATGTGATGCTCCAAATTGATAATCAACCCATTTGGGGTCAAAAGGAAATTCAATTTTATTATTTATCCATTCCAATAAATCAGGTTCATTGCGTTTTTGTTGCCAAAAACCCCGCTCTTCTTCCCCAACAAAAAGTTTGTAAATGGGTAATTCCACATAAAATTTATCCTTCAACAAGTCCTCTTGCTGTTTGTAAAAATTTAATGCTGTCGGCATTAATTCATCTATCATCCAACTTTTAGTCAACCGTTTAAAAACAACAGGATTACATAATCCTGCAGCCACCTTCGATGAAGTATTTTCTTTTTCTTCATCAACAACAACAACTCTTTGGTTTTTCTGCATCAGGGTATAAGCCAATACCGATCCTGCTAATCCTTGCCCTACTATAATGTAATCAACTGTTTTCACAAAGTAAAGTTAGTAATTAGAAAAAGAATGGGGAAAATAAATCTGAGTATTAAATTTTGTGTTACTATTCAGTGACCAACAGGTTTTTCAATCAGAAACAGTCGATAAAAAAGTCAAAAAATTAGGGCATACATTTATTTAATAATTAGAGTTATAAATAAAATAATTCTTCCGACGTAGTTGATTGTAATTAAGTTTATTAGCTACTTATTTAAAAATGTTTATAATATTTAAATTCAGGTAATTAAATATGTTTTTTGTTTATAATGTTGAATATTCTTGATTATCATATTTGTATAAAATCATACAAATTATGTTTTATGGTATAAAATAATAATTAGCTTTATAAATTATAATAATAGTTTAAAATGTCGCAAGAATTACATCAATTACTAAAATCGCTAAACAAAGGCGAAAAAAGAGCAATTATTTTAGCTGCAGAAAAAACAGAGGGAGATAAGAATTTTCTAGAACTATATTACGCAATTATAGCTCAAGATAAGTATGATGAGCAGAAAATAATTGCCGAAAATAAAGATAAACCATTTATAAAACATCTTGGGTTTACGAAAAACTACTTGCAGAATTTTATTCTAAAAGAACTGAGGTCAATTAATTCTAATTACAAAGTAAATATTCGACTCAAAAATTTCTTAATTGATATTGAATTGATGTTTTGGAAAGGACAATTTAAAATGGCTATTAAGCTAATTAATCAAGCAAAAGTATTGGCCGAAAAATATGAGTATCATTTAATGTTAGAGGAACTCTACTATTGGGAAAGAAGAATTATAACATCAGGCTCTATGAAAGTGCCCAAGGTGTTGAATTATAGTGAAGATATTAGATTTAAGATAATGGACAGTTACTTTAATGCTCTCGAGTATAAAAAAATTATTAATGAGGTTACGGCTATTATACGAGAATCTGATGAAATAAGAGATGATGAAGATTTGAATAGAATAAATTCTATTATGGGTAGGGATTTATTGGTTGATGTTAAAAATGCTAAATCAAAAAAGGCTGCGTATGATTTTTATATTCTAAATGCAGCACTATCTAGATTAAAAGGAGACTATTCTGCATCAAACAATTATCACCAAGAGTTACAAAAATTTATAAAGGAGAACAGCCATATTTTTATTGAAGAGAACCCGATATTCTTTCTTGGATCAAGTAATAATGTGATGTTAAATGCCTTACAGTCAGAAAATTTTGAACTTTATGATGCTACTTATAAAACGGTTACTAGTATGGTATTTAAAGAAGAATACACTAATGCATATTACAATTCTAGGATTTTACTTTTCTTATTAAATTCTTCTATACAAAATAAAACCTACCAATCAGTTAAGCACTTAGTAAGTTCAGATGCTGTTTTAGGTAATGATTTAATGACAGAAGAAGTAAAATTGTTATTGAATTATTATTGTGTGGTTATCAATTTTCATTGTAAAGATTATAAAGAGGCATTAGTTTTTATAAATAGAATTATAAATAACCAGAAACAACTGAGGGTTGATATTATTGGAACAACGATGATATTTAATTTACTAGTTCATTTAGAGTTGGGGCATTACGATTATATTGATAATGTTTTCCCAAATCATTATAATTTTTTAAAGAAAAATAGATTGTTGAGTTTGTACGATTCTTCCTTTGTTAAGGGTTTAGCAAAGGTAGTAGAGGTAAAGAGTAAATTAGAACTTAGAAAGTTATTAAAAGAAATAGAAACTCACTTATTAGGAATCAAAAACAAGAAGTCGTTCCATCATGAATTAGACTATTTGAAATGGTTGGAGGAGAAAATAAAACAGTAATAAAAAAGCCGCTTTAAGCGGCTTTTTTTTATCTTTATTTATCGTCATCGTCGTCAAATTCTTCTTCGGCAACATCATCAACGTCTTCATCATCATCAAAGTCGTCAGCATCGTCCACATCTACATCATCCACTTCTTCATCTTTAAAGTCGTCATCTACATCAACTCCAGGGATATCATCTGCAACAGCGGCTAAATCATCCAAATCATCATCTTCATCGTCATCATCTTCAGTTGGTTTGTATTTGGTTTTTTTCTCGGTATCAAGGATAACAAGATAATTTACAGCTTCGCCATCTATGGTTAAACCTTCCATTAGAAAACCTTCCTCCATATTACCTTGATAAGGGAAGCTAAAAAATTTAACATCTTCATTTTCTAGCTTTTCTCTAACCGCTTTTTTAAAGTCGGCAGATAGCTTTGAATACTTAACTACAATTTTTTTCATAAATACCTTGTTATTAACGGGTTCAAATATAAATTTTAAATTAAAATAAAAAACATTTTTTTTAAAAAAAATCATATACACTAAATAGGCTGCTTTATCGAAAAATACTGATGTTTTATAGCTTAAAAATAATATTTATGTTACTTTGATTAAAACTTAATACCTTTACTAAAAATTAAAATAATGCATAAATTGGAAAATTATATAGCCGAAATTGATTCTGTTTACCTTCGTCACGCTATTTTAATTTTTGGAACCATATTCGTTGCTTTTATTGTTTCTACTATTATTAGAAAGATAGCTCAAGTAGCAATTAATAAATATTCTGAGCGAATAAAAGTAGATCCAACCAATTATTCTTTCTTAAAAAACTCGTTAAGTTTTATTATTTTTTCTATAGCAATTTCGTTTATCTTTTATAAAATTCCATTTTTTAAATCATTAGGTACGGCTCTTTTTGCAGGAGCAGGTGTTTTTGCTGCTATACTTGGTTTTGCTGCCCAAAAGGCATTTTCAAATATTGTAAGTGGTATTTTTATTTTAATATTTAAACCATTTAGGGTAGGTGATACTATAGAATTTTCGGAGAGAAAAGGCGTGGTAGAAGAAATCACACTTCGTCATACTGCTATAAAAGATTATGAAAACAGAAGAATAGTTGTTCCGAATAGTATAATAAGTGAGGATATAATTACCAATAGCGATATCATTGATGAACTTATTCGTCAAAATATTGAATTTAGTATTAGTTACGATTCTGATATTAATAAAGCTATAGAAATAATACAGCAAGAGGCTATGAAGCACCCATTCTTTATTGATCATAGAACACCGGAAGCCAAAAAAGCAAATGAGCCAAAAGTTGTTGTTAGGGTAGTAGACCTCACTGATTTTTCGGTTCGCCTAAAAGCTTATGTATGGTGTTTTGGTAATGATAATGCATTTATTTTAAAATGCGATTTGTTAAAATCTGTAAAAGAACAGTTTGATAAAAATGAAATAGAGATTCCTTTTCCTTATCGGACTATTGTTTATAAAAATGATTTATTAAAACAGAAATAATTGAAGAAGAATCCACCAAAAAATAAGTTTTCAAAAAAAAAGGGGTTACCTCCTGGTAATTTAGACTTTCATGGAGAAATTTTAACAGAAAATTCATCGATTGAACTTATTGATTACTCAAAAACGGATTATAAGAAGGTAATAAGCCCAAATAGTCAGGAAATCTTTTCGGCAATTAATTCATCCAATAACCAATGGATTAATGTGGTTGGGCTTCATAATGTAGAACATATTAAGGCAATAGGTGAAAAATACAATATTCACCATTTGGTTTTAGAAGATATTTTAAATACTGACCATCGACCAAAGGCCGAAAAGCAAGATGGATACATCTTTTTTATAGCCAAGATGTTTTGCTCCTCAGAAACAGAAGGAAGTCATTTTGAACAAATCAGTATTATATTAGGTAAAGACTTCGTTTTAACCTTTCAGGAAAAAGATGGCGATGTGTTTGATGCTCTTAGGGAGCGATTGAGTAATGAAGAATCAAAATTAAGGCAGTCTAATATCGATTATCTCTTTTACCGAATGATAGATTCTATTGTAGATAGTTATTATTATACTTTAGAAAAGATAAGTGATAGAATTGAGTCGTTAGAAGATGAAATACATGATAATCCAACAAAAAATGACCATAAAGCCATTCAATCCTTAAAACGAGAATTAATCTTGTTAAGAAAGTCGGTATATCCATTGCGAGAAGCTATAGGTAAGTTAAATAAAGAGGAGGATGGATTGATTTCTAAAGACACCAATTTATATTTAAGTGATGTTTATGACCATTGCATACAGATTATTGATAGTATAGAAACTTTCCGCGATTTAACATCAAGTTTAATGGATTTGTACATGACTTCTATGAGCAATAGAATGAATGAGGTGATGAAGGTTTTAACTATTATTTCAACCATTTTTATTCCCATTACGTTTATTGCAGGCGTTTATGGAATGAATTTTCAGCACATGCCTGAATTAACTCATAAGTGGGGCTATCCAATTGCTTTAACGGTTATGGGGCTACTTGTCGTTATTATGATTGTTTATTTTAAAGTAAAAAAATGGTTTTAATTTACCATTAGTAACTTACAATAAAAGAGTCGGGAAGATTATGTTCTTTTATTAATTTCTCTTTCAAAATTTTAGCATCATCATACGACTGATATTTTCCTAAGTATATTTTTACCGCACCGTTAACTTCTTTTTTGTACGTGTCAGAAGGTTTTATTTTATAAGCTGATAAAAAATCTAAGAATCGTTTTTCGTTATAAAATTGAAGAGATAAAATTTGAACAGAGTATAATTTTCCAGAGCTTACCTTTCCACTATTGGCAGATGAGTTGTATCCTGCGGGCATCGCAGTAAGATCTTCTTTTTTAGGTTTTTCTTTTGATTCCGATGATGACGGTAAGTCTTTCATCTTCTCAAGCGCTAGAGCATCTCTATCTTCGTATTGTTTTGATTTTTCTTCAAAATAAGACGAAATACTATCCATTTCGTTTTCTGAAATGGTTTCATTTTCTGATAAAACAATCTCTTTGTCGATAACCACCATCTCTCCATTTATAGTGAATTCGGTATGGGTTGGAATAGATGCTTCTGTTGCTTCTGCTGAATTTTTGGTTAATTGAAAATGAATTTCAATTTTATTTCCTGACTCAAAGTTGGTGTAGAATTTCACTACATTACTTCTAGTGTCGATTAGTAAAGCAGGATCGTTGTATAACTTAAAGGTATATTCGTCAGGAACAGTTATGGATAATCTTAAAATACCAGGATTTTCTTTACTGATTATGGTGGTAGCAATATGGTAAACATTGCCTTCAGATTTCAATATTTTATTTTCAACTTCTATACCATTAGCAGAAAGGTTGCTACAGATAACTAGAAGAAGTAATGCAAGGGTAAATTTCTTAAAAGCCATAAAACATCTTTAAATAAATAGGATGCCAATTTATATAAATTACTGATATCAACCAAATTTTATTTAAATTCTAACTTTTCAAATCATCGAATAAATTAAATAGTAAATTAGCCGAATGAATAAAAATGCCTTTCTTCTTTTTATTTTATTGGTGTTAGCTGGCTATAGTTTTTCTCAATGCCCTGTAAGTGTTTCCATTACGGCAAATCCAACAGGTTCTCTTTGTAAAAATACTGTTGTAAATTATACGGCAACCCCTACAAATGGCGGGACAAATCCGAGCTATTTTTGGTTGGTTAATGGAGATACTGTTAAAACAAATTCTACTACTTTTTCTACCGGAACCAATTGGGCTCAAGTAGAATTAATCATGATATCCAATAGTGGTTGTGCCCAAGATTCTGCCTATGCAAGTTCTTCAATAAACACCATTAGCATTTCAGCATCGTACAATGTAATTATTGAAGAATGTAATCAACCAGTTGCTGATGTTCAAATTACTAATGTTCAAGGAGGAACTGAGCCTTATACCTATTACTTGGTTACCAATGAAGGTGATATTGCAGGAACAGATTATATGAAAGATGTTCCAACTAGTAGCTATCCACTTGTAATTACTGATAGCGAAGGATGTGTAGATACTTCATGGATTGATGTTGTGCCTATTAAGTGTCCTCCGATTCTTCCAGAGGAAGTGTTTACTCCAAATGAAGATGGATTTAACGATACTTGGAGGGTTAACAATATTGAGTTTTACCCTAAAAATAAGGTATACGTTTTTGATAGATGGGGACAGCGAGTTTTTTATAAAGAAGGGTACAAGAACAATGAAGGCTGGGACGCTAAGTACTTAGCAACCAATATGCCTGTTTCCACCTATTATTATGTAATAGAGTTAGAGTTTGAGAAACAAGAAAAGGAAGTATTTAAAGGACCTGTTTCAATTTTAAGGTAATGAACAAGTATTTAGTAGTCATATTCTCCTTACTTTTTGGGTCGTTAAGCGCTCAGCAGTCTGTTCATTACACCCAATATTCGTTTAACAACATGGGGTATAATCCTGCATTTATTGGTACAACCAAATGTTTAGAGTTTAAGGCAGGAACTCGTTTGCAATGGATGGGTTTTAGAGGAGCTCCACGAAGCTCTTTTGCAAGCATACAACACACACTTGGTGCTAAGCATTTTCAACAAAAAGGTAAGCATGGAATAGGATTGTATGTAGAACAAGATGAAATTCATATTACTACCAGAACATATGTTAAATTAGGTTACGCTTACCATAAAAAACTTTCGACTAACTATGTGGGTGCTATTGGTGTTTTTGCTGGAATACAACAGTATGCCATTAATACTGCTTTTAGTCCAAACGACCCCGACCCAGTTTTAGCAAGTGCTTCAGGCTCTGCATTAAAATATCCTGATATTATGCCGGGGATTTTATTGTACAATAAAAAGATGTATTACAGTTTCTCTATTAATCAAATTTATTTTAAAGATATCGGAATTGGTGGTCCAGAGAACAAACAAATCAACCAATATTATTTTGGTTGGGGTCACAAATCTCCTGCTGGAAGTTGGACGTTGTTTAAGTCCTTTTTATTAAAAGCAGATGTTATGGGTCCTCCTGCACTTGATTTAAATATGCATTGGGATTACCAAAACAACATAGGTTTTGGATTGGGTTATAGAGTGGGGGAGGCTGTTAATGCTCAATTGAAATTAAGAATTTTAGCTGCTGTAGCAATTGGCTATTCGTTTGATTTTCCTTTAAATAAAATTTACGGAAACTATACTCATGAGTTTATGATTAGTTTCAGTAAATGTGGTGGCGGAGGTATTGGCGATGGTGGAAGCAATAAGCAGATTGCCTGTCCAGCTTATAATTAAAGAGCTTTTACTAGTTTCTTTACCTTTTCGTAAGCTATTTCTACAGTAAAGTTTTCTCCTTGAACTTTTTCAATAATGGTTAGCTTTCCAGCTTTTCTGATGGAACGAATATTGTCTTCGTCGATAAACAAATCGCCAAGTTTTATCCAAGTTTTAATTTTTTCCATTTATTTTTTATTTCTCTTTTTGTGATGCGGTACAAATTTAGGATTTGATGATGGAGTTTCTATTTTAGTAGAAGCAAAAGGCAATAATTTTTTCAATAAGTCGGGTTTTCCAACTTTTAATAAGGTGTTTTTAATCCACCCTTGGTTTTCCTTTTTATACCAAAAGAAAAAGCGATGTTGATTTAGTTTTTCTTCTTTAGTTTTTGGAGTATAAACGGGTTGTAGGGTATAAGGGTGAAATCCAGAATAATATATTTCGGTAGCCACCGTCATAGGGGTTGGCGTAAAATCTTGTACTTGTTCTAGCTGAAATCCCATGTCTTTGGTTTCGGCAGCCAAATTTGCCATGTCTTCTAGTTGGCAAGCAGGATGGCTCGATATAAAATAAGGAATCAGTTTTTGGTTAAGGTTATGTTTTCTATTAATTCGGTCGAACATGTTTTTAAACAAGTGGAAATTCTTAAAAGAAGGTTTCCTCATTATTTTAAGCACAGCATCAGAGGTGTGTTCGGGAGCAACTTTTAATCTTCCCGAAACATGTTTGGTTATCACTTGTTCGGTATATTCTTCCAAGTCTTTTTTGTCGGCATTTTTGTTAAACTCCGGAACAAGCATGTCGTAACGAATACCACTACCTATAAATGCTTTTTTTACTTTTGGGTGAGCATCAGCTGCTTTATAAATTTCGGTAAGGGGTTTGTGTGTAGTATCTAAATTATGGCAGATTACTGGATTTATACACGACGGACTTACGCATTTATCGCAAATCTCCTGCACTTTGCCTTTCATCTTATACATGTTTGCCGACGGACCGCCCAAATCACTAATATAGCCCTTAAAATCGGGCATTTGGGTAACTTGGTCAACCTCTTTTAAAATCGATTCTTTTGAACGACTTGCAATAAATTTACCTTGATGTGCCGAAATGGTACAAAAACTACAACCACCAAAACATCCTCGATGCATGTTTATCGAGAATTTTATCATTTCAAATGCAGGAATTACCCCACGTTTTTCATATTTCGGGTGTGGCAGTCTGGTGTATGGCAAATCGAATGAGGCATCAATTTCTTTTTCTGTCATGGTTGGAAAAGGAGGATTGATAACCAACATTTTTTCTCCAACTTTTTGTAACAATCTATCAGCATAAAGCTTGTTCGATTCTTGTTCTACGTGCTTAAAGTTGGAAGCATAAGTTTTTTTATCTTTTAAACAAGCTTCGTGAGAATTGAGTTCGAGGTCTTTCCAGTTTTTGTTTTTTGGAAGAATTTCCCCTTCTTGAAGCAAAAATGCAGTTTGTTTTACAGCAGTTAGCGAGTTAAAAGGGACTCCTTTTTTTAATAAGGTAATAATTTCTCGTAATGCTTGTTCGCCCATTCCATAAACCAACAAATCGGCTTTTGAATCTTCTAAAATGGTAGGTTTTAATTGATCACTCCAATAATCGTAATGCGTAACTCGTCGCAATGAAGCTTCAATTCCACCAATTACTACGGGAACATCGGGGAACAAATCTTTTAAAATTTTGGTATAAACTGTGGTAGCATAATCGGGGCGAAAACCTGCTTGTCCGCCAGGCGTGTAGGCGTCATCAGAACGAAGTCTTTTGTTGGCAGTATAGTGGTTAATCATGGGGTCCATGCAACCGCCCGTTACACCAAAAAACAAATTTGGTGTTCCCAATTTTTTAAAATCTCGTAAATCGTCTTTGCAGTTGGGTTGAGGAACAATAGCAACTTTTAAACCCATGCTTTCAATTATTCTACCAATTACAGCAGCACCAAAGGCAGGATGGTCAACATAAGCATCGCCACTGATAAGTATAACATCTAAGTTGTCCCATCCTCGTAACTCAACTTCTTTTTTTGTTGTTGGCAACCAATCGGTTAGCTGTGGTTTTTGTTGCATGGTGCAAAGTTAAGTATAAAACGGAGTAATTTGATTTATTACAAATTAGAAGATGATTTAAAACACAAAGACCGAAACAACTGTTTCGGTCTTTGTTAGGGTTTGTAGGATATTTGGGTTTAATAGTCGGCTAAATCGTTTACCATGGCTTGAATGGTTATGGCAAAGTTTTGCGCATCATCAAGGTCAATTTTTTCGTCGGTTATTTGTGCCATAATAAACACATCTTTAATGTCGCTGCTAATAAATTTTTGGCGAGCTTTCATCACGTCTTCAAATTTTTCAAATCGTCCGATAGAGTAAGTGTCGTTGTCGGTACTAATTTCAATTACTTGTTCGTTGTCAATTTGTTCTAATAGTTTGTCAACTGTTTCGTGCGATTTAACAGGAATAGCTAAAGCATAGTAGTGTTTTAAACCCGAGCGTTGAACATCCAACAAATAGTTTACCTCACGAGTAGATATTTTTTTAATGCTGGTTCGTTCTTCTGTTGCTTCGTCGGTAAGCATATCGGCTTTGTATTGTATCGAAATGGCTTCTGCTACCGAAATTTCAATTTGGTCTTTGTAGGCAATTACCTCTAGTTTGGTGCAACCTTCTTTTTCGAGTAAAGTTCTTACTGAGTCGATAGCTGCAAACGAAGGATAGTTTCCAAAAATGTAAACCGACGAGTTGTCTTTTATTATTCTGGTTAAGTAAGGATATTCTTGAATAACGGCTTGCGATTTTTGTAAATCGTTGCTGTTTAATGAAAGTTGGTAAACAATTCCTTTTGGAAGGTTTGGATTGAAAGCATTTACTGATACATTTGATGCAATCAGCAATGCTACTGCTAGGTATGTAAGTAATGTTTTCATGGCGTTTAGTTTTAGTTGTTAGACAAAGTTTTTCCAGCACCTCTAAAAGGCAGTTTTTTGCTTTTTTTAATCAAACTATTTTTTTGGAGTTGCTTTGGGTTCTTTTACTTGTTTTAAAAAACCAAAGTTTCATTAATGTGGTAAAAAATTTTAAATCAGTATAATATTTTTATTTAAAAACAAAATACAATTTATAATTTTAATTAATCGTTTTAATTAGGAATTAAATAAGTAATGGCTTTTAATTTTTTTGATAGGTTGATTTAACTACTGAATCGCCTCTTTTAGGTAGGTGCTGTTTGTGGTAGTTATTGTTGTTCTAAAAATTCTCATACTCGTACTCAATTATTGTCAGACGTTGTTTGTCAAGATACTCGTTAGAATCAAAGTTTAGTTTTTTGTCTTTTTCATTGGTGTAAAATGTCTGTGAGAGTACTCCAGTCAAATAATAATGAGCCCATTTATATGTCCTGTCAACTTTTGGGTCATATTCCATTTTGTACTCAATAACTGTGTCGTCCGAAACTTTGATAATTTCATTTTTATTCTCGCTTTTGAATTGGTAAAGACTTAAAGTGTCATTGTAAGTAAACTCTGTCGAGCTATGAACTATTCGGTACAAATTTTTGTCATGAGATTTTCGTCCAAGGCAATAAATTGTCCGGGTTATTTTTTGTTTTGTCTCAGATATATTAAATTCTGTCCATGTCTCGCCAATTGAAATAATACTATCTCCACACAATTGAATGAGTTTGGTTTCTGAGTAGTCTCCGTCTATTTTGCTTTTGATTGTCCATATTTCCTTAAACTCTTGGAAGTCATAGTCAACTTTTCCACTTTCATACTTGCTATGATATGATTGTAGTAGATTATTGTCGTTGTACTTAAATAATGTATATTCCGTAGTGTCGCCTCCGTCAATATTCATGTCGAGAAATGTCAGTTGGTTACCATTTCTATCATAGGTAATTACTCTGTCAAGCTGTCGATTGATATACTTTGTTAATTTTTTAGTCGTCCAGTATGTAGGTTCTTGTGCCTGAACCGAGGTTTTCAAGAGTATTATAAATGCTATGTAAAAAAGTCTTATCATAATTACCACCAACGAGCGGGTATGTTGCATATGCAATAGATCCATTTCCTCAAATATACAAAAATCTTTGTAACAAAAAAGCCCCACGCATAGCGTAGGGCTTTTGTTTATGTGTTTAATTTAAAGATTAAGTTCCTAATACACCACCAGCAACAACTTGTTGTGTTGGGTTGGTCATTAAAACTGGTATTTCGGCATCGTTAGCAATAACTTCTTGCTCTTCGCTACCAAAAAAATCAGGTAACAAAGCACCTTCTTGAGTGTTTACAACAGCAATTAAGTCGGCATCAATACGAGCAGCAAATTTTATCAATTGCTTTTTAAAGTTACCCGATTCTTCCGATTGGTTTAACGTGTATGTAATGTTTCTTTCTAAGAAATAATTTTTAGCAAACGAAATTTCTCTATCTAATTTTCTTTTCAAGAATTCATCGCTTTCTTCATCATAAAACAAGTGAACTTTACTGTTAAAGTGTGCAGCAATGTTTGCAGCAATCGAAAGTTTTTGTTTTGTTACCTCAGAATAATCTACAGGAACCACAATATCATCATAAGTTGAGTCTGCTTTTGGGTCTTTGTTTTGTACAATTACAAACGGAACTTTAGAGTTAGAAATTACTCTTAAAGCGTGACTTCCCATAATTTTTTGCATTCCTCTAGCACCGTGCGTTCCCATAACAATAAAGCCAGCGTTAATTTCGGTAGCTACATCGCCTATGTCTTCAAAAATATTTCCAATACGAACAATAACATGAAAAGGAACTCCATTTCTTTTTTCGGCAGCTTCGGCAATTTTGGTTAATTTTTCTCTTGCTTCGTCCACTTCTTTTTGTTTACCTACCACATGAAGAATGTATACTTCTCCAGTAAATGAACCAGCTATTTTTGAAGCATGATTAATTGCACATTCCGCAACCGAGCTGAAATCGTGAGGAACTAGAACTTTAAATGTTTGTTTATCCATAGTTGAGTTTATTGGTTGATATCTATATTCTTGATTTAAAGAGCACTAAATATACAATAATTTTTTTGCAAAGATATAAAACGGATTAATGTTAAACCATTAAAGCGCTATTAAATTTCTTTTAATTTAAATGTTTCCATAAATTTAGTAGTGAAATTGCCACTTCTAAAATCTTTGTCTTTCATTAATTGTTGGTGAAAAGGTATCGTTGATTTTACTCCTTCAATAATGTATTCGCTTAACGCTCGTTCCATTTTAGTTATTGCCTCTTCTCGTGTTTGAGCCACTGTTATCAATTTCGCAATCATCGAATCGTAATAAGGAGGAATTACATAACTTGCATAAACGTGCGTGTCTATTCTAATTCCATGTCCACCTGGTTCGTGATAGGTTTCAATTTTACCTGGACTTGGTCTAAAATCGTTAAAAGGATCTTCAGCATTTATTCTACACTGTATAGCGTGCATGGTTGGCTCGTAGTTTCTACCACTAATTTTATCGCCCCAAGCTAATTTTATTTGTTCTTTTATCAAGTCGTAATTGATTACTTCTTCTGTAATAGTATGTTCTACTTGAATTCTAGTGTTCATTTCCATGAAATAGAAATCACGGTTTTTGTCCACTAAAAACTCGATTGTTCCAACACCTTCGTAGTTTACCGCTTTAGCCGCTTTAATAGCCGCTTCTCCCATTTTTTTTCTCAATTCAGGAGTCATAAATGGCGAAGGAGTTTCTTCAACCAATTTTTGGTGACGACGTTGAATAGAGCAGTCTCTTTCTGATAAGTGACAAGCATTTTTTCCGTCTCCTGCAATTTGTATTTCGATATGACGTGGCTCTTCAATAAATTTTTCCATGTACATACCGTTATTACCGAATG
Source organism: uncultured Vicingus sp. (assembly GCA_964398455.1). GTDB lineage: Bacteria > Bacteroidota > Bacteroidia > Flavobacteriales_E > Vicingaceae > Vicingus. The sequence continues at coordinate 70,911 of CAYNMR010000012.1, read as the reverse complement.
ATGCAGCAGCTTCTTGTCGTGCCGATTCCCAAGCAGCTTCCATCTCTTCTTCTTTCCAGATTACACGCATACCTTTACCACCACCACCAGCAGTAGCTTTCATCATTACTGGGTATTTTATTTTTTTAGCTACCGTTTTTGCGTCAGCTAAATCTTTTAATAAACCAGGTGAGCCAGGAACTACAGGAACACCAGCTTTAATCATGGTTTCTTTTGCTGAAGCTTTATCGCCCATAGCATCAATCATTTCTGGCGATGCTCCAATAAACTTAATGTTGTTTTCTTGGCAAATTTTTGAAAACTTAGCGTTTTCTGATAAAAAGCCATATCCCGGATGAATAGCATCGGCATTGGTAATTTCCGCCGCAGCAATAATTCGAGGAATATTTAAGTATGATTCTGAGCTTTTTGGAGGTCCTATACAAACTGCTTCATCAGCAAATCGTACGTGTAGACTGTCTTTGTCGGCAGTTGAATAAACAGCCACAGTGCTAATTCCCATTTCCTTACAAGTTCTGATTACACGAAGTGCAATTTCTCCTCTATTAGCTATTAATATTTTTTTAAACATCTTTTCTTGATTGATAAGTTGTAAGTATTAAAGGAAAGTTGATTGTTGAATCTTTCCACTTTTAGCTTTATAAACTTTCTACTCATTAAGCAGGGTCAACTAAAAATAATGGTTGGTCGTACTCAACAGGAGAACCATCGTCAACTAACATTTTAACGATTTTACCTGACACCTCAGCCTCTATTTCGTTAAATAATTTCATTGCTTCAATAATACAAACCACTGTTTTTGAATTTACTTCATCACCAACATTTACAAAGTTTGGTTTGTCTGGAGATGCTTTTCTGTAAAACGTTCCAATCATTGGTGATTTAATAGTTACATATTTTGCATCATCGTTTGCAGCTGGTGTAGCAGGTTTTGCTGGTTCGGCTGCAACAGGAGCGGCTTGTGCAACAGGAGCTGCTTGTTGAACTGCAACTGTAGCAGGGGCTGTTTGAATAATGGTTTGAGTTTCTTTTTTGCTTACGGCAGTTTTAATAACAATCTTAAAATCTTTATCTTGGATTTCAACTTCGCTCACACCCGATTTAGCTACAAATTTGATTAAATCTTGAATTTCTGTGTTTTTCATAATTTCCCTATTTATGTATGTTTTAACATTAAAACGGTCAATTTTCATTGATTTTTTAATGATTTTTCGCTTTTTTTAAGTTTTTAGCTCGACAAAAGTAATATTATTTTTTGGAATCGTATGCCCATTTTATCCAAATAGCACCCCAAGTAAATCCACCACCAAAAGCTGACAAAATAATGTTGTCACCTTTTTTCAGTTGATTTTCCCATTCCCACAAGCATAATGGTATCGTGCCTGATGTGGTGTTGCCATATTTTTGAATATTTAGCATTACTTTTTCATCACTCAATCCCATTCTTCTAGCTGTTGCATCAATAATCCGTTTATTGGCTTGATGAGGAACTAACCAAGCAACATCATCTGCCGAAAGGTTATTTTTTTCCATAATTTCAGCAGATACATCGGCCATGTTGGTTACAGCAAATTTAAATACTGCTTGTCCTTCTTGGTGTATGTGGTGTTCTTTATTGGTAACTGTTTCAATAGATGGAGGGTAAGCTGATCCTCCTGCTTTTTGGTGTAGGTGTTGAAAACCAGAACCATCGCTTCGCAGAATAGAGTCTTTAACTCCAAAACCTTCTGTGTTTGGTTCTAAAAGTACTGCTCCGCAACCATCTCCAAAAATAATACAGGTTTGACGGTCTTCGTAATCAACCAATGCTGACATTTTATCAACCCCAACCACCACTACTTTTTTGTGGGTGCCTGATTCTACAAATTTTGAACCTGTTACCAATCCATAAATAAAACCAGAACAAGCTGCATTAATATCGAATCCAAACGCATTTTTAGCTCCAACCTTATCGGTTATAATATTTGCTGTAGCAGGGAAAATATGGTCTGCTGTAACCGTACAACAAATCAGCAAATCTATTTCCATTGGGTCGATACCTCTTTTTTTACAAAGAGCTAGAACTGCAGGAGCAGCCATATCAGAAGCTCCTTTTCCTTCGCCTTTTAAAATTCTTCTTTCATTAATCCCAGTTCTAGAAACAATCCACTCATCGGTAGTATCTACCATGGTTTCTAGTTCTTTGTTGGTTAAAACATAATCAGGAACATATCCTTGAACTGCTGTAATTGCTGCTGTAATTTTACTCATGTGCTTAATTTTCTAGAAACGAACAACGAAGGTAAAAAATATATCTTACGTTAAGAAAGTTTAGTGTAATAAAACAAAAAAACTTACCGTAGAAATTACAGTAAGTTTAGTTTGTGTATTAATAGAGGTTGCTAATTAAAGAGCAACTTGTTTTTCAACGGCTTGTTTGCCTCTGTAGTAGCCACACTCGCCACATACTCTGTGGTATAATGTTGGAGCTCCACAGTTAGAGCATGATGAAGTTGTAGGAGCAACTGCTTTGTAGTGAGTTCTACCTTTGTCTCTTCTAGTTTTCGATGTTTTTCGCTTAGGATGTGCCATTTTATTTTGTTTTACTAATTGTTAAAATTTTTAAGTGCTGACCAACGTGGGTCAATATCTTCTGATTTATTTACGTTTAATTCATTTAATTTTTTCATTGTTTCTGCATCGCAATCACCTTCTTTGTGTGTTTTTCGGTGAGGGATATGAAGTTCAATAAATTCATAAATGTAATGAGCTACGTTTAATTCATGTTCTCCTTCCTGTAAAATAAGTATATCGTCGTTATCGTTTAGTGTATTGTTTCCAAATTTTACGATTAGTTTTTCTAACCCTGCAACTGGAATGGATACATCATCTAAACACCTGTCGCAAGGGACAACTATTTTACCAGAGAAGCTAAAATTAAGTAGCATCATGGTCGATTGTTTAATAAATTCTATATCCACATGAAATGATGCGTTTATAAAATCGTTACAATCTAATTCTTCAAAGAACTTGTTGTTTATCTCGTACTCAAAATGATGAGTGCCTTGTGCTAAACTAACAAACTGTATTGTATAATCGTTTAATGCTTTCAATTACAAATTTTAAAAGAAAGTTGGCAAAGTTAATAAAATAATTAACATTACAAAAAATCTATGTTAAAACAATTTTGTTTGCTTTGCTGGTGCTATTTAAAGCTCCAGTCGTATTGATTAATTTCTAATAAACAATGGGTTAATAAATCAACACTGCCTTTAATATCATCTTTGTCGGCCATTTCAATTACTTGATGAATGTGACGAGTAGGTATAGAAATTGCTCCTGCAATTGCTCCCCCTGGGTTCATTCGTTGAATTCCAGCAGTATCGGTTCCTCCAGCAGTTAAAATTTCTTTTTGATATTTGATGTTGTGTTTTTTAGCCACACCTTCCATGTATTTAATCATTCGATAGTCGCAAATGGTTGAGCTATCCATAATTTTTATAGCTGTTCCATCGCCAAGTGAGGTAATAATCTCTTCTGGTTTTGCTCCAGGAACATCAAAAGCAATGGTAGTGTCTAATCCAAATCCAAAATCGGGTTTAATTTCTAAGGCAGCTACGTTTGCTCCTCTAATACCAACTTCTTCTTGAACAGTAAAAACACCATAAATATCGTAAGGAACTTCTTTTCCTTTTAGATTTTTTAATGTTTCAATTAAAATAAAAACTGCCAAACGGTTGTCTAGTGATTTACAGTTTACACAATTTCCCATTTCTATTAAACCACGTTCTCTAGTAATAGGATCGCCAACACTTACAATTTTTTCTACTTCTGCTTTATTCATTCCTAAGTCGATAAAAAAATCGGTTGTTTTTGGCAATTTTAAACGTTCCTCAGGGCTCATTACATGAATAGGTTTTGAACCCATTACACCAATAACATCTTTTTTTCCGTGAATGATAACTCGCTGAGCGGTTAATGTTTTAGGGTCGAAGCCTCCCAACGTATGGAAACGAACAAATCCTTTATCGTCGATATGTGTAACCATAAACCCAATTTCATCCATGTGGGCACCAATCATTACACGTTTGCTTTCTTTACCCTTTTTTATGGCATATACGTTGCCCATATTATCAATGGTAACTTCGTCAACCAACGGTTTTATTTCTCTTAACACAACTTCTCTAATTCGTTGTTCGTGACCAGGAGCTCCAGCAACTTCTGCAATCTCTTTTAATAAAGGAACATTAATAGGCATAATATAGATATTTTAAAATTATTAGATAATACAAACGTAATCCAATCCTAAAGAATAGGATATTGAAAAATGATGAACGGTTGATTTACTCAATATAGCTTAACTTCATCATGTTAGTTTGACCTTTCTCTGTAATTGGCATACTTGCAATGTTGATGATAAGGTCTTTTTCTTTTACATAACCATCTTTCTTTAGGATGTATTTAATATCCGCAATGGTGTGGTCGGTACTCACAAATTTATCGTAATAAAAAGCTTTAACTCCCCAAACCAAACTTAGCATGTTTAAAATACCTTCGTTGCCCGTAAATACATAAATACCAGCTTTTGGGCGGAAACTAGAAAGTTTGAATCCTGTGTAACCCGAAAAAGTCATGGTAACAATAGCTTTTGCATTTACTCTCTGTGATAAACGACAAGAATTGAAGCAAATAGAGTCGGTAATGTAGCGATCATGATTGTCTTCTTCGGGAGGATATTCGTAGTTGTAAACACTGTCGTGTTGTTCAACGTCAACAATAATTTTTGCCATGCTTTTGATTACTTCTACAGGATGTTTTCCAACAGATGTTTCTGCACTTAACATTACTGCATCAGCACCATCTAAAACAGCGTTGGCAACATCGGTTACTTCAGCTCTTGTAGGGGTAATGTTTTCAATCATGCTCTCCATCATTTGAGTAGCAATAATTACTGGTTTTGCGGCTTTCATGCTTTTCTTAACCAGCATTTTTTGAATTAAAGGCACCTCTTGAAAAGGAATTTCAACACCTAAATCGCCACGAGCCACCATAATGGCATCAGTAACTTTTAGTATGTCATCAATTTCTCGAATTGCTTCTGGTTTTTCAATTTTTGCAACAACTCTTGCGTTGCTTTTTTGTTCAGCAATTAAGTGTTTTAATTCAATAATATCTCTTGCTGTACGAACAAATGAAAGCCCAATCCAAGAGATGTTCATGCTTAAGGCAAATTTCAAGTCTTCAATGTCTTTTGGTGTTAAACAAGGAAGTGATATTTTGGTGTTTGGTAAATTAACTCCTTTGTTGGACGATAATTTTCCGCCATGAACAACTACAGCAACTACTTCATCAATTTTGTTGGTCGATTTTATGGTTAAATTTAATTTTCCATCATCTAATAAAATGGTTTCTCCTGGATAAACATCTTGTGGGAAATTTTTATAGCTGATGTAAACTCTATCTTTTGTTCCAACACATTTTTCTGAAGTAAAAATAATTTCTTGTCCTTTTTCGAGCATCACGCCATTTTCTTCCATTTGACCGACACGTATTTTCGGGCCTTGTAAATCGGCTAAAATTGCAGTGTGTATGCCTTTTTCTTTACTAATTTCTCTAATTAGTTTAATGGTTTTTTCGTGGTCTTCGTAAGCTCCATGAGAGAAATTTACTCTACATACATTTACTCCAGCTTCAATAATTGCTGAAAGCACTTCTTTTGTTGATGTTGCAGGCCCTAAAGTTGCAACAATTTTTGTTTTACGTATATCCATTAGAATATTAAATTTTGTTTTGATTTAAGTGAATCGACATCGATTTGATAAGCAGTTAGAACGATTGATAAAGAGCAAATTTTTGAAATCAATTCTTCTTCTATCTCTTCATTAGTAGCTCCTTTTAATTGCAAAAGAAAATCGATGGTTTTATGTTCAGGAATTAAAAATCCTTTTTCGCCTCGGTTCGAGATGAGATAATAATCTAAAAAATTATCTTCATCAATGTATTCGAATAAAGCATAATTTCCAGTAGTGTTTTTTGAAATAATTTCGAGGTCTTTGGTTCTTATTAAATCAATTTCTAATAATTTGTTTAATTCGAAACAAAGGCGAAAATCTTTTGCATGACAGCTAATTCCGATTAAACTGAAATCGTAATCTTCCTCTATATTTAATGTAAATTTTGTCATGTTAACACACAAAGATATAAAGATATCGGTAATCCTTAAGTTAATTTGGGGTTAAATCGTAAAGATTGGTCTAATTTTGCAAGAAAAGCTTGGCTTCGTAGTTCAAGGGATAGAATAGGAGTTTCCTAAACTCTAGATACAGGTTCGAGTCCTGTCGAAGCTACAAATAAATGACTAATATCATAAATAGTTTAAAATTTAAGTCCCAAATTTGCCACATACTTTCGTTCTGAAACATAAAATTTAAAATATATAAACAATGAAACAAGTAAAAATGAGTGTTGTAGCTATGGCTATGATGTTTAGTGCAGGAATGTTAAGTTCATGCGGTTCTTCAGAAGAGAAAAAAGAAGAAGTTAAAGACACGACAACCACAGCTGAAGTTGTTGTGGAAGAAGTAGTTCCTCCATCTCCAGGCGAAGAACTTTATAAAACAAGTGGATGTACAGCTTGCCATAAAGTTGAAGGAAAATTAGTTGGACCTTCTATTAAAGATATTGCTGCTGCTTATACTGATGAAGCATCTTTAACAGCTTTCTTAAAAGGCGAAGCAAAAGCAATCGTTGACCCAGCTCAAGAAGCGGTTATGGCTCCTCAATTAGAAGTAACTAAAAAGATGAGTGCTGAAGACTTAAAGTTGATTGTTGATCATATCATGTCTCATAAATAATTTTTTAGGTTATTGATTAAACAAAAACGGGGTGCTAATTAAGCACCCCGTTTTGTTTCGATATATTATTATCATTACATCATGCCAGGCATTCCTCCGCCCATGCCTCCCATGCCACCCATGCCTGGAGCATCATCAGCTGGTTCGTCAACAATTACACATTCGGTAGTTAACAATAATGCTGCAATAGAAGCTGCATTTTCTAATGCTACTCTGGTAACTTTAGTTGGATCGATAACTCCTGCTGCATACATGTTGGTATATTCTTCGGTTCTTGCATTGTAACCAAAGTCGTCTTTACCTTCTCTAATTTTTTGTACAACAACAGCACCTTCGCCACCAGCGTTGGTAATAATCTGACGTAAAGGTTCTTCTAATGCTCTTCTTACAATGGCAATACCTGTGTTTTCATCTTCGTTAACACCTTTTAAACCATTTAAAGCACTTTCTGCTCTTATTAATGCAACGCCACCACCAGGAACAATTCCTTCTTCTACAGCAGCACGAGTAGCAGCTAAAGCATCATCAACACGGTCTTTCTTTTCTTTCATTTCTACTTCAGTAGCAGCACCAACGTAAAGTACTGCAACACCTCCAGCTAATTTAGCTAAACGTTCTTGTAGTTTTTCTCTATCGTAATCTGATGTGGTAGTTTCTATTTGAGCTTTAATTTGACCAACTCTTCCTTCAATAGCTTTTTTGTCGCCAGCACCACCAACTATGGTTGTGTTGTCCTTATCGATGGTTATTTTTTCGGCAGTACCAAGCATTTCTAAAGTAGCGTTTTCTAATTTAAAACCTTGCTCTTCAGAAATTACTGTTCCACCAGTTAAAATAGCGATGTCTTCCAACATGGCTTTTCTTCTGTCGCCAAAGCCAGGAGCTTTAACAGCAGCTACTTTTAAACCACCTTTTAAACGGTTTACCACTAATGCAGTAAGGGCAGTTCCGTCAACATCTTCAGCAATAATTACAATTCCTCTACCCGATTGAGCTGCTGGTTCTAAAACTGGTAATAATTCATTTAGGTTTGATATTTTCTTATCGTGAATTAAGATATAAGGATGCTCTAACTCGGCAACCATTTTCTCTACATCAGTTACAAAATATGGTGATAAATAACCTCTGTCGAACTGCATACCTTCTACTACATCAACTGTAGTTTCGGTACCTTTTGCTTCTTCAACAGTAATTACTCCTTCGGTTTTTACTTTTTCCATTGCTAAAGCAATTAAGTTACCGATGGTTTCATCATTATTTGCAGAAATAGTTGCTACCTGACGAATTTTTTCATTGTCGGTTCCTACTTCTTTCGAAATCTTTTTTAGTTCAGCAACAACAGCAGCAACTGCTTTGTCGATTCCTCTTTTTAAATCCATTGGGTTTGCACCAGCTGCTACATTTTTTAAGCCAGCAGTTACAATTGCTTGAGCTAAAATGGTTGCAGTTGTAGTTCCATCACCTGCGTCGTCGGCAGTTTTACTAGCTACTTCTTTTACCATTTGAGCACCCATGTTTTCGATAGGGTCTTTTAATTCAATTTCTTTGGCAACGGTTACACCATCTTTGGTAACGTGAGGAGCACCGAATTTTTTACCAATAATTACGTTTCTACCTTTAGGTCCTAATGTTACTTTTACTGCGTTTGCTAATTTATCAACGCCAATTTTTAAACTGTCTCTAGCATCTAAGCTAAATTTTATGTCTTTTGCCATTTTTTTATAAAGGGTTTAATTTGTTAAACAATTGCGAAAATATCCGCTTCTCTCATAATTAAATAATCTTTGCCTTCAACAGAAATTTCAGTTCCAGCATATTTACCGTAAAGTACCAAGTCGCCAACTTTTACAGTCATTGGCTCATCTGGTTTTCCAGTTCCAACCGCCAACACTTTTCCGCGTTGTGGTTTTTCTTTAGCAGTATCCGGAATTATCAATCCGCCTGCGGTTCTCTCTTCTGCTGCTGCAGGTTCAACTATCACTCTGTCAGCAAGTGGTTTAATGTTAATAGACATTGTTTTTTAATTTTTAAGGTTAAACAAATTTTTTACAGGTAGGCGAGTTGACCAATTTTGTGCCAATAGCCCACATTTATTTTTATAGGACATTTTTGCAGACTTAAAACAAAAAATGTCAGTTTTTGTGTTTTTTGAACTGACATTTTTTGAGTTTAAATCAAATCAAACCCGATGTCTTTTCGGTAATATTTTTTGTCGTAGTTTATTTTTTCAGCATTCACGAACGATTTGCTTAACGCGTCTTTAATGTCAGTTCCGAATGAGGTTAGAGCCAACACCCTTCCGCCGTGGGTAACAATATTTTCATCCACTTTTTTTGTTCCTGCATGAAAGGCTAGGCTGTTTTCAACTTGCTCAAAACCAGTCATTACTTTTCCTTTTTCGTAGTCTTCAGGATAACCTCCAGAAACAAGCATAACAGTTGTTGCAGTTCTTTCGTCTACTTCAAACGATTTCTCGTGTAGCGTTTGGTTGGCAACACCTTCAAACAAATCCAATAAATCCGATTTTATCCTTGGTATCACCACTTCTGTTTCTGGGTCGCCCATACGCACGTTGTATTCAACCACCGATGGATTACCGTTATCGTTCATTAATCCTATAAAAATAAAACCTTTGTAGTTAATATCTTCTTTTTTCAATCCGTTGATGGTTGGTATTACCACTTGATTTTCTACTTTTTTGATAAAATCGTCGGTAGCAAACGGAACCGGAGAAATAGCACCCATACCACCAGTATTTAAACCTTTGTCGCCTTCGCCAATGCGTTTGTAATCTTTTGCAGAAGGTAATATTTTGTAGCTGTTTCCATCGGTTAACACAAAAACCGATAATTCTATTCCTTTTAAAAATTCTTCGATAACTACGGTTGATGAAGCTGCTCCAAATTTTTGGTTTTCAATCATCAACGAAAGTTCTTTTTTTGCTTCAGCCAAATCGGTTAAAATTAATACGCCTTTTCCTGCTGCAAGACCGTCTGCTTTTAGCACATAAGGAGGAGTTAAGCTTTCTAAAAAGGTGTAACCCTCGCTTAAATTTTCTTTGGTAAAACTTTTGTATTTGGCAGTCGGTACGCCATATTTTTCCATAAATATTTTGGAAAATTCTTTGCTGCCTTCTAATTGTGCACCATCTTTTTGAGGGCCAATTACAGGAATGTTTTTTAGTTGTGTATCTGCTAAAAAATAATCGTGGATGCCTTTTACCAATGGGTCTTCTGGCCCAACCACTACCATGTTAATAGCGTTGGTTAATACCACATTTTTTACCGCATCAAAATCTGTTGCATTAATGTCAATATTGGTTCCAACTTCGGCAGTGCCAGCATTTCCTGGGGCAATAAATAATTTATTTAATTTACTGCTTTGAGCCAGTTTCCATGCAAAGGCGTGTTCTCTTCCTCCCGAACCAAGTATTAATACGTTCATATTGTTTTTGTTGCAAAAGTATAAAATCCTACATGGAGTTAAAAGGCGAAATCAATAATCTTTTTCGAAAGAATTTAATTTTATAATTTGTGGAATAACAAAATTAGATTAGTTTTGTGCCCAGATAAAATTATGGCAACGCAATTAAATATCAAAAACATTTTCGTCGGTTCTTATTATTGGAACCGCATTTGCCATATTATGCCCATTATTTGGAATAATCGATTTACGATTATTTATAGATAAAAATAACGGCACTGCTTTTTAGAAAGCAAAAAAACAATCACTTTTTTATTTCATTTCTTACGGCTGAAAAGTCAAAATACTTACTGTTATGTCATTAGTTACTGATGCAATACTGGAAAAATTAAACAGTTTAATAGTTGTTGTTAACCCCGCTGGGGATGTTGAATATGTTAGTCCTTCTGCCAAACGAATTTTAGGTTTTGAACCTGAGCAGTTGGTGGGCGAGGGCTGGTGGAATTTAACTCGCGACAATGTAGAGGACAGACAAAGCATTAAGGCATTGACTTTACAACAAATGAAGCAAGAAGCTTTGTTGGAAACTGCTCCGCAAGAACGCTTGTTGAGAACTGCAAATGGTAGTGAACGTTGGATTTTATGGAATACCTCCAAAGGACCATTAAATACGCTAGTTGGCATCGGACATGATATTACCGACCGTAAAAAAGCTGAATTAAAGTTGTTGGAGAAAAACTCGGAGTTGGTTCAGCACAACAAAGACATGCTCGACAGCATACAATATGCCAGTAGAATACAAGAGGCTATTTTGCCCGATGTGGAAAAAATAAAAAATGCCTTTAAAGATGCCTTTGTATTATACCAACCCAAAGATGTGGTAAGTGGCGATTACTACTTTTTTTACCAGCGAGGCAACAAAGCTTTTGTTGCTGCGGTTGATTGCACTGGTCATGGTGTGCCAGGTGCGTTGATGAGCTTTATAGCTAATGGAGCCTTAAAAGAAGTAATTATAAAAAAAGGGGTGGAGGAACCATCAGAAATTTTATATGCCTTGGATGAGGAATTGTTTTTGGCGTTAAACAAATCGAAAGATGGAGTGGTTTCGTTAGACGGAATGGATGTAGCAATTGGGGTGTTTGATTTTGTGGAACAAACTTTTTCTTATGCAGGAGCATTCCGCCCGGTGTTGGTTGTTCGCGATAATGAACTGATAGAAATGGAAGCTAGCCGTTACCCTATAGGGTTTTATGCCGATGTACAAAAAGTGTTTACTACAAAAACTATTGACATCAAACAAAACGATGCTTTTTACTTTTTTACGGACGGCTACTGCGACCAGTTTGGTGGAGAGCGGAAGAAAAAATTTAACCGTAAACAATTTAAAGAACTGTTGCTTTCGGCACAAGATATGGAAATGAGTGAACAAGAGGCTTATTTGCAATATGTGTTGCTCAATTGGAGACAAGAAGAACCCCAAGTAGATGACATTCTAGTGATGGGAATTAAATTTTAACAAAAAGGCGAGAATTTCTTCTCGCCTTTGGTTGTAATGATAAATATTACTTCTTAATATTTTTAAATACGCCTGAAGTGATTACAGTACTATCTAGCATGGTTGCAGTAAATGTTCCGGAAACCCCAGCAATTGTATCTAATGCAGAAACGGTAATAGACCCATAAGCTGCTGAAACTGCACCCCCAGTTGCTGAATAATATTCTAATGAAGCATCTGTTCCATTTATGTTGTAAGTACCAGGTGTTAATGAATAAATATCAAGCTCAACTTGCTCAAAGGTTGTTGAGGAACCTTTTTCCCAATATACTCTTACTCTATTTCCGTTAATAACAAATAATTTTGCTGAACCACTTTTAGTAACAGAACCATAATCCATACAAAATCCATCGTCACCATTGCAGGGATCAAGAACTGTGGGTGTTGGAGTTGGAGTGGGTGTTGTAGCAGTTGGAGCTGGTGTGTTATCCTCTTTAGAACAAGATGTAATACCTATTCCAATAACTAAAACCAATAATACTATTGTAATTAAATTTTTCATATTGTTTAATTTAAATTTTATCAAAAGTCTGAGTATTTATATTTTTTTAAAATACGTCAAATGACGTAGATTTACTTTGTTTTCACCACAAATTCTACACGTCGGTTGAGTTGTCGTCCTTCTTCGGTTTTGTTGTCGGCAAGGGGTTTTGTTTCGCCAAAACCATTTGATGATAAGCGGTTTCCACCTATTTTTTTAGAGGTTAGGTAAGCTACTACCGCAGCTGCTCTTTCTTGCGAAAGTTTAAGGTTGTCGGCATCTGCACCAACATCGTCGGTATGTCCGTTTATCTCAATAGTAATGACAGGATTGTCGGTTAGTAATTTTACCAAACGATTGAGTTCAGGATAAGATTCTTCTTTTAATACACTTTTGCCAAATTCAAAAAAAATGTTGTTTAGTCTTATCGCTTCGTCTTTTTGTATTGGAGCCAAATATAAATTTACTTCCATTTCTTGGTAAGCCTCCAGTTTGCTTAGGTCGAGGTTTTGGGTAACCGAATAATAATTATCGGCAGACGCCATAAAACCATAGTTTTCGCCAAAAGGTAAAACAATTTTATATATCATGTCTTCGGGGCTGGTATTAGCCGTGCCTACTTCTTTTCCCGAAGGTAATTGCTCATAACTAATTTTTGCTTTTATTGGTTGGTTGGTTTTTTGGTCGATTACTTTTCCGTAAATCAACACCACTGGGTCTGGCTTGGCTTCTTTAGGCATTTTTATTCTAAAAACATCACTTCTTCCGTAGCTGTTTTTTGCAGAAGAAAAATAGGCATATTCACCAGATGCATCAATACTAAAATAGGCATCAAAATCGGGAGTATTAATTTTGTTTCCCATATTTACTGGTTTGCTCCAGTTGGTCCAAGTGTCGTCGAGTCTTTTTGTCATCCAAACATCAGCATTTCCATATCCAGGATGACCTTCGGAAACAAAATAAAGGGTTTTGTCGTCGGCCGCCAAAAAAGGACCAAATTCGTCACCTTTTGTATTTACAACGTTTCCTAAATTAAGTGGTTTGGTCCAACCGTTAGGGTCTTTTGGGTCTCTAAATGAAACATAAATATCTTTTTGACCAAAACCTTTTTTCATCTCTACAGCCAACAATAAGAACTGACCGCTATTTGAAAGGTAATAGCTTACATATTGGTTGAGGTTTTCGTATTTTTCAATCACCTGCCCTTTTGGAAAACTCCATCCACCTCTTTGTCGGTTACTAACTGAACAACCTCCTCCAGAAACGCTACCATCAAAATATTTGTAAAGATTGGAAAGTAAAATGGTATTTCCATCAGGCGATATGGATTGAACCGAAGTTGATGCCTCTATAACATTTAAAGGAGTACCTACATCTTTAGCAACACTCCATTCTCCATTGCTTTGAAGATAGGATACCCAAATGTTGTTTTTTCCATTGTTGTTGGCAGGATATCGGGTGATGAAAAGCGTTTTTCCATCAGGAGAAATTCGTGGTGAAAGTTCGTCAAATTCAGAATTTACTTTGTTTCCTAAATTTTCAGGTTCGGCATCAAAAACGATAGGTTCTTGGGCAAAGAATAAACTTGAAAAACAAGTTAGTAATAAAAGAGAGACAAGATGTTTCATTTTTTTCTGTTTTAAAAAATTCATTTTGTTTAAAAAAAATGCCTGCTGTTACACAGGCACCTTTTCTGAAAAACTAACTAAACTTTAATTCTTAATAAACTTTTGTATATGTTTTGATTTATCGGTTAATTCTATTTCTAAAATATAAGTTCCATTGTCTAGGAATGTTGTGTTGATGTATTTTGAAGGGTTGGTAACATATAAAACCTCTTTTCCAAGTATATTGTAAATTCGGATGTTTTCTACTTGATTGCTTAAATTTAGTTGATGATGAAAAGGATTTGGATACAATAATGTTGTTTGGTTGTTTAAGTTTTTTTCGATAGCGGTACTAATACCGTTTCGGTAAATTCCCAGCCCCGCTGAAGAAGAATTAAAAGCGATATAAATAAAGTTGTTAAATTCATGTAGCCCTGAACCATTTAAATTATTTGGTAAATCGCTTGTAATATTAGTCCAGCTATTGCCTTCATCTTGCGATAAATAAACACTATCCTTTAGTTGAAAAACGGTCAAGTCGAAATGGCGTGATTCTATATAGATATTAGTTCCATTTCTGTGTACTTCGAGTGGATTTAAACCCATCACTTGGGGTTTTGTCCATGTTGTCCAATTTGCACCTTCATTAGTACTAATGTAAGAAGCACCACCTTGCTCAACATAATATAAATTAGTTCCCATTCTCCAAGTCAACGTTCCATTTAATTCACCACTTCCGATACCTGTATTGCTCTGAACCCAATTACTGCCATTGTCAGATGATATGAAAACACCGCCACCAATAGTTGTAGCAATAAGTTTATTGTTAATGGTTTCCATGTCTATAACATTGAGGTTGGTTAAACCTGTATTTGACGAATTCCAATTTAAACCATCATCTGTTGATTTATAAACGCCAAGGTTTGATGTATAAGCAAACAAGTTTGATGAAAGGTGAATAAATCCACGAACAACTGAAGCTGTTGGTGCTCCATTAGTGCTATTCCAGTTTGATCCATGATCAGAACTAGAATAAATACAACTGGTTGATGCGTTCATCCCAGCAAAGTAATTTCCATTAAAAAAATAACCGCATTCAGGAATATTACCTGGAATAGGAGACTGAATTTCAGTCCATGTATCACCACTTGTGTTACTTCGATAAAGTTTTGCATTTGCAGCTGAGAACAAATAGGTGTCGGATGGTGCTAATATTCTTGCGCCTTGAGTTAAATCTGATATTCCAGAGTTAACTTGTGTCCATTGTGCTTTTAAGCAGGTTATGGATAAAATTGAAATAGAAATAAGTAGGCTAATTTTTTTCATAAGTCTTTTAATTATTCATCTTTTCCAAAGATAATTACTTTGGAAAAGATGAATTAATTTTTTTTATTTAGTTGGGTCGAATTTACCAAACCATAAGCTATTTCCCCAACGTTCGCTTCCGCTAATACCTCCTTTACGTTGACGAGCAACATAAACCACTTGTTTTCCTCCGTTGATGCTGAAGTAAGGAGAATCTTTTCCTTTACCGTTATCTTCTAAATCAATGTATAAGAAATAGTCTTTTCCTCCAAAAGTGGTAAAGTCTGAAATTGAGCCTGAAGCTAAGTCGATTTTACCAAATTTACCTTGATATAAAGGAGTGTAAACACAAGTTGTTGTAGTTGTTTTTGTTCCAGCTAAGTAGTTGGTTGATGTTTCAGAAGAACAGTCAACATCTACATCTTGAACTAAGAATACATTCCAGAATAAATCTTTTCCGTTTGGAGCTTCGTATAGAGCAAATTCAGAAGGGAATGATTTTGCTCCACCTGCTCCGCCAAACAATCCAGCTGGTTTTGCAGTGTTTTCAATACCATAATATCGTTTAAATTCACCTGCTTTATCAAATTGGAACATTAATAAATCTTTGTAAACTCTACCTTTTACATCGCCCATGTTGTCAATTTTAAAGTCTTGACCTGAGATAAAAACATCTCCATTTGAGGTAATGTTAACACCATTTAGGATGAATTTTTTACCGTCAAATTCTCTCAGTTTCTTTTGAGCAGCAGGTTTAACTCCTTTTGTGTTAATATCAGCAATTGAAACTGCCGATACAAATTCTGCTTTCCCGCCACTAATTTTTGCAACTTGTAAATGACCAAACTTCATTCCTTCAAGAGTTGCCATTCTAATTTCGTCATCACCAGCAGTTGGATAAGCATCACTAGTAATACAAAAAGGAGCTTTGGTATAATTTTTTTCGGGCTTATTGATGTTTCCCGGACCATAGAAATACACATCGTTTCCAATTGCATAAGCATCAAAAATTGCCCATTCGTTACATTTACTGTTAAAGTTAAAACGCTCTTTCACATTTCCTGCTTCGTCAATTCTAATGTAAGTTAGATTGTTTGGGTTTGGGTCGGCTAATTTGCCCATACCAGCTGCACTAAATGGTGCAAATACTAAAATCCATTCGTCGGTATCTTCTAATTCTTTTGATATTAATAATGATTGAGGATGGTCAAATTTAATAGGGTTTTTTTTGATAATATTTAAGTCTTTATCAATGTGCATCAACAGATATTCTCTATCTGCTTCTTTCGACATAGCCATAACTCCTTTGTTTACTAATGCGCATACTAGTAATTCTCCTTTGTCGGCAATGTCTTTGTGAGCGGTATAAAACAATTTACGTTTTTTATCGTCACCGTCTCCACCAATTTCTTTTGGTTTTTCTTTGTCTAATAATTTCTTTGTGGTTTCGTATCCACCTTTCCACCAGTTCCATTGGTTGATGTATAAAGTTTTACGTAACACCAACTTGCCCGTCATGTTTGGACTAGCAGTTACACCAATTATTTCTTGATAGTCGCCTTTATAAGTTTTGTTTTTTGAACGTGATCTAACTTTTCGTTCAGCTTCTTTAAAGTTATTTAATAAGTTAAATTCGTAGTCGAATTGATATACTTCGTATTCCACTTTTCGGTTGTTATCTTTAGTGACAAATACCATATCGAATTGTTGCTTTACGTCGTCAACAACAACATTTCCTAAATAACCTTTGTTTTTCGATTTTCCTGTTAGTTCTACTATTTTTTCTTGTGCAATTTGTGCTGTTGCACTAAACGTTACACTTAAACATAGTAGTCCACTTAAAATTTTTCTGTTCATTGTTTTTCATTTAAAGTTTACAAATAGTTTTTCCTAGCAAAAATCTACCATATTGAAGTTTATTTCAATACGGCATTTGACGTATATTTAAGGTGAGAATGATTAAAAATGGCTAGGAACTGATTTTTCTTTGTCTTTAACAATGTCGTAGCGTAACATAATTTCATGACTACCACCATTATAGTTAAATGTGGTATTGGTGTAAGAAAAATCAAATGAATAACCAAGTTGAAATTGGTCGTTGAAGTTAATACCTAGCAGTAATCCTAAAGCATCGCCAGTTCTCCAAGATAAGCCACCCGAGAATTTATCGTTATAAATAATCGAAGAAGTAATGTCCATTTGAATAGGTGCTCCACTTGTTATTTTAATGAAAGAGGTTGGTTTTAGTTTAAATTGTCCATCAGGAGTTAATTTAACAATTGTTCCTCCCATTAAAAAATAATGACGTTGTTCGTTCGAAATGGCTATTGATGTTCCTGCCGGATTGCTTGCGTCAAAACCATTTTGCAACAATTTTGGAGTTGATATACCTGCAAAGTATTTTTTGTTGTAATAGTATGCACCAAATCCAAAGTTGGGTAATGTTCCGCTACTTATGTTTTGAGAAAAAGCTGCGTCACTTTGGTCAATAATTTCTAATGCGGTTAAATTGGTGGAAATAAAATTGATAGACGCTTTAATGCCCAACGATAAGGTATTTTTATGGTTTAATTTTATTTTATAGGCAAAATCACCAGCTAAACCAGTATTCTGTGTTGGACCAATTTGGTCGTTTAGCACAGAAAATCCAACTCCAATGTTTTTACCATTAATTGGCATGTGTGCAGTTAAATTTTGTGTTGTTGGAGCTCCTTTAAACGATGTCCATTGCGAACGATGAATTCCTGTAATACTTATTGCGTCAACGGTTCCAGCATAGCCAGGATTTATTGCCAATTTGTTAAACATGTAATGTGTAAACATGGCTTCTTGTTGTGCAAATGCTACACAAGATACAAACAGAGTTAATATGATGGTTATAAAATTTCGCATGGTTATCTATTTATGTATATGTAACCTTTAATCTCTTGAGAACCTGAAGGGCCTACTTTCCCTAAATCGAGAACATAGAAATAAGTTCCTGATGGTAATTTTTCGCCAATTGTAATTCCAAACTGACTAGTTCCATCCCAATCGGATTTGTAAGGGGCTGCTTCAAAAACTTTATCTCCCCAACGGTTTACAATCATTATTTTATTGTTTGGGAATTGACTAATACCAACTATTTCAAACACATCATTTACGCCATCGCCATTTGGTGAAAATCCTTCTGGGATTTTGAATTCAGAATCAACACTTATGGTAATGGTGTCAGAAACCATACATCCATTTAAATTAACTTCAACGGTGTATAAGGTAGTTTCTGTTGGTGAAGCCACTGGGCTATCACAGTTCGAACAAGATAAACCTGTTGTTGGAGTCCAAGAATACAATCCACCACCTGTTGCAGTTAACTGTGATGATTGACCTGATAAGATTAGCTCAGGGTCAGCAGTTAGCGTAACTATTGGTAATGGATTTACATAAAGTTCGGTAATTACTAAACTATCGCAGCCACCAGATGATACAAGTAATTCGGTGTAAGTTCCAGCTACGGTTTGATAAGCTCCTGCCAATAAAATACTATCTCCTGCACAAATGGTGTCGTTGATATTTATCGTAAAGCTGTTTATTACATTTAGCGTTGTTGTAATTGTACTATCACACCCTAAACCTGAAGTATAAACATCAACATAAACTCCAGCAGTAGTTTGGTAAGCTCCGCCAAGGAAAATACTATCGCCACTACAAATGGTTGCGTTTGCAAAAATTTGATAAGTAGGATTTACTATTAATTCTTGATAAACAATACTATCGCAACCGTTAACAGCACCGTTAGGTATTACGGTAGAATACATTCCAGCAACGGTTTGGTAGTTTCCAAAAATTAAAGCAGAATCGTTGTCGCAAATAGTTATTGGAGTTAACGTATTTGTAGCAATTGCTTTTATTCCTAATGTAGTAACAACGGTACTATCACAACCAAATATTGAGCTGTAAACGTCAGTATAAACTCCAGCTGTATTTTGATATGCTCCACCTAAATAAATACTATCACCAGCACAGATTTCTATGTTCTCATTGATAATATAAATAGGGTTAACAATGAGGGTCGTGTTTACTGTACTATCACAGCCATTAATACTGCTATAAACATCAGTATAAACACCAGCAATGGTTTGATAAGAGCCGCCTAACAATATACTGTCACCATCACAAATAGTAGCTGATGCGTTTATAGTATAAGTAGGGTTTATTAGTAATGTTGTTGCAATAATACTATCACAAGTATTCACCGATTGTAAAGTATCGAAATAAGTTCCTGCACTATTTTGATAAATTCCACCTAACATGATACTATCTCCTTGGCAAATGGCAAAAGATTGTGGCACAAAATAGTTTGGATGAATAATTAATGGTTGAATCAAAATACTATCGCAACCTGTTGAGGCAACAAGAACTTGATTGTATGTTCCTGCAACCGTTTCATAGTTTCCAAAAATCAACGCACTATCGCCTTGGCAGATTTCTACATTTGCTAAGTTAGTATAAACTGTAGGTATTACACTTACATTTATGGTGTCTGACGAAGAACAGATGCCTATGGTAGCTACTACATAATACATTCCTGCTCCAGCAGCACTAAAAGTTTGGTTCATGTATCCAGATAAAGGAGTACTTTGCCACATATAAGTATCTGCACCTGCTCCGGCATCTAAAAGTATAGTTGAGTTTTCGCAAATAGTGGTATCAGCACCTAAATCAATCACATGATAAGGATTTACAATTAATTCTTGAGCAACAATACTATCGCAACCAAAAATAGTGGTTGTTGAATCGTAATAAGTTCCTGCTACCGAATAGTAATTACCGAAAATCAATGCACTATCACCTAGACAAATTGAAACAGGAGAAAGACTGTAATTATAAATAGGATTAACTATGAGTTGTTCACTTAAAATACTATCACAACCTGTTGAGGCAACAATAGTATCATTGTAAAATCCTGCAACTGTTTGGTAGTTTCCAAAAATCAATTGACTATCGCCTTGGCAGATGGTATAGCTACCAATAACATTAGTTTGTATAGGATTAACTGTTACATTTATGGTGTCGGAAGTGGTACAAGCTCCCAAAGTAGTTACCACATAATATGTTCCGGTACTTGAAACAGCGAAGGTTTGTTGATTATATGGGAATCCTACTCCATTTATCCATTGATATGAAGATGCTCCAGCACTTGCATCTAACAATAAACTATTTCCAGCACAGAATGCAGTATCGTTGCCTAGATTAACATTGTGACTTGGGCTTACATTTAATGTTTGAGAAACTATACTGTCGCAACCATTAATACTTGTTAAAGTATCTGAATATGTTCCAGCAACAGTTTCATAGTTACCTAAAATCAACGCACTATCGCCTTGGCAAATGTTTACGGTTCCTAAGTTTTGGTTGTAGGTTGGATTTACGATAAGTTGTTTCACCAAAATACTGTCGCAGCCTGTCGATGCTATTAATGTATCGTAATAATTACCTACTACGGTTTGGTAGCTGCCAAAAATCAATGCACTATCTCCTTGACAAACCACTTCGTTGGCTAAGTTGGTGGTTAAAATTGGATTTACAGTGATGTTAATACTATCAGTAGCCGAACAAGCACCTAAAGAAACTGTTACAGAATATAGCCCTGACGAAGTTACTAAATACGTTTGAGTACTTGTAAATCCATCTTGCCACAAGTAACTGTTTCCGCTACCTGCATCTAACAATAAACTATTTCCAGCACAAAAAGTAGTATCATTGCCTAAATTTACACTTGAGTTTGACAATACTGCTAATGTTTGACTAACAATACTATCGCAACCGTTTATACTCATTAATGTATCGGCATATGTTCCAGCAACAGTTTCGTAATTCCCGAAAATTAACGCGCTATCTCCACTACAAATAGTTGTTGTTCCTAAGTTGATATTGTAAACTGGATTAACAATAAGTTGTTTCACCAAAATACTGTCGCAGCCTGTAGAAGCGGTTAATGTATCGTAATAATTTCCTGCAATGGTTTGATAAGTTCCAAAAATCAACGCACTATCGCCTTGACAAACTACTTCATTAGTTAAGTTGGTTGTTACAATTGGATGCACCGTTACATTTATGGTATCGGAAGTGGTACAAGCACCAAGCGTAGTTACCACATAATATGTTCCAGTACTTGAAACAGTAAAGGTTTGTTGGTTGTATGGAAATCCAACGCCATTTATCCATTGGTATGAACCAGCACCAGCATTTGCATTTAATGTTAAACTGTTTCCTGCACAAAAAGCAGTGTCATTACCCAAATCAACCACATGAATTGGACTTACATTTAATGTTTGACTAACAATACTATCGCAACCATTAATACTTGCTAAAGTATCCGAATATGTTCCTGCAACAGTTTCGTAGTTACCTAATATTAAAGCACTATCGCCACTACAAATAGTTGTTGTTCCTAAATTGATGTTGTAAATAGGATTAACAATAAGTTGTTTCACCAAAATACTATCACAACCTGTACTTGCCAAAACGGTATCACGATAGGTTCCTGCAACACTTTGATATACCCCAAAAATTAATGCGCTATCGCCTTGACAAATGATGGAATCTGGTAAATTAGTTGTAACAATTGGATTTACTGTTACCGTGATTGAATCAGTATCGGTACAAGTACCAAAACTTGCCGTTACAAAATATATTCCTGTAGAGTTAACAGTTAAAGTTTGATTTTGATAAGCAGGTATAGGGTTGTTCTGCCATAAATATGTTGCACCAGCATTTCCGGCATCTAATATCAAGTTATTTCCTGCACAAAAAGCCGTATCGTTACCTAAACTCACAACAGGAACTGGATTTACGGTAACCACAATAGAATCAATTCCTGTACAACCTGCAGTATCAGTAACGAACACATAATATGTTCCAGAGGTATCAACTAAAAAAGTTTGAGTGGAAGAACTATCTTGCCATTCGTATGTTGCTCCGCCAGGAAAACTGCCAGCATCTAAAGTTAATGTCTGTCCTGTACAAAAAGTAGTATCATTTCCTAAATTAATAGCCAAGAAACATCCTAAAGGTTCGTTTGCACAACCGTTTAACTGACCATCACCTCCAATGCCACCACTAAAAATTGGATTTAAGTTAGATGTTTGAGTATAACAATCTTTGGCGTATCCATCATTACTACCACCATTAAAATTTACGGTTAATACTGGTGATTGGGTGTAGCAATCTTTTGCCGAACCATCACCATCACCTCCATAATTAATCACATGAAGGTTTGACGTTTGTGTATAACAATCCTTACTGTGTCCATCTCCATTTCCACCAGCAGAAAGTCCTGAATTTAGGTTAGAAGTCTGAACATAACAATCTTTGCTATGCCCATCTCCATTACCGCCTCTTGAAAGAGTTGTGTTTAAGTTGCTAGGTTGAGAATAACAATCTTTAGTATGACCATCAGTACTTCCACCATTAAAGATAGCATTGTTTTGAGCTATCATTAAAGTAGAACTACAAAGTAGTAACAACAATATATATATGAAATGTTTAGTCATTTTTTCAGTTGTTCAGTTGACAGTTGTCAGTTCACAGTCATTGAAACTTTTGACTTCGGTCTTCCAACAAATTTTCTATTTCTTATTATTGAGCCGTTCTTACTCCTCTTCCACCATAACTCGCTACTCTAGCTCCAGTAGATGAATGATAATGAGCAACATATCGTGATGAAGTTCTGATTTCAGTTGCATCACTACCATAAGAACCACCTTTAAGTCCTAATCCCCAAATTGAAGGAGGCCAGTTTGAAACATCATAAACACCAGCAGCATCAATTTTTCCATCGCCATGAGAACCATTAAATGTTCTGCTCTCTGCTCTACCAACAGTTATAGCGTATTCCCATTGATTTCCTGTCAATTCCATAATGCCATAATAAGAAGCACCAGCTTCAACTCTGTTAGGAGTAGCTAAACTTGCTGCAAAGATTCCAACTCTATAAGGTCTGCTATTGTTGGTTAAAACATAAGCGACATTTCCTAAAACAGATACTGCGTTTACTGTTTCATTTGGAAGACCAGCATTTGTTAAAGTATATCCTGGACCTGCTTTAATAGATATATCACCCCAAGCAAACTCATCAGGTGTAGGTAAAAATCCAATTCCTCTTGATCCTCTACAAGCTTTTTCGTATTCCAATTCGGTCATCGGACGTAATCCACTCCAATCTAAATAACTGTAGAAATCTGCATAATTTGTTGACATTAGGGGTCTATCAGGCGAACCTGCTGCAAAAGCTGGATGAGATCCTGTGATGGATTGGGTTAAAGCATTATAACCTGCCATGTACCTGGCAGTAGCTTGTGGTAAGGTTAATTTATTTAAAAAATCGGCATACATTCCTTGGGTAATTTCATATTTCATACAATAGAATGCATTAAATCCTTTTGGAAATGCTGCAGGTAAGGCTACTGCGGTTGCATCGTTGAAATCTTCCCATGCTGCGTTAGCCATTCCAGCTCTGTTATTGTTGCCTAATGAACCAACACCTCCACCACCAAGTGTTAAAGCTGCTTCTGAAGTTAAATAAAAAGGATTTCCTGATACTCCTGCTTCAAAATTACCTTGTACAGATGTAACAGAACCATCACCTAAATAAAAAGCACCTTGTGGTACATAAACCATTTCAATGGCAAACACACACACTTCAACACTGTCTTCATCATTTAACCCATTAGCACCATAATCCCAACGCAATTGAGCATTGGTAAAGTTTACATTACCTATACCATTAGCATTTCTGTATAAAAAGGCACCTTTTCCGTCTGAAGTGGTATTAATTGTAGCACCTGTTGGCTCTGTATTACCGTCGTTTGCGGCTGTTCCATCTACATACTTTAATGTTGCATGATACCAGGTGTTCATAGGAGGTATTCTATATTTCACAAAAACATAAGCAGCATCCCAATTGCTTTCTAATGTTGAAGTTCGCCATGAATTTTCCCAACTTACATCAAACTTAACATGTGTGTAATTTCCAGCAGTGTTTTGGTTAACAATTGATGTGTTAGACACGGCAATGTTATTTGCCGATAATTTAGCTACCGATGAAATAGCCAGTAACAATACTGCTCCAGTTATCCTTTTTGTAGTTTTAAATATTGAATTTTTCATTTGTCTATGTTTTATTTTTATTCGTCGAAATTATTTTATCATTAATCTTCACAAAGATTTATCTAATCTAAAAAACTCACAATACGGCATTTGCCCTATTTTTTAAATTTTTATGATTTTTTTCTCAATACATTTATTTATAACTTCCACTTTATTGTGGACACTTAATTTTTTATAAATGTTTTCGGTGTGTTTACGAACTGTTGCAGGGCTTATGTTCATTTGGTCTGCAATCTGATTATAATTTAGTCCTTTATACATAAAAGAAACCACCTCTTTTTCGCGTTCGGAAATTATTTCTGTATTGATTTTCATTATGTTGACAAAGTAATTTTAAAAATTGAAACTTATCAATACGACATTTGTCGTATTTAGCTCTTTAAAATAAACTTGCGTTGAGAATAATCTTAAGTTCAATCAAAAGTGATAACTTAGCACTATATTATAATAGCATGAGCAAACTAAGTAAAATAAAAAACAAAATTGTTGATAGAAAACAGTTGAAACAATTGGTTTTGGACTGGAAAAGAGATTATCAACAAGTTGTTTTTACCAACGGTTGTTTTGATATTTTACACCGTGGCCATGTAGAGTATTTGGCTCAGTCGGCTGATTTTGGAAATAGATTGATTATTGCTGTTAACGCTGATTCGTCGGTAAAAGGGTTGGATAAAGGTAGTTCAAGACCCATACAAGATGAGTATTCGAGAGCGTTAATTATTGCAGCACTAAGTTTTGTTGATGCCGTAATAATTTTTGAAGAACAAACGCCATTGGAGTTAATTCAACAACTTGTTCCAGATATATTAATTAAAGGCGGCGATTATGATGCTAATTGTATTGATAAAACTGATAAAAAATACATCGTTGGTTCTGATATAGTTAAAGCCAACGGAGGCAAGGTTGAGGTTATTCAATTTGTTCCGGGATTTTCTACTTCAAAAATTGAAGAAAAAATTAAGACGAGCAAATAGTTCCTCACCACTCACCACTCATCACCCAAAAACTATTTATACCATCCCGAATACATTACGTAGCTATTTGCAATTCGATTAATTTCGCCTTCAATTAAATTTTGGTCAACATCTTTAATTTTTTTTGCTGGATTACCAGCGTAAACACTACCACTTTCAATATGAGTGCCTTTGGTTACCACAGCTCCTGCGCCAACAATTGAATTGCTTTCAATAATAACATCGTCCATTACAATAGCCCCCATTCCTATCAAAACATTGTCTTTAATAGTGCAGCCATGCACTAAAGCATTGTGTCCAATAGAAACGTTATTACCGATATTAGTAGGCGATTTTTGGTAAGTTGCATGAATAACTGCACCATCCTGTACATTTACTTTGTTGCCCATTTTTATATAATGTACGTCTCCTCTGATTACAGCATTAAACCAAACACTACAATCATTTCCCATTTTTACATTTCCAGTAATGGTTGCATTTTCTGCTAAAAAGCAACTTTCGCCAAACATTGGAGTATCTCCATTTACTGTTTTTATTAGTGCCATATTATTCCTTGTTTTTTGAATCTATTAATATTGTTACAGGACCATCATTTATTAAAGCTATTTTCATATCGGCACCAAACTCGCCTGTTTGTATGGGTTTGTCTAATTCTTTTTGCAAAGTTGTTATGAACTGTTCATACAAGGGTATTGCAATTTCTGGTCGTGCTGCTTTGATATAAGATGGTCGGTTTCCTTTTTTTGTACTGGCATGTAAAGTAAATTGACTTATCAATAGAACTTCTCCTTTTATATCTTGAACAGACAAATTCATTACACCATTTTCATCAGCAAAAATTCGAAGTCGAGCAATTTTACCACACAACCAGTCAATATCTTCAAAGGAATCATCATGCTCAATACCTAGCAAAATAAGTAGCCCAACACCAATTTTGCTTTTGATATGTTGGTTTATTTCAACCGAAGCAGATGAAACTCGTTGGATAACTACTCGCATAATTTAATAGCCTTTAGCTCGATAATTTTCTTCTTCATCATCATTGTACATGCTGAGGTAATTGTTGTAACGAAAATCTGCAATTTCATTTTTTGCAACAGCATCTTTAACCGCGCATTTTGGCTCGTTAATATGTTGGCAGTTGCTAAACTGACATTGGTCTAAAATAGCCCTCATTTCTAAAAAATAATGAGATAAATCGGCTTTCTCAAAATCGATTAACCCAAAAGCTTTAACACCAGGAGTATCGATAAGGTGACCGCCAAAACTTAAATCGAACATTTCGGCAAACGTAGTGGTATGTTTCCCTTGCGAATGCATTTCAGAAATTTCACTTGTTTTTAGATTTAATGTTGGTTCTATGGTATTTAATAAGGTAGATTTTCCAACTCCTGAATGCCCTGAAATAACCGAAGTTTTATTTTTCAAAATACCTTTAAATTCTTCGAGATTGGTATTATTTAAAGCAGAAACTGCTAAACATCGATAACCTATTTTAGTGTAGGAAGACATTAAAAAGTTTAGCTCTTGTAACTCTAGCTCGTTATAAAGGTCTAGTTTATTAAAAACAAGAATGGTCGGAATATGATAAGCTTCGGCAGTTATTAAAAAGCGGTCGATAAACCCTGTTGTAGTTTTCGGTTGTGAAATGGTGACAATAAGCACTGCTTGATCAATGTTTGCAGCAATAATGTGCGAGTGTTTAGATAAGTTGATAGACTTTCTGATGATGTAGTTCTTTCTATCAGCTATTTCAGTAATTACTACGTTGTCATTCTCATCTTTTTTAGTGGTAACCACATCACCAACAGCCACAGGGTTAGTAGTTCTAATACCCTTCAATCGGAATTTGCCTTGAATACGAGCTTCAACAACAACTCCGTTCTCCAATTTTACATGGTACCAACTTCCAGTAGATTTTACGACAATTCCTTTCACAAAATGTTTAAAAAATCAAAAGTAAAGAAATAATCTGCTTTAACTTAAAATCAGTATTTTCGCAGAGCAAATTTAGTTGTAGGGTAAACAATTACAAAGGTTTGTGTGATGGACAAACTTTCAACTTTCAACTTTCAACTTTAGAGTATGTCAATTGAGGTAAAAAATGTAAGTAAAATTTATGGTGAACAAAAAGCATTAGATAATGTTTCATTTGTTATTGAGCCAGGTCAAATAGTTGGTTTTCTTGGTCCTAATGGTGCAGGAAAATCGACCATGATGAAAATTATTACGTGTTTTATTCCTCAAACCGAAGGACAGATAAAAGTTTGTGGTTTTGATGTTACTGAACAACCTATTGATGTTAAACGACATGTTGGTTATTTGCCCGAACATAATCCACTTTATTTAGATATGTATGTAAAAGAATATCTCGATTTTACTGCAGGAGTTTATAAAATTGCCAATAAAAAAGAACGAATAAAAGAAATGATAGAGATGGTTGGATTAACCATTGAACAAAATAAGAAAATTGGTGCATTGTCTAAAGGGTATCGTCAGCGAGTTGGATTAGCACAAGCCATGATTCATAATCCTGATGTGTTGATTTTAGATGAACCAACTACTGGCTTGGATCCAAATCAATTGGACGAAATAAGAAACCTGATAAAACGAATTGGGAAGGAAAAAACCATTATGCTTTCAACTCATATAATGCAGGAAGTTGAAGCCATTTGTGATAAAACCATCATCATCAACAAAGGAAAAATTGTTGCAAACGATACCACCAAGGAACTACAAAAACAACAATCGAAATTAATAGTATTAACCGTAGAGTTTGATAAGGAAGTGAGTAAGGCTCAGTTGGAGAAGATAGATGGGGTGTCAAATGCATTAAATAAAGTTTCCAATACTTGGTATTTAGAGATAAAATCAGACAATGTTCGAAACAATATTTATCAATTTGCTATGCAAAATGAATTAACTGTTTTAACGATTCAGAAAGAAACACAGAGTTTGGAGAATGTGTTTAAAAAATTAACCAAATAAAATTGTTTCATATGTTATTGAAACAATATTTTTTTCTTTTCTTTGTCGTAAATATTTGTGGAATGATTTGATTGATTGCAACCACGACAGAATTTTTCAGTTCATCGAAAAAAGTCAAAAAAGTGCTAAAACAAAACTGCTCTCACTCTCACATTACCCCAATATTTTTTTAATTAATAAGGTATAATCATTTAAAATTTAAATTTAATGTCGTATTTATTTACATCTGAATCTGTATCAGAAGGTCATCCAGATAAGGTTGCTGACCAAATTTCTGATGCTTTAATTGACAATTTCTTGGCATTCGATCCAAACTCAAAGGTTGCGTGCGAAACATTAGTAACAACAGGACAAGTTATTTTAGCTGGTGAAGTAAAATCTAAAGCATATTTAGATGTTCAGGAAATTGCTCGTGGTGTTATCCGTAAAATTGGTTACACCAAATCGGAATATATGTTTGAAGCAAATTCTTGTGGTATTTTATCAGCAATTCACGAACAATCAGCAGATATTAATCAAGGAGTTGATAAAAAGAAAAAAGAAGAACAAGGTGCTGGTGACCAAGGTATGATGTTTGGTTATGCGACTAACGAAACGGATAATTATATGCCGTTAGCATTAGATTTAGCTCACGCTATTCTTATTGAATTGGCTGCACTTCGTAGAGAAAACAAACAAATTAAATATTTGAGACCAGATGCAAAATCTCAAGTAACATTAGAATACAACGATAAAAACGAACCAGTTCGAATTGATGCTATTGTTGTTTCTACTCAACACGATGATTTTGATACAGAGCCAAAGATGTTGGCTAAAATTAAAAAGGATATCGTTGATATTTTAATTCCTAGAGTTAAAAAGAACTATCCTAAATATGCTAAGTTGTTTAACAATAAAATTAATTACCACATCAACCCAACAGGTAAGTTTGTTATTGGTGGTCCTCATGGAGATACTGGTTTAACAGGTCGTAAAATTATTGTAGATACTTACGGCGGTAAAGGTGCTCACGGCGGTGGTGCGTTTTCAGGTAAAGATCCGAGTAAAGTTGACCGTTCGGCCGCTTATGCAACTCGTCATATTGCAAAAAATTTAGTTGCGGCAGGAGTTTGTTCTGAGGTTTTAGTTCAAGTTTCTTATGCAATTGGTGTAGCAAAACCAATGGGTATTTTTATTGATACTTATGGAACTGCAAAAGTTAAAATGACAGATGGTGAAATCGCTAAAGTGGTAGAAAAAACGTTTGACATGACTCCTTATGGCATTGAAACTCGTTTAAAATTACGTAACCCTATATATAGTGAAACTGCAGCTTACGGACACATGGGAAGAGAAAATCAGGTAGTAACAAAAACATTCAAATCTCCAGACGGTAAAGAGAAAAAAGTAAAAGTGGAATTGTTTACTTGGGAGAAGTTAGATTACGTTTCAAAAGTAAAAACTGCATTTAAGATAAAATAAATAATAGTTAAAGGGTTGTAGAAATACAGCCCTTTTATTTAAAAAAACAACCGTTAAAAAAACCATAGCAAAAAAATAACATTAGTAAATATTTTTTTTTGTAATTTGGCGACTTAATTACTTCAAGTAATAAAAATTAAATAAATTAAAAACTAAACAAGGTTAGATAACAAACAATTAAACTATGAAAAAGTTATTAGCATTATTAACAATTACAAGCGTTTTAAGCTTTGGTATGTTAAATTCAGTTTACGCACAAGAGGAAACTGCAAAAGAAGAAACAACTCAAGAAGCTGCTCCAGCAGCAGAAACTCCAGCAGCTCCAGTAGAGGAAGCAGCTGCGGTAGCACCAACAGAACAGTCTTTTACTCAAGTTATTAAACAAAAATTCATTGAAGGTGGTCCTGCTTTTATGGGTATTGTATTAGTGTGTTTAATTTTAGGACTTGCAATTGTTATTGAGAGAGTTATCTACTTGAATATGGCAACTACTAATTCTACTAAGTTGTTGAAAAACATTGAAGATGCTTTAAACTCAGGAGGTGTTGAGGCTGCTAAAGAAGTTTGTAGAAATACAAAAGGTCCTGTTGCAAGTATTTTTTACCAAGGTTTAGACAGAAGTCATGAAGGTGTTGATATGGTTGAGAAATCAGTAGTATCTTATGGTGGAGTTCAGATGGGACTTTTAGAAAAAGGAATTTCTTGGATTGCTTTATTTATTGCTCTTGCTCCAATGTTAGGTTTCATGGGAACGGTAATCGGTATGATTGATGCTTTTGATG
Source organism: uncultured Vicingus sp. (assembly GCA_964398455.1). GTDB lineage: Bacteria > Bacteroidota > Bacteroidia > Flavobacteriales_E > Vicingaceae > Vicingus. The sequence continues at coordinate 40,352 of CAYNMR010000012.1, read as the reverse complement.
CTATTGCTGCTGCTGGTGATATTTCTCCTGCTGTTGTTGCTGATGGTATTAAAGTGGCTTTATTAACTACAGTATTCGGGTTAATTGTTGCAATGATCTTACAAGTGTTTTATAACTATATTGTTGCAAAAGTTGATGGAATTGTTAATGATATGGAGAATGCTTCTATTTCATTAATCGATATCTTAGTAAAACACGATTTATCTAAAAAATAATATTTATGAATAATAAATTATATAGTATCATATTAATGACGCTTTTGGGTATTTCTGCCTTGTTAAGTGTTCTATTTTATCTTGGAGCAGTTTCAGAAGGGATTCTAATCTCTTGGTGTTACATTCTTTTTGGAGTAGCAACACTTGCCGCAATAGTATTTCCAATGATTAATATGGTTCAGAACCCTAAGGGAGCTAAAAATAGCTTAATAGGAGTTGTAGTTCTTGTAGTTGTTTTTGCTATAGGATATGCTATGGCAGGAAGCGAAGAGTCTTTCACAATTGATGGAAAGTTATTAGCGGATGCGGCTACATCTAAAAAATCTGAAGCAGGACTTATTGCATTTTATATTATGGGTGCAGCTGCAATTGTAGCGGTTATTTATGCTGAAGTATCAAAAATGTTAAAATAAATTTAAATGGCAAAAAGAGAAATATCTGAAATAAATGCCGGCTCTATGGCCGATATTGCTTTCTTGCTTTTAATCTTCTTCTTGGTAACAACCACCATGGATACCGATACTGGTTTGCTTAGAAAGTTGCCACCACCACCAGAAGATAATCCTGAAGACATTGATGTTAAACAGCGTAATATTTTTGAGGTTTTGGTAAATGCTAATGATCAGTTGTTAGCAGATGGTGAATATATTCCTGTAACAGAACTTAAGGCAAAAGTAAAGGAGTTTATAAAAGGTGATCCAAACGATCCAGAAATGCCAGAATATAAAAACGAAGATGTTCCAATTTTCGGAAATATTCCTGTTTCAAAACAGATTGTTTCGTTACAAAATGATAATGGTACTTCTTACCAAATGTATATTAAAGTTCAGAATGAATTGATTGCAGCTTATCGTGAAGTTAGAAATGAAAGAGCACTAAAAGAGTTTGGAAAAAGTTATGATGAATTGGTTAAACTTTCAGAAACATCTGAAACTATCATGAATCAGGCTGATGCAATAAAAGCAATTTATCCTCAACGTATATCTGAGGCTGAACCTAAAGCTATAGGAGGAGCAAAATAATGTCGAAATTTAGAAAAAAAGGTAGTAAAGGACAACCAGCTATATCTACGGCTGCTTTACCAGATATCGTTTTCATGTTGTTGTTTTTCTTCATGGTTACTACAACAATGAGAGAAACTACATTAAAAGTACAAGTGGTTACTCCAAGAGCAACAGAAGTAGAAAAAATGGAGAAAAAATCATTAGTAAGTTACATCTACATTGGTGAACCAATCAAATCGTTACAAGGTTCTTTTGGTACTGCTCCAAGAATTCAATTAAATGATGTCTTCGCAACTAAAGAAGATTTGTTTCAATTTGTTGAAATGGAGAAAGATAAAAGGGATGAAGCTGAACGAAACATGATTACTTGGTCTTTAAAAGTTGACCAAGATACTAAGATGGGTATCGTTACTGAGGTTAAACAAGAAATGAGAAAAGTGAATGCATTAAAAATCAACTATTCTTCTAAAAGAACAGATAAAATTGTTGATTAAGGAAATACTTATTATAAAACAAAAGAGGGAGCATTTGCTCCCTCTTTTGTTTTATTTAAAATCGTTAAAGCTTTATACAAACGTTTTTTGGTTCAGTAAAAAAGTTAAGAGCTTCAAAACCACCTTCTCTTCCAACCCCAGATTGTTTTACTCCACCAAAAGGAGTTCTTAGGTCTCTTAATAACCAAGTATTTACCCAAACTATGCCTACGTGTAAATTAGCGGCAACTCGATGTGCTTTTTTCAAATTTTCAGTCCATACGCTTGATGCTAAACCATATTTAGTGCTATTTGCCATCATCAACACTTCTTCTTCTGTATCAAAAGGAGTAATGGTTACTACTGGTCCAAAAATTTCTTCTTGATTGGTTCTACAATTAAATTCTAACCCTTCAATAATGGTCGGTTGTAAATAATAACCATTAGCAAATTCTCCACCTACGTCAATTCGTTTTCCACCACATAAAATAGTTCCACCTTCTTCTTTTGCAAGGTTAATATAAGAAAGCACTTTATTCATGTGAGGTTCTGAAACGACAGCTCCAATGTTGGTATTTTCATTAAAAGGGTTGCCAATAACTAATCCTTTTACTCGACCAACAAACTCATCTCTGAATTTTTCGTAAATACCTCGTTGAACAAAAATTCGTGAGCCACACAAACAAATTTGACCTTGGTTAGCAAACGAGGAGTGAACAGTTGTTTTTAAAGCATCTTCAAAGTTACAATCATCAAAAATAATGTTTGGATTTTTGCCTCCGAGTTCCAATGAAAGTTTCTTAAACATTGGTCCAGCTGTTGATATGATTTGTTTTCCAGTAATTGTTCCTCCTGTAAATGATATGACAGGAATTTGAGGATGTTCTGTAATAGCTGCACCTACTTTATGTCCTAACCCGTGCACGATATTTAAAACACCTTTTGGTAAGCCAGCTTCTATGCATATTTCTGATAGTAAGTAAGCAGTCATTGGCGTTACTTCTGAAGGTTTTGCTACAACCGTATTCCCGGCAGCTAATGCAGGGGCAATCTTCCAACTGAATAAATACAATGGTAGGTTCCATGGCGATATACAACCACAAACACCAATTGGTTCTCGCAAAGTGTAGTTAATAGCAGTATCTTCCATACTATGTGATTCGGAAGCATAATGTAAAATAGCTGTGGCATAAAAGTTAAAGTTGCTTGCAGCACGAGGAATATCAACAGACTTAGCTAGTTTTAAAGGTTTGCCATTATCAATTGATTCGGCTTCGGCAAGTCTGTCTAAGTTTTCTTCAATCAAAAAAGTTATTTTCTGGATAATTCTTGCTCGTTTCTCTTTTGGAGTTTTACTCCAAGAAGGAAAAGCTATTAGGGCTGCTTGTGTGGCTAGTTCAACATCTTTCTCATCAGAATCAGGAATATAAGAGTAAACTTCTCCGATAGCTGGATTGATATTATCTAGGTAATTTCCGCTAATTGGAGCAATCAATTCTCCGTTGATATAATTTTTAATTTTAAACATCTATTTAATAAATTAAGTCAACTGTAAAGGTATTGATTTTTTGAGGATTTAATTTACATTTGCAACCAAGTCAACTCAAGTGGGCTAAAAAAGATGAAAAAAATCCTTTCTCGAATCTGGAAAATCTGTCTTAAGGGTTGCCTTTGGTTTTTAGCTGTAAGTATAGTTTTAGTAATATTATTTAGATGGATTCCTGTTTATGTTACGCCATTAATGGTGATTCGCATGGTTGAGCAGAAAATGGACGGAAAGGAAATGAAGCTATCAAAAACATGGAAACCTCTTGAAGAAATCTCACCCGATTTACAATTGGCAGTGGTGTGTTCGGAAGACCAGAATTTTTTAAAACATCATGGATTTGATTTCGCAGCCATTGAAAAAGCTATGAAACACAATGAAAAAAGCAAGCAAAAACGGGGAGCGAGTACCATTAGCCAACAAACTGCAAAAAATGTGTTTTTATGGCCAGGCAGAAGTTGGGTAAGAAAAGGATTTGAAGTGTATTTTACTTTTTTAATTGAAACCATTTGGAGTAAACAACGCATCATGGAGGTTTATTTGAATATAGTTGAATTAGGAAATGGTGTTTATGGTGCTGAAGCTGCTTCTCAGGAGTTTTTTAATAAATCGGCAATCAAAATAAATAAACAACAGGCAGCAACTTTAGCTGTTGTTTTGCCAAGCCCACTAAATTATAATGCAAAAAAACCAACTAATTATCTTAATCGCAGAATAAATTGGACTATGAAACAAATGCGTTATTGGGGTGGAAAATTAGATTACGAAAAAGAGGATAAGACAGAAAATAAAAAATAATTACCTTTTATACAAAGGTACTGCCGAGCAAGCTTCTCCAAACATAATTGATTTAGCAACATTTTGTAAGCGAAAAGCAAAATCTAAAACTACACTTTCTGGAATAGGGTATTTTCCACAACCTTTTACAATCACAGCAGCATCTTTATAAATGCTAAAATCATGTTGGTTTAAGATGTCTGCAAAAATCGATTTTTCTAAATCAATTTTGTTGCCTAAAACTACCTTCTTGGCAAACGGTTTTAAATTAGAAGCAATTAACATATATGCCCATAGGGGAACGATAGCGTCGGTAGAACATGTAACGGCAACATATTTATCTTTAAACAAACTCCAATCGTTTTGCTTAACAAAAGCACGTAAATCTTTTTCTATTAAAACAAAACCTTCGTGTAACAGGTTTTTAATGTCAAAAACTTCACGTTCTCCTTGTGGATAAAAGTCGTCTAAACTCACCTGAATCAAACCACTTTTTTCTACTCTATTTACAATGTCGTTTTCCATGATGGTACAAATTTACTCAGTTTTAATTTGTAATTTTGCTCAATATTTAACATAAATCTACGAATATGTCAGAAACATTAACAGCAAACACATTTGGAATTGAAACTGCACTAAAAGCCTTAGGATTAAAAGAAATTAATGATGGAACTTCAATAGGTTCTAAATTTTTTGGTAGTGGAGAAACTATTTCTTCTTATTCTCCAACAGACGGCAAATTAATTGGTAAAATAACCACCACGACGAAAGAAGACTACGAAAAAGTAATGCAAGCTGCCGCCGAAGCTTTTAAATCGTTTAGAGCAATCCCTGCTCCAAAAAGAGGAGAAATTGTTCGTCAGTTTGGTAATAAGTTAAGAGAATTGAAAGAACCTCTTGGAAAATTGGTTTCTTATGAAATGGGAAAATCATTACAAGAGGGTTATGGTGAGGTTCAGGAAATGATTGATATTTGTGATTTTGCTGTAGGTTTATCACGTCAATTACATGGTTTAACCATTCCTTCTGAGCGTCCAGGTCACGTGATGAGAGAACAATATCACCCATTAGGAGTTGTTGGAATTATCTCAGCATTTAACTTCCCAGTTGCTGTTTGGAGTTGGAATACTGCTCTAGCTTGGGTTTGTGGAGATGTTTGTGTATGGAAAGCATCAGAAAAAGCTCCTTTATGTTCGGTAGCTTGTCAAAATATTATTGCAGAAGTATTAAGAGAAAATAATTTGCCAGAAGGTATTTCTTGTATTATTAATGGAGATTACAAAGTGGGCGAAATGATGACCACAGATAAAAGAATCCCATTAGTTTCGGCTACAGGTTCAACTCGAATGGGAAAAATTGTTGGAGTTACTGTTGCAGAGCGTTTTGGTAGAGCATTATTAGAATTAGGAGGAAATAATGCCATTATAATAACTCCAACAGCTGACTTAAAAGTAGTTGTTCCAGGAGCTGTATTTGGAGCAGTAGGAACAGCAGGTCAACGTTGTACTTCAACAAGAAGATTAATTATTCATGAGTCGGTTTACGATAAAGTAAGAGATGCAATTGTTGGTGCTTACAAACAAATTAAAATTGGAAATCCACTAGATGAAACCAAACATGTTGGCCCGTTAATCGATAAAGATGCTGTAAAGATGTATCTTAATGCTATTGAAAAAGCAAAAGCTGAGGGTGGAAATGTGTTGGTTGAAGGAGGTGTATTAGAAGGTGAAGGTTATGAAAGTGGTTGTTATGTAAAACCATGTATTATTGAAGCTCAAAACCATTTTGAAATTGTTCAACACGAAACATTTGCTCCAATCCTATACTTAATGAAATATAAAGGAGATGTTGAAAATGCAATTGAATTGCAGAATGGTGTTGCTCAAGGATTATCTTCTGCAATTATGACTAACGAAATGAAAGAAGCAGAAAAGTTCTTGTCGTTTGCAGGTTCTGATTGTGGAATTGCAAATGTAAATATAGGAACATCTGGTGCTGAAATAGGCGGTGCTTTTGGTGGTGAAAAAGAAACAGGTGGTGGTCGTGAGTCAGGTTCTGATGCTTGGAAAATCTACATGAGAAGACAAACCAATACCATTAACTATTCTGATAGTTTGCCTTTAGCTCAAGGAATTAAATTTGATTTATAGTGTTTTTTACTAAAATTAAAAGAAGAAGCCCAATCATTTGATTGGGCTTCTTCTTTTAGTTTACTACTAGTTTTTTAGTGGAGATAACACCGTCCATATTAAAATCTACTAAATAGACTCCTTTCGATAATTTATTACCTTGGTCAATACTAAGTGTATATTTCCCTGCTTTAAATGATTGTGAATTTACAACAGAGGTAATTTCTTTACCCAATAAATCTTTTAATGTGATGCTTAGTTCTTTTACATCTTTTGAAATAGTATAAGTTACAACTGCACTACCAGATGTTGGATTTGGATAAATAACATAGTTCGACAGCCTTACATTCTCATTAAAACCTGTTGTTGCTGAAATATCAATATTGATATCATCTAACCATACATTGTTTCCACCACTATTTTTTACATAAAATTTAAATTTCACATTGTTTAGGTGCGATAAAGACGTTAGGTCGATGATTTCTTCTCTCCACTGTGTTGGTGTTGGGACAAAGAAATTGTTAGTTTTTGGAGCTGTTGCCATTGATGCTCCAATTTTTGTTCTCAGAATAGACCAACTTCTTCCACAATTTGAAGAATAGTAGATAACTAATCGATCATTACCTCCACTCAATTTTTGTGCATAAGCGTATTTGAAGGTAAGTGTATAACTAGGATTAGTGGTTAAATCATAAGATGGACTAACTAACTCTGAAATTTCTGTTGATACATTATTAAGGTTATTAACCATTACAGATCTTATCCCTGTAAATCCAGTTGTTGAAACATTTTGCCAATTGTTTGTTGCATTTTCTATTACTAACCATTCTTCATTGTATGTGGTCAGGTTTTCAAAACTTTCTGAATAAGGAAGTACACTATAATCTGCATTTATAGCACTCACGTAGATGATGTCATTTTTTTCATGATAACCAGTTCCATTTGTTGTTCCAGGCTGATGAATAACAGAGTAGATTCCTTTAGTATTATAGGTAATTGTTGGATTTTGAATGTTTGATGTAAATGGTGTCCCTCCAAAAAATGTCCAATCCCATGAAGTTGGAGTTGCATTAAAAGAGTTGTCAGTAAAAGAAACCTGTTCTCCTTCGCATAAATATGTTTTATTATAATTAAAATTAGCTATAGGAGTGCAAATCGGGTGTGTGTCGTATGGGTCTGCAGTTCCTGTATTAATCAGGTTTGTATGGCTAACAATGTAATCTCTTGCTCCATCAGATGAGTTTAATGCTGCATGCATACGTTGTTTTTGTCCTTCCGTGAACATCAAATCACAGAAGTTATATTCCATGTAGTTTTGAACATTATCAATGCTTCCACAGGAATTTGCCGTGTCTCTACAACCAGTTTGTCCTATTGTATTTGGTGTATCACCAACTTGGTCGTCATCAAAACAGTTGTTAGGATCTTGAGGATCGTTACTATTTCCCCAAAGGTGAGCAAGGTTTAACCAATGTCCTACTTCATGAGTTACGGTGTTACCCAATTGTTGAGCTATTAAAACGATGCCTTCCATTTCATCAGGAACGGTTCCTGGGTAATAAGCATAACCTCCAGCACCAAACGAAATGGTTTTCCCTTGCCAAATATTTAAGTATTTTCTTGTAGGAGTATTCCATGAAGGGCGTATAGAGTAAGGGTCATCCATTAGGTTGGTGTGTGTGCTTTTGGTTCTTGTAATACCTTCAGTACAATTTCCGTCTGGGTCAATTCTAGCGAGTCTAAATTCTATTTCACAGTCTGCAGTGATTCCTGCAAACAAAGGATGAACATTTGCTATACTAGCGTTTAATTTCTGAAAATCTTCATTCAACTGAGCTATCTCACTTTCTATTGTTGCTTTTGAAATATTTTCTGGACCATCATTGTGGATTACATGCCATACAACTGGAATTATGTATGAGATTACTTTCTTCCCATTTGCACTCACTTTAATTTTTCCGTAATTATTTTTTGTCCAATTTTCAGCGAATTTATTTTGTCGCTCCATCAACACATTAATCAAAGGGTTCTTTTTAAGAATATCATTATACTTTTCAGCAGTAGAACACATTCTATAATCAACACCAGGTATTCCGTTTTGAGCAACAAGTTGATAACAAAACAATATAGCGATAATCAATAAAGTATTTTTCATTTTTTTAGATTAGAAAGCTTTTATAAAAAAAAGACTCGAACAGTAATGAACGAGTCTTTTTCTGATTTTGAATAGATTTATTTTACAATTAGTTTTTCAACTTTTACTTTGTTGTCAGCATTAAATTCAACGAAGTATAAACCTGAAGCTAATTTTTTCCCTTGATCAATACTCATATTGTATTTGCCAGCTGAAAAAGATTGTCCGTTAATAATTTTCGTTACTTCTTTTCCTAGAACATCTTTCAATGTTATTTTCAATACCTTAACATCAGTAACTAAGTTAAATGTCACTACAGCACTTTCTGATGTTGGATTAGGGAAAATACTGAAATTATTTACAGCTTTTACTTCATTAATTGAAGTTGGAACATCTCCAAAAATATTAATGTCATCTAAGTAGATATTGTTCCCTCCATTGCTTTTGAAGTGAAATTTGAATCTAACATTTGTTTTTGAAGCAAGACCAGCACTTAAGGTTACTGTATTATCTTTCCATTGGGTTGTACCAGATGGTGTAAAAGAAGAGTTTGTGGCAGGAGCACTAGCCATAGCAGTTGCTGTTTTTACTGTTACAATTTGCCATGAAGCACCGCAGTCAATAGACGAATAAAGTGTTAAAATATCATTTCCTCCAGTAGTCTTTTTTGCATAAGCAGCTTTCCAGTTTATTTTGGGCGCTGACATAGAAGTTAGATCGTATGAAGGAGATATTAACTCTGTAATGTCATTTGGACTATTTGATATGTTATTAACTCTTAAAGCACGAGTTCCTGTATAAGCAGCTGTGGTCGAATTCGTCCATCCATTACCACTTGATGTTTCTACTGTCCAGTTTGTATTATAACTAGTTACATTTTCTAGCCCTTCTACGAATGGTAATGTATATTGTGCAGCCAAGGTGCTAACAGTGATAATGTTGTTTTTAGTTACTGGGGTTACAAATCCAGCTCCATTTCCGGGTGAGTATGATGCTCCATAAACACCTGCTGTGTTATAAGTAATGGCTGGAGAAGCAACATTTGATGAGCTTGGTGAACCTCCAGTAAATGTCCAATTCCATTGGTCAGGAGTTCCGTTATAAGTTCCTAAATCAGAGAAAGTAACAGTCTCTCCTTCACAAATTTTAGTTTTATTATAAGTAAAATCAGCTCCTAATAAAGTACAAACAGGATTTTGATCATAAGGATCTGCAGTACCTGTGTTATTTCTATTCGTTGCACTCCATAAAGAACTTCTTTTTCCAACTGATGAATTTAATGCAGCATGCATTCTTGATTTCTGTCCTTCAGTAAACATTAAGTCACAAAAGTTATACTCCATATAGTTCTGAACATTATCAATACTACCACATGATTGGGTAGTCTCTGAACAACCTGTTTGACCCTCAGTGTTTGGGGTATCTGCAACTCCATCATCAATACTGCAATTTGTGCTAACTCCGGGATCATTTGAATTTCCCCAACAATGCATTAAATTTAGGTAGTGACCAACTTCGTGAGTAACAGTATTCCCTAATTGCCCAGCAATCAAAACTACGCCCTCTCTGTTGTTTGGCACATTGCCAGGGTAGAATGCATAGCCACCAGCTCCACTTGCGATAGCAGTTCCTTGCCAAATATTAAGATAGGTATGTGTAGTAGTATTCCAAGATGGACGTATAGTTTTTGCAGTTTCGTCCATTGCATAGGTAATTTCATTTTTTGTTCTTGTTATACCTTCTGTACAATTGCCGTTAGGATCTTTTCTTGCCAGTCTGAATTCTATTTGAATATCAGCAACTATACCAATAAAAGCTGCATGAGCATTAACCCAATCAGGGTTTAATTTTTGGTAATCTTCATTCAACTTAGCAATTTCACTTTCAATTGTTGCTTTAGAAATATTTTCTGGACCACCATTGTGGATAACGTGCCAAACTACTGGAATAACATATAAAATAGTTTTTTTACCTGTAACTGGATTAACAGTTGTTTGCCCATAAAATTTTTGAGTCCAATCTAAAGCATGTTGATGTTGTTGTTCCATCAACGCTTTTTTAGATGGATCATTGTCAATGATTTCATTATTTCGCTCAGCGGCTGAACAAGCTCTGTAATCTATGCCAGGAATGCCTTTTTGAGCAAATGTAGTTGTTGCTAAGATAGTGCTTAATAGCAACGAAAAAGTAATTTTTGATTTCATAAAAATAAGTTTAGTAAGTAAAGTTAAGCATAAATACACTTTGTTTTTATAATAATTCAATAAATGGTTGTAATCCTATTGTTTTTAATAACGAACTGTTTATAAATTAAAGTCAAACAAAGTTGATTCATAAACAATTAAGTATAGTATTGTGTTTTAAAACAATATCATTATGAAGAAGGTAGTATATTATGTTGTAGCAATTACAGTAATTAGTTCAATTTTTTCGTGTGTTCCTGCACGCAAATATGAAGAATTAAATACAAAATATAAATCGTGTAGTGAAGAAAATGAGAATCTTAAAAATTCTAATAAAGAATTAGAGGAAAAGACAACGGAATTAACAGCTTCGGTTGAACAGTTAAAAAAATCAATTTCAGCACTTGTGAATGATACCACAGTAATGGGTATTTCATTGCGTTTAATGACTACTAATTACGACAACATTAATAAAACCTACCAATTGTTGTTAGATAAAAATAACGAGTTGTTGTCGGGCAATAAAACTACAACTGAAAAACTAACCAAGGATTTATTGAGAACGCAAGAAGAACTTCAAGCAAAAGAAGATGTCTTAAGAACATTGGAGGGTTCCTTAACAGCAAAAGAGGAGAAATTAAAAAAACTGACCGCTGAGTTAGAATCGAGAGAAAAACGAGTGAATGAGTTGGAAGCAATGATTAGCAGAAAAGATTCGTTGGTTACGGCACTAAAAAATAAAGTAAAAGAGGCGTTACTTGGATTTGAAAACAATGGATTAACCATTGAGCAGAAAAATGGAAAAGTATATGTTTCATTAGACGAAAGTTTATTGTTTTCATCTGGAAGTTATGCTGTCGGAACAAAAGGTGTTGATGTATTGAAAAAGCTAGCCAAGGTATTGGAGCAGAATCAAGAAATTAATATCTTGGTTGAAGGACATACTGATAATGTTCCGTTAAACGGAAAAGGAGATGTTGCTGATAACTGGGACTTGAGTGTGAAACGTGCAACTTCAGTGGTTAAGATTATTACCACCAACAGTTCTGTAAATCCAAAACGATTAACTGCTGCTGGAAGAGGTGAATACATTCCTTTAGACATGACCAATACTGCTGATGGCAGAAAGAAAAACAGAAGAACAGAAATTATTCTTTCGCCTAAATTGGATGAGTTGCTACAGCTATTAGAGAGTAATTAATGATTTGATATCGATAGTTGGCAAAGCTTTCGCAACATCAAAATTGCCAATTTTTGTTCTACGCAATTCGCTGAGGTGAGCTCCCGATTTTAAACGTAAACCGAAATCTCTGGCTATAGAACGAATGTAAGTTCCTTTGCTACAGGTAATGCGAAATTTCACATGCAATCCTTTTTCGTAATTCGGAGCTAAGTTTATCCTGTCGTTTTTGTAGTTTTCATCAATAACCACAGCATCTTTTAAGTTGTTGATGTTTCTGGAAACACCCAAAACATCAAATGATTTGATGTTAATTAAATTGGATTTGATTTCGACTTCCTCGCCGCTTCTGGCGTATTCGTAAGCACGTTTTCCGTCAATTTTTTTAGCCGAATGAATAGGAGCTGTTTGTTGTTGCTCGCCTATAAATGATTTTGCTGTTTCCAAAATCATGGCTTCGGTAATGTGATGTGTCGAAAATTCCTCGTCCACTTCTTTCTCTAAGTCAAACGATGGGGTAGTTGCTCCAATAGTTATAACGCCTGTATATTCTTTGGTTTGGGCTTGAATTTCGTCAATTTTTTTGGTGAATTTACCTGTGCAAACAATTAAAAGTCCGCTTGCCAAAGGGTCTAACGTCCCTGCATGACCAACTTTAATTTTTTTAATATCTAATTCTTTACGTAGTTGATAATGGATTTTTTTTACCACATCAAACGAAGTCCATTTTAGTGGTTTGTCTATTAAGATGATTTGACCGTTTAAGAATTTATCTTGTAGCTGTTGCATTAAACAATGGTAAGTTCAATTCCCATAAAATAGAGGGCAAGAATGATTATTCCGACTACGATTCTATAATAACCAAAATACTTAAAGCCGTGTTTGGTTAAAAAACTTATAAATCCTTTTATTGCAATGGCTGCAACAATAAAAGCTACTACATTTCCAACTAAAAGGACGGTAATTTCTTCTCCGTGAAAACCGCCGCCGTCTTTGTAAAATTTCAGCAGTTTGTATCCTGTTGCGGCTAACATGGTAGGAATTGCTAAAAAGAAAGAAAATTCAGCAGCAGCCTTTCTGTTCATTTTTTGAGTTAACCCTCCAATAATGGTTGCAGCTGAGCGAGAAACACCTGGTATCATGGCAATACATTGGAATAAACCAATTTTAAATGCGGTTGGATAAGTTACTTCCGATGTACCCGATTCTTCTGTTTTTGCAAACCATTTATCTACATAAATCAATACAATTCCGCCTAGTAAAAGTGTAACAGCTACAACAATTACGTTTTCTAGTAATGCATCTATGTAATCGTTAAGTAAAAAGCCAATAACGGCTGCTGGAATAAACCCCACAAAGAGTTTGAAATAGAAATTTACCGATTGAAAAAAGCGTTTCCAGTAAAGTGCTAAAACGGACAAGATAGCTCCAAATTGGATAGCTATGGTAAAAGTTTTGGTAAAATCATCTTCGGCAATTCCCATTAAAGAGGAGCCAATAATCATGTGTCCGGTTGACGATACTGGTAAAAATTCAGTAACACCTTCAATAATTGCTAAAACAACAGCCTCTAATATGGTCATGGAATTATTTTACTTTTTTCATAATTCCCCAACCAACCACTACTAATCCAGCTAAAATAAGGGTAGGAGCAACAAACATTCTTCTAAAAGAGAAAAGCTCTTCGCTAAAAACAGCAGGGTCATCAGAGCCTCCACCCGACATTAAAATGTAACCTAAAACTGCAAGAGCAGTTCCAACTGCCATTAAAATATAGTTTTGTTTTCCAAAAGCAAAATCGTTGTTAATTCTATTGTTATCACTCATTTTTGTGTGTTTTTTAATTAATATAAGTTTCCAGCTTCCATTCGTAAATATTTTCTAACAGCCAGCATGGTTGAAATCCACGAAATTAAGATGCCTAAAATGATGACAATTAAAAATAAAGCACCATATAATTCAATGTTTTTAAAGTCGATAATTTCTGGCATTTGTTGCTGTAAGTAGTATAAGAACAATACAATGAGCCCTATTGATAAAAATGCAGCAACCAATCCGTTTCCAATGCCTTTTAATACAAATGGTTTTTGAATAAACGAAGATTTTGCTCCAACCAATTGCATGGTTTTTATTAAAAATCGTTTCGAATAAATGGAAAGTCTGATGGTGTTGTTGATTAATGCCATTGCGATGGTAAGTAGCAATGCACTAAATGCTAGCAAATAAAAGCTGATTTTTTTTACATTTTCGTTAATCAAGCTCACCAAGTCTTTTTGGTAAAATACCTCTTTAATTTTTGGGTTGCCTGTTAAGTTAGCTTCAATTACTGATAAACTGTCGGTATTAGCATAATCGGCATTTAGTTTTACATCAATAGAAGGAAGTAAAGGATTGTAGCCCAAAAAGCTAATGAAATCTTCGCCTAATTCGCGTTGAAGCTCTGCCGCAGCAGAATCGGGGTGAATAAAATGAGTTGATTTTACAAAGTTTTCGGCATCAAGCGATTTTTGAATTTGAGCAATTTCAACTTCTTTAATACCATCTTTTAAAATAATGGAAAAACCAATATTCTCTTTTACATGATTAGAAATTTGTTGAGCATTTAAAATAATTAACCCTAAAATCCCCAACATAAACAACACCAATGAAATACTGATGATGGTGGTGAAATATGACGAGCGAAGCCTTCTTCCTGTGTATTTATTTTCTTTATCCGACATTGCTTAAATTCAGTTGCTAAAGTATTACTAAACTTGTTTGTAAACAATTAATTTCTCAAAAATACTGCTAATTATTGTTAATTTCGCGACTCTAATACAAAGACTTATTAACGATGCAATATCAATATCAGGAGATAGAAAACAAGTGGCGAAAATACTGGGCAGAAAATAAAACTTTTGCTGCCGAAGACAACAGTGTAAAACCAAAATATTATGTATTGGATATGTTTCCTTATCCGTCTGGTGCTGGTTTGCATGTTGGCCATCCGCTTGGCTATATTGCTTCCGATGTGTATGCTCGTTACAAACGTTTGTTGGGCTTTAATGTATTGCATCCTATGGGTTACGATTCGTTTGGTTTGCCTGCCGAACAATATGCTATTCAAACTGGGCAACATCCTGCAATTACTACTAAAATGAATATTGAAGGTGGTGTGGATAAACAAGGAAATGTTATTCCAGGTTACCGAAACCAATTGGATAAAATTGGGTTTTCGTTTGATTGGGACAGGGAAGTGAGAACTTCTGAACCGAATTATTACAAATGGACACAGTGGATTTTTAAACAGCTGTTTAATTCGTGGTATAATAAAGATGCTGACAAGGCTGAAACAATAGAAACTTTAATTGAGCAGTTTAAAACCAAAGGAAATGTTGAGGTAAATGCAGTTTGCGATGATGTAGCCGTTTTTTCTGCAAACGATTGGAACAGTTGGAGTGAAGCCGACCAACAAAAAATGTTGTTGAATTACCGCATTGCATATTTGTCAGATACATGGGTAAACTGGTGTCCTGCTTTAGGAACCGTTTTAGCCAACGACGAAATAAAAGATGGTGTTTCTGAACGTGGCGGACATCCCGTAGAGCAAAAATTGATGCGTCAGTGGAGCATGCGAATTACCGCTTACGCCGAGCGTTTAATTAATGGACTAGAAGGACTAGATTGGTCGGATTCGGTAAAAGATATTCAACGCAATTGGATAGGGAAAAGTGTTGGGGCTTCTGTAAAATTCGCAGTCCACAATCTTCAGTCCTCAAACAAACCCTTGCAGACTGAAAATTGTGAACTGAAGACTGATTTTGTTGAAGTTTTTACAACTAGACCAGATACCATTTTCGGCGTTTCGTTTATGGTATTAGCACCTGAACACGAGTTGGTTGATGTGATTACAACTGCGGAACAAAAAGCTGAAATTGAAGCTTACAAAAAAGCTGCTTCATTAAAATCGGAACGCGACCGACAATCGGACATCAAAAACATTACTGGAGCATTTACTGGAGCGTATGCAATCCATCCGTTTACGGGCGATAAAGTACAAATTTGGATTGGCGACTACGTGTTGGCAACCTATGGAACAGGAGCGGTTATGGCAGTGCCTTGTGGCGACCAACGCGATTGGGATTTTGCCACGCATTTTGGTATTGAAATAAAAAACATTTTTAAAGACAAAGACATTGCTGAGGCTGCTTATACCGAAAAAGATGCAATCATAACCGATTCGGATTTTTTGAACAATTTGCCTGCAAAAGAAGCTATAAAAAAAGCCATTGCCGAAATTGAAAAACGTGGTTTTGGTAAAGGCAAAACACAATACCGTTTGCGTGATGCTGTTTTTTCGCGCCAGCGATATTGGGGAGAACCGTTTCCTGTTTATTACAAAGGCGATGTGCCTTATTTAATTAACGACGCTAACTTGCCTGTGGTGTTGCCTGAGGTAGATAAATATTTGCCTACTGAGGACGGACAGCCGCCATTGGCTCGAGCTAAAAATGAAGATTGGAATGTAACATGCCCTGGCGACCGAATGGAGTTTAACACCATGCCAGGATGGGCAGGTAGCAGTTGGTATTTTTTACGCTACATGGATGCCCACAACGACAACGAGTTTGTTGCCAAAGAAAAAGTAAACTATTGGAAGAATGTAGATTTATACATTGGCGGTGCCGAACATGCTACCGGACACTTGTTGTATGCCCGTTTTTGGACCAAATTTTTATACGATTTGGGCTACATCCCGTTTGAAGAACCTTTCCAAAAAATGATTAACCAAGGAATGATTCAGGGGGTTTCAGCATATATTGCAGAAGTAAACTTTTCTATTGAATTTGAAATGGAAAATCATCCTTTAATAGAATATTATGAGAAAAATTCATTAACCACAATGTTGGTTTCAATAGAATACATTACTACTAATTTTGTTGACATGGAGAGTGAGTGCCATAAGTTAATGGTTGAAAAATTTGGAAAGATGATTATGGAGGGTGTTTCCATTAAGTATGCTAGTACAATGAGAAAGCCTGTAAATATTAGTTGTGTTAATGGAAATAATCTTGATATAGAAAAATATACAAAGTGGGCAAATAGTCAGAGTTCTGTATTTTTAAGAAACAAGAAAGGAGAAGTAGTAGTTGAGCGCGAAGTCGAAAAGATGTCCAAATCGAAATACAACGTACAAACACCAGATGAATTGGTAGAAAAATACGGAGCCGATACCTTGCGTTGTTACGAAATGTTTTTGGGCCCGCTAGAGCAGCACAAGCCTTGGGATACACAAGGAATTACTGGTGTACATGGTTTCTTAAAAAAACTGTGGCGTTTGTTTCATGATGATAACGGATTTGTTGTTTCTGATGAAACTCCAACCAATGAGGAATTGAAAAGTTTACACAAAACCATAAAAAAAGTAAAAGAAGATATTGAGCGTTTTTCATTCAATACACCTGTTTCGGCTTACATGATTTGTGTAAACGAGCTAACCGCTCAAAAATGCAACAAACGAGCAATTTTAGAACCTTTGTTAATTATTCTGGCACCTTACGCTCCGCACATTGCTGAGGAATTGTGGGCTAAATTGGGCAACAAAGAAAGCATTACCTATGCTGTTTTTCCAAAATACAACGAGGCGTATTTGGTAGAAAGCAACCATAAATACCCCGTTTCATTTAACGGTAAAATGCGTTTCATTTTAGAGCTGCCAACCAATTTAACCGCTGCCGAAGTAGAAAAAGAAGTGCTTGCCAACGAACAAACCATAAAACAACTGAACGGACAAGCGCCTAAAAAGGTAATAGTGGTGCCAAATAAGATAATAAATTTTGTGGTTTAATATTAAGTATACATAAAAAGAATAACTTTAATAAATGTTATTAAGCCGATGAAAAAATATTTATTAATAATCTCTTTTTCTTTTACAAGTATTTTTTCCAACGCGCAATGTTGGGATAAAGTTTCAGTGGGCTATTCTCATAATTTGGCAATTACCGAGGATGGTTCATTATATGTATGGGGTTATAACCATTTTGGGGAACTCGGCAATGGAACAACTACAATAGAAAATGCTCCTGTAAGAATAGGAACAGATACAAATTGGAGATTTGTATCAGCTGGCACTGGTCCAACAGCCTTTAGTTTGGCAATAAAAAATGATGGTACGCTATGGTCATGGGGAAATAATCAATATGGACAGTTAGGAGATAGTTCAAAAATCAATAAATTATCACCTGTACAAGTTGGAACAGATAACGATTGGGTGGTTGTATCAGCTGGATATTCACATGCCTTGGGAATTAAGTCGAATGGAACACTTTGGTCGTGGGGAAATAGTGCGTATTTTGCCCTCGGTTATGGTGCTAGTTATGGACCAACATATGATAAAACTGTACCAACTCAAATAGGAAGTTTAACCACATGGCGTTCGGTATCTGCTGGCGATCGTTTCTCTCTTGCAGTAAAAACCGATGGTACAATATGGGGGTGGGGGTACAATAGTGGAAATCCTTTAGGACAAAATTCTAATCCAACCTATGTGATGACACCAACACAACGATCTTACAATGCATCGTCTATTTTAATGACTTCGGCAGGTTCAAAACATAGTTTTGATGTAAAAACATCTAATCTTTTGGTTTTTTTGGGGAGCAATGTTTACAATCAGTCTGGTGGAACCACTTGTGCGGGCTGTCCAGAATATTATGTAAAGGATCTTGACTGTGGTAATAACACAAACGCAATAATTAAAACTGATGGTACTTTGTGGTATTCTGGTGTAAAACTTGGATATGATTCAACCATCGTTTTGTATACAATCTCTTTTGCTCAACTTGGAAATGATGCCGATTGGAAATCTGTTTCTGTTGGGAATCAAAGTGGAGCGGCAATTAAGAATGATGGTACTATGTGGACATGGGGTTGGAATTATTGGGGGCAATTAGGAATTGGAGTTACTAGTCAAGAAAGTAGCTCTTTAACATTGGTGCCATTACCTTGTCCGTATTGTATTACTGCAACAGGAACCGATACTCAAGTTGTTTGTGATTCACTAAATTGGATTGATGGCAATACGTATTATGCTGATAATAATTCTGCGACCTTTAATATTGTAAGCGGGAGTGAAGGCGGTTGCGACTCATTAGTAACACTTAATTTAACGATAAACATTTTAGATGTTTCAACTACATTAAATGGAAATGTTATCTCATCTAACCAAGTTGGAGCAACTTACCGATGGTTAGATTGCGACAATGGTAATGCTCCAATTTCTGGAGAAACCAATCAAACATTTACTGCTACAGCAAACGGAAACTATGCAGTAGAAGTAACCCTTAATGGTTGTGTAGATACTTCTGCTTGTGAAAGCATTACAGGAGTTGGTGTTAAAGAAGTAGCAAACAACACGAGTTCTATTTATCCAAACCCAAACAATGGAGTGGTAAACATTAACTTAGGAAGTAACAACACTTTAGTAAACTACAGCATTACCTCAATAGAAGGAAAAGTAGTTGAAACAGGAAAAACTTCAACTAACAACATCATAGTAGACTTAAGCAAAGAAGGAAATGGAGTTTATTTTATAAGAATAAATACAGAAAGTACTTCGGCAGTTTACAAGTTCATTAAACAATAAATTTCACAAGAATATAGCTACAGAAAAGCCCTACTGAAAAGTGGGGCTTTTCTAATATTTAGGGGATTACGCTAAGATTTTTTTGAGAATAAAAAATGTTTAATATCTTGTTCAACTACCATTTTTTTATTTTACCTTCGTCTCCTAATCTAATAAATAAATATTATGAAAAACAATCTTTACAAATTAGGAATATTGCTAGTATTACTTGTTCAACTAAACAATTCGATTGCTCAAACAAAGATATGGGGAGTTGGCTCTGGTGTTGGGGAAGCCGATGCTCAGTTTTCAAATGCATTTGTCAATTCTACAACTGCAAGTGGGTATTCTACTACACAGTGGACTGCATTGACTGTTTATGAATCTGGTGGTGTAGTAACCCCTGGTAACGCCTATTGGGTAAGAAACTTAACGGGAGTGTCTCAAGGTGGATATGCTACTGGTATGACTGCTTTGGCATCACCTTCGGCAGCTAACGGAGCAGCTTTGTTTGACTCTGACTTTATGGATAACGGTGGTGTTGTAGGTGCTTTTGGCACTGGTACTTCTCCTTCTCCACACAAAGGAGAGTTAATTTCTCCAAGAATAGACCTTACAGGGAATACAGACCAACAACTTGCTGTAAAGTTTTACTCCTATTATAGACGTTTTGACATCACTAATTACACCATTTCTATTTCTACGGATGACGGTGCATCTTGGGTTGAATCTGTTGACATTCAAGTTCTACAACCCGTTGCTGTAAATGCAGACGTAGAAGGTGCTGTAACTGCTATCTTTAATACTGCCACACAGGGAGTTGCGAATTTAACACAATGCCGTATTAAATTTACATTTGATGGAGATTATTATTATGCATTTGTAGATGATATTACTATTGAAGATATATTACCTAATATACCTAATATAGTTATTTCTGAAATCATGTTTAACCCACCAGAAGCAGGTACCGATTCATTAGAGTTTATAGAGATTTACAATAATGATGCTGTTGCGGTTGATTTAACTAATTATACATTAGCAGGAGTAACTTATACATTTCCAAGTGTTATATTAAATCCTGGAGAGTTTTACGTTGTAGCTGTAAACTCAAGTGCATTCAATAATGTATTTGGGTCAATGCCTGATGGTGTGTTTACTGGAGGATTGTCTAATGGTGGTGAATTTGTTACTATTAAAGATGCTTCTGGAAATCTAGTAGATTCTGTTAGATATTTCACTTCAGCACCATGGCCAACAGATCCAAATGGACAGGGACCATCATTAGTTTTATGTGATGTAAATGCTGATAACAATGATGGGAATAATTGGAATGCATCAGTAATTGGTACAGGTGTAATTATCAATGGAAAAGAAGTTAAAGCAAGTCCTGGAGTGGCTAATTTCTGTTGCCCAGTATTATCAGGTGCTGATACTCAAGTAGCATGCGATAGCTTAGTTTGGATAGATGGTAATACTTACTATTCAAACAATACAACTGCAACATTTATTACTCAAACAGCACAAGGTTGTGATTCAACTGTTACTTTGAATTTAACGGTTACAACTAGTCCATCTAACCAAACGGTATCTGCATCACAAGCTTCATTTTGTCCAGGAGGTGGTAGTGCTACAGTTGACTTAGCTTCTTCAGAAACAGGTGTAAGATACTATCTTAGAAATGATGCAAACGACACGATTGTTGCAGGACCTGTTTTTGGAACTGGTAATGCATTATCATTTAATACTGGTGTTGTAAATACAACAACAACTTATAATGTTTATGCTCAAACATACGCATTAGATGCTATCAACTTGCCTTCAACTAATGATCATATTAGATTCAATTCTCCATTTTCTGCATATGGAAATGCTATTTCAGTGGAGTCTTGGATAAACAACACCAATGGTGAATTCCCATGGGCAGGTCAAGGAACTCCTGCAGTAGATAACATGACTGCTAATGTGTGGTTGTGGCATGGTGGAACATGGTATGTTAATGATAATGGAACATGGAGATCATTGGCTTGGCCTGTACTGCCTAATGGTTGGGTGCATGTAGCAACTGTTGCAGATGCATCAGGTATGCGAATTTATTACAATGGAGTTCAAGTGGCTTCAAATGCTTCTGGAATTACTTCAACTATTAGAAATAATGGTTCTTCAGTAATCGATTTAGGTCACGATGTTAGATTTGTAGCAGGAACTGGAGGTAGAAATTCTAATGTAGCATTTGATAATTTTAATGTATGGAATGTTTCTCGTTCAGCTGTTGAAATTGCAGCAGACTATAACAACTGTTTAGTTGGAAATGAATCAGGGTTAGTGCAATATACTAAATTCAACGAAGGAACGGGATCTGTATTTTCATCAGTTGTTGGGTCTAATGGACAACTAATAAATGCATCAACAAACTGGTTTTCAGGATCTAATGTGTGTACTATTTTATCATGTCCAAAAGAGATGGCTCAATTGGTAACCATATCTGTAAATGATAATACACCACCTGTTCCAGATGTATCTAATTTGCCAGATATTACCGGATTGTGTGTAGTAGATTCACTAACTGCGCCAACAGCAACTGATGATTGTTCTGGAAATACCCGTTTAACAATATTGCCTCCAACAAGTATTGCTGGTGTAAATACAAATGTAGGGGTTGCTTCTTTCGGACCTCAAACTTTTTATATAGGTGCTCAGAGTGTTATTGCTCAAGACATTACGCCTGATTCGCTTTGTTGTGATACCATTACCAATGATTATACTGGAAAAATTGCTGTTATGTATAGAGGTGCTTGTAGTTTTACACAAAAGGTTAAGTATGCTCAAGTTGCTGGAGCTATTGGAGCTATAATTGTAAACAATCAGGGAGGGACAACTGTTGAGGATATGACTGGCTCAGATCCTTCAATTGTAATTCCAATATTAATGTTGTCTACTGATGAAGGTTTAGCATTAATGAACGAAATAAATTTAGGAAATGTCGATGTTATTATGGAAAGAAAAACCCCAATAATAATAACTCATAATGCAACTCTGCCAATAACAACACCAGGAACAACAGTAGTTACTTGGACTTATGATGACGGGAATGGTAATACTTCAACACAAAATCAAAATGTTGTTATACCATCAATAGATAATACTATAGACAATAGTTTAATGCCAGTATTAACAGCAAATCAGTCTGGTGCAACTTACCGATGGTTAGATTGTGACAATGGTAATTCCCCAATTTCTGGTGAAACAGGTCAGACATTTACTGCATCTGTAAATGGTAACTATGCTGTAGAAATTACAATGGGAGGTTGTGTAGATACATCTGCTTGTGAAGCCGTTACAGGTGTTGGAGTTAAAGAAATAGCAAACAACTCAGTTTCTATTTATCCAAACCCAACCAATGGAACGGTAAGTATTAACTTGGGAAGCAACAATACTTTAGTAAACTACAGCATCACTTCAATAGAAGGAAGAATAGTTGAAACAGGAAGAACTTCAACCAATAACATTGTTGTTGACTTAAGTAAAGAAGGAAATGGAGTTTATTTTATTAAGATAAATACCGAGAGTACTTCAATAGTTTACAAGTTGATTAAACAATAAATTTCGAAAGAAATAGCTACAGAAAAGCCCTGCTGAAAAGTGGGGCTTTTTTGTTAGTTTTGTCTTTATAAACGAATGGGTTTTTTATGAAAATTACAGATGTTATAAGAGCTATTGAAGATTACGCTCCATTGTCGTATCAAGAAAGTTATGATAATGCGGGTTTAATAGTTGGTAATAAAAATAATATTGTTTCGGGTGTTCTAATCTGTTTGGATAGTACCGAAGAGGTGGTTCAAGAAGCCATAGAAAAAAATTGTAACTTAATAATTGCTCATCATCCCATTGTTTTTAGTGGGCTAAAAAAAATAATAGGCAAAACGTATATTGAACGAACTGTAATTAAAGCAATTCAGCATGATGTGGCTATTTATGCCGCACATACTAATTTGGATAATGTTTTAGGTGGAGTAAATTTTAAAATAGCCGAAAAACTAGGGTTGAAAAATGTTCAAATACTTTCAAAGAAAAATCAGTTACTCAATAAATTAGTTGTTTTTTGTCCCTCAAGTCATGCAAATCAAGTTCGGGAAGAGCTTTTTAGAAGTGGTGCTGGTGCTATAGGTAATTATAGCGAGTGTAGTTTTAATACGGTTGGCCAGGGTACTTTTAAAGCAAGTGAGCAAGCAACACCTTTTGTTGGAGAAAAAAAGAAGCTACATGTTGAAGATGAGGTGAAAATTGAGGTGGTGGTTGAATCTTTTCTAATAAAGCGAGTAGTAGAGAATATGCTAAAAGTTCATCCTTATGAGGAAGTTGCTTATGATATTTATGAGATGCAAAATACACATCAAGTGGGTAGCGGAGTTGTAGGCGAATTAGAAATTCCTATGGATGAAATTCAATTTTTAAATCAATTACAAAAAGTGTTTGTTGCTAAAGGTATACGGTACACTGCATTAAAAAAATCACCAATAAAAAGAGTTGCGCTTTGCGGAGGCTCTGGGAGTTTTCTATTAAACGATGCTATAACTGCTGGAGCGGATATTTTTATTTCAGCCGATTTTAAATACCATCAATTTTTCGATGCTGATGGACGAATTGTTATTGCAGATATCGGGCATTATGAAAGTGAACAATACACGAAAGAAATTTTTTATGAATTACTTACAAAAAAAATTACTAATTTCGCGGTTCATTTGTCAGAAATAAATACAAACCCAATTAATTACCTTTAATATGGCTAAAAAAGAAGTATCAGTAGAAGAAAAATTAAGAGCCTTGTATGAATTACAAGTTATTGATTCTACAATTGATAAAATAAGAACAATAAGAGGAGAGCTTCCTTTAGAAGTTCAAGATTTAGAGGATGAGGTTGAAGGTCTTCAAAAAAGACTTGAAAACTTAACTACTGAAATTGACGATTTGAAAATTGAGTTGTCTAACAAAAAGAATTCTATTACCGATTCTAACAACTTAATTAAAAAATACGAAGAGCAACAAAACAAAGTTAGAAATAACAGAGAGTTTGACGCTATTACAAAAGAAATTGAGTTCCAAAGATTGGAAATTGAGTTAGCAGAAAAGAAAATTAAAGAAGGTGGTTTTTTATTGACTTCTAAACAAGAAAAAATTGACGAGGCTACTGAATATTTAGAAGGTAGAAAAATCGATTTACAAAACAAGAAAAACGAATTAGAAGAAATAACAGCAGAGACTAAATCGGAAGAAGAGAATTTAGTTAAAAAATCTGAAGCAGCTGCTAAAGTTATAGAAGATAGATTGTTGAATGCTTACCATAGAATTAGATCAAATGCTAGAAATGGATTAGCAGTAGTTACTATTCAAAGAGACTCATGTGGAGGTTGTTTCAACTCTATACCACCACAACGTCAGTTAGATATTAAAATGCACAAGAAAGTGTTGGTTTGTGAACATTGTGGAAGAATCTTGGTTGATTCGGCTTTCGATCCAAACTTTAAAGAGATTTCTGAAGAGGAAAAACCAAAAAGAAGATTAGCAAGAACAAGAGCAGTTGATGTTGATGATGAAGCTTAAAGACAAATAAAAAACCCCGCATTTGCGGGGTTTTTTATTTGTTTAATAATTGTTCAACTTCTATTTCATCTTTTACAATAAAACTGTTTGGAAAGTTTTCGTAAATCTCACGTTGAAACTTATATGCTTCTAACTTTGTTCTAAAATCGCCAACTCTTATTTTAAAATAGGGCTGTTGGTAAATTTCGTGAGCTTTTACATTGCTGAATAACGACAAGAATTTTGCTTTTTCGTCTCTAGCAGGTTGTTTCTTGTTGTCAGAATATATTTGAATACGATATCCTTGAATAGTAAAAGAGGATTTGTATGTTTCGAGTAAATTATCAATCCTACCATCTTTTGAAACAGCTATATTACTTTTCTTTATTGTACTATCATTTGTTGTATCGTTTTGAGCAAAAACACTAATAGAGCAAATAAGAGAAATGGAGAGAAGGATTAGTTTAAAATTCATTTTTCAACAATAAATATTTTATTCAAAAATACTTTAATTATTTAATTAGATTGATTTGTGGTTACTCAAAAATGAATCCAAAATATAAAACGTTATTTAGAATCATTCTAAATTGCATTTTAATCAAACAATTTTTCGAAAATCATAGCAAAAAAACAAGGTTTCTTATAAATTTGTCAGCGTTGAAATAACAGAATTCTTAAAATTATCGTAACTATTTTATTATGAATAAGATAATAAATAAAGTAAAAAAAGCAATAGGATATAAACTATCAATTTTGGTTGTTGTATCATTATTTGTACAAACATCTTTTTATGCTCAAGCAGTTGAAGATTCCACAAAAACAACTAATTCTGATAGTGTAGTAGCTACAGCTGAAGCTCCAAAAGCTGACGCATCAGGTGATCAGGTTGCATTAGGAGAGAAGCTTTTTAAAGCTAATTGCGCGGCATGTCATAGTGTTGGTGATAATAAATTGGTTGGTCCTGGATTAAAAGGTATTAACGAAAAAAGAAGCGTTGAATGGTTGTTGAAATGGGTTAAAAATTCTGCTGAGTTAATTGCAAGTGGTGACGCGGATGCTAAAGCAATTTTTGAGGAGTACAACAAAATCCCAATGCCTGCTCAAACAGTTAACGATGATGAGATTAAAGCAATTTTGGCTTATATCAAAAATCCACCAGTAAAGGTTGATGCAGCTGCTACAGAAGTTGTTGCTGAAGAAAAAACGGAATCTGACCCAACAACGACCTTGATTATTTTAGCAATCATTATTGTGGTATTGTTAGGAGTTATTCTTTT
Organism: uncultured Vicingus sp.; assembly: GCA_964398455.1. Taxonomy (GTDB): domain Bacteria; phylum Bacteroidota; class Bacteroidia; order Flavobacteriales_E; family Vicingaceae; genus Vicingus. The sequence goes on along the minus strand of CAYNMR010000012.1, from coordinate 14,251 downwards.
ATTAAATAAATCTAGAGTAACTATTGCTAAAGCTGCTGCCGAAAAAGAAGGTGTGGATTACAATGGACCAGTTTCATTTATTCAAGCATGTAAATACACTATTGGAAATAATAAAGGGTTAGTTGCTGCTATTGTTATCGTAGTTTTCTTTTCTAGTTTAGTTAAATTAATGGATGGAGCATTTGTAATTGGTGTTCATACAGGTTATAAACCAGAACAGCCAATCAAATTCTCTCATAAAGTACACGCTGGCGACAACAAAATTGATTGTAACTATTGTCACTCAAGTGCACGTCATAGTAAAACTTCAGGAATACCTTCATTAAATGTGTGTATGAACTGTCACAAGTATGTTGATGGAACAAGTGGTAAAACATTTACATACAATGGAGAAGAATATTCGATGACTGATGAGATTAAAAAAATCTATGCTGCTTTGGATTATAACCCAGAAACTCAAGCTTACGGAAATAACCCAACTCCAGTAAAATGGATTAAAGTACACAACTTACCAGACCATGCTTACTTTAATCACTCTCAACACGTAACTGTTGGTGGTCAAAAATGTCAAACTTGTCATGGTCCAGTTGAAGAGATGGATGTTGTAGAACAATTTTCTCCTCTTACCATGAAATGGTGTATTGAATGTCATAATACAACTGGTGTTATGTCAGAAGGAAATGGATATTATGAAGAAATGCACGCAAGAATGAACGATAAGTACAAAGAGAAATGGTTAGGAGATGGAAAATTAACCGTTGAAGAAATGGGTGGTTGGGAATGTGCAAAATGTCATTATTAATATAATTAGAACTTTTAAGCTTTAACATAATATGGCTAATACAAAAAAATACTGGAAAGGTTTAGAGCAATTTAACGAAGATGCTAAATTTTTAGAATCAGCAAAAAACGAATTCCCTGAGCATTTACCTGTAGATGAATTTCTAGGAGACAAAGAAACATTAGAAAGTTCGTCTACATCAAGAAGAGATTTTCTTAAGTTCTTAGGTTTTGGTGTAGCAGCAGCTTCTTTGGCAGCATGTGAAACTCCTGTTACTAAAGCAATTCCTTATTTAAATAAACCAGAAGAAGTTAATCCTGGTGTTGCAAATTATTATGCATCTACCTATTTTGATGGTAATGATTATGCTCCGATTTTAGTTAAAACTAGAGAAGGAAGACCAATATTTATTTCTGGTAATAACTTATCTACCTTAACGAAAGGAGCTGTTAATGCTAGAGTAAATTCATCAGTATTATCACTTTATGATAACAACAGATTAAAGAATCCATTAGCCAATGGAAAAGATTCGGATTGGAAAACTGTTGATACTGCAATCAAAAATGAATTAGCGTCAGCTAAAAATGTTAGAGTATTATCAAATAGTGTCATTAGTCCAGCTACAAAAGCTATTTTAGCTGATTTTGCAAAAACAGATACAGCTAGTAATTGGATTCAGTACAACCCAATTTCATATTCAGGAATTATTAATGCAAACCAAACTTCTTTTGGCAAAGCAGCAGTTCCAACGTATGATTTCAAAAAAGCTAAAACAATAGTAAGTATTGGTGCTGATTTTATGGGTAATTGGTTGGATGCATTAATGTATGTTAACGATTATGCACAAACTCGTAAGCCAGATAACGACTGGATGTCGAAACACTATCAGTTTGAAGCAAACATGTCTTTATCAGGAACTAATGCAGATGTAAGAGTTCCAGTTAAACCTTCTGAATATGGAGCAGTTGTAGCTCAAATTTTAAGTAAATTAGGTGGAGGAGTTAGTGCAGCTGCAACAAAATATGATACATACATTGATGCTGTTGTTAAAGATTTAAAAGCAACTGCTGGTGAGTCTATTGTTGTTTGTGGATCAAATGATAAGAATGTACAAGTTTTAGTTAACGGTATTAATAACATACTTGGTAACTTCGGAAAAACAATTGATTTAGTTCGTCATTCCAATACTAAAGCTGGTGGCGATGCAGAATTATTGAAATTAATTAAAGAAATGAAAGCTGGAGAAGTTGATGCTTTATTCATTTACGGAGTTGACCCAGTGTTTACTTTAGGCGATGAGTTTAAATCAGCTTTAGCTAAAGTAAAAACAACAGTTTCATTTGCTACAAAATTAAACGATACAGCTGCTGCTTGTAAATATGTTTGTCCTGATAACCATGCGTTAGAATCGTGGAACGATGCTAACCCCGTTGAAGGTCATTATTCATTAGCTCAACCAACTATTTCTAAGTTGTTTGACACTCGTCAGGCACAAGAGAGTTTCTTAACTTGGAAAGGAAACAATACTTCTTATTATGATTATTTAAAAACATATTGGGAAGCGAATATTTTTACTAAACAAACATCTCAATTATTTTTTACTGATTTTTGGAATAAAGCATTACACGATGGTGTAGTTGAAATTCCAATTACTTCTACTGAAACCCTAGCTTTTAATGCAGATTTAGCTGCGGCCTATTCTTCAGTAAAAGCAATAAAAGGTGGTGAGTTAGAGATAGAATTAACCCAAAACATGGGTATTGGAGATGGAGCTGGAGCGGATAACCCTTGGTTACAAGAAATGCCAGATCCACTTACAAAAGTTACTTGGGATAATTATGTAACCATGAACCCAGCAGAAATGCTTGATAAAGGTTACAATATTAATTTAGGACAAGAAGAGTTAGCTAATGTTGTAAGTGTTACTGTTAATGGAAAAACAGTTGAAAATTTACCTGTTGTTGCTCAACCAGGCCAAGCAAAAGGAACCATTGGTGTTGCTCTTGGTTATGGTAAAAAAGTGGGTAACATGTCAGAACCGACTGGTAAAAATGCTTATCCATTGGTGTCGTTAACTGAGAATGGTTTGAATTATTATGGAGTAGCTACTTTAGCTGATGTTTCTATGGAATATCATTTAGCTGCAACTCAAACTCAACAAACCATAATGGGTAGAGATTCTATCATTAGAGAAACGGTTTTAGATATATACAAAAAAGGAAATAAAGACGATTATAATCCAGCTCACACTTTACTTTTCCATGAGAATGGTGAAGCTGTTAAGAAAAATATTAAAGAAATTGACTTGTGGGAGGCTCAACCAGTTGAAAATATTGGTCATAGATGGGGAATGTCAATTGATTTAAATACTTGTATTGGATGTAGTGCTTGTGTTACTTCTTGTGTTTCTGAAAACAATGTTGCCGTTATTGGTAAAGATGAAGTAAGAAGAGGAAGAATAATGCACTGGATGAGAATCGATAGATACTACTCAAGTGATTATCAAGAAGTCGGTAAAATAGGTGATACACACGAAAAAACTAAAGCAGCTGAAAATGTAGGTGGTATATCTGCTTACACTAAAATGGAAAGAGCTGCTGACAATCCTCATGTTGTTCACCAACCAATGATGTGTCAGCATTGTAATCATGCTGGTTGCGAAACAGTTTGTCCAGTTGCAGCAACAACTCATAGCAATGAAGGATTAAATATGATGGCTTATAACCGTTGTATTGGCACTAGATATTGTGCAAACAACTGTGCATACAAAGTAAGAAGATTTAACTGGTATAATTATAAGGCTTATAGCAAGTTTACCGAAGTAAATCCATCCCAAGATGATTTAGGACGTATGGTATTAAATCCAGACGTTGTAGTTCGTTCAAGAGGTGTGATGGAAAAATGTAGCTTGTGTGTTCAAAGAATCCAAGCAGGTAAGTTAGATGCTAAAAAAGCAGGAACTAAAGTTGAAGATGGTTCAATCCAAACAGCTTGTTCAAGTGCTTGTCCTACAAACGCAATTACTTTTGGTGATTTAAATGATACTGCGAGTAAGGCAGCAGCAGGTAAAGACCATAACAGAGCATATAGAGTGATAGAAGAAGTTGGTCAACAGCCAAATATCTATTATCAAACTAAAGTAAGAAATATAAAAAATAGCGAAGCTTAATAGTTGTTTTAATAAAATTTAAGAGAATGCATAAAGAAGCAGCAATAAGAGAACCATTAATTTTAGGAAACGATGTTACCTATAGTAAAATTAGTGATGATGTCTTGCATACGATAGAGAATGAACCTACAAAAATGTGGAAGATATTAATGACCATTGCAACAATAATTGCATTATGGGGTGTTGGTTGTATTTTGTATTTGTTAGGAACTGGGATTGGAACATGGGGATTGAATAATACTGTAGGTTGGGCGTGGGATATCACTAACTTTGTTTGGTGGGTTGGTATCGGTCACGCAGGTACACTTATTTCTGCAGTATTGTTATTGTTCCGTCAAAAATGGAGAATGGCAATTAACCGACCAGCAGAAGCAATGACCATCTTTGCTGTATTTATGGCAGGTACTTTCCCAATGATTCACATGGGTAGAATTTGGATGGCTTATTGGGTTTTACCTTTGCCAAACCAGTTTGGATCGTTGTGGGTGAACTTTAACTCTCCATTGTTATGGGACGTTTTCGCGATTAGTACCTATATGTCAGTTTCATTAGTGTTCTGGTATATTGGTTTGATTCCTGATTTTGCTACCATTAGAGATAGAGCTAAAAAACCTGTTCCAAAATTGATGTACTCTTTATTAAGTTTCGGATGGACAGGAAATGCGAAAGCTTGGCAACGTTTTGAAGAAGTATCTCTGGTACTTGCTGGTTTAGCAACCCCATTGGTATTCTCAGTTCACTCTATTGTATCTATGGACTTTGCTACTTCCGTAATACCTGGTTGGCATACCACAATTTTTCCTCCATATTTCGTTGCAGGAGCAGTATTCTCTGGATTTGCCATGGTTCAGACATTGATGCTTATTGTTCGTAAGGCAATGCGATTGGAACAATATGTAACTATCAAACACATTGAATACATGAATATTGTAATTATTGTTACAGGTTCTATTGTTGGTGTGGCTTACTTAACAGAGTTATTTATTTCTTATTATTCAGGTGTAGAATACGAATCATATGCTTTTATCAACCGTTTCTCTGGTCCTTATGCTTGGGCATACTGGTCGATGATGACGTGTAATGTTGTTTCACCACACTTATTCTGGTTTAAAAAATTAAGAACAAGTTTAGGTTTCACATTCTTCATGTCTATTATTGTTAACATAGGTATGTGGTTTGAGAGATTTGTAATCATTGTTACTTCTGTACACAGAGATTACTTACCATCAAGCTGGTCGATGTTTTATCCAACTTGGGTTGATATAGGTGTTTACCTCGGAACAATTGGTATATTCTCAGTATTCTACTTATTATTCTTAAAGTATTTCCCTGTATTAGCATTTAATGAAGTTAAAACCATCCTTAAATCTTCAGGAGAAAAATACAAAAACATGTCGGATGAAGAATTTAAGAAATTACATCCTGTAAAAAAGTAAGAAGTTAAACAATATATAGTTATCGATTATTTTACAAACTATGTCAGACAAAAAAATATACGCAATTTATGATGATGATTATGTGCTTTTAGAAAGTGCAAAACATCTTGTTGCAAAAGGAATTTATATTAGAGATGTATTTTCTCCATTTCCTATTCACGGTCTTGATCCTGTAATTGGGTTAAAAAGAACAAGAATTGCTATTACGGCATTTATCTATGGGATGATAGGTGTTTCTTTAGCTTTAACTGGAATGTGGTATTTTATGATTCAAGATTGGCCTTTGAATATTGGTGGTAAACCAAACTTTTCGATAATCACAAACTTACCTTCTTTTGTTCCTGTTACATTTGAATTTGGTGTTCTTTGTGCAGCTCACGGTATGTCAATTACATACTTGTTAAGAAACTGGACTCTGCCAGGATTTAAGGGAAGAAATCCTTATCCAAGAACTACCGATGACAGATTTGTTATGGAAATTCATACTCATGATAATGAAGTAAGTGAAGAAGAAATCAAGGCATTGATTAATGAAACTTGTGTTTTAGAAATTGATGTAAAAAATTCATAATTATAGAATGTTGTTTATGAAAAATAAGTATCAAAATATTTTTGCAAAACTTGGCTTAACTCTAGTAGTTATTTCGGTTTTTTCTTGTAAAGATCCAAATGGGTTAGCTCCTGAGTATATGCCAGATATGTATCGTTCACCTTCAATTGAACCTTATGTTGATTATGGTGAAATTAGAGATAAGCAAAATCCTGAATTAAAGGATGTGATGACTGCAAGAGTTCCTGTAAAAGGTACTATTCCTAGAGGTTTTACTCCTTATGGTTATGAAAATACTGCAGAAGGATATGAGAAAGCTGGAGAAACTTTAAAAAATCCAATAGCATATTCAGAAAACGTTGTAAAAGAAGGGGAAGCTTTATATGGCATGTTTTGTATTCAATGTCATGGTGCAACAGGTCAGGGAGATGGCATATTGGTTGAGAGAGAAAAATTTCCTCCATTACCAGTAAAATTTAATCCTGGATTAGCTATTCCTGAAGGAAAGATGTTTCACACACTTACTTATGGAAAAGGTTTAATGGGTTCTCATGCATCTCAATTAAACAAAGAAGAAAGATGGAAATTAATTCATTTCATAAGAACTAAGTTTATGAATGAAAATCAAGCACCTGCTATTCAAGACACAACTTCTCAAGAAGTTGTTGCTACTCAAAAATAATTAAGACTTAATAAAACATTTTAAAATGGAATATAAAGTATCAAAAAACGCTAATATAACAAGTATAGTTTTAATTGTTGTTGGCTTAGCCGCATTTTTTATTGGATTACTTACAAGTCATGGACACACAGGACAAAGATTGTGGGCTAATTTATTGGTAAATGGATTCTTCTTCTTTGGAATTTCATTAGCATCATTATTTTTCTTGGCATTGCAGTATGTGTCTGAAATGTCATGGGGAGTGACTACTCAACGAATTTTTCAAGCAATGATGAGCTTTATGCCATTTTCAGCAGTAGCGCTTTTGCTTGTGTTTTTGGGAGGAACAATGCACTGGAATCATATTTACCACTGGATGGCAGAAGGTGTTACAGATCCATCAAGCGAGCATTACGATGCTATTATTGCTGGTAAGTCGGGATATTTAAATCAAGCATTTTTCTGGGGAAGAACAATTGTTTATTTCTTAGTTTGGATGTATTTCGCAAATTGGTTTAGAAAAAAATCGATTGAAGAGGATCAATTGACGATTGCAAAAGGAGAAGCTACTCCAATGTATAAAAAGGCAATCATCATGGGTGTTTTATTTATTTCATTTTTTGCTTACACTTCATCATCAGCTGCTTGGGATTGGTTAATGTCAATTGATGTTCACTGGTTTAGTACAATGTTCGGATGGTATGCATTTTCTGGAATGTGGATTTCTTCAATTATTTTTTCACTATTATTAGTGTTATACCTTAAGTCACAAGGATATTTAAAAGAAGTAAATGATAGCCATATACATGATTTAGGTAAATGGATGTTCGCTATTAGCATGTTGTGGTCTTACTTATGGTTTTCTCAATTCATGTTAATATGGTATTCTAATATTCCAGAGGAGGTAACTTACTACCTGGAACGTTTTCATGATTATAAGTTCCTTTATATTGGAACATTTTTAACAAATTTCATATTACCATTTTTTGTAATCATGTCGAGAGATGCTAAGAGAAATCCAGTATTCTTGGTTCCTGTGGCTTTAATTATCTTCTTTACTCATTGGTTGGATGTTTTAATAATGGTTCTTCCTGGCACAATGCATGACCATGGTCAACTAGGAGCAGTAGAAATAGGTATGTTTTTAATCTTTTTAGGTTTCTTTATTATGGTAACATTGCGATCTTTAACGAAAGCTGCATTAATGCCAAAAAATCATCCTATGTATGATGAAAGTGTTCATTTACATACCTAAAATTGAGAGTTAAAAGAAGTTAAAGAATAATAGAATTTGATAATAAATAATTTTTTTGAATTATGATGGTATTATTAGTTAGTGTAACTGTATTGTTAGTAATCATTTCAGCAGCACAAATATTAAAGATTGCGGAATTAAGTGCAATTAGTAGAGGGGAGAAAATTTATGAAGTGACTGATAAACAGAATAAGATACAGTCTGTTTTAATGTTAGTATTCTTGGTTTCATATTTTGCTTTTTTTGCATGGCAATATATTAAGTGGGGTGGATTTATGCTGCCTGTTTCTGCATCTGAGCATGGAGTTGGAGTAGATAAATTAATGAATGTTACATGGTTGTTTATTATTCCAGTTTTCATTATTACTCACATATTGTTGTTCTGGTTTGCATTTAAATACTCTTATAATCCAAATAGAAAATCAGTTTTCTTCTCACATAGTAATAAATTAGAAATGATTTGGACTGTTGTTCCGTCATTAGCACTTACTGTATTGATTCTTTATGGTTTGAACAACTGGAATAAAATTATGAAACCAGTTAATCCAGAAGAAGAACATGTATTAATTGAATTGGTTGGTCAGCAGTTTTCTTGGGGAGCTAGATATGCAGGAGATGACAAAAAATTAGGTAGAGCAAATGTAAATTACATTGAAGGAACTAACTTTATGGGTATAGATTCTTCTGATGATAATTCAAAAGATGATCTTATTGTTAAAGGAGAATTTCATTTGCCAGTAAATGTGCCAGTTCAGTTTGTTATGCGTTCAAATGATATTATACATAGTGCTTATATGCCTCACTTTAGAGCACAAATGAACTGCGTTCCAGGAATGAAAACTCAATTTAGCTTTACTCCAACAATTACTACTGAGGAGATGAGAAAAATTACAGGAAACGAAAAATTTGAATATATTCTTTTGTGTAACAAAATTTGCGGAGCAGCTCACTACAATATGCAAATGAATATTATTGTTGAAAGTAAAGAAGATTATGCAAAATGGCTTTCTTCACAAAAGAAATTTGCTGAAAATATTTAATAATAGAATTTATCTTAATAATATAAAATAATGAGTACACATCACCACCACGACCAAGATTTTTTGTTTAAGTACGTTTTTAGTACTGATCATAAAATGATATCGAAACAGTTTTTAATAACTGGTTTTATTATGGGTTTCATTGGTTTAATAATGTCTACACTTTTTAGGTTACAGTTAGGTTGGCCAGGAGAAAGTTTTTGGATAATTGACAAATTATTGGGTACTTGGGCTGAAAACGGTGTAATGGCTCCTGATAAATATCTAGCTCTTGTTACAATGCATGGAACAATTATGGTGTTCTTTTTATTAACAGCAGGATTGAGTGGTACATTTAGTAATTTACTTATTCCACTTCAAATTGGAGCTAGAGATATGGCTTCAGGTTTTTTGAACATGTTGTCTTATTGGTTCTTTTTTGTATCAAGTGTAATCATGCTTATCTCTCTTGGAGTTGAAGGAGGTGCTGCTTCAGCTGGTTGGACGATTTATCCTCCTCTAAGTGCTTTACCTCAAGCAATTCCAGGTTCGGGTGCAGGTATGACGTTGTGGCTAGTAGCTATGGCAATATTCATCGTATCTTCATTATTAGGTAGTTTGAATTACATCGTTACCATTTTAAATTTAAGAACAAAGGGAATGAGTATGACTCGTATGCCACTTACTATTTGGGCATTCTTGTTAACAGCTATAATTGGTGTATTATCTTTCCCAGTATTATTATCTGCAGCACTTTTATTGGTTTTTGATAGAAGTTTTGGAACTAGTTTCTACTTGTCAGATATTTATATTGGCGGGCAAGTTTTAGAGCATTCAGGAGGTAGCCCAATTTTATTTGAGCATTTATTCTGGTTCTTAGGTCATCCAGAGGTTTATATTGTATTATTGCCTGCCTTAGGAATAACTTCTGAAATTATATCTACAATGTCTAGAAAACCAATCTTCGGCTACAGAGCAATGATTGGATCTATGTTAGCTATTGCATTCTTATCATTTATTGTATGGGGTCACCATATGTTTATGACAGGAATGAATCCGTTCTTAGGAGCTGTATTTACATTTACTACTTTATTAATTGCAATTCCATCTGCTGTTAAAGTGTTTAACTACCTTACTACTTTGTGGAAAGGAAATATTAAATATTCACCAGCAACATTATTTAGTATAGGTTTAGTATCAACTTTTATTTCGGGTGGTCTTACAGGATTAATTTTAGGTGATTCTGCTTTAGATATTAATGTTCATGATACTTATTTTGTTGTTGGACACTTCCATATTGTAATGGGATTATCGGCAATTTTTGGAATGTTTGCTGGAGTTTATCATTGGTTTCCAAAATTATTTGGTCGTATGATGAATAATAAAATAGGTAATCTTCATTTCTGGACAACTATTGTTAGCGCTTATGGAGTGTTTTTTCCTATGCATTTTTTAGGACTAGCGGGTGTGCCGAGAAGATATTATACAAACTCTGAGTTCCCAATGTTTGATAATATGGTTGATATAAATGAGTTGATTAGCACCTTCGCTATTATTGCTGCATTTGGACAGTTACTTTTCTTATTTAATTTTATTTATAGTGCATTAAGAGGGCCAAAAGCACCTCAAAATCCATGGGATAGTAATTCATTAGAGTGGACAACTCCTGTAGAACATATTCATGGAAACTGGCCTGGAGAAATACCAGCTGTTTACAGATGGCCTTATGATTATAGCAAAGTTGATGAAAATGGAGAATATATTGGTGGTAAAGACTTTATACCTCAAACCACTCCTTTATATGAAAACGAGACAGACGAAGCACATTAGTATTTAAATAATGACAACAATTTCATTGCAAGATAATATTAACAATAGAGCTGAAATTCGCAAGAAAACAGCCAAGCCACTTCTATGGATTGGTATTGTTAGTATTGTAATGTTTTTTAGTGGGTGGACAAGTGCAGTTATTGTTAGTAAAGGCGGTGATGGGAATTGGTTAAATATTCAAATGCCCGCAGCTTTTACAATTAGTTTATTTATTATTTTATTGAGTAGTGCTACATTTCATTTTGGATTTGTTTCAATTAAAAACGATAAACTAAATAATTTAAAAATTGCAACACTATTAACCTTGGTTTTAGGGTTATTGTTTGTGTTAAGTCAGTTTTTAGGGTGGAAAGAGTTATATTCAAAAGGTATTGTTGCTACGGGATCATCTAGTACAAATGCAAGTTCTTATATTTATTTAATAACGGTATTTCACGTTCTACATTTATTAGCTGGTCTAATATCGTTAATAGTGGTGTTTATAAAATCAATGAGAGAAAAATATAGTTCTAAAAATTATCTAGGAGTTGAGTTAAGCTTAATTTATTGGCATTTCCTAGGAGTTCTTTGGGTTTATTTATTCTTTTTTTTAAAATATATAGCGTAGTATAATATTAATAATAGAAATATGTCAAATTCAGTTTCAATAGATAAAAAGACAGCTTGGGCAGGCGATAATAAATCTCCATTTGCTGCGGGTTATGGAAAACTAATGATGTGGTTTTTTCTTGTATCTGATGCACTATCTTTTACAGGATTTTTAGCCGCTTATGGTTTTTATCGTCATTATTATGTAAATATTTGGCCAACAGCTGAAAATGTATTTACTCATTTTCCATTCATGCATGGTGATCATCCATTATTATATGTTGCATTAATGACATTTATACTTATTATGAGTTCTGTTACAATGGTTTTAGCTGTTGAGGCTGGGCATCGTATGGATAAGAAAGGTGTTACACTGTGGATGTTGTTAACTATTGTTGGTGGTTCTATATTTTTGGGCTCTCAAGCGTGGGAATGGGGTCACTTTATTCATGGTTCGGAGTTAGGTGCTATTGAACTAGGTAAAGGGTCATTTACTCTTCCAAATGGTACTGTTGAGATGACGAAGGGAATTATTGCTCGTTGGGCTGATGATTCAAAACAAACATTATTATTGCCATGGAAAGAAGCAGGTGAGTATATACAGGTTTCGGGCGCACAAATGACCGAAATGCTAGCTAATGGAAAAGAAATACACGGTGCAAATTTGACTCATAACGAATATGGTCATCCATTATTTGCAGATTTCTTTTTCTTTATAACAGGATTCCACGGAACTCACGTATTGAGTGGTGTAATATTAAATTTCATCATTTTTGTAAATGTTATCATGGGAACCTATCAAAAAAGGGGGCATTATGAAATGGTTGAAAAAGTTGGTTTATACTGGCATTTTGTTGATTTAGTTTGGGTATTTGTTTTCACATTCTTCTATTTAATTTAATATACTAAAAACATATATTATGGGACATTCAGAACATTCAGGACACACAGGGCATTCGGAGGAAGTTTACGAATATGCTGCACATCATTCAGAAGAAGAAGGAAAGAAAGTTAGAAAAAGAGTTTGGTTAATTTTTTGGGTATTACTTGCTATAACAACTGTAGAAGTTTTATTGGGTATCTACTGGAAGGAATTAAACTTATCTTGGGGATTGATTAAAATGGTATTTATTGTTTTAACGATTTTAAAAGCATTTTATATCGTATCTGAGTATATGCACTTAAAACATGAGGTTACTTTCTTCAAGAACGTTATTATCGTTCCCTATGTGTTATTAGCATTATATCTTGCATACCACATTATTACAGAAGCTTTCTATTCTGATGTAATGGATAGATGGATGTACTAATACAACTATGATTTATAAATGAAAAGATCACAATTACTTTGTGGTCTTTTTTTATTTTTTATGATACGATGAATGCAAAATTTAAAAAAGTTCTCTTTTTAGTAGTAATATTATTATTACCATCAGTTGTGTATCTTTTTTTATACACAGGAGAGCACAACTTTACCAAGTTAGATTATATTGGGCCTAGAGAAGCTGTTCTGAATCAAGAAGGGAAGTACGATACAAATTATCATCAAATCCCATACTTTGAATTTATCAACCAAGATGGAAAGAAAGTAACTCGAGATGATTTATTAGGACATGTTTATGTTGCAGACTTCTTTTTTGCAACTTGTCCAACAATCTGTCCTAAGATGACTACTAACATGAGTTACCTGCAAAAGAAGTTTAAAGACAATAAGAATCTAAGGTTTTTATCTATCACAGTAAATCCAGAAAACGATTCTGTCGCTGTACTTGCAGATTATGCTAAAAAGGTACATGCGGATACCGATTCTTGGGACTTTGTTACTGGAAGTAAAGATTCAATATATGATGTTGCTTTTAATGGTTTTTTTGTGAGTGCACAGCCGGACTCTATTGCTCCTGGTGGTTTTCTACATTCAGGAATGTTAATCTTGGTTGATAAAAATGCCCATATCAGGGGTTATTTTGATGGCACAACTCATAAAGTAATTAAAGAGCAATTAATTGATGCTATTGACATTTTGTATAAAGAAGATGTAGTTCCATTAAAAGGATCAAAGAAAAATAAAATAGAACAGAAGCGAAAATAATACGCTTCACGAGCTTAAATTTGTCGTATGAAGTTTGCTAAAATAGTTATTACAATTTCATTTATTTTTTTCACTGTAGTTTCATCATACGCTCAATGTGCAATGTGTAAAGCGGTAGTTGAAAACGATACTTCAATGGCTAAAGGCGTTAATGACGGTATTCTTTATCTTATGGCTGTACCTTATATTTTGATGCTTGTAATAGGCTATTTTATTTATAATCATTACAAGAAGACAAAAACAAATGCTTGATTACCTTAAAAAGCTGTGTTTTCTTTTTGCTGTATTAATAATTCCTCAGCTTGCAATTGCTCAACAAAATTCAACAAGAAGCTTTGAAGATGATTTTAAAAAGTCATTTAAATCTACACCCCAATTAGATGTTAAGTTTGACTCTAGGTTTTCGTTTATTAGAGGAACCGATTTTAGAACAAGTGGTTTTAAAATAGGAGTTAGTTTTAATAGAAAGTTTAAAACAGGATTGGGTTATAATCAGTTAATTATTCCTGCAAAATCAACTATTCAAACAGAGGATAGAAAATTTGATGCAGAATTAAAATATATATATTTCTCACCTTATTTTGAATATGTTTATCATAGTTCTAAACGATGGGAATTTAACTTGTCTTCTCAAATAGGGATTGGTCGAGCCCACTATCAATATTTTAATCCTACAACACAAAAAGCAGTTAGAACAAGATATTCCGCGGTAATTTCATACGAACCAGCTATGCTTATTGATTATAAGATTATTAGGTGGGTTGGAATAGGTACAGGAGTTGGGTATCGATTGGTTTTGTATAAAAATAGTGAAATAGAAGAAAAGATAAGCTCTCCAGTATACATTGTAAAGTTGAAGATATATCTTGGTGA
>CAYNMR010000011.1:0-105048 GCA_964398455.1 uncultured Vicingus sp. | reverse complement strand
ATTTTTTTATTGTTCGACCTAAAATAAACACTAAAAAATGAAATCACCTAAGCAAGATAATACTTAAGTGTACAAGAAAATAGCTTTGGTTATTTTAAACCGCCTTGTTCTTGAGATTTTTTGTTGTATTTTTTTTGCATGTTTAACCAATAAAACAAGCCCAAGAAACCAACAACTATAAAAATGTAATTAGGTACATTGCCTAGTTTTTGAAACAACCCAAAGAATGCATAAAAAACATCGCCTAACCAGTAAATAAAATCAGTCATAATATTATTTTTGAAGAGCAAATGTAAAACTTATCTTTAATTTTCAAAAACTTATTTTAATTAATATTACAGCATGGTAATAAGAATTTTTAAAACCAACCAAGTAATTGCCAATGCTTTTGTGCTACTGCTATCTATTTTGCTATGGATTCCAGGCTATTTTGTTGTAGTAAAGATAAACTTACCAAACTATTCCTTATTTAATTTTTTCGGGGCTTGGTTATTAGAAATGCCATCACTTCAAGTATTTATTACTTCTGTGCTGATTGGATTACAAGCTATTTTTTTAAATCATATTGTTAATGAGGAGAAGTTAATTAAAGGCAATTCGCATTTGGTAGGGTTGTTTTTTGTTGTACTAAATGCGGCAGCAAGCTTGTTGTTATCCATTAACCCAATTGTATTGGTTAATTTCTTTGTGTTAGGCGTTATATATTTCTTTTTTAAACTATACACCTTAACTAACGCAAAATCATTTTTATTTAATGCTGGGCTTTTAATTGGTTTAGGCTCTTTGATCTTTTCTCCACTCTTGGTTTTATTCCCGTTATTATGGATTGTATTGTCGTACCTAAGAACACCCAGCATCAAAGATTTTTTTATTACTCTTTTTGGAGTTGTTTTGCCTTTTATTTATTTCGTTTCTTACATCTACTTAACCGACCAACTCTTCAAAATAAGTTACATCGATTGGTTATTCAATAAAACTGTTTTTGAAGTTGAGCATCTTCCAACATCTTACTACTATTATTTAGGTGTATTGGCGGTGCTTTTGGTTTTTGGTGTAGCAAATTTGTTTCTAAACTTGGTGCGTGAAGTGGTTAAAACCAGAAAGTTATACATCGTTATTTTTCTTTTAACGCTCTTTTTGTTTACTACTATTTTCTTTAACAAAGAGAATGTGCTAGCCTTATATGTGTTGCTGACTGTTCCGTTTGCTGTATTTTTAGCAAACTATTTTAATCAGATAAAAAGAGAGTGGCTTGCAGAACTTTACTTTACGATGCTTTGCCTAGGAATTGCCGCGGGTTATTTCTTATAAAAATTCATTTCCTGAACATATTTATATACCGATTCGGTTAATAAATAACGAACATCTTTTTTATGTTTAATGGCTTCTCTAATAAAACTTGCCGATACTTTCATTACAGGAGCATCACAGTAAATTACATTTTGGTGGAGATGAAGATTGTTTTCAAAAGTATCTTCGTTATTAGAATCTTTCCTTTCCTGTTCGGTTAATGCTCTTGGATAAACATAAATTTTATGCTCTTCAATAATTTGCTCGTGATTCTTCCAATGATGTAATGTTCGAAGATTATCTTCTCCCATAATTAAACTAAATTGGTACTTGGGATATTTTTCCTTAATATAGGTTAAGGTATTGATAGTATAAGACGGTTGTGGCAAATTAAACTCAATGTTCGAGGCTTTTAGTTTGTCGTTGTCTTCAACGGCTAATTCAACCATGGCATATCGATGGTAATCTTCTAATAAAGTAGATTTTTTTTTTAACGGGTTTTGTGGAGTAACCACCAACCAAACCTGATCTAAATCGGTAAATTCTACCATGTAATTGGCAATAATTAAATGCCCTACATGAACAGGATTAAAAGTTCCGAAATAAAGACCAATATTCATCCACTAATTGTTTAAGAATGATTTTACAATACCACAAACTTCTTTTTGAGCCACTTCCAACTGGTTGTTTTCAACCGAAACATCAAACTTTTTTTCAAAACTCATTTCTTCAGTTGCTTTGTTTATACGTCGTTGGATGGTTTCTTCACTCTCGGTTCCTCGATTTCTTAGTCGTTTTTCCAATTCGTTTATAGATGGTGGTTTAATAAAAATGGCTAACGCGTTTTTACCAAAATGTTTTGAAAGGTTTAAACCTCCCTTTACATCCACATCAAAAATAACGTGTTTGCCACTTTCCCAAATTCGTTCAATTTCACTTTTAAGTGTGCCATAAAAGTTGTTAGCATAAACCTCTTCCCACTCAATAAAGGCTTTTGCTTCTATTTTATTTTTAAATTCCTCAACGGTCAAATAATAATAATCGACACCATCAGCTTCATTTGGTCTTTTTGCTCTAGTACATGCAGAAATAGAAAATTCCAATCCTAAATTTTGCTGTAACAGATATTTAGTTATGGATGTTTTTCCAGCTCCTGAAGGAGCACAAAGTATGATACATTTGCCTTCCATAGTTGCTAAAGCACGTTTAGTGTTTGTTCTTTAATTTTTTCTAGCTCGTCTTTCATTTGTACCACAAGCATCTGTATATCTACATTGTTGGCTTTTGAACCCAACGTGTTAATTTCCCTCCCCATTTCTTGGGTTATAAACCCTAGTTTTCTTCCCTCAGAGTTATCGTTGTTAATAGTTTCAATAAAATAATTGCAGTGGGTTGTTAAACGAGTTTTTTCTTCGGTTACATCAAATTTTTCAATGTAAAAAATCAATTCTTGTTCAAAACGGTCTTTATTGATGTTTTCTTTTCCAACAGCTTCGGTAAGGTGGGTTGCAATACGTTCTTTAACTACTTCTAATCGTTTAGGTTCATATACATCTACTTGTTTAAGTAACGACAAAATATTGTTGGTTCGTTGCAGCAATTCTTGTTGAAGTGTTTCTCCTTCTGTAATTCTAAAATTATTGGTAGCAGCAATAGCTTCAACAATTAGCTCATTTACCTTTTGCCATTCAGTTTCTTCCAACTCTTGTTTGTCGGTTTTAAACACATCGGGCATACGAGAAACAATGGTGAACAAATCGGTGTTGGATTGATTCAACTCATTTGCCATATCAGCTAATTCGTTGTAGTATTTTTTAAATAACTCCTTATTTACCGAAAAATTATTGGTCTCGCCAAGTGTTTCAAATCCTAACGAAAAGTCAATTTTACCACGCTCCAATTCTTGATTAATCAATGAACGAATAGCGAATTCTTTTTCTTTAAACAAAGAAGGCATACGAACCGAGACATCGGCTTGTTTGCTGTTTAAGGTTTTAATTTCGACGCTAAATTTTTTACCATTTATTTCGGCTGTAGCTTTACCGAAACCGGTCATTGATTTAATCATAATTTTATTTTAGGCTGCAAAGGTAATTTATTTGTTTGAAGTTTCGAATTTGAGCGTTTGTTTAGTCTTGTACTTTAGCTGGTTTGCTTACCAAATAAACTCCACTAAAAATTAAAATTGCAGCAATAAATTTAATCCAAGTAAAACTGTCTTTACCTAAGGAAATGGCAAAAAGAGCTGCTATTAATGGCTGCAAATAAATGTAGGTAGAAACCACCGAAGGATTTAATCGTTGCAAACCATAAATATTGAACAAATAGGTTAAAAATGTTGTAGCTACTATAACAAAACCAAATTTCCACCAAATTTCGCCACTAAAACTCGACCAATCTATTTCACTTATTTCGCCAATACCAAAAGGCATTACAAATAAAAATCCAAAACCAAAAACCCAGGTAATTACTGTAATTGGGCTGTATTTACTCATTAGGGGTTTAACCAAAACCAAGTACACAGCATAAGAAGCTGAGTTTAATAAAATAAAACTATCACCAATAATGGTGTCGGAACCAAAAGAGAAACCTTTTTTAAACAAAAGAATAATCAGGGCTCCCGAAATCCCTAGAATTAATCCCACAATTTTGAGGTACGTAATTCGAGTTTTTAAAATAAACGCCGACGCCAGCAATACCATAATAGGATTGGAAACCATGATTATTCCTGCGTTAATAGGGTTGGTTAAGTTTAATCCGTAGAAAAAAGAAAGTTGGTTTAATCCTACACCAAAAAACCCACAAACAGCCAATAGCAGCATGTCTTTTTTAGCAATTTTTTCTTTGTAAAAACGTGCAACCAAAGCAAAAAGTAACAAGGCTCCCAACACCCTATAAAATATAAAACCAAAAGGCTGAATGTATGCTGGCATCACATCTTTTGCAATAGAATAATTTACCCCATAAATAAGGTTTGCACCCAATATAGCAAGGTGAGGAAGAAGGTTCGAGGCGGGTGCTTTCAAAATTTAATTACTTATTACCAATCATTTTATTAGCATTGTCAATCACTGCTTTTGTATTTCCTACAAAAATTGAGTTCCCCACAATAATAACTGGGCGTTTTAAAAAAGTATATTCTTCTAAAATCAACTTTTTGTAGTCGTTTTCAGTTAAGGTTTTGTCATTTAAACCCATTGCTCGGTATTTTATCGCTTTTCTGCTAAACAAACTTTCGTACGAACCACTCATTTTAGCCATTTCTTCAAGCTGAGCTTCTGTTATTTTAGTAGATTTGATATCTTGATATTCAAAATCGTTGCCTAAATTTAACTCTTTGATAATTCGCGAACAAGTAGAACAAGTTGATAAATAGTAAATCTTTTTCATCATAAAATAAATAATGCCCAAAAGTAATAAAGTAACCGATGTGTTTTCAGCAAAAAAAATAGCTATTCCGATAGTTATTGGATTGCTGGTTGCTACCTATATGCTTTGGAGCAAAACCAATTGGGAGACATTTCAGCATATTAATTGGAATTATACGATGTTTTTCTGGTTATTCATTGCTTTATTGATGATGGTTATTCGCGATTTAGGCTACATGTATCGTATTCGGGTGTTAACCGATAATCAACTCAGTTGGCGACAAAGTTTTGATGTGATTATGCTTTGGGAATTTGCCTCAGCCATAACTCCTTCGGTAGTTGGAGGAAGTGGCGTTGCCATGTTTATTTTAAATAAAGAGGGTATAAATTTAGGAAAAAGCACAGCAGTGGTAATGATTACCGCCTTTTTAGATGAACTTTTTTATATTCTTACGGTTCCCTTTGTTGTTTTGTTGATTGGAACGGAATACTTATTTCCAATAGAACTGACCAAACAAATTTTTGGTTACTCCTTATCCACCAAAGAAATTTTTTATGTCGGTTATGGCTTTATTGTTTTACTCACCACACTTATTTTATATGGTGTTTTTGTAAATCCTTTGGGGATTAAAAAAATGCTTTACCGTTTGTTTTCCATTAAACTACTGAAACGTTGGAGAAGGGCTGTTGTTCAATTGGGTAGCGATATGATAAAAACTTCGCATGAGCTTAAAGAAAAAAACAGTTGGTTTTGGATAAAAGCATTCGCGGCAACTTGTTTTTCGTGGACTGCACGTTTTTGGGTAGTTAATTTTATCATTTTAATGTTTACCGATGTGGGCAGCCATTTTTTAATTTATGGTCGACAATTGGTAATGTGGGTAATTATGCTCATTAGCCCAACACCAGGTGGTTCTGGAGTTGCTGAATTTGCTTTTAATGGATTTTTGCAAGAATTTATTCCTATCGGCTTAGCAGGTTTGTTGGTGGTACTTTGGCGATTTATAAGTTACTATCCTTATCTTTTTATCGGTGCTTTTATATTGCCTAAATGGCTAAGAAAAAGAGGAGATTAATAATTTAAGGAGATTGATGGTTTAATTATTAATTTTGACACATCAAATGTCAACCATACAACAAATACAACAGCCAATAGCTGAAGAAATGGAAAAGTTTGAATCTTGGTTTAGAGATTCGATGCGAAGCCGTGTGTCGTTGTTGGATAACATTATGCACTACATCATCAAACGCAAGGGTAAACAGATGCGTCCGATGTTTGTGTTTTTGTCGTCGAAAATGTTTGCCCCAACTACCAATTCTACTTACATAGCTGCATCGATGATTGAATTGTTGCACACTGCTACGTTGGTTCATGATGATGTTGTAGATGATTCTAGCAAACGAAGAGGTTTTTGGAGTATTAACGCCATTTGGAAAAACAAAATAGCGGTGTTGGTGGGTGATTATTTATTATCGAAAGGATTGCTTTTAGCGGTTGATAACAAAGAGTTTGAGTTGTTGCAAATCATGTCGAACTCGGTTCGAGAAATGAGCGAAGGCGAGTTGTTGCAAATAGAAAAAGCCCGAAGACTAGACATTACCGAAGATATTTACTTTGATATTATCCGACAAAAAACAGCCACTTTAATTGCTGCTTGTTGTGCAGCAGGAGCTAGTTCTGCCAAAGCAAGTGCAGCAGATGTGGAAAAAATGCGTTTGTTTGGTGAATACACAGGTATTGCTTTTCAGATAAAAGACGATTTGTTTGATTATGGTAGCGATGGTGAAACCATAGGAAAACCAACAGGAATTGATATTAAAGAAAAAAAAATGACTTTGCCGCTGATTTATGCTTTAAGCAAAGCAAGTTGGTTGGAAAAACGAAAAATAATTTACATCATCAAAAATCAAAATCAGAATACCAAAAAAGTAAAAGAAGTAATTGATTTTGTAGTAAACAGCGGTGGGTTGGCTTATGCACAAAAAGCCATGTTGGAATACAAAAACAAAGCACTTGAAATACTTAACCATTTTGAGCAAAACGAAGCCAACAAAGCCTTAGCCGATTTAGTAGTTTTTACTACCGAAAGAAAAAAATAAAAAAGGCAACAGCAACAACCAACTGTTACTCCATTTCATGGTTATTAAAAATTATTCTGTAATTAATGTTGGAACATTGTTGCAATTGTAATCAAAAAACCCACTTAGAGCTTCCCTATGGAATTTAACATTTTCTTCCATTTGCGAAACAACATCTTTACACGATGAAAAATGTTCTTGCACAATTGGTAAAATAGCTTCTTTTTTTATGTTGTTAACCAACAACACATTGTTTCTATCATAAACATTATATGCTTTTTTGCTGTGGTCGTAAACAAGTACTCTATCATTGCTATACACCAATACTTCCATCATATAAACTGCACCCTTTGAATTTTTAAGCGGTAGATAAAGTTTCTTGCCAAATTTGAAATACTTGACTTTACCCGCATGTATAATTTTTAAACCTGAGTAAACACCTTTAAAAGCTTTCTCATAATAGTGTATAAAATCTTGGGGTTCTCTGAGTATAGAACTTGCTTTTAATTTTTCTCCTTTAGTCGTTAAAATATAACCATCCTCTTCTTCAATCGGTTTTGATTCTTCAGTAGTTTCTTCTTTTTCAACAGGTTTGTTTGTAAAATAGTCGTTTGCATTGCCACAGTTATAATACGAAATTCCATCATTAACTCCGAAACCATCTTCAATATTTTTAAGTTGTTTTTCAAGTAATTCTGGGCATTCTGGTAAATAGGTATTTATCATATCTGTAATAAGGCTATTAGCATCTTTTTTAGCTCTACCAATCATAATATTAGAAGTCATGATAATTGTTAAGTCATCTCTTTTTCTAATATCAACCTCTTTGTAGGAAATGAAAGAAAACGGATTTTCAGTTAAAAGATAATTATTATTAAAAGCTACAATTCTTTCCATTCGAATTTTACCTTTTTTATTAGGTATTCCAATACTAACATCATTATTAACAACAAACAACTTTATTTGATCTTCATTAATGTAACTATCTTTCCCATTAACATCTATATATTTTATGCTGCCAGGTCTTCCAGTAATAGGATAAAACATAATCTTATCACCATAAATATATATCTTTTCGTCATTTATGTTAATAAAGAAATCACTAGGTTTATTATCTTCATCTTGACCAAATGCGTTGATAACTGTAAAAAAAGCAACTACCAAGGCTGCTACAAAATGTTTGGTGCCAAGCAAATTTTTCATAAATAATTGGTTTTGAGTTTCAAACGCAATTTAGTTATATATGCGTATATGACAAACTTTTATAGGAATTTTTTTGTTTTTTTGTTACTGCGAGTTCTCGATACGCCAACATTTCGCTATCGCTCCATGTTGCCTACTCGAACTGACAGCACACCCCTTGTCACTTCGAGTAACGGAGCTTTAGCAAAGTGTATCGAGAAGTTCTATTATGATTAAGAAAACAGAATTTTAATGGCAATAGCAATTAGCAGTATGCCAAATACTACATTAAACGTTTTTTGATAACGATCGAACAACACTCGAATTTTAGCTTGAGTAAAAAATAGGGCTACCAAACTAAACCAAATAGCCGTATTTATCATCATCAACACTCCTAATAGTAATGCAATTGAGGTGGGTACGCTTGGTCCTATAACAAACGTAAACAAGCTTAGAAAAAACAACGTGGCTTTTGGGTTAAGCACATTGGTTAAAAACCCCATTTGAATGGCTTTTAAAACAGAAATATCGGTTAAATGTTCTTGTTTTCCTACTTCAATGTTGGAGGTTTTTGAAATAATTGACATTACTCCTATATAAACTAAATAAGCTACTCCTAAAAACTTGATGACATTAAAAATTAGCGGCGACGATTGGATAATCAAAGCCAATCCGAAAACACAATACAACACATGGACTCCAATACCAATTCCAAAACCAATGGCAGTATAAATACCTGTTTTACGGGAATAAGTTAACGAATTACGCAAAGCCATAATAAAGTCAGGACCAGGACTCATTACCGCCATTAAATGAATAAGTAAAACAGAACCAAAAAGTGGTAGATATTCCATGTTACAACTCTTTTTGGTAAGAAATAACGTCCAAGGCTCTTCCGAACTTTATACCAATGTTTTTAAGGTGTCCGCATTTAAAATAGCCGCAACGCTCAAACAATTTTAAACTCCCCGAATTTTCTGACGTTATCACACCAACCAAGTTTTTAATTCCTTGTTCTTTCGATATTTTTTCCATAAAATCGAGCACCTGTTTGCCAATTTGTTTGCCTGTAAAATCGTGTTTAATATACAAGGTTACCTCCGCAGAAATGTCGTAAGCCTCTTTTTTTCTGAACTGACCAATGTAGCAAAATCCAACAGTTTGGTTATCAGCCAAAATCACAAACGACTTGTAAACTGGATGATTTAACGAAAGTGTTTGTTCCATTTCTGCTTCGGTTACTTCCTCCAAATGAAAGGTTGCCGTAGAGTTTTTTACATAATAATTGTAAATAACCGTTACCTCAGCTAAATCCCTTTTTTCGATGGGTTTGAATGTTATGTTCATCTGTGAATATTTATTGTATTAAATCGGTCATATGGAATATGCCAAGCTATCTTCACTCGTGATTTTGTGCTCTTGCACGTGGCTATTTCATAACCTCAAAAGTAAAATAACTTTCCGAAAGTTTTAAAACTTTCGGAAAGTTGCATTTTTTTACGGTAAAATATTTACAAATACTTTTTGTCCGACAATTAATCTTTCTTCATCTTTTACATCATTAAAATGACCGTGAACTTTAACGGTGTTGTCACTTTCAATTAAATCGTTGATTAAATAAACAGAACCTTTAACGGTATCTAACCCATTTAAAAAATAAAACGACATTTCTTCTTTTACTTGGGTAATGTAAGAAGCCGAAACACTCATTTCTACATGTAAATGTGTTTTGTCAATAATGGTGAACAAATGGGTTTCGGGGCTTACTCTTGAACCATTCTTTACATTTATTTTTACCACCGTTCCATGTGTTTTACTTCTAATGGTTAATTTGCTTGAACTTGCCGATAACAACTGTTCTGCATCAAACCCAATAGCAATGAGCTGTTCTTTTAATCCAAAATAAGTTGATTTGGCAAGTGCATAATCCTTTTCAATGGTTTGAAAATCCTTATCGGAAATGGTTTTGTTGGAGTAAAGCTGTTGGTTACGTTCAAAATTTAACTTTTGCCAATCGTAAGTTGCTTTTGCCGATTTGTATTCTTTTTGCAATTGAGCAAACTCTGGAGATTCTATTTCTGCAATCAATTCTCCTTTTTTAACGTGTTGTCCTTCAAGCACATTTAAATCAATAATGTATCCGTTGGCTTTTGCAAAAATTTCGTTTACCGATGATGGCGGAACATCAATAACGCCAAAACACTCAATGGTTGACGAAACAGGTGCTTCCACTTTTTGTGCGTTTGTTTCAACAGGAGTTTGTTCTTCAACAACTTCAACACTTTCGTTTTTGGTTCCGCATGCCATTAAAACAGCTGAAGTAATGGCAATATATATATAATTTTTCATATGTAAATAATTTATTGTTTTTGTATGTCATATGGAATACGCCACGTTATTTTCGCTGGTATTTGTGTGCTTTTGCACGTGGCTATTTCATGGGTTTATAAATTAAAAATTGGTGGTTAAAAATTGATATTTTATTACGTTTTGATTGTAATTGTTGAGCATTTCCAGTTCACTCAAAGAACCGTCGATGATAACAGCACTGAGTTTAATAAAATCAAAAACATTCATTTCTCCCAAATTCAATTTGATTTGCAATTGTTCAATTGCTTTAATGTTTTCATCGGTTTTAATGCGTTTTCCATCCATGCCTTTTTGCATCATTAAAATGTTTTTTTCCAACAACTTTAACTCGTTATTCAACTGCTTTTTTAAGTTGTTTTGTTGAGCAGAAACCATTTCCATTTGCAAACGATTAGTAGTTAATTCGTTACGTTTTCCGCCAAAAAACAACGGAATGGCTAAACCACCTTTGATACCTTGGAAATTGCTTACCTTATCTAAACTCTGGTTAAAATATCCCACTTGAAACGTAGGCTGAAAAGCCGATTTAATCACTTTTTGCTGTTGCTCCAGTTGTTTTATTTTCAACTCGTTTTCGTTATACAACGAATTGCTCAAACTTGAATTTAATGGTGTAGAAATAGCTGACAAAGTGGTGTCTTTGATGTTGGCATCCAACCCCGATAAAAACAGCAATTCTTGTTCGTTTTTAGAAACTCCTGAAAAATAAAATTGGATTTTTTGTCGCATTGAGCTGTTGAGCTGTTGAACCAACAAATAATCGGTTTGACTAATTTCTCCAACCTGCAACATTTGCTTGTTGTTTTTTTCTGAAGCATCAAGAATTTCGCTAACTTGTTGAACTAACTCAAGAGCATTTTTATAATACAGCCATTGGTAATAAACCGATGTGATGTTGTACTTCACTTCTTGCTCAATGGTTTTGGTTTTTTGCGATGCAACATCAATTCCCAATTGGGCATATTGTTTTTTACGTCCAATAGTCCAAGGCGAGCCTATGTCTTGCATTACCTCAACATACGTGTCATTTGTTGTGCTGTTAATTTGCCCGTGCTGAACGCCTACTTGTAATGGTTGAATGATGTATGAATTTTTACGTTCGCTTTCCCATTGTTGCTTTTCCAACGCTACCATTTTTACATCCAATCGGTTTTGTTTTGCAGCATCAATAAGTTCATTCAAACCAACTTGGTTTTGTGCAGATAAATTTCCTAACGGTAAAAATAAAGCAAAGAGCACGATTGGTGCAACAATGGTTTTTTTAGCTCGTTTTTTCATTCCTGTAAACAAAAAGTAAAGAGCTGGAAGAACCAATAAGGTAAGCAATGTTGAAGTGATTAATCCGCCAATAACAACTGTTGCTAATGGGCGTTGAACCTCAGCTCCATTTGATGTTGCTAATGCCATCGGTAAAAATCCCAACGACGCAACTAAAGCTGTCATTAAAACTGGTCGTAATCGCGAATTTGCCCCTGCAACAATTAACTCTTTCATATTCGTAAATGTGCCTTGTTGTTTTAACCGCACAAACTCATTTATTAGCACAATTCCGTTTAAAACTGCCACTCCAAAAAGTGCAATAAAACCTATACCAGCAGAAATACTAAAAGGCATTCCTCTCATCCATAATGCTAATATTCCACCAATAGAAGCTAACGGAACTGCCATAAAAATAATGAGCGATTCTTTTACCGTTCCAAACGCAATGTACAACAAGAGTAAAATAAACAACAATGCCACTGGAACCACAATTTTTAATCGTTTAAGTGCATTTTGCAAGTTTTCAAATTGTCCGCCGTATTTTATGGTATAACCTGGAGGTAATTTTAGTTTGGTATTAAGTGTTGTTTGAATTTCTTCCACCAATGAGGCTACGTCTCTATCTCTAACATTTACACCAATGGTAATTCTTCTTTTTGCATCTTCGCGAGAAATTTGCATTGGAGCAATGGTTTCTTTAACAGTTGCCACCTCTGCTAAAGGTATTTTATTGCCCTCATCGTTAGTAACAAACAATTTGTTTAACGACAAGGTTTGAATGGCAGTAGCATTTAACCGAACCACCAAATCGAAATTACGTTCGTTTTCATAAATTGAGCCAACTGGCGAGCCGCCGTAAGCTGCTTTTATGGTATTGTTTACATCATCCACATTAATATGGTGTAAGGCTAATTTTGGTCGGTCGATAACTATGCTCAATTGCTTTAATCCTTCTGTTTGTTCTACTTTAACATCACCAACTCCGTTAACATTTTTAATCAATAGAGCGGTTTCGTCAGCCAAGTGTTTCAATTGTTTTACATCTTCGCCAAAAATTTGAATGGCAACATCGGTTTTCGCACCAGTCATAAACTCGTTAAACCTTAATTGTATCGGTTGAGTGAACTCAAAAGAAGCATCTTCAATTACCGAAAGTTTCTCTTTCATTTTAGCAATCAACTCTTCTCTGGTTTCCGCATTTTTCCATTCCTCTTTTTCTTTTAGTAAAATCATAATATCAGCATCTTCAATTGCCATAGGATCGGTAGGCACTTCGGCAGTTCCAATTTTAGAAACCACATGTTTTACTTCCGAAAAATTCTCTTTTAGTATTTTCTCCGCCTGTGTAGATGTTGCTACACTTTTTTCAAGCGAACTCCCTGGCTCAACAGCCATTTGCATAGCCAAATCGCCTTCTTCGAGTGTAGGTATAAATTCTGAACCCATAAAGGAAAAAACCAAAATGGACAACAACAAGCCAACAATAGCCAAAGAAAGTACCTTTTTGGGGTGATTTAATGCTAGTTTTAAACTTGGCATATATTTTTTCTGAATAACGTGTACAATTTTATCAGAAAAAGTTTCTTTATCGCTTATGGTTTTGTTTAGAAACAATGCTGAAGCAACAGGAACGTAGGTAATTGACAATAATAAAGAACCTAAAATGGCAAAACTTACTGTTTGAGCCATAGGTAAAAAGGTTTTTCCTTCAATTCCTTCTAAAGCAAAAATGGGTACAAATACCACCAAAATAATTAAAACTCCAAAAGCCGCTGAATTATAAATTTGTCCCGATGCTTCTTGAATTTCAGCATTCATTTGTGTTTTAGAAAGGGTTGTTCCTTTGTGTTTTTTATGCATTACGTGTAGAATACCCTCCACAATAATTACTGCCCCATCTACCACAATACCAAAATCAATTGCTCCAAGCGACATTAAGTTGGCTGAAACTCCCAATAAATTCATCAATATCAAAGCAAAAAGCATGGACAGCGGTATAACTGAAGAAACTATTAAACCAGCTCTAAAATTGCCTAAAAACAACACCAACACAAAGATTACGATTAACCCACCCTCAATAAGATTTTTTAATACGGTATCAATGGTTTTTCCAACTAATACTGACCTGTCTAAGTATGGATAAATTTCCAAACCCTCGGGTAGTGATTTTTTAATCAACTCCATGCGTTGTTGAACATTTTTTACCGCATCAGAGGAGTTGGCTCCTTTTAACATCAACGTTATTCCTCCTACCACTTCGCCTTTACCATCCATGGTCATGGCTCCATAGCGTTTTGGACTTCCTAATCCAACTGTAGCTACATCTTTTATACGAACTGGCGTACCTTCATTTTTGATAATGATGTTTTCAATGTCGATAAAATGTTCGGCACGACCTTCTGTTCTGATGTAAAAAGCATTGTTTCCTTTTTCAATGTAACTACCTCCACTGTTATTGTTGTTTCTTTTTAATGCGTCTTCCACTTCATTAATGGTTACATGAAACGCCATCAACAAAGCTGGATTTACACCAACTTCGTACTGTTTTACTTTACCACCAAAACTACTTACCTCAATTATTCCTTGTAAGCCTGCCAATTGTCGTTTTACTATCCAATCTTGAATGGTTCGTATTTCCATAATATCGAATTGGTTTTCATAACCAGCTTGCACTTGCAAAACGTATTGATAGATTTCTCCTAAGCCTGTTGTGATGGGCATCATCTGCGGTGTTCCAAATTCTACAGGAATTTCATCACGGGCAATAATTAATTGCTCAGCAACAAATTGTCGGGCTCGCATAATATCTACCTTGTCGTCAAAAACAATGGTAACTACCGATAAACCATAACGCGAAATACTTCTAACTTCCGATACATCAGGAATATTAGCTACCGACATTTCTACTGGAAAAGTGATAAATTTTTCTACTTCTTTGGCTGCCAAAGTAGGCGATGTAGTAACTACCTGAACTTGATTGTTAGTAATATCAGGAACTGCATCTATAGCAATGCTGCGGAGTGATATGACTCCTGCAAAAATGAGTGCTACTATCATAAGCAACACCATTATCTTATTCTTAAGCGAATAAGCAATTATTTTTTCAAACATGTTTTTTGATTTTCGTTTTAACTTAATTGGAGAACTGCCTTAAAAAAGGCAAAATCAATTAAGCAAACGGTGGAGGGCGAACACTCCAAGCAGAAAGAAATCCTTCGGTTAAATTATCCGACTCAACATGTTGAAATAAAACGGTTGATTCGGGTTGTATAACATCAAAGGTATAAGGATTTAAAGACGAGAAAACAAAAGCAAAAACCAGTGAAGATAAATCAACCGTTGCATCGTGATTGTTTCTAACCACAAAGTTTTCCATCTCACCTTCTTCGGTAAACTCATGGAACATTAATGCTAAAACATCAACTAACGAAAAATCTTCAGCATCATGAAGAGCAGCATCTTGCTCTACAGTAACTTGAGATTTATGCACATGAGGAATCAGGTTGTGCGACAACACCAATAGCATTGCCACATAAATAAACCCGTATTTTACTGATTTTAACATCAGTACAAAGTTACGCAATTAAGAGTTATCTCCGTCAATTAATCCTCCTAAACCACCTAAAATACTACCTTCTCCTTTACGAGAACCTCCCAATTGAGGAGCTGAGGCAACTATTCTTCCTGCCAATCGGCTAAACGGCAAGGATTGTATCCATACTTTACCTGGACCAGATAATGATGCGAAGAAAACACCTTCGCCACCAAACAATGTATTTTTAATTCCGCCAACAAATTCAATATCGTAATTTACATCTCTGGTTAACGCCACCAAACAACCTGTATCTACATGTAATTTTTCGCCTGACAGTAGCGTTTTTTCAATAATGGTTCCTCCTGCATGAATAAATGCTAATCCATCGCCTTCTAGTTTTTGCATAATAAAACCCTCGCCACCAAAAAGCCCTGTGCCTATTTTCTTTTGAAACTCAATGCCTACCGCTACGCCTTTTGCTGCACACAAAAATGCATCTTTTTGGCAAACCACTTTACCTTGGTATTGCGATAAATCGAATGGAACAATTTTGCCCGGATAAGGTGCAGCAAAGGTTACTTGTTTTTTGCCTTGTCCCATGTGAGTGTAAGCTGTTAGAAATAAACTTTCGCCTGTTAACAGTCGTTTTCCTGCCGAAAGAACCTTTCCAAAAAAACCAGTTTCCTGACCAGAACCATCGCCAAAAATAGTTTGCATTACTATTTCAGAATCTTTCATCATTAAACTTCCTGCCTCGGCAACTATGGTTTCTTGTGGATCAAGTTCAATTTCAACGCACTGCATGTCGTCGCCAATAATTTTGTAATCTATTTCGTGTGCATTCATAGTTTTTTATTTTAATGGAATAAAATTAGGAAATGAATACATTCTCTTCACATTATTTTGAAATAATTATCAATTTGATGACCACAAAGAAATTGAGTCATTTAAGCCTTATTAGACACATTTTTATAATTTAATGTTTCTTCTTTTTTGGGTAATTAAAGAATATGCTGGTTAAAATGGGCACAAAAAATATAGAGGCTGTAATCAACGAAACACCTGCATCGGCATAATGGCTGGTTAAAAACTTGGTAAATGCAGCTTCGGGATAAAAATGCTCATAAACAGACAATGTTAACTTGGTTCCAAGTATTGCAATTACTAAAAAAGCAGCTGTTTCAAGAAAAGGATATTGTTGCATTAATTTTACAAACCACTGTGCAATAAAACGCATAGCCAAAATACCTATAAAAACCCCAATACACACCAAAATAATATTTGGAGTAAATGCTACCGCAGCAAAAACATTGTCGATAGAAAACGCAATATCCATTAACTCAACCAAAAATACGGTAGCCCAAAAATTACCGATGGTTCCTACTGTTACTCGGTATAGCCAGTTGCTTTTTTTATCCAAAATATCATCCTTTTTGGTTCGGGTTTGCTTTCCTTTCCAGTAATCAAAAACTAAAAAAAGCAAATAAAGTCCGCCCAACGGCTTAAGCCACCATATTTGAATTAAAATAGAAGCAAAAAGCATTGCAATACCTCTAAAAATATAAGCTCCCCAAATACCGTATTTTAATGCTTTCACTTTTTGGTTTTCGGGTAAATCTCTTACCATAGTTGCCAAAACTGCTGCATTATCAACCGAAAGTAAACTTTCTATTAATATTAAATTACCTATAATGGCTAATGATGTATAGGGATTATCAATAATTTGTTGAATTAATTCTTGCATGGCTATGGTTACATTTTGATTTCCAAAAGTAATAAATTAAATGAGCATAAGGCATTAAACGAAGAAGTGAAAACTTGTTTACCTTTGCCAAATGAAAGAACTCAAACAATTCTTAGAAAAACTAACCGCGAGTTTTAACGACAACACTTTTGTAAAAATAACCTTAAGCAAACCTTCATTTAAAAGCGATGGATTACTTAACATTTACATTCGCTTGGTTGAAATTAAAAACGAGTTGGTATTTTCGTGTACTTACCATTATCAAACCAACGACCAAGTTAAAAACCTTACCTTGGCAGAAACAGAAGTCCTTGTAAAAGAATTGCTGAACCAAAAATTTAAGGTGGCAACTTTATTTTCCTTAAAAGAAGATTTTACGATTCAATTTTCTAAAAAAGGAAAAGCAAGCACCAGAACTGCTGCCCCAAGTTTTGAACAAAAACCGCCCATAAGCCACGACAAACCAAAGGTTAGCCGTGCTAAATTGGGAAAATATTTACAGTTGCTAGGTGTAACGGACGAAAATGGGGTGGTTATTCCAAAAATGGCAGATAAATTCAGGCAAATAAACAAATACCTTGAAGTAATTGAAAGTTTGTTAAAAAATACCAATTTACCTAAAACCATTTCAGTGGTTGATATGGGTTCTGGAAAAGGATATTTAACCTTTGCTTTGTACGATTTTTTAGTTAATCAGAAAAAAATAGATGCTAAAATCACAGGTATTGAAGCACGAAAAGAGTTGGTTGATTTCTGCAACAATACAGCAACAGCATGTGGCTTTGAAAACCTGCATTTTGAACACAAAACCATACAAGATTTTAATGCAAAAAAAATAGATATTCTAATAGCCCTTCATGCTTGCGATACCGCCACCGACGATGCTATTTTTAAAGGAATGACAGCCAATGCAACATTAATTATTACGGCTCCATGTTGCCACAAACAAATTCGCCAACAACTAAAAGGTGCTGAAACACAAAATCCTATTTTAAAATACGGCATTTTTAAAGAACGACAATACGAAATGGTTACCGACACCCTTCGTGCATTAATTATGGAAGAACACCAATACGATGCTCATGTTTTTGAATTTGTATCGAACGAGCATACTCGAAAAAATGTGATGTTGGTTGGAACCAAAAGCAACAAAAAAGCAGATAAATCAGCTCTTCATAAAAAAATAGAAGAGGTAAAACAATCGTTTGGAATAACACAACACTACCTAGAGACATTAATATAACCTCATGGAAAATTTTGATAGAAAAAAACATTGGGAAAACATTTATCAAACTAAGCAGTTAAACGAAGTAAGTTGGTTCCAACCTACTCCCGAAACTTCGTTGAGTTTTTTTAAAGAACTCAACATTCCAACAAGAGCAAAAATAATTGACATTGGCGGTGGCGATAGTTTTTTAGTTGACCATTTGCTTGATTTAGGTTTTGAGGATATTACCGTTTTAGATATTTCGGAAGCCGCTTTAGAACGAGCAAAAAACCGATTGGGCAACCGTGCAAATAAAGTAAAATGGGTTGTTGCCGATGCAGCAAATTTTAAGCCCACGGAACAATACGATTTTTGGCACGATAGGGCTGCTTTTCATTTTCTAACCAATGATGATGAGGTGGCAAACTATGTTAAAACAGTTGGAAAGGCAATTACCCCAAATGGTTATTTAATAATTGGTACTTTTTCGGAGCAGGGCCCTAAAAAATGTAGCGGAATAGATATTAAGCAATACTCGGAAAATTCTTTATCGCAGTTATTCTACACAGGATTTGAGAAATTGAATTGCTTTACCGTTGAACATCAAACACCGTTTAATACTGTTCAGCAATTTGTGTTTTGTAGCTTTAAAAAAGTTAATTAATCCTTTAAAGGAACAACTAACATAGGCACATTTGAAAGTTCAATTAACGATTCATCAGTGCTTACCATAAATGTTTTGTGAAAAAACCCATGTTTGTGTTTTCCAATAACAATTAAATCGATAGTTAATTTTTTGGTTAATTCTACAATGGTTTCAATGGTTGTTCCTTGAACCAATAAGCCTTCAGCATCAATGTTTCTGTCCTTTAATTGAGAAGAAAAATGTTGTAAAAGCTTGTGTTCTTCACGTAAATCTTTTGCCAACACATCACGAACGTATTGAGGCCCAACCTCATAACCAACAAACTCAGGGTCTGGTGCAGCAACATGAACCAACCACAATTTTGCATTAAATTTTTCAGCCATTTCAGCTGCTTTGTCAATCAAAACCTGACCTTTTTCTTCGAAATCGATGGTTACGAGTATGTTTTTCATGTTTTTATGATTAGATTATAAAGGAATATTTCCGTGTTTTTTCTTTGGTAATGTTGCCACTTTATTTTCCAACATTTTAAATGCTTTAATCAGTTTTTCTCTGGTTTGTTCAGGTTTTATTACCTCATCAACATAACCTCGTGCTGCTGCATTATAAGGATTGGCAAACATTTCAGCATATTCCGCTTCTTTTTCTTTCCATTTTGCTTCCGAATCCGCTGCTTCTTGTATCTCTTTTTTGAAAATAATTTCGGCTGCTCCTTTAGCTCCCATTACAGCAATCTCGGCACTTGGCCATGCATAATTCATGTCTGCTCCAATGTGTTTAGAGTTCATTACATCATAAGCACCACCATAAGCTTTTCGGGTAATTACGGTAATTCGCGGAACAGTTGCTTCACTAAACGCATACAATAATTTTGCTCCGTTGGTAATAATAGCGTTCCACTCTTGGTCGGTACCTGGCAAAAATCCTGGAACATCTTCAAAAACCAATAAAGGAATATTAAACGCATCGCAAAAACGTACAAATCGAGCT
Source organism: uncultured Vicingus sp. (assembly GCA_964398455.1). Lineage (GTDB taxonomy): Bacteria > Bacteroidota > Bacteroidia > Flavobacteriales_E > Vicingaceae > Vicingus. Next base: position 85,377 of record CAYNMR010000011.1, on the reverse strand, counting down.
CCTTTTTGAGATGATTTAATGTCTAAAACTCCCGCTAAAAATGCTGGCTGATTGGCAACAATACCTATTGAACGACCTGCCAAACGAGCAAAGCCAACCACAATGTTTTCTGCAAAATCTTTGTGTATTTCGTAAAAGCTATTTTCATCTACTGTTCCAGCAATCACTTCCTTAATATCATAAGGTTGGTTGGCATTTTCAGGAATAATGGTATTTAAATTTGGTCTCGATTCATTACCTATTTCGTAAGGAATTCGAGGTGCATCTTCTTCGCAGTTCTGAGGCATGTAACTCAACAACGTTTTAATACCGTTGATGCATTCCATCTCGTTGGCATAAGTTAAATGAGTAACCCCTGATTTGGTTGAATGAGCCGATGCTCCACCTAAATCTTCAGAGCTAACTTCTTCGTGAGTAACTGTTTTTACTACGTTTGGACCTGTAACAAACATGTACGAGGTGTTTTCCACCATCATAATAAAATCGGTTAAAGCAGGAGAATAAACTGCACCACCAGCACATGGCCCCATAATAGCAGAAAGTTGTGGAATTACTCCACTAGCCATAGTATTTCTATAAAAAATATCGGCATATCCACCTAAACTTACCACGCCTTCCTGAATTCGTGCTCCACCAGAATCGTTTAAACCAATTACAGGAGCTCCGTTTTTCATTGCCAAATCCATTACCTTACAAATTTTTTCGGCATGAGCTTCAGCTAATGAGCCTCCAAGTACAGTAAAATCTTGAGAAAATACGTAAACCAAACGACCATGAATGGTTCCATAACCAGTAACCACACCATCTCCTAAAAACTTTGTTTTATCCAAGCCAAAATTAGTAGAACGGTGCGTTACCAACATACCTATTTCTTCAAACGAACCATCATCTAACAAAAAATGAATACGCTCTCTAGCTGTAAATTTTCCTTTTTTATGTTGAGCTTCAATTCGGTCTTTTCCTCCTGCAATTTTTGCTTCTTCTATTTTCGATTCAAGTAAGGCTGTTTTATCTTTCATTTTATTTTCTTCAATGGTAATCATCCCGTAAAATTAAAAAATACTATGGAATATACTATATGAAATAGTAATTTAGTACTGAATTTAAGTTTTATGGAAGAAAAGAACACAAATCAGGAAAACACAGAAAACAATCTAAAAAATAGCGAAGAGCCAATAAAATCTAGCTTCTTAGGGGTGTTGGCTTCTTTTGTTGAATATTTTAAAATGATAGTCAATATAAAAGATGGTGTTGACTACGAAGGTAGTGTTGAAGCCATTAAAAAGGATATCGACTTTAAAGGCGTTAATGTATGGGTTCTAGGAGCTTCTATTGTAATTGCATCTATTGGTTTAAATGTAAATTCTACAGCTGTAATTATTGGAGCTATGCTTATTTCTCCACTTATGGGTCCAATTGTAGGAATGGGACTAGCCATTGGCATCAACAACTTTGCTATGCTTACTCGCTCTTTAAAGAGTTTAGGTACGGCTGTTTTAATTAGTGTTATTATTTCTACTTTATATTTTTTACTTACCCCTTTCGGAGAAGTTCAATCGGAATTAATTGCTAGAACTCGACCAAACTTATTAGATGTTTTGGTGGCTATTTTTAGTGGTATTGCTTTAATTGTTGCTAAAACCCAAAAAAGTACAGTTGCAAGTGCTATTTATGGTGTGGCTATTGCCACTGCTTTAATGCCTCCACTTTGCACTGCTGGTTATGGATTAGCAAACGGAAACTGGGCATTTTTTCTTGGTGCCTTTTATCTTTTCCTTATCAATTCAGTATTTATTACCCTTTCAACTTGGCTAGTAGTTAAATATTTAAAATTCCCGACTACCACATACCTCGACCCAAAAAGAGAAAGAAAAGTGAACAACTATATTTTATTTTTTTCCATCTTAATTATTTTACCTAGTGCTTTTAGTTTCTGGGATTCTATTCAGGAAAGTATTTTTAGAAAAAATGCAGAATTGTTTATTACAGAAAATTTTAATTTTAAAACAAGCAAAGTAATTAGCAAAAAAATTATCTACAAAGAAGGCAAACAAAAAGCCATGATTGAAGTTTACTTAATTGGTGATATCCTTACTCCTGAAAAAGAAATAGAAATTAAAAACAATTTGCCAAAATTTGATTTAAATGATGCCGAACTGTTGATTCTTCAATCAAATAGTAACTCGACTGAAATAACCAATAAGTTAAGTAAAGAAGTAAAATCTGGAATTATTGAGGATTTGTATAGAAGAAACGAAGAGCTAATTAAAGACAAAGACAAGAAAATAAAATTATTAGAAGACCAATTAAGTCTTTCTGGAGCAGGTTCTTTACCATTTAACTCTATAAAGCAAGAAATTAAATTACAATATACTAATGTTGAACAAATGAGTTTTGGAAAAAATATTACTACTAATTTTAACAACATACAAGATACCATTCCCACATTTTTAATACGTTGGAACAATTCAATTTCTGAAACTGAAAAAAGAAACCAACGTGCCGCTCTCGAAACTTGGTTAAAAGTTAGACTAAATGATGATAAAGTAAAGGTAATTAACTACTAAACAGCACAATACTTTTTTCTCTTTCAAAACTTTACGAACTTAATTTTATTAGCTTTGCATCTGATTTTCATTAGTTCTATAAAATGAAAATATATCCCAATTATGGTGTTACTAAACATTTTTGAAACAACATTACCTTTAACTAACCCTGTGTTGTTGTTTTCGTTGTTACTGTTTATCATCCTGTTTGCTCCATTAATTTTAAATAAACTAAAAATCCCACACTTAATCGGACTTATTATTGCAGGGGCAGTTATTGGTCCTAATGGATTAAATTTAATGCTTAGAGACAGTAGCATTGTCTTATTTGGAACGGTAGGTCTGTTGTATATTATGTTTCTGGCTGGTTTAGAAATAGACCTATTAGATTTTAAGAAAAACCGAACGAAAAGCCTAGTCTTTGGTATTTACACATTTACTATTCCTTTCACTTTAGGTTTTTTAGTAGGTCATTATTTTTTACAATACACCATTATTACTTCTATATTATTGGCTGCTATGTTTTCTTCGCACACCTTAATTGCTTACCCTATGGTTAGTAAACTCGGTGTTGCAAGAAATAGAGCAGTAAACATTACCATTGGCGGAACAATAATAACCGATATTTTGGCTCTGTTAGTTTTAGCAGCAGTTGCTGGTGTTTCAACTGGAGAAGTTTCTAATGGTTTTTGGTTAAGGTTATCTATTTCAGTTCTTATCTTTGGAATGATTGTGTTGTTTATTTTTCCAATTATTGGACGTTGGTTTTTTAAACGATTTCACGATAATATTTCGCAATATATTTTTGTTTTAGCCATGCTCTTTCTTGGAGCTTTTTTAGCTGAGGCAGCAGGAATAGAAGCTATTATAGGTGCATTTCTTGTTGGGTTAGCTTTAAATCGAGTAATTCCACACACCTCTCCTTTAATGAATCGTGTAGCATTTATTGGAAATGCTCTTTTTATCCCTTTCTTTTTAATTGGAGTAGGAATGTTAATCGATTATCGTGTGTTTTTCAAGGATTTTGAAACTATTAAAGTTGCTGTTACTATGATAGTTGTAGCTACAACCTCTAAATTTTTAGCAGCTTGGTTAACTCAAAAAACATATAAATTTTCGGCCGATGAACGACGATTGATTTTTGGACTAAGTAACGCACACGTTGCAGCAACGTTAGCTGTGGTTTTAGTGGGCTACAACATTATTCTTAACAAAGCCGAAATAACTGCCGCTGCATTACAAAATCAAGTAATTGAACCGATAAGGCTTTTTGATGAAAATGTGTTAAATGGAACTATTCTATTGATTTTAGCGACATGCACCATTGCCGCATTTATAGCACAAAAAGGAGCTAGAAACATCGCCTTATTAGAAAGTTCTGAAAATCCATCAGAAAATCTTAAAACTATTGAAAGAATATTAATTCCATTGAGTAACCTCGAAACGACTAATGAACTGATTAATTTAAGTGTTACCATTAAATCAAAAAAGAATAAAAAAGGGCTCTACGCATTAAATGTAATCGACAACAATTCTAGCGATAGTGCAGTAGAGAAAAAGGGAAGAAAATTGATGGAGAAAGCACTTGTTGCAGCTTCTGCTACAGACAATACCATACACGAATTGATACGTTACGATTTAAATATTGTAAACGGAATTTCGAGTGTGGTAATGGAAAATAAAATTACCGACTTAGTGCTTGGAGTTCATAACAACACTAATATTTCTGATTCTTTTTTGGGTCATTTTACCGAAGGTATCTTAACTAAATGTAACACCACCACACTAATATACAAAGCTGCTCAACCATTAGAAACAATTAAACGCCACTTAGTTATTGTTCCTGAAAAAGCAGAAATAGAAATAGGCTTCTCTGCTTGGATAACCAAAGTATGGAACATTGCTAGAAACACCAATACTAAAATGGTTTTTTATGCGGTTGAAGAAACATTGAATGAAATAAAATCAATACACGAAAAACATCCTATAGATGCCGAATTTGTGCATTTTAATGATTGGAATAACTTTCTTTCCATTACCAACGAAATTAAAGAAGATGATAATTTAATTATTATTTTAAGTAGAAAAGAATACCTATCGTACCATCATATCATGTCTAAAATTCCTTCTTATGTTAACACTTATTTTAAAACAAACAGTTTTATCATCATTTATCCTAAACAGATGGGTATAAATGATTTATCAACACTTAATCTAAAAGACACCTCTCCCATTGAGCCAATGGAAAAATTAGATGAAATAGGAAAATCAATACTTAACATTTTCAAAAAGAAATAAAAAATGGAATTGAATTTTAAAGAAATTGCCACTGCATCGATGGTTTTGTTTGCCGTAATTGATATCGTAGGCTCTATTCCTATTATTATTGATTTACGCCAGAAAACAGGTCACATCCAATCGGGCAAAGCAAGTTTGGTTTCACTTGTTATCATGATTTTGTTTTTGTTTGTTGGCGAATCTATTCTTAGTCTTATTGGTATTGACGTAAACTCCTTTGCCATTGCGGGCTCGTTCATTATTTTCTTTTTGGCATTAGAAATGATTTTAGGAATAAAACTTTACAAAGAAGACGAAAACTCTGTAAAAACAGCATCAATAGTTCCTATTGCATTTCCTTTAATTGCTGGTGCAGGAACCATGACTTCGTTGCTTTCGCTGCGTGCCGAATACGCGGTTGAAAACATTGTTATTGCTATCATTGTTAACATTATTCTGGTTTATGCCGTACTCAAATCGTCGGTTTTTATTGAGCGTATTTTAGGCAAAGGAGGAATTGCTGTTTTACGTAAGGTTTTTGGAGTAATATTATTGGCTATCGCCGTAAAATTGTTTAGAACCAATACTGGATTTTAATGGCAAAAATTACCATATTTACTGATGGTGCAGCCAAAGGAAACCCTGGAAACGGCGGTTATGGTGTGGTAATGATGAGCGGTGGTCATCATAAAGAACTTTCGCAAGGCTTTAAAAACACCACCAACAACCGCATGGAGTTGATGGCAGTAATTGTTGCTTTAGAAACCATAAAAGTTATTCCATCTGAGGTTAATGTTTTTTCCGACTCCAAATATGTGATTGATTCGGTAGAAAAAGGTTGGGTTTTTGGCTGGAAAAAAAAAGGATTTAAAGGCAAAAAAAATGTGGATTTATGGCAACGCTTTTTGCAAATCTACCCCAAACACCAAATAAAATTTCATTGGGTTAAAGGACATGCCGGCAACAAATACAATGAGCGTTGTGACGAACTGGCCGTACAAGCAGCAGAATCTAACAACTTATTGGTTGACGAAGGTTATGAAACCGATGATTCGTCAGGTTTGTTTTAGTAACCAACTGCTAATAATTTTTGTTTGTCTAAATACCAAAGAACTTTGCCTTTTTTAAGTTGATTTTACTAAATTTGCTCCCCTTAAAATAAACATGCAAGAATACCCAGGCTTAATAAAATCAAAACTTCCGCAAGTAGGCACAACCATTTTTACGGTGATGAGCCAACTGGCAGCAGAGCAAAATGCCATTAACTTGTCGCAAGGTTTCCCTGATTTTAAAAGTGATGAGGCATTGATAAATTTGGTGGCCGATGCTATGCACAAAGGCATGAACCAATATGCTCCAATGGCAGGTTTAATGGCTTTACGCGAACAAATAGCACTAAAAACAGCCAACCTTTATGGCGTAAATTACGATCCTGAAACAGAAATAACCATTACCGCAGGAGGTACTCAAGCTATTTATACCGCAATTGCTGCTACCATTACCGAAGGTGACGAAGTAATTATTTTTACACCTGCTTACGATTGCTACGAGCCCGCAGTTGAACTAAATGGAGGGAAATCTGTATTTATTCAGTTGCTTGCTCCCGACTATAAAATTGATTGGAATCAGGTAAAAAAATTGATCAATCAGCGTACCAAAATGATTATCATTAATACGCCACACAACCCAACAGGAAAGATACTTACCAAACCCGATTTATTGGCTTTAGAAAAAATTGTTCAAAATACCGATATCATTATACTAAGCGATGAGGTTTACGAACACATTATTTTCGACAAACAAAAACACCAAAGTGCTTGCAAGTTTCCTCATTTAGCCGAGCGGTCGTTTATTGTTGCTTCGTTTGGTAAAACCTTTCACAACACAGGCTGGAAAATGGGTTATTGCCTTGCTCCAAAAAACCTAACAAAAGAATTTAGAAAAGCTCACCAATTTATTGTTTTTTCGGTAAATACACCCATGCAGTATGCTTTGGCAGAATACCTTAAAAACGAAAACAACTATTTGGAACTGAGTAGTTTTTATCAACAAAAAAGAGACCTATTTGTTGACCTCATAAAAGACTCTAAATTTGAAATATTACCATCACAAGGAACCTATTTCCAATTGTTAAGCTACGCCAACATTAGCAAAGAAAAAGATACCGATTTTGCTGTGCGTTTAACCAAAGAATACAAATTGGCGGCTATACCTGTTTCGGTATTTTACCATAAAAATGTTGACGAAAAAGTGCTTCGTTTTTGCTTTGCCAAAAAAGAAGAAACGCTTGAAAGAGCTGCCGAAATTCTAAATAAAGTTGTTTAAAACTCTTTAACTAACAACCTCACTAATCTGCTGATTTTAATTACTTTCGACTTTTAAAATTCGGAAATGAGATTACTGTTGTCGTTGCTTTTAGGTTTGATTTTTTACTTTTTACAGGTAAAAACAACCTCTGCTATGATAATTTTAGAACAAGACACGGCGAAAAAAAACGCTTATTATTTTGTTTCGAACCGAAACACCTCCGATGGCAATTATGCCATGTACAAAGCAAGAACCAACCAGAGCGGCATCTCTTCCGCCCTAATACGCGGAAATTTTGAGGTACAAGGTTTCCCTCATATGCGAAAAGCAGAAATTTCGGTTTACAACATTTCTACTGATGAGTTGGTTGGTGTTTACAATACCAACAACAAAACAGGTAACTACCTTATTATTTTAATGCCCAACTTAAAATATGAGTTTGTAATAAACAGTTACGGTTATGCTCCTATCAAAAAAATTGTAGAAATTCCGAGCTATGCCAGCACCAACATTAGCGACGAGTTATCGAAACAACAACTTACCTTATCAATAGATTCAGGAAAGGTAAACTTGAGTGTAAACACTTGGTTTGTTGAAGAAAAAGAACCCACCTTGTTTTTACTTACCGTGTATGATGAAAACAACGAAATGAATCATAAAGTTGAGCTTTATGAAACCAATGAAGTAGAAGAAGAGATAGAAAGACGTCAACTTACCGAAACCGATTTTGGCAACATTGACGAAGTACTAAAAAAACAAGCAGAACAAGAAAATAAAAAACCCGAATTAGCAGAAAAAGCATTTTTGCGAAAAGACTACAAAACCGCTTCCGAAATCTATTCCCAATTATTGAGTTTAGATGCATACGATACGTTAGCAAATTACCGAAAAGGAGTTTCGATGTATTTTCTAGAACAAAATAAATTAAAAGCCTTGCCTTATTTACAGAAAGCCGAAGGAAGTGCTAAAATTCCTTACGACATCTATTATTATTTGGGTATAATTTATCACTCCTGGACCGATTTTGCTAAGGCAGAAACAGCTTTAAACGAATTTAAAACCAAAGCTAAACCAACCGAAGTAGATGCCTTAAATATTAATAAATTAATAGAAAACTGCATCAGCGGCAAAGCATTGATTCAAGACCAATTCGACATGTTTATTTTAAACAAAACCCCAATAGATATTCAAAAACTAAACAAAGAATTACCTACCCAATTAATTACTGAAAAATTCTTCGAAAAAACATCCTTTTTCATTTCTCCGATAGATACCAAAAAGAAGGAGAAGATGTGGATGTTTAAAACCGAACAAAACGAAATGATTCAAACCAGCTATGGTTTAGATGAAAAAAATGGAAAAGATTTGTTTGTAAACACGTTAATGGGTGGCGACAAGTGGAGTATTCCAAAATCGCTTGGAAACGCTGTAAACACTAATTTTGATGAAGATTATGCCTATGTAACACTTGATGGAAAAACACTTTATTTTGCTTCAAAAGGACACAACAGCATGGGTGGATATGATGTGTTTATGGCTACCCGAAAAACAGTAAACGACGATTGGGGCAATCCAAAAAATATGGGTTATCCTATCAATTCTCCTTACGACGACTTTTTGTTTATGCCTAGCTTAAGTGAAACCGAAGCTTATTTTGTGTCGAACAGAAGAAGCCCCACTGGAGGCTACAATTTGTATAAAATTAATATGCCAAAACCCGCATTGCCTTTAACCATCATTAAAGGGCACTTTATGACCAACGACTCCATTCCCAACTTTAGTGCTTCTATTGCGGTTTACAATACTAACAATGAGGAAGTGGTTGGTATTTACAATTCTAATGCAAACACTGGTAATTTTTTAATGGCATTAATTCCGGGTGTAAAATATGAGTTTAACATTACTGCCGATGGTTTTAATGATCATACCGCTTTTGTAACTGTACCCATTCAAACCGAAGATTTTCCGTTGCGACAAAGCATAAAATTGAAGAAGGAAGGCGCTTTTGAAATTTTAAACATCGACAACTATTTTACTAAAGAAGAAGCCGAAAAAGCACCTGAATACAAATTAACCAAAAAGGACTTTGAAAAAAATGTGCCTCAAGTAGCTACTGCACCTACGCAAGCTATTGCAGAAAAATTTAAAAAAGCGAGTAGTGACCAACAAAAAATTATTGATGCCGCCGAACAGTTTTTCATCAATAAACAATACTTAAAATGTGCAGAAGAATTTGCTAAAGTAGCCGCGCTGATGGAGTTGTCTGACAAACACAACTACATGTATGGAAAAAGTTTGTTTAATGCCACACGCGATTACGAAAAAACCATTGAATTTCTTGAAAAAGCAGCTTTAAACAAAACCACTCCGTATGATGTGTATTATATGTTGGGAAAAACCAATCATCTTTCGTACCGATTTGAACGTGCTGCTAAAGCCTACGAAAAATATAAATCGTTTGCTAATGAAAAAGAACTTGCCACACACGACATAGAAAATGAAATGAGTTTAAGTATGTTCGGTAAAAAAATAGTAAACAATCCCAAACCTATTGAAGTAACCCAAAATAAAACCTTCAACCAAAGCAGTTTTCACAACATTTATGGCTCATTAGATATTGAAGCAAAATTTTTGTTGGCTCCTGACGACATGACTTCTGCAAAAGATAAAGCTGAAAACTTTAAACCTACCATGTATTTGAATAACACCAAAACATTAATCTATTATTCGAGTTATGGTGAAAACGGAACAAACGGCAAAGACTTGTTTTTTATGAAAAAATTACCCAACAACACTTGGTCGGAGGCAATTAACGTTGGTGCCCCTGTAAATACTTCTACCGACGAAGATTTTCCGTTTTTATCAAAAGATGAAAACACCCTCTATTTTAGCTCCAAAGCACACGGTAGCATGGGAGGATATGATATTTTTAAAAGCACTTGGGACGAAAAAACCAACTCTTGGTCAACTCCCGTAAATATGGGAGCTCCTATTAATTCGCCATTCGACGATATCTTTTATGTAGAAGAATGAACCTTAAAATAACTACCATACAATCGGAATTGCATTGGGAAAACGCCGCTAAAAACCTAGCCATGTTTTCCGAAAAAATAGCTTCTATAAAAGAAGCTACCGATGTTATTGTACTACCCGAGATGTTTACCACAGGTTTTACCATGAATGCTAAAACACTAGCAGAGACTATGGAGGGGGAAACCGTTGCTTGGATGAAACAACAAGCTAAAAACAAAAATGCTGTTATTGTCGGAAGTTTAATTATTACTGAGAATAATCTCTTTTTCAACCGTTTAATTTGGGCTCAACCCGATGGGAAAATTTACACCTACGATAAACGACACTTGTTTAGAATGGCTAACGAACACGAGTTTTATTCCTCTGGAAATTCTCGTTTAGTGGCAGAGTGGAAAGGTTGGAAAATTTGTCCACTTATCTGCTACGATTTACGTTTTCCTGTTTGGAGTCGAAACAAACCCACCACTCACCACAAATCACTCACCACAAATCACATATCACCTTCATACGATTGCCTCATTTACGTTGCCAACTGGCCCGAAGCAAGAAAAACTCCTTGGAGCAAATTATTGGAAGCACGAGCCATAGAAAACCAAGTGTATGTTGTTGGAGTTAACAGAGTGGGATTAGACGGTAAAGAAATCTCTTACTCAGGAAATTCAGCCGTTATCGATCCAAAAGGAAATATAATAAGCAACATCACTGAACACCAAAACCATATCCAAACCATTGAATTAAACCGAGAAGAACTAGACGATTTTAGAACAAAATTTCCTGTGGGGTTAGATGGTGATGATTTTGAGGTTTTTTACTAATAGCAGTTTAAATCTCTACCTTTGCAAATAAATTACTCATTGTAACGTGATAAAAAAGGTTCTATTTATCGATTCCGTTCATCCCATCTTAGAAGAACGATTAACCAAACTTGGAGTAGTTTGCGAACACGACTATCAATCGCCAAAAGCAGCAATTGAAGCTAAAATAAGCAATTATGATGGCGTAGTTATTAGAAGTCGATTTACTTTAGACAACACCTTTTTTGATGCTGCGACTAGTCTAAGATTTATTGCCCGTTCGGGTGCAGGGTTAGAAAACATTGATGTTGCGTATGCCGAAAAAGTTGGTGTAAAAATTATTCACTCGCCCGAAGGCAATATGGATGCAGTGGGCGAACATTCTATTGGTGCCCTACTCATGTTGTTTAACCAACTCAAAAAAGGCGATGCAGAAGTTCGTAAAGGAATTTGGGATAGAGAAGGAAATCGCGGACTGGAACTATCCGGAAAAACTGTTGGAATTATTGGATTTGGGTTTATGGGAAGCTCGTTTGCTAGAAAATTAACGGGATTTGATTGTGCCATTTTAGCTTACGACAAATATAAAACTGGTTTTGGATCTCCTACATTTCAAGAAGTTTCGTTAGAAGAATTAAAGGCAAAGTCAGATATTATTAGCATTCATTTACCTTTAACTTCAGAAACCCATTATTATATTAACGACGAATTTATTAATTCCTGTGGCAAACCCTTTTTCCTTATAAATACTGCAAGAGGTAACCATGTAAAAACAGCTGATTTGGTAAAAGCATTGAAATTGGGTAAAATTTTAGGTGCTTGTTTAGATGTGTTGGAATACGAAACCAAATCGTTTGAAACCATCAATGCAGCACAACTACCAGAAGATTTTGTGTATTTAACCCAATCGGAAAAAGTGGTACTAAGCCCTCATGTGGCAGGTTGGACGGTAGAATCTTACATTAAACTTTCGTCGGTACTTGCCGATAAAATTGAAGCTACTTATTTTTAAATAGTTTGGCATCCATGTAAAATGTTCCGAATGGAATTAATGATGCTAATAAAACCCAGAACGTTTTCATCAACTTCCATTTTTCCTCAAAAGTAAGCTGTACTGCCATTAATACATAAGCCATAAACAAAACACCATGAGCCATGCCAACCACATAATTGGGTTGGGGAATATCAAAAACATATTTTAATGGCATAGTTAAGGCAAAAGCAAGGTAAGAGCAACCTTCTAAAAAAGCCACTATTCTAAACCTACCTAACGATGTTTTGATTTGTTCTTTTATCATTTATTAAAGTGCTAAAATCCAAGCCTTTCCATTGTAATTTTTTGCTTGAGCTAAACCTTCAACAGCTTCTTGTCGGGTTGAAAAACCGCTGTAACTTACCGTAAACAATCCTTTTCGTTTTCCAATAATAGAAGCTTCAAATCCAGCATTTATTAACTCTTGAACAAATTTTTGAGCATTTTGTTTTTCGGCAAAACAACCACCAACCACATGGAAGTTTACTTTTTGTTGTTTTGTTTCAACATAAGTAGAATCAACTTTAGCTGTTTCTTCAGCAATGGTTTGAGTTACCACTATAGGTTTTTCGTCAGCAATAAATTGAATGGTTTGGTTACTTTCATCTACTGTTGGAATAGCTGCTTTCTCATAGGTTGGCAAAGCAGTTATTCGCTCGGTATAAACTGGCGAAACCGTTTTAAACGGATTTAAATTAGCATAATTAATTTCGGTGCCTAAATTGTATTTTGTCGGAATCCAAATGGTTAAAAAAGCCAAAGGAATAAATACTGCCGCAGCAGCCATCCATTTTTTTGTTTTTGAAGAGCCATGAATTGGTAAAACAGGTGTTTCTTTTATTCTGTCTTCTAAAGTTTTACGCTTAACAGGAAACTGCTGAAATGAATGTAACCCATAACTTTCTAGTAGGTAATTTACCGTTGCCGAGGGTTCAAACTGCAAACGGTTTTCGTGGTCGTAAAACAATACTCCCACTTGTTCAAAAGCAACTTTATTTCTATTTTTTAGCTCTTGTTGAATAACAACAACAGCTTCTTCAATCATTTTTAACGCCTTTTCATAGGTAATACCATTGTCTTGGCTGATAGCATTTGCAAGCAACCCATCGTTATGGTTCAAGTTTTTGTTAAACGAAATTCCTTTTGATGGTGGATAAAAAGTATCTTTTACAGGATTAATGGTTGCAGGTTTATAATTAGTTACAAAACCACCTAAATTCGGCACGATAACGCAATCGTAGCGAAATAAAAGTTGGCTTATGTAATGGTCTAATTTCATCTGTTTTCTTTAAAAGGGATGCGAATTTATAAAATTAAAGAAAAAGGATGGTGTTTTACCTGTTTATTTTTTAAATTTAAACTAAAATAGCAAAAATGAAATCACTAAAAATTCTACTATTCCTTGTTTCTATCAGTTTTCTATGGAGTTGTTCGTGGGTACAATATTTTATGGTCATCAACGAATCGAATGAACCCATTGAAGTGAGTTATAGGTTAACCGCACCCGAAAAAACTTTTGCCATTTTTGAGAACAAACCAACAGCTTACGAACTTAAAAAACCAGGACAAATTAACTGGGACAAAAAACTAGAATTAACTGATTTAGACACCTCTTTTGAAAAAGTTAAACTACAACTACCAAAAAATACAGCTTTAATTTTTGGTTATTTACACAACGACAAGTACACTTCTTACAACCAGTATTTTATTAACGGACGTAGTTTCAACTTAACTGAAATGACCATAAAAACAAGCAAAGAAACCTTCACTATAAAACCCGAAACTTTCGATAACTATTTTAAAGAGCAAAAAGGAAATGTAGTTTGGGTGGAAAAATAAAAATTACTCAGGTATCGGAATAGTCAACACAGGTCTAAACGAGTGGCTAACCAAATTTTGCGAAGTACTTTCGTGCAACAATTTCCAGACGCTAGTTTTGTTGTGTATGCCCAAAGCAATTACGTCTATTTCGTTTTCAATACAATAGTTCAGCACTCCCAGTTCTTCCGTGCTATCTGAATACAATGCAATTTTAAATTTATCGCCATTTAATGGTGTTAGTTTCTCATTTTTGATAAAACGGTCAATCTTTTCCATCGAAACTCTTGTCGGTTCAAAATGGGTTGGTGTGTTTATTTTTAACAAATGAATTTGTGCATTAAATTTGTCGGCAATATCTCTGATGGTAGAAAAAATTCGGTTCGATTCGGATGAAAAATCAGAAGCAAAAGCAATCTTTTTAATCTCACTTCGCAACATGCGGTGCTTAATGGTTAACACATTGAAATTTGATTTTCGTACCACCTTTTCGGTATTGCTACCCAACAAAATTTCGGTAATGGTTGACGAACCATGCGAACCCATTAAAATTAAATCGGCTTTTATTTCTCCAGCACATTCTAAGATGTTGTCACAAATGGCTCCTCCCAACTTTACATAGGTTTCAACATCCAAACCACTCAGTATTGAACTATTTTTTAGCTCCTTCAATTTTTCCTCTGCACGCTCAAAAACTTCTTTGTCAGTAGAAGTAACTACGGTAAGAATATGGATAGTGCTGTTTCTAATTTTAGCAACAAGTGCTGCATATTCAATTGCCGCGTCAGCATATTCTGAAAAATCGGTTGGTACTAATAAGTTTTGCATGTTAATTTTATTATTATTTCCACCAAAGGTAACGAGCAATTTCAATTAAAAAAATGATAGAAATCAATTCCTGATAAAATTTTATTAAAACAACATGATAAACCCTAAATTTGAGGAAAAATTTAGATTTTGGAAAAACCTTTGATATTAGTTGTTAACGACGATGGCATTACCGCCCCAGGTATTTCAGCACTTATTGAAGTGGCTAAAAAATTTGGAGGTGTGGCTGTGGTTGCCCCCGATAAACCTCAAAGCGGAATGGGACATGCTGTTACTTTAAATGCTGCTTTGAGAGTAAACAGTTGGGAAAAAGATGGAATAAATTACCACGCTTGTAGCGGAACACCTGTTGATTGTGTAAAAATGGGGGTAAGTAAACTTTTACCTCGCAAACCCGATTTAATTGTTTCGGGCATCAATCACGGAGCAAACTCCTCCATCAATGTAATTTACTCAGGAACTATGTCGGCAGCCATTGAAGGGGCAATGGAAGGCATTCCTTCTATTGGATTTTCGTTGTGTAACCATTCTATTGAGGCCGATTTTAGTGGGTCAAAGGTTGTAGTAGAAAAAATTATTAAAGATGTACTTGCAAACAAATACGAAAATAGCTGTTTAAACGTTAATATACCTGATGTTCCTGCCGATTTAATACAAGGTATAAAAGTGTGTAAACAAGCTAATGGAAATTGGGAAGAAGAATTTGACGAACGCAAAGACCCCAGCGGAAAAAGTTACTATTGGCTTAGTGGAAAATTTGTGGTTTACAGCACCGATGAAGATACCGACGAGTGGGCATTAAAAAACAACTATGTATCAGTAGTTCCTGTTCAGTACGATTTTACCAATTATAAATTGATTAACACTCTTAAACACTTAGAAAATGCCTAACGATTTTAAAAAATTTGACCACATCATCATTGGATTGATTTTAGGAATTCTACTTCCGGTAACTACCATGTACATTATTTTAAAAATAACAACAAACATGTCGTTGTTTTACATTTATTCTAATCCCTTTTTTAGCCCTATTATCAATTCTTTAAAGGGAGGTTTGTTGGTTAATTTAGGTATTTTCTTTTTGTTTTATTGGCTAAAGAAAGACCAATCGGCAAAAGGCGTAATTGCTGCAACTTTTGTTTATGGAGCTTTTTACTTGTGGTACATGTTTTTTATGTAAAAGCCACCCCCTAACCACCTTCGGGGAGGAACTTAAAGCTAATTAATTACTTTATAAACTTTTAACTTTCTACTTTTAACTTCAGCATGAATTACTACATTATAGCAGGAGAAGCTTCGGGAGATTTACACGCAGCTAACTTAATGAAAGAACTTAAGGCAAAAGATGGTGCTGCAAGTTTCAGGTGTTGGGGTGGTGATTTAATGCAACAACAAGGAGCAACATTGGTTAAGCATTACCGCGATTTAGCTTTTATGGGTTTTGTAGAAGTTTTGCTAAACATCAAAACCATACTAAAAAACCTTGCTTTTTGTAAACAAGATATTCTTTCCAATAAACCCGATGTATTGATTTTAGTCGATTATCCTGGATTTAACCTAAAAATTGCTTCGTGGGCTAAGCAAAATGGCATTAAGGTGTTTTATTATATTTCGCCACAAATTTGGGCATGGAAACAAAATCGCGTACATCAAATCAAACGCAACGTGGATAAGATGTTTGTGATTTTGCCTTTCGAAAAAGACTTTTACGCAAAGTTTAGTGTCGACGTTGATTTTGTGGGACATCCTTTGCTTGATGCTATTGCCAACCGAACAAAAACTCCGTTTGAAGAATTTTGTAGTCAAAATAATTTACCCAACAAACCCATTATTGCTTTGCTGCCGGGAAGTAGAAAACAAGAAATTCATACCATGTTACCCATTATGCTTTCGGTTATTCCCCATTTTCCTGACTATCAATTTGTGGTTGCTGGAGCTCCATCACAAGATGCCTCTTTTTATCAAAACTACCTATCAAAAAATAGTTCGTTAATAGAAAATAAAACCTATCAGTTGCTCGAACACGCTACTGCTGCTTTAGTTACATCAGGCACTGCAACGCTCGAAACAGCATTGTTTAACGTGCCTCAAATTGTATGTTACAAAGGCAATGCTATTTCTTTTCAAATTGCAAAAGCTGTAATCAAAGTAGGTTATATTTCATTGGTAAATTTAATTGCCGACAAGGAATTGGTAAAAGAATTAATTCAAAAGGAGTTGAATACCAAAAATTTAAATCAAGAATTAACCAAATTGCTTAATCCAACTCATAAAAATCAACTGTTGCAGCAGTACCACGAACTACAACAAAAGCTTGGAGGTGTTGGTGCCTCAACAAGAACTGCCGATTTAATGTTGGGGTATTTAAAATAAACAATTCTCCTTGTTAATTATTCAGATATTGTTACATTTGCAGCCTTATTTTTCAAGTTCAACCATATTATGAAGTTATCAAAATTTAAATTTGACTTACCCGCAGAATTACTTGCAGAACATCCAGCTCCAGAACGTGACGAATCTCGATTAATGGTAGTTCACCGAAGCACTGGTGAAATAGAACATAAATTGTTTAAAGACCTTATCAATTATTTTGATGATGGTGATTTAATGATTATGAACGACACCAAAGTTTTTCCTGCTCGTATGTACGGAAACAAAGAAAAAACAGGTGCTCGTATCGAAGTGTTTTTGTTGAGAGAACTAAATCGTGAAAGCCTTTTGTGGGATGTTTTAGTTGATCCTGCTCGTAAAATTAGAATAGGTAACAAACTGTATTTTGGCGATGATGATTTGGTTGCTGAAGTAATCGACAATACTACATCAAGAGGAAGAACATTACGTTTTTTATTTGATGGTTCTTACGAAGAATTTAAAGCCATTATAGCAAAATTAGGAGAAACTCCAATTCCTCGCTACATCAACAGAGCAGTAGAACCAGAAGATGCAGAGCGTTATCAAACCGTTTATGCTGAAAATGAAGGAGCTGTTGCTGCTCCAACTGCAGGCTTGCACTTTAGTAAACATTTATTAAAACGATTAGAAATTAAAGGTATTGATTTTGCAAAACTAACACTACACGTTGGTTTAGGAACGTTCCGTTCGGTTGAAGTGGAAGACTTAACCAAACATAAAATGGATTCGGAAGAAGTTCATATTCCTCAACTTTGTGTGGATAAAGTAAATGCTGCAAAAGCACGTAAAGCAAGAATTTGTGCAGTTGGAACAACTTCAATGAGAGCTATCGAAACTTCAGTATCTGCTGATGGAATGTTAAAACCTTACGATGGTTGGACCAATAAATTTATCTTCCCTCCATACGATTTCAACATTGCTAATTGTATGGTTACCAACTTCCACACACCTTTATCTACTTTATTGATGATGACGTGTGCTTTTGGTGGTTACGACTTGGTAATGAAAGCATACAAAGAAGCGATAAAAGAAAAATACCGCTTTTATACTTATGGTGATGCCATGTTAATTTTATAAACAATAAAACATAAAACTTATAATACACTAAACGAATGAAACTAGAAGACTTAAAATTATACCAAGAATGTCTTGATTTTGAAGCTAAAATCTGGAATATCGTAACAACATGGGAAGGTTTTAATAAAAGCACATTAGGGGAAGCTTTTGTTAAAGATTCAGATGCTATTTCTGCTAACATTGCTGCAGGTTATGGTCGTTATAACTTTAAAGATAAAAAACATTACTGCTATATTTCTAGAGGCTACCTTTTAAAAACAAAAGGTTGGTTATTAAAAGCAAAAGAACGCAACATGATTCAAGACCCAGTTGCTGACGAATTGTTGGAATTTGTAGAAAAAATTCACCGCATGTTAAATGCTTACATCCGTTCAATTGGTAGAGCAAAAACTGAAGGTGGAACTTACGAAAAAAGAGAATCTTCTTCATACAGCAACAACGACCACGATGATGATGAGCCAAACGGCAATTCATTTACTGCTGATGCAGATGAATTTTTTAGTGAAGAAGAATTAACCAATGCCTAAATATGCAATAATAGTTGCTGGAGGAAAGGGAGAACGAATGGGACAAAACATTCCCAAACAATTTCTCGAACTTGCTGGCAAACCTATTTTAATGCATACCATTGAAAAATTCTACAACACTTTTCCTGACATTAACATTATACTAGCTCTTCCCGAAAATCAATTCGACTTTTGGGAGGAGCTTTGTTATAAATACGGGTTTACCAAAATCGCTCACCAAATTGTTGCTGGCGGAAAAACTCGATTCGATTCTGTAAAAAATGCTTTATCGCTAATAAAAGAAGAAGGTATTGTAGCCGTTCACGATGGCGTTCGTCCTTTGGTGAGTGAAGCAACCATTACAAACTGCTTTGAACAAGCCAAAAAAAGCGGAACTGCTGTTCCGGTGGTTGATGTGGTAGATTCGCTGCGTTTTATCTCCAAACAAGATGAAACATCAAAAGCAGTAACCCGAAGTTGCTACAAAAGTGTACAAACTCCACAATGTTTTAAAACTGAAATTATCCTTAAAGCTTACCAGCAAGATTTTGACGAATCGTTTACCGACGATGCTTCGGTTGTGGAGAAACTAGGATATCAAATTGATTTAGTTGAAGGCAATACCGAAAACATTAAAATTACTTCTCCTATTGATATCGCTTTGGCTGAAGTGTTATTTAGCCGATAGTTTTTTAATCTTATTGTTTATTTTTTCTTTTTGCTTATCAATACCAACAATCTTTTTATTGTTCTTATCCAACTGTTGTTCTTTCTTTTTCAGTTTATTGGTTAGCTGATTTACTTCTTTCATTTGTTTCTCATTCTTTTTTACTGCTTTATCCCTTTTCTTAGCCAATTTACCTGTTTCTTTATCCTTCTCCATTTTATTAATAATATCCTCGTTTTTTTCTGATATCTCTTTTTGTGAAGAAGAAGCTTCTTTTTTTGCCCTGTTTAGCTCCATTCTTAATTTTTCTATTTCCGGAATTAAAGCTGTATTTTCTTTAGACAATTCCATTTTTTCGTTGTCTAATGATGTTATTTGGGTATTGAACTTGGTAAGTTGTTTTTGATTAGGGTTCTCCGTTTGTGAAAACAACAATATTGAAGTAAGTAAAAAAATGGAAGTGATAATTGCTTTTGTTTTCATGATAAAAATGTGTTTAAATGAATGGTAAAATTACCATTAAAAAAGCACTCGAATACGCGACTGTGGAGTAAGTTTTGTTAAATCAGCATTAAGGTGTTCTATTAAATTAATTCCAGGTTTTTTCCCTTTTTCAATAGAACCAAATTGATGAATTATTCCTAAAAATTCGGCACCATTAAAAGTTGCCCATTTTATTAATAACTCTAGAGGTAGCTGTGGTGCTTTATTAGCAATGGTTTTTAATTCATCTAAAACAGATAAACTCCAATTGCTCGCCAAACTGTCCGTTCCAATGGTACATTTTTCGTTTAAAAACAAACTGTAATTGGGTTGTCTTCCTTCAATGTATTGGTTCGCATTGGGGCAAAATGCCCAATAAATGTGTTCCGAAAACTGATTTGCCCAAGTAATGTCTTCTTTTTCAGTAAAGGTATTGTGAACCAATAATACTTTCTGTAAGCCTTTGTACTTACCCAAAAATGAAGGCAACGCATTTTGTTTGGTTGGTTCAAACTCTCCTTTGGTTTTTTCGGCAATGTTCAACAACTCGAACAATTTACCCTTGCCTTCTTTATAAAACTGGTTCTCGCTTTCCGTTTCTTGGTTGTGAATACTAACCAAATTGTTGTTTTTTAAGCAATGTAACTTAATTAGTTCGGTTAAATTATCTGAAACCGAGTAGGTTGCATGCGGAGTTATCGACACCTTAGTTTGGTCGAAATAACTGTTGTAAAGCAATTCGGCATGAGCAAAGGCAGTTTCAGCAACAGCTGGGTCAGAGCCAAAAACCTCAATAAACGTATGGTAATAGAGGTTGTTTTGTTGTTTCAATTTAAAAGTAGTACTGCCATTTGAAATGTCGCCCACAGCCACAATACCGTTAGTTATCATCTCCTGCTCGGCTTTGTGTATTGCATCCAATCGTTCTTGTTCGGCAAACTGTTCGCGTAATGAAATAATCTCTTGAATAAATCCATGCAACTGTGTTTCTTGGCTTATTTTTCCTTTAAGGTACGACAACTCTAAATGGCAATGGGTGTTTACAAATCCCGGACAAATAATGCCTTCGTATCTTTTTACGTTGTCCCAATCTATCTGATCAATCGCAGGATTTAAAACATCCAAAACAACACCAAGGTTATCAACCACTACAACCCCATTTTTAATTGGAGCAGTATTTCCTGTAAAGATATATTCGGCTGAGATGAATTGCATTAAACTTCTTCTTTATTAAAGATTAACAAGGAACTAAAAAACACATACAAGGTTAATCCAACTTGAGTATCGAGTGTATCTTCGGTAAACATTGATATAACCATAACTAGAAAAAAAGCAAGGTATAAATAGTTTTCTTTTAGGTTTAAAGCAATAAAAGGATAAAATAAAAACACCAAGAACAATATCCCTCCTACTATTCCATAGGTTACAAATGCAGTAATAAATTGGTTGTGAGCTCTTAACCTAAATTTCTCCGTCAATATCGAATTTTCTTTTTCGTATTGTTGATTAAACGCATCTTGTATATCACCTGTTCCAACACCAAATAGTAGGTTTTCTTTGAAAATAACAAAAGCAGTATTCCAATACACCCAACGCATTACAACAGAATGTCCATTATAATCTCTACCGCGTTTATAGTTATCAAACTCCCAAATAATTCCATGTATTCTTCGTTCAAAAGCATTTGTGGTGAAGCTATTACAATTGGAAATTCCACGCTCAATAGCTTGTATCTCTTTCGGAGAGAGGTTCATTACCGCTTTTTGATTTTTATATTCTCCTTTTGATGTTAAAAACCGTATTAATGTTGCCTCAATGGGTTGTCCCTTTAAGTCTTTACCTCGATAATTAATATTACTCACTTTATTCCAAGCGTACTCAAGTTCTTCTTTAGCAATATTTCGGTAAACATAATTGCCATTTTCTTTATCATCATTATTCATGTCGTGCCAGTATTTTTCACCATAAGGCGAATACCTTTTTTCTTCTAATAATGGATGAGATGAATGGTAAAAATTATTGATGCTTTTGTTTATATAAAACCCCGAAATACCGACAACAACTAACGGGAAAAGAAATAAAATGACTTTGATTTTTATAGCTTTTGTTTTAAATCCATAAAAAAGCATTAAAAACAATGAAGTTATTCCAAGAACCAAAATACCAGTATACAAATGGAGAATAAACAAAAATGAGATTAACCACAGCAAAACGACGCTTAAAACCGCTTGTATCTTCCTGTTTTGTTCTTTGTATAAATAATAACCTAAACCAAAAATAGCGAGGCAAATTTCCAATCCAAAACGAATATGAGAATTGAATCGAGAGAGGTCTCTATCATCTACAATGGTTATACCTAAACCTCCTAATTTTACAAAAATGCTCCAGAAAGTAGCGGCTAAAACCCCTCCTAAATAGAGTTTAAAGATGAGCTTGATTTGTTCTGAGGTTAATCTTACCGAAAACAATACAAAAGGCAATATAAAAAAAGGCAGTTTACGTTTTACATCGGTAAATCCATAACTAAAATTGGAAGTATAAACTAAACCAAGAAGTGAAATAAGAAAAAATGAAATAAGAATCCATGCTAATTTGTTTTTGAAAAATTGCTGAATTCGTTGCTTATAATTTCCTTCTAAAAACCAAGCAACAACAAGTATTAATTGTCCTAACCCAATTAATGGCTTCGACAACGATAAACCAATGGCTATTGCAGAAAGCCCAACAACATAAAGTTGCTGAGAATTAAATACAAACTGTTTTAGTTTTAACATCTGTTGATGTTATTTTTTTGTGCCCGACAAAATGGAGTTATACAACGATTGGTCGTTAAGTGTGCTCAATGCCTTTTCTATTGCAGGGTCTTTCTTTAAAGAAGATGCGATAGCACCATTTTGGTAATAATATCGACCTACAATTTCAGTTTCTAAAATCGTAATAATTTCCTCTTTAAAGGTATTTAAATCGTCGTTTTTATGCGTTTTTAATTTCTCCTTTAATTGTTCGTATTCCGATTTTACATCGTCAAAGTACTTTTCTTCTTTAGTAATTTTTTCCAACTTAGCCAATAAATCCTCACTATCCGTAGTGTACGAATAGTCTTTACCTGCTAGAAACGCCATGAAATCATTATAATCGGCATCAGTAAAAGCAAATTCTGCAACAGGTTTAATGGTTTCGTTTTTTAAACGATAATTGGTAGCGTATTCAAAAATCAAATTTTTGGTTATTAACGACGCTGAAATATTACTTAATTCCATTCTTTCTACCGTAACATCTGGAGCCACACCCTTGCCATCAAAAACAGGTCGTTTACTGTTTAATGTTTTAAACTCTCTGATTAATGAATCTGCAACAGCGTTAACCTTTCCATCTTCCTCACGGTGCGAATAATCTAATTTTTGGATACATCTTCCGCTTGGCGTGTAGTATTTTGCAACCGTAACTTTAAGTTTAGAATTATAGCTCAACGGACGAACCGATTGAACCAAGCCTTTTCCATACGATTGATTCCCTACAACTACTGCTCTATCGTGGTCTTGTAATGAGCCCGAAACTATTTCTGAGGCAGAAGCAGAACCTTCATCAATTAAAACCACCAACGGAATTTGAATATCAATAGGCTCATTTAATGCTTTATACGTTTTGTCCCATTCTTTAATTTTTCCTTTGGTAAATACTACTTCCGAGCCTTTTGGAACAAAAAAGTTAACAATATTTACAGCTTCATTCAATAAACCTCCGCCGTTGCCTCTCAAATCGAGTACCATAGATTTGGCATTTTGTTCTTTTAAACTAACCAAAGCTGTTTTTACTTCTTTACTTGCCGATTCGGTAAACCCTGTTAGTTTAATGTAACCAACATCATTTTTTAGCATGGCGTAATAAGGCACATCTTTAATTTTTACTTCTTCTCTCACCACCTCTTTCACAAACGGCTCTGGTGTTCCTGGTCGCTCTATTTTTAATTGTATCGATGAGCCTGGTTGTCCCATAAGTACCTCTCTAATATCGCTTGTGTTTTTCCCTTTTACCGATTTCCCATCAACCTCTAATATTTTATCGCCAGCACGTAATCCTGCTTTAAAAGCACCGAAGCCTTCATAGGGCTCAGAAATTACCACATAATCGCCTTGTTTTTGAATTAATGCCCCAATGCCACCATATTGTCCAGTAGTCATTAATTTGTAATCTTCCATGTTCGACTCTGGAATATAATTGGTGTAAGGATCTAACGATTCTAACATGGCATCAATTCCGGTTTTAATCAATTTTCCTGGGTCAGATTCATCAACATAATAGATGTTTAACTCGCGGAAAAGTGTTGCAAAAATGTCGAGGTTTTTAGATACCTCAAAATAACTATCAGCATATCCAACCGAAAATATGGATGACATTGCCAGCGCGACAACTAAAATAACTTTTGTAATTCTTTTTTTCATTTTTAAAAAACTTTAAACTTTTATACTTTCTACTTTAAGCTACTCAAGGAACCGGATCGTGTCCGTGACCACCCCAAGGATGGCAAGACGAAATCCGTTTTATACCTAACCAACCTCCTTTTAGTACTCCATATTTTTTTAACGCATCAATAGCATATTGCGAACAAGTTGGGTCGTACCGGCAATTTTGCCCAAGCATGGGCGAAATACTCAACTGATAAAACCGAATAAGTAGGATAAACAATTTACTCAGCACGTTTCCCAAACATTGAATTTAAACGATTTAAAATTACTTTTATTTTGTCTTCAATTTCGCTGTAGCTTAATATTTGTTTTGAGGTGTAAACAAACATTACATTGAGTTGTATGTCTGAATCCTTAAGCGTTTGTTTTAATTGATGATTATTTAAACGATAAGCCTCTCGCATTCTGCGTTTTAGCAAGTTTCTGTTTGCCGCAAGTTTGTGCAATTTTTTAGGGGCACTCACTCCAACACTAAGTGTTGCTTTGGTCTTTTCTGCTTTCTTTTTATAAATTGCTCTAACAGGGGGTTCGTGTATAGATTTTCCGCCACCAAACAACTCGTTGAGGTCTTTGGTTCTTTTCAGTTTTTCTATTTTCGGAAAGGTATTTTTGGGTTGCATAACTAAAGTCAAAGGTAAGAATCTATTCTAGTTTTTGTATATTTACAACCATATAACAATTACTCTTAAATTAAGAAATTAACATTTGTTTTATCTATTGAAAAATATAAGAGACTTATTATTTATTTTATTCTATTTATTAGTTCTCAATGGCTTTTCACAAGAAAACGTTGGTAACTTATCTCTAGTTGGAAAAGTCTTTCTAGTAGATTTGAATTCTTC
This sequence comes from uncultured Vicingus sp., assembly GCA_964398455.1. Classification (GTDB taxonomy): domain Bacteria; phylum Bacteroidota; class Bacteroidia; order Flavobacteriales_E; family Vicingaceae; genus Vicingus. The sequence continues at coordinate 60,288 of CAYNMR010000011.1, read as the reverse complement.
TGGCGACACTATTTATTCAAAAGATACAACACTCTTGATAGAAGTTGAAGCTCAACAATTATTTATGGGAAAAGCTGTTGACAAGCTTAAAGCAGAATATACAATTACTGATTCTATTTATTTTGAATTCCCCTACAATTACAGATACTCTCTTTCTTTTAAATGCAAAGGATTTAATTCTAAAACATTGCTAATCAATACTTTCAATATTCAAAAAGATGCCGGCGGGTATGTTTATGGGTATGAATTCCCTTTTGAAATTAGATTAGTTAAATCTAAAAAGAAGAAAAAGAATGAATCAAAAGTTGTAGCTGAAATTTATTACAATCCATCTACTGATTATTTCGATTTTCGAATACCACAATAATTAAAAAATACCATGCCTGAAAACACTAAAAAACTTTTCTTACTCGATGCATTTGCTTTAATATACAGAGCATACTTTGCTTTTGGTAATAACCAACGTTACAACTCAAAAGGGTTAAACACCTCCACCATGTTGGGATTTACCAATACATTAATTGAAATTTTAGAGAAACAAAAACCATCACACATTGCTGTGGTTTTTGATGCACCTGTGGCAACCAATCGCTCATTGGAGTTTGCTAACTACAAAGCCAACCGACAAGAAATGCCCGAAGACATTCGAAAAGCGTTGCCTTATGTAAAACAAATTATTGAGGCATTTAAAATCCCTATTTTACTGAAAGATGGCTTTGAGGCAGACGACGTTATTGGCACCATGGCTAAACAAGCCGAAAAAGACGGATACACCACTTACATGATGACTCCTGATAAGGATTTTGGTCAGCTTGTTTCTGAAAATATTTTTATTTACAAACCTGCCGCTTTTGGAAAACCAGCCGAAATAATGGGTGTAAAAGAAGTTTGCGAAAAATTTGAAGTAGAAAATCCTTTACAAGTAATTGATATTTTAGGTTTGTGGGGCGATGCGGTTGACAACATTCCAGGTATTCCAGGTATTGGCGAAAAAACTGCCAAATTGCTTATTAAACAATACGGCAGCGTAGAAAATTTAATTGCTCATGCTCACGAATTAAAAGGCAAACAACAAGAAAACGTCATCAATTTTGCCGAACAAGGCTTGCTTTCTAAAAAATTAGCCACCATTATTTTAGATGTTCCTTTGGAATACTCCTACGATGAATTGCTTTTAGAAGAACCAGATGAAGAAAAAATTACTGAGCTTTTTGCTGAGCTAGAATTTAGAAATCTAGCAAAAAGAGTGCTTGGAAGAGAAATACAAATTGCTCCAACAACATCAATTGGTTCAACACCAGCCAATGGACAAATGGATTTGTTTGGTTCTTCAGTAGCTCAAGCGGAAGAAACAATTATTCAGCCCCAAACAACTAGCAATGATTTAGAAGTTGTGGAAGCTGGAAAGAACATTGAAAATGTGCCTCACACCTATTTGCTAATTGATACGCCACAAAAAAGAACTGATTTAATCCATCAACTTGCCAATCAGAAATCGTTTTGTTTTGATACCGAAACTACAGGACTGAATGCGTTTGAGGCTGAATTGGTAGGTATATCGTTTGCCTACAAACATCACGAAGCTTTTTACATTCCTTTTCCTGAAAACCAAGATGACGCTACCCAAATTTTAAAAGAATTTGTTCCTCTTTTTGAAAATGAAACCATTGAAAAAATAGGACAAAACATTAAATACGACATCAACGTATTGAACAAATATGGCATTCATGTAAAAGGTAAATTGTTTGATACCATGATTGCTCACTTTCTGTTAGAACCCGATATGCGTCATAGCATGGATTTTTTAGCAGAAGCGTATTTGGGCTACAAACCCGTTTCTATCGAAACTTTAATTGGGAAAAAAGGGAAAGGACAATTGAGTATGCGTGATGTTCCTATCGAAAAGCTAGTAGAATATGCTGCAGAAGATGCTGATATTACGCTGCAACTCAAAACTTATCTTGAACCAAAACTTTCGAAAGAGATAAAAGAAGTGTTTGAAAAAGTGGAAACCCCTTTAATTTCCGTTTTAGCAGCTATGGAGAAAGAGGGAATTAGGTTAGATGTAGAAGCACTGAAAATTTTCTCTAAAGAACTAGAAATTTTAGGAACAACCTTAGAAAACGACATTTTACAATTAGCAGGAACTAAGTTTAATATTGATTCGCCAAAACAGTTGGGCGATGTGTTGTTTGAATACCTAAAAATTATTGAAAAGCCTAAGAAAACAAAAACTGGGCAGTATGCCACAGGTGAAGATGAATTACAAAAATTGATGGGAAAACATGATATTATTCCTAAAATTTTAGAATACCGTTCGGTACGTAAATTAAAATCGACCTATGTTGATGCTCTACCAGAACTAGTGAGTGCCAAAACAGGCAGAATTCATACCAGCTATATGCAAACAGTGGCTTCAACAGGCAGATTAAGCTCCAATAACCCTAACTTACAAAACATTCCTATCAGAACAGCTATGGGGCGTGAAATTAGAAAAGCTTTTATTGCAAAAAATGATGATTTTATTTTATTAGCAGCCGATTATTCTCAAATAGAATTACGCATTATTGCTGCTTTGAGTGGCGATACAAACATGCAACAAGCTTTTGTAAACAAAGAAGACATTCATGCGGCCACTGCTGCTAAAGTTTTTGGTGTTGCTTTAGCTGATGTAGATAGGGAAATGCGAAGCAAAGCAAAAGCGGTAAATTTTGGAATTATTTATGGCGTTTCTTCGTTTGGGTTGTCACAAAACCTCAACATTTCGAGAGGCGAAGCAAAAGAAATTATAGATGCTTATTTTACTCAATATCCCAAAATAAAACAATACATGGACAATAACATTGATTTTGCCAAAGAGCATGGTTATGTTGAAACCATTTTGCACCGCAGAAGATATTTAAAAGACATCAATTCTGCTAATGCCATTGTTCGTGGTCATGCCGAACGAAATGCCATAAATGCCCCTATACAAGGCTCTGCAGCCGATGTGATAAAAATTGCCATGATTAATATTTTTAACGAATTTGAAAAACAACAATTCCAATCAAAAATGCTTCTACAAGTACACGATGAGTTGGTTTTTGATGTGTATAAGCCTGAGTTAGAAACCATAAAATCAATAGTTAAAGATAAAATGGAAAATGCCGTTAAACTGACCGTGCCACTTGAGGTAGAGATGAATTCAGCAAAAAATTGGTTGGAGGCTCATTAATTTTTTTATATTTGAACTAAATTATTAAATACCATGATGAGATATTTACCAGTAATCATTTTGTCTTTAGCATTAGCTGCTTGTGGCGGAGAATCAACACAAGAAGAAGGCGACAATCTAACAACGGAAACAAACTCTGATTTAACCAACGAAAGAGTTGACAAAGCAAAAAAAGTATTTTACACTATTCCATCTCCTTACGAAACAGCATTAATTTTCGAAACCTCTGGAGTAGGTTTTAATATTGGCTTATTAAACCCTATTGATAATGTAAGCAATTACTCAACCAACGTAAAACAAGCTTTAAATTTTGGAGTTTATGGTGCCGATTTAAGTTATGCTAACATTTTCGACCAGTCGCAACAATGTATGTTTTATATGAATTGTGCAAAGAAGATGGCTGATGAACTTGGCATTACTGCTGCTTTTGATGTAGAAACCATTGAACGAATAGAACGCAACCTCAACAACAGAGATTCATTGATGAATATTATCAACGATTCGTATTGGATTGCAGATTCGCATTTAAAAGAAAACCAACAAGACTATTTATCGGCGTTAATTATTGCTGGTGGGTGGATTGAAGGCTTATACTTGGGTTCTACTGGGCTTAAAAAAGAAAAACCAAGTGAGCCAATTATGAAAGCTATTGCCGACCAAAAATACGCCATGGAAAGCTTAGTAGGATTAATGGATTTGTACGACCACCCAGAAGTAACTCAACTAAAAGAAAAGATTTTAGTAATAAAAGCAAGCTTTGATAAAATAACAGAAAAAGACAGTAAAACCACTGTAGATAATAGTGCTGAAGTTGCTGTAATTGGAGGTGGAGCTAGTTTACAATACACTCCAGAAATAATTTTTGAAATTGCACAAAACGTAAAAACATTAAGAAATGAAATTATTGAATAAATCACTTGTCGTTAGCTCCATCTTAATTGTTTTTATTGGGCTTTCAACCTCTTCGTTTGCACAGTGTACTTCATTTACCAAAAAACAAGGTTTTCCTGCTTTAGAGCCCTTTACACACAATGGGCAATTAACCAGCACCAAGTTTATGCCTGGCGATGAAGCTGAGATTGAAATGACATTTAATGCAGGTAACGATTACCGTGCATTGGTGTTGTGGCAAGAAGTATTAGGAAATGTAACCTTTAAAATAAAAGACAAAACTGGTAAAGTATTATTTTCTAGCAAAGCAGGAGATACTAAACCTTATTGGGATTTTAGAGTAAACAATACACAACAGTTAATCGTGTGTGTTTCTATACCAAAAATGGACGATAAAACTTCTAATAAAATATTGCCTCAAGGTTGTGTGTCTATTTTAGTAGGTTTCCGCCCTCAAGAAAAAAATGTATCGAAAGTAAAAATGATGAAGTAATTTTTCTTTTAAAAAAATTACTTTTGCCGCATGGCAATTACAAACGAAGACAACCTTAAAAAAATCATATCGCATGCCAAAGAGTATGGATATGTGTTTCAATCAAGTGAAATTTACGACGGACTTAGTGCAGTTTACGACTATGGTCAGTTAGGTAGCGAACTCAAAAAAAACATCAAAGAATACTGGTGGAAGGCAATGGTGCAAATGCACGAAAACATTGTAGGTATTGATGCTGCCATTTTTATGCATCCCGAAACATGGAAAGCATCAGGTCACGTTGATGCCTTTAACGACCCATTAATCGATAACAAAGATTCGAAAAAAAGATACCGTGCTGATGTGTTAATTGAAGAGCATATTGGAAAAATTGAAGCAAAAAACGAAAAAGAAGCTGAAAAAGCTCAAGCTCGTTTTGGCGATGCTTTTAATCGCGAACAGTTTTTGGCAACCAACCCAAATGTGCTAAGAAACCAAGCTAAAATTGACGAAATAAATGCTCGTTTTAAAACCTGCATGAACAGTGATGATTTAGCTGGAGTAAAACAATTAATCGAAGATTTAGAAATTGCCTGCCCTATAAGCGGTTCTAAAAACTGGACCGATGTGAAACAGTTTAACTTAATGTTTAGTACCGAAATAGGTTCTGTTTCTGAAACTGCCAACAAAATATATTTACGACCAGAAACTGCGCAAGGAATTTTTGTAAACTTCCTTAACGTGCAAAAAACAGGTCGAATGAAAATTCCGTTTGGTATTGCCCAAATTGGTAAAGCGTTCAGAAACGAGATTGTTGCTCGTCAGTTTATTTTCCGTATGCGTGAATTTGAACAAATGGAAATGCAATTTTTTGTTCGTCCGGGCGAAGAAATGAAATGGTACGAATATTGGAAAAATGAGCGTATTAAATGGCATCAATCATTGGGTATCGACCAAAAATATTACCGTTTTCATGACCACATTAAATTGGCTCATTATGCCAATGCAGCTTGCGATATTGAATTTAATTTCCCGATGGGTTTCAAGGAATTGGAAGGAATTCATTCTAGAACCGATTTCGATTTAAAGCAACACGAAAAACATTCGGGCAAAAAATTACAATACTTTGATACTGAATTGAACGAAAGCTACGTACCTTATGTGGTAGAAACTTCTGTTGGTTTAGACAGAACATTTTTAGCCATACTTTCTGCTGCTTTTCAAGAGCAAAAACTCGAAGATGGTTCGGAGCGTACCGTTTTAGCTATTCCAGCATTTTTAGCACCAATAAAAGTGGCGGTTTTCCCATTAATTAAAAAAGATGGTTTGCCAGAAAAAGCTCAAGAAATTATCAACCAATTGAAATATGATTACAACTGCCAGTACGACGAAAAAGATTCTGTTGGCAAGCGTTATCGCCGACAAGATGCTATTGGAACACCTTATTGCATTACGGTTGATCACCAAACATTGGAAGACAATACCGTTACTGTTAGAGATAGAGATACGATGCAACAACAACGCATCAACATTTCTGAATTAGAAACTCTTTTAAAGGGTAAGTTTGATACTAGAAATATATTAAATTAAAAAGATGGGGCGGATATAATCCGCCCCATCTTTTTATATTGTTTTTGCACCAAGTATTTTACACAACAAGCCTATGTGTCCTATATGCCCACCTTCATGACGGATGTGGTGGTAAATAATTTGTTTCTTACTGTCGCCTTTTCTAAAGTCTAACCCAGCATGGTTTGAGGCTTGTAATTCATCATCCGACAAATTTCTTATTGCCTCTAAAGATTGTGCATGCACACTTTTTAAAGCTTCTTTGATTTCTTCTATTGAAGGAATTTCTGGTGTATTTACGGTGGGTTTTCCAATACCAAATTTTTCTACCCATGCAATTGCAGAGCTACGGTTGACACAAGCTTTTAAGATTAAAAAATCTTGAGCCCAAACCATGTGGCACAACTCCCACGCCACAGAGTTTAATTTTTCGCCATTCACTTCAGGGATTTCGTACCACAACGATTTATCTAATTTTGATAAATAAAAATACAACAAATCACGTGTGCTGTCGGTAGCTTCTGCTAATGTTTCTGCAGTTGTCATAATTCAAGGTTTATAAACTAAAAGTACAACTTTTTTCTAAACCAATTAAAGTACCTTTGCTCGAGTTCAATTTAACATCATGTTCGAAAAATATTACTTGTTTTACCTTCTTGCTTTTGTTGCCGAGGTTATTGGCACCGTAAGTGGTTTTGGCTCGTCTATTTTATTTGTGCCTATTGCTTCTTTATTTTTCGATTTTAAAGTGGTATTGGGTATCACTGCTTTGTTTCACGTGTTTAGCAACCTTTCTAAAATTTTCCTGTTTCGAAAAGGAATCGACAAACATGTTGCCTTTCGATTGGGAATTCCCGCAGTTATTTTTGTTATCATTGGGGCTTTTTTAAGCAACTTCGTTCCTCAAGTGGAGTTGGAGTTGATGATGAGTTTTATACTGATTTTACTATCGGTTTACCTCATTTTTTATTCCAACAAAACCATCGAAACAAGCAACCAAAACTTATACACTGGTGGAATAATTTCGGGATTTTTGGCAGGGTTAATTGGCACTGGAGGAGCCATAAGAGGATTAACCTTAACCGCTTTTAGTTTAGAAAAAGACATTTTTATTGCCACCTCAGCACTTATCGATTTGGGAGTCGATTCAAGCCGAACAGTGGTTTATTTCCTCAACGGTTACATGGCTTCCGAATTTTTGGTTACCATTCCCGTTTTAATTGTTATTAGTGTTTTGGGTAGTTGGTGTGGCAAACTCATTTTACATCAGGTTTCACAACAACTCTTCCGCTACATTGTGCTTGGTGTAATTATTCTTACCTCCATTGTTCAAGTAGGAAAGTATTTTTTGTAATATTTTTTCCATTTTAAATTTGGGAATATTTATCTTCAAACAAAATAATATTCTACAGAAACTAATTTATTATTTATATATTCATCGAATTTGTGTTTTAAAATAAAAAAATCGGAATAATATTTTGTAATTAAAAATTATGTTTTACTTTTGCCCTCACAATTCAATTCACTATCCTTTATCAGATTTGTGATTGATTTATAAAGAAGAAGCGAGAGATTAGGCTCTACGACCTTCTGGCAACCAACTAAAAGCTCCGATAACAAGGAGTTGGAAAACCGGTGCCAAATCCTAACCACGAATAAACGTGGAAATATAAATAAATGACAAAGGATGAAAACAAAAAATCAAATCAACAACTCAGCAAGATTTTCGAATCTCAAAACTGGAATTACTTCGGTCTTCCAACTTCAATCTTCGAACTCTTTTACTGAATCCTTTTCAGTAATGATGATGTGTTGCATGTGCTGTTGCATGTGTTAATACATCTTTATTTCTAGTAACATTTCTCGAAAATTAAAGATGTGAGCTTTCCAAAAAAGTATTGGAACTGCTGTATCTCAATTCATTTAAAATTTTTAATTGCAAAACCAAATTATGTCAACACAACTATTTAAATACAACAACGAGTTTACCTTAGAATCGGGCAAAAAACTACCTGAATTTGAGCTAGGTTATACCACTTTAGGCAAACTAAACGAAGCAAAAAACAATGTAATTTGGATTACCCATGCCCTAACAGCTAATGCCAACCCACAAGAATGGTGGAGCGGATTGGTAGGAAAGGGTAAATTTTACAATCCCGAAACGCATTTTATTGTTTGTGCAAATGTGTTGGGTTCACCTTACGGTTCAACCAATCCTTTGTCGGTAAACCCACAAACAGGCAACAAATATTACCACAACTTTCCTGAAATAACCATCAGAGATATTGTTGCAACGCTCGATTTGTTGCGTCAGCATTTAGGAATTACCAAAATCAATACTTTGCTAGGTGGTTCGTTGGGCGGACAACAAGCGGTAGAATGGGCAATACAACAACCAACCGTTTTCGAAAACCTATTTTTAATTGCTACCAATGCTCAACATTCGCCATGGGGAATTGCATTTAACGAAAGTCAGCGTTTAGCCATAAAAGCCGATAGAACCTGGTTTTCATACAGCGATGATGCTGGATTAAAAGGATTGAAAGCTGCCCGAGCTATTGCTTTGTTGAGCTACAGAAACTACAACACTTATCAACTTTCGCAAGAAGATTTGGAAGAAAAAACTGATGATTTTAATGCTTCTTCTTACCAAAATTACCAAGGCGAAAAATTGGTAAACCGTTTTAACGCTTTTTCTTACTGGCACTTGTCAAAAGTAATGGACAGTCACCATGTTGGACGAAACAGAGGTGGAATTGTTCCTGCTTTAAGTCAAATAAAAGCAAACACATTGGTAGTGGCAATTGGTTCTGATGTGTTGTTTCCAGTTTCTGAATCAAAAACACTACAACAACACATTAAAAACAGCGAATTGGAAATTATAGATTCCATCTACGGGCACGATGGCTTCTTGATAGAAACACAACAATTGGCAACCTTATTCGGAAATTTTTACATCACTAAAAAATTAAAAAAAGAGATTTATGAGTACGCAAAATAAAAATATAGGCTTGATTGGCTTCGGAACAGTTGGACACGGATTTTTCAACTATTTGGAAGAAAACAAAGAAGACAAACAATTGGCAACAGTTGTTATTAAAAATGCTTCAAAAAGCAGAGTTCCTGATTCGTTAAATTTTAGCACCGATGTTAATGATGTACACAACAACAAAGAAATAACAACTGTAGTAGAATTGATTAGCGATTATAAGCAAGCTTTTTCAATTGTAAAGCAAGCCTTATTACAAGGCAAAAATGTGGTGTCGTCAAACAAAAAAATGATTGCTTACCATTTAGAAGAATTGGTTGAATTGGAACAAAACAGCAAAGGAACATTTTTATATGAAGGAGCTGTGGCAGGGAGCATTCCTATTCTTAAAATCATTAACGAGCAATATGCTTTTGATGAGATTACTGAAATACGAGGTATTTTAAACGGAACATCAAACTACATTTTAACACAAATTTTTGAAAAAGGAATTGGTTATAAAGAAGCATTACAACAAGCCCAAGAAGCTGGTTTTGCAGAAGCTAATCCAGCATCTGATGTAGAAGGTTACGATGCTTTGTATAAGTTGTTGATTTTGGCTACACATGCATTTGGTAAGTTGATTTCGCCAGAAAAAGCATTAACAATTGGCATCAATAACATTAACTCAAACGACATTGTTTTTGCTAAACAGAACAAATTGACCATTAAATTAGTTGGTTCTATTAAAAACGTGAACAACAAACTCACCTTAAGTGTTTTACCAACTTTTGTTGATGAAAACGATGATTTATTTTACGTTAAAAACGAATATAATGCTGTAGAGGTAATTTCTAAAAATATAGGTTCACAATTTTATAAAGGCAAAGGCGCAGGAAGTTTACCAACTGGCCATGTGGTTTATACCGATTTTAAATCAATAGAAAACACTAAATATTCGTACAAAAATATTCCATCTGGTAAACGAATAAAATATGAAACCAAAGATAGTGTTTGGGTCTATTCAAATAAAATTACGTTGTTAGAAAAATATTTAGAAGATGTAACACTATTAAACGGGCCAGAAGGATTTGGCAGCATAAAAATTGCCGATTTAATTAAAGCAAAAGAATTGATTAACATTCACCAAGTTTCCATTATTGCACTAAGCGAAAATGTAAAACAGAAACTGAGTTTGCAGTTGAAACCAAAAGTTCAATTTGCTTACGCTTAAAAAAAAATTAAATATGAAAAGTTTTAGAACAGAAACCGAAGATATTTTAAACCCAGTTGTTGAACGCGACATTATTGAATTGGGCGAAAAAATTCATTTGTACAAAACAGGTAAAATTCCTGAAGATAAGTTTAAAAGTTTACGATTGGCTCGTGGCGTTTACGGACAACGACAATTGGGTGTTCAAATGGTTCGTATAAAGTTGCCTTACGGAAAATTGTTGGCTAAACAACTGGTTAGAATTGCAGATGTATCAGATGAATACTCTAATGGTAATTTACATTTAACTACCCGACAAGATGTGCAAATACATTTTGTGAGTTTAGATAGAACTCCAGAATTATGGGCTGAATTAGAAAAAGACAGCATTACGCTTAGAGAGGCTTGTGGCAATACCGTTAGAAACATCACCGCATCACCATTTGCTGGAATTGACCCCGACGAGCCTTTTGATGTATCTCCGTATGCCGAAGAGTTGTTTCAATATTTGCTCCGAAACCCGGTAAATCAGGACATGGGCAGAAAAATTAAAATCTCTTTTTCATCAAGCGAGAAAGATACGGCTTATTCCTTTTTGCACGATTTAGGTTTTATTCCAACCATACAAAATGGAGATAAAGGATTTAAATTATTGGTTGCAGGCGGTTTGGGTGTAAAACCATTTTTGGGTCAATCGGTTACTAATTTTATAAAAGCCAACGATATTTATGCTTATACCACAGCTATTCTAAGAGTTTTTGACCGCTATGGCGAACGACAAAAAAGAAATAAAGCTCGTTTAAAATACTTGGTCGAAGAACTTGGATTAGAGCAATTCCTTGTTTTGGTAAATCAAGAATACAACGTTGTTGATGTTTATGAGCCCAACATTATTGAAGTTGCAGAGCCAAAATTAGAAAACATTACTGTTGCTCCAACTGTTGCAAACACCAGTCAAAACTATTTTACTTGGTTTAAAACCAATGTAAAAAAACAAAAGCAGCAAGCCTTTTTTTCCATTCAGCTAAAAATTACCAACGGAAATATTAGCTCTAAAATAGCTCGAAAGTTGGCAGAACTGGTACAAAACTATTCTGGGGGAGAATTGCGTGTAACCATAAATCAAGGGTTAATTATTAAATACGTGAGAGCAGAGTCGCTACCTTATTTCTACCAAGAACTGAACAAATTAAACTTGGCAGATGCAGGTTTTGATAGTGTTGCCGATATTACTGCTTGTCCAGGAACCGACACCTGTAATTTGGGTATTGCCAACAGTACTGGTTTAGCGGCTCAATTGGAAAAATTTATAGCAACAACACATCCCGAATTGGTTTTCAACAAGGACATTAAAATAAAAATTAGCGGCTGTTTCAATGCGTGTGGTCAGCATTCTATTGCAAACATTGGTTTTCACGGAAGCTCTATAAAAAATGGAGAACAATTAATCCCTGCTGTTCAATTGTTGTTGGGCGGAGGTGTTTTGGGCGGAGGAAAGGGCGTAATTGCTGAAAAAGTGATTAAACTTCCAACAAAAAAAGCCATTAAAGCAGTTGACACCTTACTTAACGATTACAAGGCAAATGCTGCCGATTTGTTGTTTAACGATTACTATCAAAAACAAGGCAATCATTACTTCTACAACTTGTTGAAACCATTAGCAAACGAAGCAGTAGTTGGTGATGAATATTTAGACTGGGGACAAGAAAATAAATTTAGCTTAAATGTTGGTGTGGGTGAATGTGCTGGCGTGGTTATCGATTTGTCGGATGCTATAACTTATGAAATTAACGAACGCATTGCTTCGGCTCAAGAAACACTTGACTTAAAAAGGTATGCTGATGCCATTTATCATTCGTACACCATTTTTATAAATGTAGGCAAGTTGTTTTTGCTGAAAAATGGCGAACAATACAACAGTCAAGCTCAAATTATTGAAACCACAGAAAAGTTGATTCAAGCAAAAGAAGTAGAATTAACTAAATCGTTTACCGAAACGGTATTTCAGTTAAGAGAACAAAAAGCAAACGAAACATTTGCTAAAACATATTATCAAGATGCCATTCAGTTTTATAACGAATTGATTGGTTTAAAACATGAACAATTAAATTAATAAACACACATGAAATCAAAAGTACACATTGTAGGAGCTGGCCCAGGAAGTGCAGATTTGCTTACCCTGAGAGCTGTAAAAGCAATTAAAAATGCCGACGTAATTTTATACGACGCATTGATTTGCCAAGAAACATTAGATTTTGCTTCTGCGATGTGCGAAATGATTTATGTTGGTAAACGAGCTGCAAAACACGAATATTCGCAAGAAACCATTAACCAATTGATTGTTGAAAATGCATTTCGTTATAAAAATGTGGTTCGTTTAAAAGGTGGCGACCCTTATATTTTTGGTCGAGGACACGAAGAATTTGAATACGTTTCAGCTTTTGGAATTGATGTAGAAGTGGTTCCGGGCATATCGAGTGCTATTGCCGTTCCCGAATTGGAAAACATTCCCTTAACCAAAAGAGGCGTAAGCGAAAGTTTTTGGATAGTTACTGCCACCAACAAAAAAGGTGAATTAACCAACGATGTAAAACAAACCGTTTATTCCAATGCAACCATTGTGGTGTTAATGGGGGTAAGCAAATTGCCCGAAATTGTGGATTGGTACAGCAAAAATGGTAAAGAAAATTTACCTGTTGCGGTGATACAAAATGGATCGTTGCCAAGTCAAAAAATAGTTACAGGAACCATTAGTACCATACAAAAAATGGTAAAACAAAAAAAGGTTGGAACTCCTGCCATTATTGTGTTGGGCGAAGTGGTAGCCTCACGACCAGAATTTATATTAGAAACCAGTATTTACAACAAAAACATTAACTAATGAGCACAAATACATTATACCCCATATTTTTAAAATTAGACCAAATAGAGGTGCTAATTGTTGGAGCAGGAAAGGTTGGCTTAGAAAAACTAACCTACATATTAAAAAGTTCTCCAAAAGCAAATATTACTGTAATTGCTAAAGAAATTGATTACAGAGTGGAAGAATTGAGCCACTTTTACAGCAACATTACTCTAGTTCAAAAAGCTTATCATAAAAGCGATTTAGAAGGTGTTGATTTGTTGATTGTGGCAACGGATAATTCTATTTTAAATCAACGTATAAAAGCCGATGCAAAAAAACTGCACTTGCTTACCAATGTTGCCGACAAACCAGAACTGTGCGATTTTTATTTGGGGGCAATTGTTACCAAAGGTTCAGTAAAATTAGCCATCTCAACCAATGGAAAATCGCCAACCTTAGCTATTCGATTAAAAGAAATTTTAAACGATGCTATACCTGAAAACATTAATGAATCGGCAAACGAATTGAATATTATCCGTAACCGATTAAAAGGTAATTTGGGCATAAAAATAAACACCTTAAATCAGCTAACAGGAATATTGGTAGATGATATAAATCATCAACAAAGTCAAAATAAAAGTTCAATTTTACAACAAATCAACTGGAACTAATGCGTGTGGAACAAGTTAAACGAACATTTACAGAACAAGAGATAAAGGCGTTAAACGATAAATATCGTGCTCTTTCGGTTACCGAAAGGATAGCACAACTGTACCTTGATTTTTTACCCGAAGAAGTGATGTTGACCTCTTCATTTGCGGCTACTTCAGCACTTTTGTTGCGTGTGTTTTCTAAAATAAATCCCGAGCAAAAAATTTATTTTATCAATACTGGTTATCATTTTAATGAAACGCTTGAATACAAAGAGCAACTTACCCAACTTTATGGGTTAAAGGTAGAAGACGTAACTGCTGAAGAATGGGAACACGATTTTACCACCAAAGACGAAACATGGAAAAAAGACCCCGATTTGTGTTGTTCCATTAACAAAGTAAAGCCTTTGGAAATTATCAAAGAAAATTTTACAGTTTGGGTTTCGGGTTTAATGGAGTGGCAAAGCGACCACCGTGCTTCACTAGATATTTTTGAAGAACGCGGCGGAATTCTTAAGTTTTATCCATTATTGGATGTTACCAAAGAAGAACGTGAGGCTTACATTAAAACAAACGAATTGCCGTTTCACCCATTAATTGCAAAAGGCTACTTCTCTATTGGTTGCAAACACTGTACTGTTCCTGGCAAAGGAAGAGAAGGCAGATGGAACAACAACCCTAAAACGGAATGTGGCTTGCATTTGTAATTTATTGAAGTAAAATCCCTAAGTTTATTCCCTTTTTATATTATTTAATATAGCTGTTCATCTTATGCAAGATATTATTGCCTTTTTAGTAAAACCGTGGCCCTGGTATGTAACAGGTCCGTTAATTGGTTCTATTGTACCTATTTTGTTGCTTACCAGCCAAAAACAATTTGGAGTGTCGTCTATTTTTAAACACATTTGTACAATTACTAAAATTTCTAAAAGCGAGTATTTTAACTATTCGGTAAAAGACCATTCGTGGAACCTGTTGTTTATCTTAGGAGTTGTGTTTGCTGGCTTTTTTTCGTTTCAAGTTATTGAAGTAAAACAAGGCTTTTTAAGCGAAAATGCCATCCAGTATTTTGTTGGCAAAGAAATTACCATCGAGGGTATTTTTCCTGTAGAAACCTACCGCTGGGACAACCTGTTTTCTGTTTACGGATTGTTGCTAATTGTGGGAGGATTTTTAGTTGGTTTTGGTTCGCGATATGCCGATGGTTGCACCTCTGGTCATGCCATTATGGGATTGAGCTTACTTAGTCCAGCATCGTTGGTAGCAGTAATTGGCTTTTTTGTTGGCGGTATTATTGGCACTTTTTTAATATTAGATTCTCTGTTATGATAAAAACATTGAAATACATTTTACTTGGTTTTTACTTTGGTTTTGTATTAATCAAATCCGAAGCTGTTTCGTGGTATCGAATTGTTGAAATGTTCCATTTTCAATCGTTTCATTTGTTTGGTGTAATTGGTTCTGCTGTGGTTACAGGTATTGTTTCTATTTTTTTAATCAAACGCTTGTATTTAACTACACTCGACGACGAAGTAGTTGATTTAACTCCAAAACCCATTCGCTTTAAAGCCAACTTTTTTGGCGGTATTTTGTTTGGCTTAGGTTGGAGCTTGGTTGGAGCTTGTACTGCACCACTTTTTATCCATTTTGGAGCAGGCAGCTACATTATTGTTGTTGCTATTGCTGCGGCAATTTTAGGCACATTTGTTTACGGTACAATAAAACATAAACTTCCTCACTAATTATGGAAATACAATTAAAAAGAAAAAATAAGGCGTTTCATTATGAAGCCACAACCCCAGCTAACATAACAGTAAACATTGATGCCAACGCCGAAATTGGTGGCGAAGGCAAAGGTGCTCGACCCATGGAATTGGTATTGATGGGTTTGGGAGGTTGTGCTAGCATCGACTTGGCAATGATTTTAAAAAAACAAAAACAAGACTTAACCGATTATCAAGTGCACATTTCGGCTACCCGAAACGATAATGTTTCCAAAAACTTTAACAGCATTCATTTACACTTTTTAGTATGGGGAACCATAGAAGCTCCCAAACTAGAAAAAGCCATTGAGCTTACCGTTACCAAATACTGTTCGGTAATTTTAAGTTTAAGCAGCGAAATAAAAATTACAACAAGTTACACGATAAACTCATAAGCATGAACTCCAAAAACTTCGAAACACAAGCCATCAGAACACAAAACGAACGCTCGCAATTTAACGAGCATTCTACCCCATTGCATTTAACCTCGAGTTTTGTTTTTGATGATGCCGAACAAATGCGTGCATTGTTTGCTGACGAAATAGAAGGCAACATCTACAGCCGATTTTCGAACCCCAACACCACCGAGTTGATTGATAAAATTTGTTTGCTCGAAGGAGCCGAAGCAGGTTGGGCAACAGCCACAGGTATGGCTGCCGTATTTACCAGTTTGGCAGCTTTATTAAAACAAGGCGACCACGTGTTGGCATGCCGTTCTATTTTTGGTTCAACCCACACCATTTTAACCAAATTGTTGCCCAAATGGGGCATTACCCACTCGTATGTTGATGCCAACGACACCGAAAATTGGAAAAACTCGGTAACACCCAACACCAAAATTTTGTTTATTGAAACGCCTACCAATCCGGGTATAGAAATTTTAGATTTAGAATGGTTGGGCAAGTTTGCCAAACAACACCAACTGTTGCTGTTGGTCGACAATTGTTTTGCAACCCCATACTTACAACAACCCATCAAATACGGAGCCGATTTGGTTATCCATTCGGCAACCAAATACATTGACGGACAAGGACGTGTGTTGGGCGGATTAATTGCAGGAAAAAAAGAACTGATTACCGAAATAAAAGCCTTTGCTCGCCACTCTGGACCTGCCCTATCGCCATTTAATGCGTGGGTATTATCCAAAAGCTTAGAAACCCTTGCAGTGCGTATGGATAGGCACTCCGAAAATGCGTTGAAATTAGCACAATGGTTAGAAAAACACCCCGAAGTGGAATGGGTAAAATACCCGTTTTTGCCTTCGCACCCACAATACCACATTGCTACAAAACAAATGAAAGCTGGTGGCGGAATGGTGAGTTTTAATGTAAAAGGTGGAATAGAAAAAGGGCGTAATTTCTTAAACCAATTGCAGATGATTTCGATGTCGGCAAACTTGGGCGACACCCGAAGCATAGCTACACACCCTGCCTCAACCACACACAGCAAACTTACCGAACAAGAACGTGCCGAAACAGGTATTTTACCAGGTTTAATTCGTGTATCGGTTGGTTTAGAACATGTTGACGACATTATTGCCGACATTGAGCAGGCATTGAGGTAGTTTTTTGGTTATATTTGAGAAATCTTGTATGATTTTATTCTACATATAAACAAGTTATCGGCAACCTTAAACAACGACACTGCACAAAATGAAACTAACATTTTCAGACTCTCCAGAAATTGACGAACTAACATTCAAAAGACTTTTGCTTTTGAGCAGTGAATTGACTTTTGTTGACAGACCATCAATTCAACTGGCGGACAATTACGGAACTGTAGGGGTGCCATCAGGCGTTAGAAGTTTAGTTAAAGACTTTGAAGGTTCTCCTGTAAAACTGATTGTTGACGAACCACCAAACTCAACTTTCAACTCTGATTTTTACAGAAAATATTTTGAGAAAGATTTACAAAACCCCGAATTCTTAGAAACAATCTTTGACGGACTTCAAAATTATTGGATTTATGACCACCATTTTGACCCTAAACAGAGTAAGACTTCAGGAGAATTTCAAGACTACAGAAATTGGTTACTTCAAAATAAGGAACAGATAATTAAGACTGATATTTTTAATGCCCCGAAACCAGAGCAAGTTTTTCAAGTTACGACGAAAGAAGAAGCATTATTTGCATTTAAAATAATAGCAGCTGAGCAATCATTGAGAGTATCGTCTGTAACACACATTTGCACAAAGTATGAAAGTAATCCGACAACTATAAATCCATATTTAAATAAACTCATTTCTCTTCGACTATCAAGCAATGTTTATAGTAGCAGCCCAATTAAATCAAGACAACTTGGATTAAAGTTAATGGACTGTATTATTCCTGACGAAGCTTTGTCTCAAATCCATTGGCAAGACTTACTTATTTTCAGAGAGCAAACAAAAGACTACTTTGACAATTGGACAGTAGAAGTTAACAAACTTGAAACTTCACTTTTTGGTAACAACCTTAGCATAACTGACCAAGATGTTATAAGACTTTTTGACACGGATATAAACCCACGACTTAGAGAATTAAAAAATGAGATTAGAAGAATTAGAGATGAACGATACGCAAACATTCTCAAAACAATTAAAAATACAGTTATAAGCGGACTTGCATTTGGTTCTCTTTCATCACTTAGTATTACAGGAGCAATTGCAAGTTTTATTGGAGCAAATCTTAAAACACCAAAGTTTACGGACGACATTATTGATGCAAATCTTAAACTTAAAGACAAGAAACTTACTGATGGGTTGACTTATCTTTTAAAATTGCAAGAGCTAACAGGAAAACAATAATGAGAAGGGCGTACAATATGAATAGAAACATTTGAGCAGTTAAAAAACCATGATACGATATTTAGCAATACCATTTATTTTAACAACACTCTTGTTCATCCAATCGTGCCAAACAAGTTCAAAAACACTGGTAGAAAAGGAGGACGATTCCACCCCAACAGGAGTTTTGTCGTTTCTTACCACAAGAGATGGAAATTTTGAAATTTACACCATGACCGCCGATGGAAAAAATGTAACGAATTTAACCAATAATAAAGCCGTAGACTTTTGGTCGTCCTGGTCGCCAGATGGAAAACATATTTTGTTTTATTCAAATCGAGATGGCAACAATGAAATATACCGCATGGATGCTGATGGAAAAAATCCAGTCAATCTTTCTAATCACCCATCAAACGACTACCTTCCTGCATGGTCGCCAGATGGTAAAAAAATTGCATTTACATCCGACCGAGACCACAAAGCCAGAGAAATTTATACCATGAATGTTGATGGTTCTGGTATTAGTAGAGTAACGACCAATGAATTTTTTGAAGAAGTTCCAACTTGGTCAACAAATGGAAAAAAGATACTTTTTACACGCCAAATAAAAGAAACAGGAGACACCTCAGATGCAGCTAATGGTGAAATTTTTATTATGGATGCTGATGGAAAAAACGAAAAGCAATTAACCTTTAAAAAAGGGTTCGACTCTGGTGCAAAGTTTTCTCCAGACGGAAAAAAGATTGCATTCTATGGTCCAACAGCAGATGATAATTTTGAACTATTTATAATGAATTCGGATGGCAGCAAAATTACTAACCTAACAAACGACACGTTGGAAAACTATTCGCCTTCTTGGTCACCAGACGGAAAATGGATTGCTTATTCAAGCGGAACTCCAACACAATACGACGTTTGGTTAATAAATATTGAGACAAGAAAGAAAATTCGTTTAACGAGTGAGCCCAAACGAAACGAGACTCCTGTTTGGAGACCGAATTAATGTAATTAATAGAAAAGCCAACAGAGAATAAGCGTTTGGCAGTTTAAATTTTCTTTGTAAAGGAAAAAATTACCCGTAATAATCGGCATGATTATGGATGAATTAATCGCTAAAAACGATGATGAAATTACTTACTATACTTTCTTTTCTCCTGTCGAGCTTAAATCTTTTCTCACAAATTCATTTTCGCGATACTTTTACGCCTCCTAAATTTGCTCCTGACACACTTTATTTCGCTTTTAATAACGGCATACAGCTTATTGTAATTGATAGTTATGATACTTGGAACCGATGGGTCTCCTATAAAGATGCAATTGAGCCAAGAGGTTCATCCTACAGGTTTGAGTTAGGCCCAGGACCAAGAAATATTTATATTTTTAGAAACAAAGAAGGCAAAATAATAAAAGTTTACAACGCCAATTTAACCAATGAAAATGTGTTGAAAAACACGGATTACATCAACACTACCTCCGTGGCACTTCACAGCCTAGAAGATTATAGTCAACTCAATAATCATTTAAAATTTTACGGCGAAAACGATAAAGTCGGTTTAATTAATTTAAAAGGAGAAATAGTTCTTCCGGCTATATATGATGAGATAAGAAAATACCAAGACGACAATGATAAAAGGGATAAATTAATTATTGAAAAAGACGGCATGTTTGGTTTGGTAGATGCAAAATTAAACATCTTGTTTCCGCCAATTTATCGTACAGGCAATGACAAAAACAACTATGGTTATCCGGAACACAACATTATAAATAAGCAATACCTAAAAGTGTATAAAAACGGAAAATGCGGATTAATCAATGAAAACGGAGATTCACTTATCGCATTTAAATTTGATGATATTCGTTTAATTCATGATACCATGTATGTTGGAATTAATTATAGAACCGAGGCAAATAAGAATCAATATTTTTGGCACCGAGTAGAAAGTTGTAGTGTTTACGACAAACTGTTTAGTCAACTAACAGAACTCAAAAACTACGAACAAATAGAGTACAATGGCATTAAACGATTTATCGTTAAAAAAGATAATAAAGTTGGTGTACTCAATCATAAAGGAGAGGTGATAGTGCCTTTAGAATACGATCATTTAACACCACAAAATGGCGACTATTATGTTTTTAAAAATGATAAAAGCGGCATGATTAACCTTGAAGGCAAAATTGTTATACCTATTGAATTTGAACGAAACATGTATTTTTACGGACAAGCAATCTATGTTGTTCAAGACGGATTAATTGGAGTTTACAGCAACACCTATAAATTAATTGCAAAACCACAATTTAAATTCAAAACCTGGGACATGGGTAAATATGTTTTAACAAGAGAAGATGGGAGTAAGGGATTTGTAATGCATCAAAAAGAAGGTTCCTATTACCAATCACCAGAAGGAGAAATAATAACATTTTAATTACTCTTATCAATTTTGCCTGATAAGAATCTAATCGCTGCATTTTAAAAAAGCTTCCGTAAAGAAATACTTACAATACTCGAAGATAACATCATTGTAAAAAACTAGGAATGATGCATAGCAAACTGACGTGTAACATCACATCAGAAAATTCGATGGCTTTTTTGTTTGCTTCATACAACTTACTCTACAGGTAATTGTCGTTGCAATTTTGGCACATCTTTTTTTACTTCATCTTTTACTGGTGTTGAGCCAGGTATTGTTTTATCGTCGGCAGGTGCAGCTTCTTTTGTAGTGGCAGAAGTACCCGAACCCGAAGATGAACTAGCTGATGAAGAACTTGAACAACTTACTGAAATTATAGCTAAAAGAGCTACTATCATGGCGTTTTTTATCATGGCGTTTTATTTTTAAAAAGTTAAAAGTACGTTTTTTATAAATATTTTCGGGTTAACACTCGAACTGGAAACCAACTAGCAATTATTCCTATACACAGCACAATGGCGGAAATACTAGCAAAATCAATCCATCGCATTTCTATTGGATAAAAATCGACAATACCTCCGTTTAACCTCAACAAACCAAAGGTTGTTTGTAACCAGCAAAGCAAAGCACCAAGAACCATTCCAGAAAAAGCTCCCAACAGGTTAATTAACATGCCTTCGGCAAAAAACAACTGCTGAATAAGTTTGTTGTTGGCTCCCATGGTTTTTAAAATCCACACGTCTTCTTTTTTATCTAAAATAAGCATGGTAAGCGATCCAATAATGTTAAACGAAGCAATAACCAAAATAAACGACAGAATTAAAAACGTAATCCATTTCTCGGTTTCGTTGGTTTTATACACCAATTCATTTAGTTCGTAACGTGTTTTTACCACATAGTTTTTACCCAACAAGTGTTGCAAATCGGCTTTAACTTTTTGCCAATTAGCAGTTGATTTTAGTTTAAGTTCAACCGAACTTATTTGGTTTTGCTTATCAAACAAGGTTTGAACAAAGGGTAAAGAAGCCAACACATATTTATTATCAAAATCGGGGCCTATAGAGTAAACACCTGATGGAGTTGCAAATTTTCGACTAAATTCTTCACCCGGAATAAACGATTTTTTTTGTCCTTTCTTAGGAATAATTACACTCACCTCTTCGTTAAATTCACTGTTGATAAACAACGATAGGTTATTGGCAATACCATATCCAAAATTAAGGTAATGTGTGTTTTCATTATCGTTTCGATGTTGTCCTTCGTACATTAATGTGTCGAGCCCCGTCATTGCATAAAAAGTAGATTCAACACCTTTTAGGGTTGCTACAGTTTGTTTGTCGTTGTATTTAAAAAGAGCTACATCTTCAATGCTTTCGGTATAGTATTGAACACCATCAACAGCCAATATTTTTTCTTTCGAAATGGCTTCGGCATCAAAAGTTTTTCCCACCAAAGCGGTAATTTTTATATCGGGGTCGAACGAGGCATAAAGGTCTTCTACCAAGTTTTGTAAACCATTAAATGCCGAAAGCACAATAACCAAAGCCATGGTAGCAATACCTATTCCACTAACTGAAATCCAAGAAATAATGTTAATTACGTGGTGCGATTTTTTTGAAATCAGGTAACGTTTGGCTATGTAAAACGGAAGATTCAAAATATACTAGTTCTTAGGTATTAGGTTTCCAACATCGGTCATCCGACTTCCAACTTTAATTTTACAAAGCTTTAAACGCTTCATCTAATGCTTCAGCATAATCAAGCGAATCGTCGAGATAGAAAGCAATTTCTGGAGTAATTCTAAGTTGGCTTTTTATGCGTCCACCCAAAATACCACGTATCATTTTTGACTGTAAATTGGCAGCTTTTACACACTCTTTAGGTTCGATATCGCCAAAAACACTTAAATAAACTTTAGCAAAACTAAAATCGGGAGCTACACGAACCACGGTAACACTTACCATGGTATTGGGAAACCATTCCAACCCATTTTGTTGGAAAATTATACTCATCTCTTTTAATAATAATCGGGCTACCTTATTTTGTCTTACTGAACTCATGCCGCAAAGATAGTAAAAAATAGGTGCGGTTGGTTTTCCGAACTTTTGACTAAATAATTTATACCTTTGTTGTTAAATGAAAGATTTTGGTAAAATATTGGTTTATGCACTTAAGTACAAAACCTATGCAGGATTAAACATCCTTTTCAATATTTTTTCAGTAATTTTTGATTTACTTTCATTACTCCTTTTTATTCCGTTTTTAAACCTGCTTTTTACCGAACCCGAAATTGTAACCGAAAAACCTACGTTCGCCTTTACCAAAGATTTTTTTCAAGATTACTTTAACTACACCCTTAGTTCATTTATAAAAGGCAACGATAAATTAGATGCCCTACTTTTTGTTTGTGTAACAGTTGGTGTATTGTTTCTGCTTAAAAATGTATGTCGCTACTTGGCGATGTATTTTGTTGGTGTAATTAGAACAGGAGTTATTCGAGATATTCGTCGCGATATTTATTACAAGCTGTTGGCTTTACCGTTGTCGTTCTATTCGGAAGAAAAAAAGGGAGATATTTTAGCTAGAATTACCAACGATGTACAAGAAATTGAATGGTCAATTTTAAGTTCGCTCGAAATGATTTTTAGAGAACCTCTAACGATTATTTTGTCTATTGCAACCATGGTGGTAATTAATCCATCACTAACCTTGTTTTCGTTAATCTTACTTCCTATTAGTGGTTTGGTTATTGGCAGGTTAGGAAAAAGCCTAAAGCGTTCATCGTCAAAAGCACAACAAGAAATGGGGGCTTTGCTTTCTAATGTGGAAGAAACACTTACAGGGCTTCGTATTATTAAAGCATTTAATGCCGAAAACTCTTCGAAGCAGAAGTTTGACAACATTAACGAAAACTACAACCAACACTCTTTAAAAATGACCAGAAAAAGAGATCTAGCTTCTCCTATGAGTGAATTTTTGGGCTCTACTGTTATGGTTGCTTTGGTATATTATGGCGGTAGTTTAGTGTTGCAAGACGACACGCATTTTTCTGGTGGTGAATTTATTGGTTACATCATCATTTTCGGAAAACTAATTGCCCCTGTAAAAGCTTTTACCACTGCTTACAGCAATGTTCAAAAAGGTGCTGCATCGGCAGATCGTATAAACATGATAATGCAAGCCGAAAACCATATTACTGAGGTAGCTAATCCACATATTTTTACCCAATTTACTGACAAAATAGAGTACAAAAATGTGTCGTTTGCTTATGGCTCCGAACCTGTTTTACGAAACGTAACCTTTACCATTGAAAAAGGAAAAACCATTGCTTTAGTTGGTGAATCGGGTGGCGGAAAATCTACCTTAGCCGACCTGCTGCCTCGTTTTTATGATGTTACTGAGGGCGAATTGTTAATTGACGGTAAAAACGTAAAACAAGCTTCATTAAAAAGTGTTCGTGGCTTAATGGGTGTGGTAACCCAAGAAAGTATTTTGTTTAACGACACCATTTTTAATAACATTGCTTTTGGCATAGATGCTACCACGGAGCAAGTAATTGAAGCAGCAAAAATTGCTAACGCACACCAATTTATTATTGAGTTAGAAAACGGCTACGACACCAACATTGGCGATAGAGGAGGCAAACTTTCGGGAGGTCAACGCCAACGAATAAGCATTGCCCGAGCGGTATTAAAAAATCCTCCTATTTTAATTTTAGACGAGGCTACTTCTGCCCTCGATACCGAATCGGAAAAATTGGTACAAGATGCCTTATACAACTTAATGAAAAACCGAACATCGGTAGTTATTGCTCACCGCTTATCAACCATTCAACATGCTGATGAAATTTTGGTTTTAGTAAAAGGTGAAATTGTTGAACGCGGAACCCATACCGAATTACTCCATAAAAATGGGGTTTACAAAAAACTTTCGGATTTGCAGACATTTGCAAATTAGTATAACAACATATTCGGATAAATCTCTAAATGTGTTTTCTTGATGTGCTTATACAACACGTCCTTTAATTCATCCACATTTATTTTCTTGTAAGCAGAAATATAAACTGTTGGATGTGTGTTTTTGCTCATCCACATTTTTTTCAAATCCTCTAACGAGTAATTTTCTTTGGTTGCAGGAGTTAAGTCATCCTCGTCTTTTTTCTCGTAAGTAAATGCATCAATTTTGTTAAACACCATAATGGTTGGTTTATCAAGTGCATTCAAGTCTTTCAGGGTTTCGTTAACCACGTTTACTTGGTCTTCAAAATTGGTGTGTGAAATATCTACCACATGAACCAAAACATCAGCTTCTCTAACCTCATCAAGGGTGGATTTAAACGACTCTACCAAATGATGTGGTAATTTTCTAATAAATCCAACGGTATCAGTTAATAAAAATGGTAAATTATCGATAACCACTTTTCTGATGGTGGTGTCTAATGTTGCGAAAAGTTTGTTTTCAGCAAACACATCCGATTTGCTTAATAAATTCATCAATGTTGATTTACCTACGTTGGTATAACCCACCAAAGCTACACGCACCATTTGTGTTCGCTGTTTTCGTTGGGTAGCTTTTTGCCTATCAATCTCCTTCAACTTTTCTTTAAGCAAAGCTATTTTGGTTAAAATAATTCGTCTATCGGTTTCAATTTGGGTTTCACCCGGACCACGCAAACCAATACCTCCCTTTTGTCGCTCTAAGTGAGTCCACATTCGAGTTAATCGTGGTAAAAGATATTGGCATTGAGCCAATTCAACTTGTGTTCGAGCATACGATGTTTGAGCTCTGCTAGCAAATATATCTAATATTAAACTGCTTCGGTCGAGTACTTTTACTTCAATAACTCGTTCAATATTTCGTGCTTGAGATGGCGATAATTCATCATCGAAAATAACTACATCTACTTGGTTTTCTTTAATGTAGTTTAAAATTTCTTCCAACTTGCCTTTTCCCACAAAGGTTCGTGGGTCGGGATATTCCAATTTTTGAGTAAATCGTTTTACCTCAACAGCTCCAGCCGTTTCAGCCAAAAACGACAACTCATCTAAATATTCTTTTAGTTGAGTAGCATCTTGGCTTTTGGTTACAACACCAACAAGCACCGCATTTTCAATTTTTGCCTCGTCCGTTATATGAAGTTTTTCTTTCATCGTTTTCTTAGAACATTCCTGCACCTAAAAGGTTAGGTTTAATTAATCCTGCCCACAAAATTAGCACAAAAGCAATGGTATAGAAAATGGCTCCTTTTTTAAACTTTAATTCGCTAGTTGATGCCTTTTTTGATAATACTCTTCCTAAAGTGATGGCTACAATAGCCATTAACATGATAGAACCATGTTCTACAACCCAAAAACGAAGGGTAGCATCTTTCATGGCAACGCCCATACTTACAACTTTAGGACTCACAAAATACATAATAACACCAAAAATTAATTGTAAATGGGTAACGCTTAGCAATATTAAAGCAATCAAATTATCACTCTTACTGTATTCTTTTTTGCCAAACCAACCAGCTAATGATTTAATAATAGCTATAACCAAAAAGATGATAACTAACCATCTAAATCCTGAGTGAGCGTGTAACATTCCGTTGTACATAATTTTTGTTTTTTTAAGTTAGGTAGGCAAATTTAATTAAAAAGCAGTTGATTATAGCACTCCTAAAAATTAATACACTGCCCAATATTTTCAATTATATTACATAAAACGGTATTTTTGGCAATATTAATATCCATCAATTTATGATAAGATTTATTTTAGTGTGTATGCTTTTGGGAAGCATTTCCGTTATTAAAGCTCAAGAAACCTTTATGGTTAATGGCACTCAAAACAAAATTCAAAATTATTACGCCTTTAAAAACGCAACCATTTACATTGATTATCAAACCAAAATTGAAAATGGGGTTTTAATCATTAAAGAAGGCAAAGTGGTTGAAGTTGGAGCTGCAAATGCTGTAAAAATTCCTGCAAATGCTGTGGTTTACGATGTAAAAGGAAAGTTTATTTACCCTTCATTAATTGATATTTATACCAATTATGGTATGCCAAGAATCGAAAAAGAAGGTAGAGAAAGTTTTACTCAACAATTCGAAACCAACAAAAAGGGAGCTTATAATTGGAACCAAGCGGTTCATCCTGAGGTGGAATCGGGGCAACTATTTGCTGTTGACGACAAAAAAGCAGAAGAATTACGGGTGTTAGGTTTTGGAACAGTTTTAACTCATCAACAAGATGGAATTATAAGAGGAACCTCGGCTTTGGTCACTCTTGCTAACGACAAAGCAAATCAAGTAATGATTAATGATAAAGTGGCTTCACATTTATCTTTCAACAAGGGTTCTTCTACCCAAGATTATCCAGGTTCATTAATGGGTTCGATTGCATTAATTCGCCAAACGTATTATGATGTGGATTGGTATTTCAACAATAAAAACATTCCTGAGTATAACATTTCATTAGCAAAAATGTCTGAAAACTGGGAACTACCCTCTATTTTTGAGGTTCAAGACAAGTTAGATATTTTGCGTGCCGATAAAATTGGTGACGAGTTTGAAATGCAATACATTTTTAAAGGTGCAGGAGATGAATACGAAAGAATAAATGAAATTAAAGCTACTGGAGGTAAATTAATTGTCCCTGTAAATTTTCCTGAAGCTTATGATGTTGCTGACCCTTACTCTGCTATGTTGGTTCCGTTTACCGACTTAAAAAAATGGGAAATGGCACCTTACAACTTAGGTATTATTGCTAAAAACCAAGTAGAATTTGCTATTACAACTGCAGGATTAAAAGATCAAAAAACATTTTTTGTAAACGTTAGAAAAGCCATCAAAAATGGATTGTCGGAAGCTGATGCTCTTAAAGCTTTAACCTATTCTCCTGCTAAATTTATCAATGCTTACGATAAAATTGGTAGCTTAGAAAAAAACAAGTTGGCGAATTTCATCATCACATCAAACAACTTGTTTGACGAAAAAAATGTAGTTTACGAAAACTGGATTAAAGGAACAAAGTATCTTATAAACGAACACAACATTCTTGATGTACGTGGCAATTACAATTTAAAAATTGCAGATAAAGTTTATCCGTTAAAAGTTAAAGGGGAAGTAGAAAAACCTTCGGGAGAAATCGAACTAATAGCTAAAAATGATAGTGGAAAAGTTGACACTACAAAAGTTGATGTCAATATTAAACTTCAGGCAAATAATATCTCGTTAAATTTTAACCCGAACGATGAGTTTTCAAAAAGTACCATTCGTTTGAGTGGTTATGTAAATCATAATGGAGTGATTTGGGAAGGAAAAGGTCAATTAGCAAATGGAGAGTGGTTAAACTGGTCGGCAATAAAAGGAGAAAATGCTAAAGAAGATAAAAACAAAACGGATACAGCGAAAACTGACTCTGTTGTAGTTCCTAAGATGTATTATCCTAACATGAGTTTTGGTTTTGATTCTATTCCAAAAGCAAAAACCATTTTAATAAAAAATACCACGGTTTGGACTAACGAAACAGATGGTATTTTGAAAAATACCGATGTGCTTCTACAAGATGGAAAAATAGCTCAAATTGGTAAGGATTTGATTGCCGAAGGAGCTGAAATTGTAGATGGTAAAGACAAACATTTAACTGCTGGTATTATTGATGAACATTCGCACATTGCCATAAGCAGAGGAGTTAATGAATGTACACAAGCGGTTACCGCAGAAGTTAGTATTGCTGATGTGGTAGATAGCGATGACATCAACATCTATCGTCAATTAGCTGGTGGTGTAGTTGCCTCGCAGTTATTACATGGTTCATGTAATCCTATTGGAGGGCAATCTGCTTTAATCAAACTGAAATGGGGAAGCAGCCCAGAAGATATGAAAATAGACACTAAAGACGGGTTTATCAAATTTGCATTAGGCGAAAATGTTAAACAATCTAACTGGGGTCCTTTCAATCGCTCACGTTTTCCACAAACCAGAATGGGTGTTGAACAAGTTTATTACGATGCTTTTATTCGTGCAAAAGAATATCAAAACACTTGGGATGCTTATGCAAAACTTACCCCACAGGCAAAAACAAGTAGTTATGCTCCTCGTATTGATTTAGAAATGGAAACCTTAAATGAAATTTTAAATAAAGAACGTTTTATTTCTTGTCACTCTTATGTTCAATCGGAAATTAACATGCTGATGCACGTTGCCGACTCTATGAAATTTACCGTAAATACGTTTACACACATTTTAGAAGGTTATAAATTAGCCGACAAAATGAAAGCACATGGAGCAGGAGGTTCAACTTTTTCTGACTGGTGGGCTTATAAGTTTGAAGTAAACGATGCTATTCCATACAATGCTGCAATTATGCACAATCAGGGTGTGGTAACCGCTTTAAATTCTGATGATGCCGAAATGGGTCGTCGTTTAAATCAAGAAGCTGGTAAAGCTGTAAAATATGGTGGAGTAAGTGAAGAAGATGCATTAAAAATGGTGACGCTAAATCCTGCAAAATTGCTTCATTTGGATGATAAAATGGGAAGCATTAAAGTAGGCAAAAGTGCCGATGTGGTATTATGGACAGCAAATCCACTATCAGTTTATGCAACTGTAGATAAAACTATTATTGAAGGAATTGTTTATTTCGATAGAGCAACTGACGAACAATTACAAAAGAAATTTGCAGCAGAAAAAAATGCATTAATAGAAAAAATGCTTGATGTAAAAAAAGGTGGTGGTAAAACTCAAAAACCTCAAGCAAAACCAAAACACACTTATCATTGTGATACTGTTGGAGAATAATTAGCCACATTAAAATAAAAAGAAATGAAGACAACATATAAAATAATAGTTACAACAACTTTCTGCTTTCTACTTTTATCTTTTAACTGTATAGCTCAAGTTGAAACTCCAGCTCCAGCACAATCTAAATCCATTTTATTGATGGGTGGAATCGCTCACCTGGGTAACGGAATAGTAATAGAAAATTCAGCAATTGGATTAAAAGACGGAAAACTAACTTTGGTTGCCGATGCAAGAGTTATTAAGCTACAAGCAAACGCTTTTGATACTACTATAAATATTCAAGGGAAACACGTTTATCCTGGCATTATTGCACCTAATTCTACTTTGGGATTGGTTGAGATTGATGCCGTTAGAGCCAGCGACGACCAAAGCGAGGCTGGAAATTATACTCCTCATGTTCGTTCGTTAATTGCTTACAATACCGAATCAAGAATTACTACAACTGTTAGAAGTAATGGAGTACTAATGGCACAAATTACTCCTCGAGGCAATACTGTTTCGGGCACATCGTCTATCGTTCATTTTGACGCTTGGAATTGGGAGGATGCTGCTTACAAAAAAGATGATGGTATACATCTAAATTGGCACCGTATGTTTAACCCATGGAATGGAAAAGCCAATGAAAAATATACCGAAGATGTGAATGAACTTAAAATCTTTTTTGCTGATGCTTTAGCTTACTCTAAAGTAAATGAATATCCAGAAAAAAACCTACGCTTCGAATCCATGAGAGGATTATTTAATGGAACTCAAACCTTATTTATTCATACCAATTATGTAAAAGAAATAACCGAAGCTGTTCAGTTTGCAAAGGCTTATGACATTAAAAAGATAGCTATTGTTGGTGGTTATGACGCTTGGATGGTTGCAGATATGTTAAAAGACAATCAAGTATCTGTGGTATTGAGACGAGTTCATGAACTTCCAGCTCGCGAGGACGACGACATCTACCTTCCTTACAAATTACCTAAAAAATTAATGGACGCTGGAGTGTTATTTTGCTTAGAAAACGCTGGAGATATGGAAGCCATGGGCACACGTAACTTGCCATTTTATGCAGGAACAGCCACAGCTTATGGGTTAAGCAAGGAGCAAGCTTTACAAATCATCACACTAAACACTGCAAAAATTTTGGGTATAGATGCTACTTGTGGTAGTCTTGAACCAGGAAAAGATGCCACACTATTTATTTCTACTGGTGATGCTTTAGATATGAGTACCAATAATGTTGAGTACGCTTTTATCCAAGGCAGACAAATTGATGTAGACAACCACCAAAAACGAATGTTTAAAAAATATAGCGAAAAATACGCTAAATAAATTGTAGCTTGTCGCAAATAAAAAAGTCCCGATTACTCGGGACTTTTTCGTTTTGTTTTTAGATAATATAATTATTGAATTGTCGCCGTTTTTGATTGAACGGTTTCATTTCCATAATACACGTTTTTGGTGCCAACAATTTCGTTGGTGTAAGTATAAGCCGCTACTTGAACCACTGTTGTACCATTATTTAATCCACTCAAATCGCTTGAGCTAAAAGTGCATGAAGTTGCATTTCCTGCTAAAGTTTTACTAACTCCTCCTACCAAAAACATAACTGAATCAGCTCCTGTTACCGTATTAACGGTAAGTGTATATCCGCTAGATTTGGTAATAGTTGCTGAGCTAGTTACTTCACTTACTGTTGGAAAAGCCAATGTAACATTTTTAGTAAAAGCATTAAATCCATTTCCACCTGATACATCCCAATTAACCCCTGAAGTGAAATCAATTCCTGTTGGGTTTGTGGTTGTTATGGTGTATGAATAAGAATTGTTACTGTTTAAAGTTAATGCGTTGCTGTTTAATTGAACTGTTCCTGCACTAACCATGTTGCTGGTTCCGTCGTTAAAAACTGCTACACCCAACCCAACCGTTGTTGTTACTGGAGGTAACCCTGGAATTGTTGTTACTGATAATGATTTTACTGCCCACAACGATGCATCTGCACCATCAAAATTTGGTTGTGCATTTCCTGTTGAATTGCCAGTTGGAGCAGGTGTTGTTGGCGTTGTTTCTGCTACTGGAGCAGGAGCTTCTTCATCTTTTGAGCATGAAAATGCTAAACTTCCTGATAATAATATGGCTAATACTACTTTTTTGTTCATGAGTTATTGTTTTAAAGTTTATAAATTCAAAAGTATAACCCTCTTACACATTAGCCAATACGTCATTTGACGTATTTAAACAAAAAAGCCAGAAGAAATCTTCTGGCTTTTTAACCTCTATCAACAATTAAAATTACTGTGCAGCAATTTTAAATTTAATGGTAAACTCATCGTCGATGGTTTTATCACCTAATCCTTCGAAAAATTTACCAGATCCGTATTTAACATCGTACAACGTACGGTCAACTTTAAGTTCTGCAAAAGCAGCTAATTTACCATCTTTAATCTCCATTTTGGTAGTAAATTCAATTGGTTTAGTAATTCCTTTAATAGTTAAATTACCTGAAATAATTGAATTACCATCTTTTCCTGGAGTAACTTTCAATATATCTAATGTTGCTGTTTTGTGGTTTTCAACATCAAAAAAATCAGCATTTTTTAAATGACCTACCAATTTATCTGCCCATTCTCCTTGTAAATCTGTACAAGTAATTGTTGTCATATCAATAACTACTGTTCCTTTTTCTAATTTACCATCGTGCAGGTGTAAAGTACCTTCTTTAATAGTAATTCCTCCGTTATGCTGACCAGTAACTTTTTTACCAATCCATTCTACAGAACTTACTGAAGTGTTAATTTTTAACTCACCGTGGTTGTGTGCATTTACAACTAATGTTGAAGCTAATGCAAAAGCTATACTTAAAATAATTTTTTTCATGTTTCTAAATTTAAAATTCAATACAAATGTATGTATATACATTTAATGTTGATACATTTTAACAAAAATTTAACTACTAGTTTTTGTTAAGAATTTGATTATCAGTAAATAAAAAATGATTGGCTACTTTATTTTCTTTTTCCAAACTTGGTATTTGTACACCATATTGTTGGCATCAATGTAGTAAATGTGTTCAATCTCTACTACTTGTTTTGGTTTGGTTT
The DNA here is from genome assembly GCA_964398455.1 of uncultured Vicingus sp. Taxonomy (GTDB): domain Bacteria; phylum Bacteroidota; class Bacteroidia; order Flavobacteriales_E; family Vicingaceae; genus Vicingus. Next base: position 27,652 of record CAYNMR010000011.1, on the reverse strand, counting down.
CAGCGGTAACTTCTTTGTTTTTTCCAAAATAGGCTTCTTTTACTACGTAAATATATGCTTCCGAATTTTCAAAAACTTTTATTTTCTGAGCAGTTCCTTTTTCTTTAACCAATTGCACTTTAGATTTCCCAACCAACGGACTAGTATAAGTAATCGGTCCTTCGGGAGAACATGCTATGGTAGCAACAAAAATTAATATGAAAAAAAATAATCTCACAACATAAAGGTATAAAAACTTAGAAGATATAACAATGCCATGCTAACTATTTTCAGATTTAATAACCTCTTCTGCTATTTTAGAAGTATCTAACTTCAGGTCTTTTATGCCTGGCATTATCAATTGAGCAACTTTTTCGATAGGCTCATACAAAAAAGAAGATTGTTTCTGTTCTGGTTTTATAAACTCTACCTCATTATTAAATACATTAACCAAGTTTAATATAATACTGAGTATAAAAGCAAATTTTAAACATCCAAAAGTCAACCCCAATAATTTATTAATAAACCCCAATGCAGCCTTTTTTAGTAATCCCTGTAAAAGTTTAGCCAACAAAAAAACCACTATTACAATTAAAATGAATACAACAGAAAAGGAGATGATAGGCATTATATTTTCAGCAATATCAAACGCTTTGCTTAAATATTCAGCTGATAGGTAAGAAAATTTTAATCCTCCCCAAACACCAAGTCCCAAAGCAATAAAGGATGCTATTTCTATTACAAAACCTTTTACAAAACCTTTGTATGCTCCCCAAAGAAGCGGTATAATGAAAACAATATCAAAATAATTCATCAACCCAAAACTAACTATTGCAACGTTTAGTGTCTGTTTAGCTTGTTAGTTTTTATCAATAACCTATTGTTTATAGTTCAATTCATTAATTTTGTGTTATGCAAATAGAAGAAATAGATGTAAATATTGAGTGGATAAAAGTTCAATTGTTTATGCGTAAACGATTTGAAGAAGTATTAGATGTACAAACCATTTTGTATTTAATTGGTTTACAAGAATTGGGTATGAACCACCAACTCTTAAAAAAAGAACAAAAAGTAGACATCATCCACATTGGTGTTTGTTCTGTTTTACTTCCGCTGGGTTATTACCAAAAACTAGGTTTAGATAATGATGGATGGCCTCACTTTAAAAACATAAAAAAACTCCCCAACGAAATTGTAGGGGAGCATCAGGATGTTTTTATGAAAAAGGCAATAATAAAATACCTAAATCTTTAAAATTTTATCGAAGTTTAATGGTTTCTCTGTAGTCGTTTTCCTCACTTCGTTGTCTAACACTTTCTATTTTAACAACTTTATGAGCACTTAACGAGTCGGTTGTTATAACCAAATTTCCTAAAGAATCTAATGATTGGTTTTCTCTAAAATATACCACATCAACATCTAAAACAGCTGAAAATTTAAAGTCAAATTTTACATAACCAGCAGCATCAGTAGTTCCTGTTTTATCCATTTCTGCTTCGTTTACAGTGCTTCCCATTTGGGTAGCATCATTACTTGGCCAAGCATGAACCATAGCTCCTGAAGCAGGAATGCCATTTTCATCAATTACCGTAATATGTAAACTAGGAGAACGTTCTTTTGCACAAGAAAATGCAATTACGCCAACAAACATTAACAATACAAGTCTAAAAGTAGTTAAGTTTTTCATCTCTTTAATTTAAGTTTTCAAAACTATAATGGTTTAAATTATTAGCTTTGTAATTAACAAATTTAATAAAAAAATGTTCATAAATAAAAAAATTTCATTTTCTGTTGTATTTATACTCCTATTCAGTGTATTTGTTACAGCTCAAAAACCTCAAAAAAATTCGTTGGTATTAATCTCCACCGTTTATGGCGATATTAAACTTAGTTTGTATAATGAAACGCCAAAACATCGTGATAACTTCCTGAAACTAGTTAAATCAGGAATGTATGATAGCACCATTTTTCACCGTATTATTAAAGATTTTATGATACAAGGTGGTGACCCCGATTCGAAAAATGCTTTGCCAGGAGTTGCTTTAGGCGAAGGTGGTTTGGGTTATACCATTCCTGCTGAATTTATACCTTCGTTAATCCACAAAAAAGGTGTTTTAGCTGCTGCACGAGAAGGCGATGCGGTAAACCCTGACAAAGCATCATCGAGTTGTCAATTTTATATTGTTCAAGGCAGAAAGTTTACCCGTGCAGAAATTGATAAAATGCTGAAGGGGAAAAATGCTCGTCGTGATACTAAAATTGAATATACTGAAGAGCAATATAAAACTTACGAAACTGTTGGCGGAACGCCACATTTAGATATGGACTATACCGTTTTTGGAGAAGTAATAGAAGGATTAGATGTGCTAGATAAAATTGCTGCTGTAGAAAAAGACAAAAGAGATCGTCCGTTAGTAGATATTAAAATGACCATTAAGATTGTGAAAAAATAAGATGAGAGAAAAGTTAACTACATTATTAGCTGAGGTTGAACAATTTACTGCTCAAAAACCTGAACAAGTTGAAGAGTTTAGAATAAAAATTTTAGGAAGCAAAGGTGTTTTAAAAGACTTGTTTGCCGATTTTAAAAATGTTCCGAACGAAGAAAAAAAAGAGATTGGTCAACTCATTAACCAAGTTAAAGAGAATGCCCAAGCTAAAATTGATGAATTCAAAGCTGGCTTCGAAAATGTATCTACCTCAACCGATTCTATTGATTTAACCAAAACTGCTTACCCAAACGAAATCGGTAGCCGACACCCTATTTCGTTAGTAAAAAATGAGATCATTGAAATCTTTTCCCGTATTGGTTTTACTGTTTCTGAAGGCCCTGAAATTGAAGACGATTGGCACAATTTCTCTGCACTTAATTTTCCACCCGAACACCCTGCAAGAGATATGCAAGACACCTTTTTTGTAGAATCAGAAGATGGTGAAATGGCTTTAAGAACTCACACTTCTTCTGTGCAAGTCCGTATTATGGAAACACAAAAACCCCCTATTAGAACATTGTCTCCTGGGCGAGTGTATAGAAACGAAGCCATTTCGGCTCGTGCTCATTGTTTTTTTCATCAAATCGAAGGTTTGTATATTGCCGAAAATGTATCGTTTGCCGATTTAAAGCAAACCTTACTTTATTTTGCAAAAGAAATGTTTGGTGAACAGACCGAGATTCGTTTGCGTCCATCCTATTTTCCATTTACCGAACCAAGTGCAGAAGTTGATGTTTCTTGCTCTGTTTGTAACAGCAAAGGTTGCAATGTTTGTAAATATTCTGGTTTCTTGGAAATTTTAGGTTGCGGAATGGTTGATCCTAATGTGCTAGAAAATTGCGGTATTGACTCCAAAAAATACTCAGGATTTGCTTTTGGAATGGGTGTTGAACGAATTGCAATGCTAAAATACAAAATAAACGATTTACGATTATTTTCTGAAGGAGATGTTCGATTCTTAAATCAATTCAAAGGAGCTCATTAACTTCTATAACATTAACAAATGAAAAAGCTTGTAGTTGTTTATTTTCTCTTAATAAGCCACCTTTCATTTACCCAAAACAACTATATTGATAGTGTTCAATCTGCTATAGAAAACTTGACTTTAGAAGAACAAGTTCAACAAGTCAATAACATTCCTTACGATATCATAGCTGCAAATACTACCCAAGCAGAGTCTATTTTTTTAAATGCACTAGAACAAGCTAAAGTACTTCACAACAAAGAACTTGAAGCAAATGTTTACAATAATCTTGCATTAGTCTATTCTTTTCTTGGAAATTATGGTAAACGGTTGTCGTACAACTTAAAAGCAGTAATTATTTATGAAGCTATTGGTAACAAAAGCAAAGCTGGTGTTACTTACGCAGGACTTGGTTTTTCTATGTATAGAAGAGATTTAGAAAAAGCAAAAGAATATATGCGAAAGGGTATAAACTTACTTGAAGAAGTAAACGATTTAATTGCCTTAAATGCTACATACGATAATTATGGAATTGTACAAGAGGTGGCAGGAAACACCGATAGTGCTATTTATTATTATAATCTAGCCTTAGACTTAAAAATCAATCAAAAAGATAGTATCGGAATTCCTTTTGCTCTAGGACATCTATCAGGAGCTTATCTCGTTTTAAAAGATTATAAAAAAGCAAAACTATACTTAGATGAATCGTATGCAATTCGTAAAAAAAGAAACGATACGTACGGTATTGCTGAATGTTTAGTGCTTTATGCCGATTTTTATTTTGCTCAAGAAAATTATAATGAAGCTATACAGTGGTTTGAAGAATGTTACCAAATGGCTATTGATAATAAATACATCCATATGGCTCAATACGCTTCCAGCCATCTATCTATTTGTTATGAAAAAACCAATAATATTAACGAAGCTATTAAATATTTAAAAATTACTCAATCGCTAAAAGATTCGATGCTTAATGAAACAACCAATAAAACTATTGCCGAATTAGAAATTCAATTTGATACCGAAAAAAAGGAAAAACAAATTATTGAACAAAAAGTAAAAATTACGGAACAAGAACTTAAAAATAAAGCACGAACCAATTCACTTATTTTAGTAACAGGAATTTTGTTGTTAGTATTGGTTTCTGGGTATTTTATTTACAAACAACAAAAATTAAAACAACAACGGCTAATTGAAGAAAATAGATTAAAAGACCAATTGGCAAGAGTTACCTTACAAAACGAATTACATGAAGAACGTTTAAGAATATCTAGGGATTTACACGATAACATTGGTTCTCAACTTACTTTTATTATTTCATCAGTTGACAACATGAAATATCTGTTCAAAAGCAGCGACGAGAAATTGAATAATAAACTTCAGGACATTTCTTCCTTCACTCGAACCACCATTACACAATTGCGAGACACCATTTGGGCATTAAACAAGGAACAAATAACCTTTGATGATTTAGCTAACAGACTTCAGAAATACATTGAAACTGCAAAATTGGCTCAAGAACAAATTCAGTTTGAATTTAGTAATCAGTTAAAAAACAACTTTTCGTTAAACACCATTCAGGGGGTAAATTGCCACAGAATAGTTCAAGAAGCCATAAACAATGCAATAAAATACTCTGCTGCAACAAAAGTAAAACTTAACATAAGCGAAGCAGAAAAAGACATCACAATTCAAATAACAGATGATGGTATCGGATTTAATTTAACCGATATTTCGATGGGTAACGGCTTACAAAACATGAAAAGTAGAGCAGATAAAATTAAAGCCAATTTTAAAATTGACTCAACCCCGGAAATAGGCACAACCATCACCCTAACTTTACGTAAAGATACGCTAAATGCCGTATAGTTAAGTTTAAGTAACTTCACTAATTTTGATAAAAACAATACATCATGTCGATAAAAATAGCCATAGCAGAAGACAATAATTTTTTGGCTCAAGCCATACAAGAAAAAATTTCCTTTTTTGAAGAGTTAAAATTTAAATTTAGAGGAGCTAATGGTGCTGAACTAATTGGAAAATTAGCTGCCGACCACAATGTGGATGTTATTTTAATGGACATTCAAATGCCCGAAATGAATGGTTTGGAAGCGACCGAATTAATAAAAAATAAATACCCGCAAATTAAAGTGGTGATGTTAACCGTATTAGATGATGATGATAATATTTTTAATGCCATAAAAGCTGGAGCAGATGGGTACTTACTAAAAGAAACCAATCCTGAGGAATTGTATAATGGTATTAAACAAGTGCTGGAAGGTGGTGCTGCCATGACGCCTTCAATTGCATTAAAAACACTAAACTTGTTGAGATTTCCTCAACGCTTAACACAAGATAAAATTCAACAAGAAGAAATTGAACTAAGCAAACGTGAAATAGAAATTTTAGAGCAACTTTCAAAAGGATTAAACTACCAAAGTATTTCCGATAATCTTATCATAAGCCCTGCAACAGTTAGAAAACACATCGAAAATATTTACAAAAAACTACAAGTTCACAATAAAGTAGAGGCTGTTCAAAAAGCATTAAAACACAATTTGTTGTAAAAAGAATTTTTTTCTCCTAGCTCGTTAAAACTCACTAAATAAACTATTTTTGTGAGGATGAGTTTCGTTAATTACATTTACCAACAACAACAGTCCTTTCTCACTTCGGGAAGTAGAGACACTACTTTGGTAAATTCATCTGATAGCTCTGTAATAGATTCATTAACCCCAGACACAGCTTATAACTTAAATGCTTTAGAAAAAATTCCACACAGAAAAGTGGAGTTAGTTCAAAAAAAAGATACTATTACAACCAATCAAGTCCTCTTCGATCCAACTTTAAGGTCTAACATAAATACCACGTGGCCTTCATTAATTCTAACTTTAGCTACACTGCTTCTGGCTTTTACTAAGGCATTTGGTTTAACTCGATTTAGGCAAATTTATAAATCATTATTTTCCTACTACTCAGCTTACGAGGTGGTTAGGGAAGAACGGGTGTTTTTTCACCGTGTTAATTTCAGTTTATTCATCATCTATCTAACTACTATTTCGCTTTTAATTTATTACATAACATCTTCAAGCTATTCAAGTTCGTCAAGCCCCTATCTTTTTCCAACCATTTTATTTTTTGTAATAGTATCTTACCTTCTAAAATTCACATCAAATGCTGTTTTAGGTTACTTATTTTCTCACGAACAAATGATTCCTTCCTACTCATATAATGTATTACTCTATAACTATTTACTTGGTATAGTTTTAATTCCTTCTATGGCATTAATTTACTTTTCCGACTTTTCTAGCCAAGCAGTTTTAAAGTATGTTATTTTACCCTTAATAGTTATTATATTAATAATCAGGTTCATTCGTTTTTTTGTGATTGGTATTTCTAACAATGTTTCGTTTTTGTATATTATTTTGTACATTTGCACGCTCGAAATTTTACCATTGGTCGTTTTAGGAAAGTTTTTTATCTAAAAATATTGCTGATTCGACTAAAAAACAAAAAGTTAGGAAGATGTTGAAAGTGAAAAGTATTTTAGTTTCTCAACCAAAGCCAGAAACAGAAAAATCCCCATATTTTGATTTAGCCGAAAATTGTAAAGTTAAAGTTGACTTTAGACCATTTATCCATGTTGAAGGCGTTCCTGCTAAAGAATTCCGTTTACAAAAAATCAACCTAGCTGATTTTGATTCAGTAATTTTTACCAGTAGAAATGCTGTTGACCACTACTTTAGAATTGCAGAAGAGATGCGTTTTAAGATTTCGGAAGAAATTAAATACTTCTGTATTTCTGAATCAACCGCGTTGTATCTTCAAAAATATATTGTTTACCGTAAACGTAAAATATTTTATGGTCAGCAAACCTTTGCGGACTTGATTGCAGTGATTAAAAAACACAAAGACGGAAATTTCTTATTACCAAGTGCTGATATTTTAAGTAAAAACATTCCTGAATTGCTTGATGCTAACCACATTAAATACTCTATTGCAACATTATACAGAACAGTATGTAGCGACCTATCGGATTTAAGTGACATTAAGTACGATGTATTGGCTTTTTTCAGTCCTGGTGGGATAAAATCCTTGTTTCAAAATTTTCCAAAATTTAAACAAGAAGAAACTCGCATTGCTGTATTTGGACCTACTACTGCTGAAGCGGCTAAAGAAGCTGGTTTAAGAGTTGATATTTCTGCCCCACAACCAGAAGCTCCATCAATGACTAAAGCTTTGGAACTTTACATTAAAAAGGCAAACAAAGCGAGTAACGGAAAATAGTTTTTAGTCTTCTAAAACAAAATGCTGTTCAATTGAACTAAACACTTCGTTTACTTCTTCCAAATTATTTCGTGTAACGAGTTGTGTTCGATATTCTTTAAAATTTGGTATGCTTTTAAAGTAATTTCCATAGTGCGGACGCATCTCCAACAAACCTAGTTTCTCTCCTTTCCATTCAACCGCCATGTTCAAGTGCTGTTTTACTGCTTCTATTCTTTCTTGAAGCGAAGGTTTAGCCAAATGTTCTCCTGTTTTTAAATAATGTTTTATTTCATTAAAAATCCAAGGGTAACCAATGCTTGCACGACCAATCATTACTCCATCAACACCAAATTTTTCTTTGTTTTCTTTTGCTCTCTCAGGGGTAGAAACATCTCCGTTACCAAACACAGGAATATGCATTCTTGGATTGTTTTTTACATCAGCAATTAAACTCCAATCGGCCTCTCCTTTATACATTTGTTTTCGGGTTCTTCCATGTATAGATATGGCTTTAATGCCCACATCTTGTAAACGCTCAGCAACATCTACAATAAACTTACTGTTTTCATCCCAACCCAAACGGGTTTTTACGGTAACTGGTATATTAGTCGATTTTACAATTTCAGCGGTTAACCTCACCATTTTTGGAATGTCTTGTAAAATTCCAGAACCAGCACCTTTGCAAACTACTTTTTTTACTGGGCAACCGTAATTAATATCAATAATATCGGGGTTTGCGGCAGCAGTAATTTCAGTAGCTTGTTTCATCGATTCAATATCGCCACCAAAAATTTGAATACCTATTGGGCGTTCGTATTCAAAAATGTCGAGTTTCTTCAAACTTTTTGCAGCATCTCTAATCAATCCTTCCGACGAAATAAACTCAGTGTACATTAAATCGGCACCGTGCTTTTTGCACAACGCACGAAACGGAGGGTCACTCACATCTTCCATCGGTGCTAAAAGCAAAGGAAAGTCTCCCAATTCTATGTCGCCTATTTTTACCATATGGATGTAAAATTAGTGTTTTAATCTACAAGTTTGTAGAAGGATAAATTAACTACATTTGAGAAATGAATTGTAAACTTTTAGTTTTAATATCTATTTTTTGTATTTCATGTTCCTCAACTTCTACTAAAGTTGAATTGAATTCTGATACATTACAAGTTTTCGATAAAAACAATTTTATTGAAAATGGAAAAATGGAGATAGATTCATCAGATGGAAAATATGTTATTGTTTCTTCCAAAGAATTTATTAAAGAAACTAATTTATATGATAAAATAGATTCTGCTAGATGGGTAGTATATCTAACCAGCATTTTTTCAGATAATAGAATTTATTGTCATGAAGTAAATGAAAAAGGTTTTATAGTTGAGGATACATCCAGTTCTATTAATTTTCACTGCTTTATGTCTCTAGACTTATATTTACGAAAAATTAAATTTGAAAAAGATGTGATGTTGTTTTCCTTTTCATTTCTTAATGAGGAGCATGATAAATTTTGTTTTTCATGGGAAGTAAATACTACTATTGGATTTATAAAGAATGATGAAATGATTTATCGTGATGGGGGAGATTATGATGCGATAATAGAAGGTTATAAGTTACAAAAAGAATCAGAAATAAATAAAAAAGATAAAATATTTAATAGTGAGAAATCAGATTTTACTTTGTATTATTATAATACTGTTTTACAAAAATATTTAGATACAACGTCTTGTAAAATAAACCCTTGGTTTAAAAAGGAAGCAATAAAAAGAGGCTTTAATATTAGATAAATACAGTTCTCTTATTTTTCTTCCCCACCCCACATAATTATTTTTTGGTTTTGCTCATATTTCGAAAGGTCTTTAGTAAAAATGAGGTGAACCAAATCAATTACTGGTAAAATACCAAAACCACCCAACGTAACTGCATAAATTATTGGAGCTCCAGGGCGAGTTCCCAAATATACCCGATGTCCGCCCAAAGGACCTGTTAATAAGGTAAAAACAATGGCTTTTGCTCTCACGTGTTTTCTTTTAGGAAGTTCAATTTGTTGTGTTGAGTCAGTAGCTAATGAATCCGACAAAAAAAGCTCTTCATGGTTGGCTTTTAAGTTCAGCGTAAAAAACAAAAACAGCAGTATGGAAAACCCAACCCTTTTAACCATTAGTTGGCTTTGATTATTGGCAACACTTTATTTAAAATTTCATTTACCGATTGCTCAACTGTTTTATCTTGAGTTTTTACGTCTAAAAACGGATTTATTGGGGCTTCAAAAGGAGCATTGATACCAGTAAAATCTTTTATTTCTCCAGCTCTAGCTTTTTTATACAATCCTTTTACATCACGTTGTTCGCAAATTTCGATAGGTGTATTAATAAACACTTCTAAAAAATCGTTTTCGCCAATAATTTCTTTGGCTTGCTGACGAATTTCGTGGGTTGGACTCACAAAACAATTGATGGTAACCACTCCACAATTTAAAAACAGTTTAGAAACCTCAGCAATTCGTCTGATGTTTTCTTTTCTATCTTCATTACTAAAACCTAAGTTGTTGTTTATTCCCACACGAATGTTGTCGCCATCCAACACCTGAGTTAAAATGCCTTTGCTATTTAACGCTTTTTCTAAACCAATAGCAATAGTGGTTTTGCCCGACCCCGAAAGACCCGTAAACCATATTACAACTGCTTTTTGTTTTAGCAACAACTCTTTATCGTCTCTTCCTAAGATGGAATCAAAAACTGGAAAAATATTTTCTGGCGTCTTACTCATTACACTCACAAAATTAGCCTTTTAGTTAAACATAAATTATTTTTTCTTCTGCAAATAAATATGCATTCTGCTCTTTTGTTTTACTTAAATTTGATGTTCAATTAGTGGCTCATGACAAAAAAAACATCCGTTTTTCAAAACTATCCTTCTCCAGCTGTAGATCAGGTGGGAATTATTGATAGAATTGACAGAATTACCAGCAGAAGTATAAAAGACGAAACTAAACTTCAGGGATTAAAATTAGCCCTCAACATGGTTGACCTAACCACACTTGAAGGGACTGATACCGAAAACAAAGTACGCCAACTATGTAATAAAGCTCAACATTTGCATGATGCTTATCCAGGATTACCTAACGTGGCAGCAGTTTGTGTATATCCAAATTTTGTAAAAACAGCCAAGCAATGTTTACAAGGTTCTGGAATTAATGTTGCCTCAGTGGCAACAGCTTTCCCTAGCGGGCAATCGAGTTTGGAGGTAAAATTATTAGACACCAAAATAGCTATTGATAATGGAGCTGAAGAGGTTGATATGGTAATTAGTCGCGGAAAATTTCATGAAGGTGAATACAACTTTGTGTTTGATGAAATTGCTACAATAAAAGAATCTTGCGGAAATTCTCGACTAAAAGTGATTTTAGAAACAGGCGAATTAGGTTCTTTCGATAAGGTTAGAAAAGCAAGTGATATTGCTATTTTAGCTGGTGCTGATTTTATTAAAACATCTACCGGAAAAATTAGTCCTGCAGCTACTTTGCCTGTAACTTTAGTAATGTTGGAAGCAATAAAAGATTATTATTATAAAACAGGAATACAAGTTGGGATGAAACCTGCTGGAGGAATTTCCAATTCAAAATTGGCTTTACAATACCTGATGTTGGTTAAAGAAACACTGGGGGCAGCTTGGTTAACCAACCAATGGTTTAGGTTTGGTGCAAGCAGCCTTGCCAACGACTTATTAATGCAAATTGTGAAACAACAAACTGGAATTTATCAATCAAAAGATTATTTCTCAAAAGACTAAGCAATGACAAAAAAAACGATAAAAATTAACTTCGATACTGGATGGGATTTAGCCCCTGCACCAGAAAGTACCAGCCATATTCAGTTAAATGAACAATACGAATTGTTTATTGGCGGAAAATGGGTAAAACCTAGCTCTGGAAAGTACTTTGCAACTGTAAACCCTGCAACAGAAGAAAAAATTGCAATGGTTGCCGAAGCCAACGAAAAGGACGTGGATAAAGCTGTAAAAGCTGCTAGAAAAGCTTACAAAGAGGTTTGGAGCAAAATGCCTGCAAGCGAAAGAGGTAAATACATTTATCGTATTGCTCGGTTAATTCAAGAAAAAGCAAGAGAACTTGCTGTAATTGAATCAATGGATGGTGGAAAACCAATCAGAGAATCGCGTGATGTGGATGTGCCATTAGCCGCGGCACACTTTTTTTATTATGCTGGTTGGGCAGATAAGTTGGATTATGCTTTTCCAAACAGAAAGCCTCAATCTTTAGGAGTAGCAGGTCAAATTACTCCTTGGAACTTTCCGTTGTTAATGGCTGCTTGGAAAATTGCACCCGCCTTAGCAACAGGAAATACAGTTGTTTTAAAACCAGCAGAAACCACTCCATTAACAGCTCTTAAACTGGCTGAAATAATTCAGGAAGCTGGTTTGCCAGATGGCGTGGTAAACATTATTACAGGTGCTGGAGAAACAGGTGCCACTATTGTTAATCATAACGATGTAGATAAAATTGCTTTTACAGGTTCAACAGGTGTTGGAAAAATTATACAAAATGCAGTTGCTGGGACTAACAAAAAAGTAACGCTTGAATTGGGCGGAAAAGCTGCTAATATTATTTTTGAAGATGCAGCTTTAGACCAAGCTGTTGAAGGAATTATCAATGGAATTTATTTTAATCAGGGACACGTTTGTTGTGCTGGTTCACGTTTGTTTGTAGAAGAATCTGTTTATGATATCGTTTTAAGGAAGTTAAAAGACCGAATGGCATCGTTAATTGTTGGCAACCCGCTGGATAAGAACACCGACATTGGAGCAATTAACTCAAAAGAACAATTAACTACCATCAACAATTATTTAAAAATCGGTAAAAGTGAAGGTGCAGAAATGTATCAGTCCAACTGTGTAGTTCCAAAAAAGGGATACTGGTGTAAACCAACCTTATTTACCAATGTTTCTCAATCGAACAGAATTGTACAAGAAGAAATTTTTGGACCTGTTTTAGCCATTCAAACCTTTAGAACTGTTGCCGAAGTAATTGAAAAAGCCAATAACACTCCTTTTGGTTTATCGGCTGGAGTTTGGACGGATAAAGGCTCAAAATTATTTAACCTTTCATCGCAATTAAAAGCTGGTATTATTTGGGGAAACACCTTTAATAAGTTCGACCCAACATCTCCTTTTGGAGGGTATAAAGAAAGTGGTTTTGGGAGAGAAGGTGGATTACATGGTCTAAAACCTTATTTAAAATTTTAACTTATGTCAAGATTAGAAATATTGAAAACGTACAAAATATATATCGGCGGTAAATTTCCTAGAACAGAATCAGGAAGATATTATACCCCAAAGAATGGTTCAACGCCTTTGGCAAATATCTGTCTTTCGTCTCGAAAAGACTTTAGGAATGCAGTAGTTGCATCTCGTGATGCTTTTGGTGGATGGTCGGGAGCAACAGCCTATAAACGAAGTCAAGTTTTGTATCGAATAGCAGAAATGTTGGAAGGTAGAAAAACTCAATTTATTGATGAATTAACTAAACAAGGTTCAACCAAAGCTGCTGCCGAAAAAGAAGTAAATGTGGCTGTTGATAGAATTATTTATTACGCTGGATGGGCTGACAAATATACCCAACTGTTTAGTGCAGTAAATCCGGTAGCTACCTCACACTTTAACTTTACACTTCCTGAACCAACAGGAGTTGTATCTATTATCGCACCCGAAGACACTAGTTTAATTGGATTGGTTTCTGCAATTATTCCAGTTATTACATCAGGTAACACTTGTGTAGTATTGGCATCAGAAAACAAACCGTTGTGTGCGATAACCTTTGCTGAAGTAATTAATTCATCTGATGTACCTGGCGGTGTAATAAACATACTAACTGGCACTCGAAAAGAATTACAATCACACATGGCTTCACACATGGATGTAAACGCACTTTTATATGCCGGTAGCGATAAAAAAGAAATAACTGCCCTACAAAAACAAGCTGTAGAAAACCTAAAACGAGTTGTTGTTAGAGATTTTTCAACTAATTACGATGAAAAACACAACAACCCATACTATATAGAAGATTTTGTAGAAATGAAAACAACTTGGCATCCTATTGAAAAGATTGGTGCTGCAGGCAGCGGATATTAATTAGAAATTAGACTGTAAAAGATTAGATTTAAGATGACAAGAGAAGAATTATTACATACAGCCATTGTTGCTGCGTTAAAAGGTGGGGAAGAAATTCTTGCTATTTACGAATCGGATTTTGCGGTAGAGCACAAAGAAGACCGAACACCCCTAACACAAGCCGATAAAAATGCACATTTAGCCATTGCTAAATTGTTGGATAAAACCAATTTACCCGTATTAAGTGAGGAAGGTAAACAAACCCCTTACGAAACCCGAAAAACGTGGAAACAATTTTGGATGGTTGACCCACTTGATGGCACACGAGAGTTTGTAAAACGCAACGGCGAATTTACAGTAAACATTGCCTTGATAGAAAACGGCGAAGCAACCATGGGTATTATTTATGTGCCTGTAACTGAAGAATTGTACTTTTCTGACTTGCATTTAGGTGCTTACAAAATTTCTAATCTCCAATCTCCAATCTCCAATTTAGACGAATTAATTGCGACTTCAGAAAAATTGCCACTAAAACAAAACCGACAAAACTTTATTGTAGTTGGTAGTCGCTCGCACATGAGTGCCGAAACCGAAGCTTACATGAACGAACTAAAAACAAAACATAGCGAGGTTGATATGCTGTCGAAAGGCAGCTCGTTAAAATTGTGTATGGTTGCCGAAGGCAGTGCCGACAGCTACCCACGTTTTGCTCCAACGATGGAATGGGATACGGCAGCCGGACAAGCCATTGCTGTAGCTTCAGGTGCCGATGTAATTAATTGGGAAACTAAAAAACGGATGCTCTACAACAAAGAAAATTTGTTAAATACCTGGTTTTTGGTAGAGAGAAACTAAGCAAACAACTTTTTCAACTCCGTAGCATCGGCAGGTTTCATTTTACCTGCTAAAATTAAACTTAGTTGTCGGCGGCGAAGAGCACCATCGTAACGAGATTTTTCTTCGTCGGTTTCTGCAATAACTTCTGGTACGCTAATAGGGTTTCCTATTTGATCGACAGCCACAAAAGTATAAATAGCATTGTTGCATTGTTTACGAACTCCTGTGCGGTGATCTTCCACAAAAACATCAATAAACACTTCCATCGAAGAATTAAACGTTCGCGAAACTTTTGATTCGAGCGTAACGATATCTCCCAATTTAATAGGGTGAGAAAAAGAAACGTTGTTTACCGAAGCAGTTACCACCACTCTATTGCAACAACGATGAGCCGAAATTGCTGCACAAATATCCATCCAATGCAATAATCTACCTCCCATTAAATTACCCAACGTATTGGTGTCGTTTGGCAACACTATTTCTGTCATTATGGTTAGGGTTTCTGCTGCTTTTTTTGTTTTGCTCATGGTAATGTTTTTTATGGCGTAAAGTTAACTACAAATCATTAACAAAATCTGTTATTAACCTGAAACAATCTTCAAATTCGGTGAGTGGTAAAGTTGCAGCTTTATCATCAATATCGTGGTAAGCTTTTATTCCGCCTAGGGTATAAATAAAAAAGGCTGGAACTCCTTTTTCGGAAAACCAATAATGGTCGCTATTGGCAGCTTTTCCTCTAATTTTTATTTCTTTTAAAAGGTTTTTTTTATTGTTGATTTCAACCAACCTATCAAAATGCGTTTGGTGCACCGAGCCGTTTACCACTTGAATTCCATCTTCACCCGTTCCCAATAAATCTAAATTGATTAAAAAATTGATTTGTTTTAGCGGAAACAACGGGTTTTCAGTATAAAATTGAGAACCGATAATTCCAGATTCTTCGGCACCAAAAGCCATAAAAACAATGGTTTTTTCGGGAGCATTTTTGCTGTAATGTTCAGCCAAATTTAGGAGCATGGCAACTCCACTAGCGTTGTCGTTTGCTCCAGGAAAATAAATGTTGTTTCCCATTTTGCCCAGGTGGTCGTAATGTGCAGAAAACACTAATACAGAATCAGGGTGTTTTGTGCCTGTTAGTTGACCTATTACATTTTGCGAAGTGTAATTGGGCAAAAATTTTTGGTCAATTTTTACCGAAATGGTTTTAGCAAAACTATTTAATGCTGTTCGCATTACACGAAGCGAAACATAATCGGTAACCGAAGTAGAAAGGTGGTGAGTGAGTTTATTTTCTTCCAAAAACACAATTCCAGAAGCTCCAACAGCATTAATCTTCAACAATTCAAATTCATCGGTTTTTGTTTTTGCTCCAAGATTGTCTAGCACGATAAACTTGTTTTCAAAAAAACGTTGGTTAGATAGTTTTTTAAGTTGCTTTATTGTCGGAACATTGGTTTCATCATACCAGATTAATTGAAAATCACCCTGCATTTTACAAGAGTTGGGTTCTACCAAAAAATCAACTCCAGCGGTAATACTTTTGTCACCAATTTTTACCTCAACATCGCCAGGAAATGTATTGATTGGATAAGAAAACGACTGAAAAAAACTTGGTCCAATTTTAGAAAGTCCGAACTTATTAAATTCTTCTGCTATCCATTGAGCTGCTTTGGCTTCACCATCTTCAACAACTCCTCTTCCAGCAAAATAAGTTGATGTGAGTGTGTCAATAATGGTTCTGGCATATGATAAATTTTGAGTAAAACCACTTTTCGAAACAAAAAGAGCAATCGAAAAGATCAGTATTTTACCCCTATTCATCTTGTAAAAATTACAAAAATCGACGTTCAACCAATTGATAAAACGAAATTACTCGTTCGTTTTCGGCATCCCAATTTAAATTAGTTTTCGATTGGTTTAAAATTTCTTGAGCAGACATTAAATTATTGCATGCATCAATAGTTTTAACCGTTTCGGTAAACAACGACATGTCTTTTTTAAACAATTCGTTGGCAAATAAATAACGATCATTTAAAGAAAAAGCATCTTTCAAAGAGGTAATTGGCGAATGAGAAAATTTCTCTCCAATTGATGATTTCTCGGCAGTAGTTGATGCTGCTTTTTCTATTTTTGGTTGAATGGGTTCGGGTTGAGCAACTTCAATAATTGGTGTTTCAATTGGTACTTCTTCTTTTGTTTCTATGGGTGTATTTTGAATTGGTACTTCAGCCTTTTCTTCAAACCTGTTCATCAACTTTTTACTTTCCTCTAGTTCTTTTACCGTATGTTTTAATATGGTAGCTACCTCTAATAGTTTACCTATTTTCGACATCATCACACTTACTTCTAAAGCTGGCAAATGTTCATGATGAGTAAATCGCTCCGAATGTTCGTTGATATTAGCTAAAAGTTGATTAAATTCTTTGCGTAATTGTTCGATTTCCATAAGAGGTGAGTTTAAAAAATGTTACTTTTGAAAACAAATTTAACAAGTTTAACGCATGTTTTTAGAAAATACTACAAATCCGATTAAAAAAAGAGGTTGGATAGAGGTAATTTGCGGTTCAATGTTTTCGGGGAAAACCGAAGAATTGATTCGTAGAATGAAACGTGCACAATTTGCTAAACAATCAGTAGAAATATTTAAACCAGAAATTGACACCCGATACGATGCCGAAAAAGTAGTTTCGCACGACGCAAACGAAATCCATTCTACTCCTGTTCCGTCATCTTCAAACATTATTTTATTGGCAAACAACGTGGATGTGGTGGGTATTGATGAAGCTCAATTTTTTGATGATGAGTTAGTAAATGTTTGTAATCAGTTGGCATCGAGTGGTGTTAGGGTTATTGTTGCAGGGCTAGATATGGATTTTAAAGGCAAACCTTTTGGTCCTATGCCGGGCATTATGGCTTGTGCCGAATATGTTACAAAAGTGCATGCCATTTGTGTAAAGTGTGGCGAATTAGCCCATCACTCGCACCGTATGGTTGCTGAAGAAAAATTGGTTCATCTGGGTGAAACAGATGCTTACGAACCCTTGTGCAGAAGCTGTTTTAATAATGCCAATAAAAAAGGCAAGTGAAAAAATTAAAATACGATACCACCCTCGAAATCAACTCCAAAAACCTGATTTCAAACCTAAATTATTTTAGGTCAAAATTGCATGCTACAACCAAAATTATGGTTATGGTAAAGGCTTATGGTTATGGACTTGGTCCATCAGGCATTGCCAAAATCATGGAAAACAACTTAGTTGATTATTTGGGCGTTGCCAATATTTTAGAGGGAGTTGAACTTCGTAAAGCAGGTATTAAACTTCCCATCATGATAATGAAACCCGAATTGGAAAGTTTCGATTTAATTATTGAACACCAATTGAGTCCAGTAATTTTCTCCTTTCATTCCTTTCAGGCACTGTTAAAAGCATTAAAAAAATATCCAACAAAAGTTGAATCATACCCCATCAACATTAAAATAGATACAGGCATGCATCGCTTGGGATTTAGTCCTAATGAAGTTCCTGAGTTAATTAAACAATTAAAAAAACATCAGAACTTAAGAGTGGAAGGTGTTTTTTCCCATTTAGCAGCATCCGACCAACCAGAGCATGATGATTTTACAAAAAAACAAATCAGCTTGTTTAAAGAATTAGTGGCCGAAATAGAAAAACACATTACCTATAAATTTGATAAACACATCTTAAACTCCAACGGAGCGTTGCGTTTTTCAGACGCTCAGTTCGATATGGTTCGTTTAGGTATTGGTTTGTATGGTTTTGTTGCCGACCCAAAAGATGCTAAACACATTAAAAATGTGGCAGTGCTGAAAACAAAAATAGCACAACTCAAAACCATACCAAAGGGCGATACGGTGGGTTATGGAAGAAAAGGTAAAGCAACTAAACAACTTACCATTGCAACTGTTCCTATTGGTTATGCCGATGGAATTAGTAGACGTATTGGTAATGGAAACTGGCAGGTAAAACTGCACAATAAATTTGCTCCAACCATTGGAACTGTTTGTATGGATATGTGTATGATTGATGTAACAGGGATTGACTGTAAAGAAGATGATGAACTATATATCTTTTACGATCAACCATCAACGACCAAACTTTCTGAATTGCTACAAACTATTCCTTATGAGATTTTGTCCTCTATCTCGCCAAGGGTAAAAAGGTTGTTTTTAACTAGATAACCTCATAGGAATGCCTAGTTTTTGTTAAAAAAATGTTTAAAATCAACTTTTAAGTCGATTTATTTAACGAAATTTATAGTTCCTTACTATATAATCTAATATTCACTAAACTTTTATATCATGAAAAAATTTACTTTTTTAATGTCATTTATCATGCTACTCAGTTGGCAAGGAATGACACAAGTTATTAATGAAGGTTTCGAGGGGGTTTTCCCTCCATCAAACTGGACTTTAGATACCATTTCTGGAAGTGCAACATGGGTCTCCAATGCAGGTAATGACAACGGGTCAGTTGCTAGTGCACATACTGGAACATTAAACGCAATGTTTTATTCAGGCAATTACAACGGAGATATTACTAAATTAATTACTCCTTCTATGAATTTAAGCGTTTTGCCTGCCTACAATTTAAATTTCTGGTATACCCAACTTGAGTGGAGTGGAGATCAGGACACATTAACTATTTATTACAAAACATCTGCAGCTGGTGTATGGACATATCTTGCTTCATATACCAGTAGCGTTGGCACTTGGACGCCCATATCTATTAACCTCCCTAATTTATCTAATGACTACTACATTGCTTTTGAAGGTTACTCAGGATATGGTTACGGTATTACACTGGATGATGTTGTTGTTGATGCTCCTCCTGCTTGTCCAGACCCGTCTATTTTAACTGCAACTTCAATCACATCTTCGTCTGCTAATTTAGGTTGGATGGAGAATGGTTCTGCTAACACCTGGAATGTTGAATGGGGAGCTACTGGATTTACTCAAGGAACTGGAACAATGGTAACTGGAACGACGAATAATCCAGAACCTATAACTGGTTTAGCTACTGAAACTACTTACGATTTTTATGTGCAGGCTGATTGTGGTGGTTCAGGAACGAGTGCTTGGGTTGGTCCTTTTACATTTACAACAACCTGCGTTGCTCCTGTAATTTCTTCTTTTCCATGGACAGAAAATTTTGATGGAGTTGCAGAACCTGAAATACCTTGCGGATGGATGGTTGATAATGTTAATGCAGATGCTTACACTTGGGTGACAGGTTCAAATTTTGCAAACTCTGCACCTAACTCCATGCAAGTGAGATGGAATGCTGCACAAGCAGCAAACGATTGGTCGTTTACTCCTGAATTGGTTTTAGTTGGAGGAACTACTTATGAATTATCATTTGCCTTTGCTGTGGCTGGATCAACTTTTCCTGAGAATTTAAAAGTAATGTACGGTGCTGCTCAAAATGTTGCAGGAATGAGCACTTTGCTTTTTGATAGTACGTTAACAAATACTACCTTCGATACTGCTTATGCAACCTTTACGCCAGCTAGTTCAGGTTCTTATTATATTGGATTTCACAACTACAGCGATGCAGATATGTTTAGAGTGTATGTGGATGATGTAACACTAAAAGAAACTGTTGCAGACACTTGTTCAATACCCTCAAACTTAACAGCAAACAACATTACTCCAACTTCTGCTATGTTAAATTGGACCGAAAATGGAACAGCAACAGAATGGGATATTGAATGGGGATTTCAAGGATTTACTTTAGGAACAGGAACTCCCGAACATGTAACCGCTAAACCTTATTTATTAGATGGATTAAGCCCATCAACATCTTACGAGTATTATGTTCGTGCTGATTGTGGTAGCGGAGATACCAGCTTATGGGTTGGTCCATATCAATTCATGACAGATCCATGCCCTATCGTAATTATTGATTTAGGAAATGATACCGCACTATGTGCCGACCAATCTATAACATTAAATGTTCCGTTTAATCCTAACTGGGGATATGGTTGGAGTCCTGTTGGAGGAGGAGGTCCTACCAATGTTTATGATACTACAAACTTAGGTGGTATTGGAACCCATAATATTATGGTAAATGTAATCGATTTCACAAATGGTTGTATGTACTTTGATGCAATTGATGTTACATTCTCTGTTTGCACAGGCGTAGAAGAAAATACAGTGGCAAATTTTGCCATTTATCCAAACCCAACCAATGGATTGATTACTTTAAAAACAATCGCTAATGATGACGGTACAGTTGAAATAAGTAACCTACAAGGTAAAGTGGTTTACAAAAACATGCTGAACAGTAACACACAAATCATTGATTTAAGTGCTAATGCAAAAGGCGTTTATTTTGTAACAGTAACAACAACAAACGGTGTTGAAGTACAAAAAATGGTAATTCAATAAGGTTAATTAATAGATTTTAAAAGGCTTGAAGAAATTTCTTCAAGCCTTTTTTGTTGTTAATATTGTGTATGAAAACGAAAAGAATGTTTATACATGCCAGCTTGATTTGTTTTAGTCTGACACTATTTAGCCTATTGCTTCATATCTCCCCTGTCAATAATACAATGATTAATTATAAGAATGAATCAAAACCCAATGCGAAATGTGTATACATAACTGATGGATTTCTGTCTTGGTCGGTGAACTATCATAAGACTCTTTCAGACTTTAAGAAACGACCCTTAACTAGTTTTCTAATAGAAAAGGTATCCTCCACTTTTAATATAAAAATAAGTTATGCTTTTGTTTTAGTCAACTTCACATTAACTTTTGCTTGTGGATTATTGATTTATTATTTGAGTCACTTATTCTTTCATTCGCACCAAATAGCAATTATTAGTGCAATAATTTATTTATGTAGCTTTTCTGTGCTATTTGCTTATTTTATTCCAATCGCAACATACGACGAACCTATACAATATTTTTTTCTATTTCTTACCCTCATTGCCTTAAAAAAGAATCATTCTATTCTGTTTGTGGGTTCTTTAACTATGGCAATAATTGCAAGAGAAAGTTCTATCTTTCTTATCCCTGGATTTATAATATTGATGTTCAGACTTAATCCTAAAGATCATTCCAACAAAAAACGTATTTTTCTCAAAGCAATTATGCTTAATGCGATTCCATTAATTTTGTATTTTATTTATCTTTCGCTGTTCTATCGTATTAACCCTGAAAGTAATGAACTGTCAACAACTTATCTATCTCAACGATTTTCATTAATAGAAAAAAACTTTAGAAACATGCCAAATATAACAAGAACAATATTGTCTTTTGCTTCAGTCTATTTTCTTCCATTGTTTTTATTGATTTATTTTCAAAAAAAGTTTAAAACAAGCATCTTTTATACTGATTGGATAAAAGCATTTTGGATTACTTTTTTCATTAACACATTTGTGGTTTTAATTGCAGTATTTGCAGAAGAAGCTCGAGTTTTTGCCTTGCCATTAATTTTTTTATTTCCTTTCTTAGGTCAAATAATTTCTTTATTATTCCCAGTAAAACCAAGCTTTTTTGGCTCAAAAACTGTGTTTAGGGCGGTATCGCTATCTGTCATTATATCCTTCTTGTTTTGGATGTTGATAAAAAGAATTTACAATGTAACCGACTTAAACCTTCATAATAATCTATATGAAGAGTATCATGCTATCTGTTTCTTTTTTATGTTATTGATTCTATCCTTTAATTACTTTAAGGTTAAAAACGATGTACAGAAAAATCCAAAGATAGAAAAGTAAACTAATCATAAAGGCATAAATTAGTTTGGGGGAGAAGTAGACAAACACAATAGTTCCATCAGCATTTTTAGGAATTTCAACCCCCATTACCATTTCGTTGACTTGATGAACCGGCAACTCCTCTCCATTAAAAAAGGCTTTCCATAAATAATGGTAGTTTTGATTCAATACCAACCATTGGTTTTCATTTGCTGCATTGGTTACCTTAGCTGAAAACTTGTTGTAATCTATTTTTACATCGCTAATGGTTGTGGCTAATTCTTTAATAACAACTGATGTTGGTGTTCCCCAAATGTAACCTGGTTTTAATGTATCGTTGAGGTTAAAAGTTTGGGTTGGAAAATATAGTAAGGGGTTTTCTTTGATTCGCTCCAAAGCACCATTTTCATCGGCGATATCAAACGTTTTGAAACGCATAGGATTTACTCCCACACTTGAAATTGTTTTATTAAACGTAGCCACATTTTGCCAAATACCTTTGGTGGCCATCAATCCTTGTGTGTCGTCTAATTGTTTAAATGGTGTATTGTTGTATGTTTGATTAAGTTGGTTTGGCAACGAATTAAAATAGTTTTTAAATTCACTATACTCAATATTGTAATGTAGGGTGCTTGGTGCTGTTAAACGTGTTTGTACAGCTATATCCAATACCATAAACAGCACCAAAGTTTTAAAAATAGAAAGCTTAGCTGTTTTGGTTAAAAGAGCAGTTATGCCTAAAATCAAGAAAAAAGCGATTACATTAACCAATAGATGGGCATAAAAGCCAGTAGAATGAAACTCCGTTAGATCAAAAATTTCATCTATATTTTTTGCGATTTCTGACGAAGTGGTGTTTACCCCAGCAACAACAAACACACCTAGAAAGATAAAAATTATTGCCCAAACTGCCTTTCTTTCATTTCTCGAAAACGCATTGTTTTCAAAAACTTGCTTAAACCAAAAACCTGCCAGCAATAACATACAAAACATGGCGTAAACCCTAAAAAAAGAAGGATGCCTAAACAAACCAAAACCTGGTAAATGATACAAATATTTGTAAATAAAAAACTCATCACCAAAAGCTAACATCATAGAAAAAACTACTCCAAATAGTAATGGTACAGCATATTTGTTTGCTCTTTTTAATCGGGTTACCGAAAAAATAAAAGCAACGAAACCCAGCAACCCAATAGACGCATTTCGCATCGATAAATCGGTCAATTTAAACCAATCGCACTTCGCAATTACGGTATACGGAAACAAAAACGACCAATAATCAGCTAAAACAAATGGGTTTGCAATTAAAAACCCTTGATATTCCAATTTATCGGCACGATTGAAATAAGGAGAAAAATCTAAAAAAGATTTAATGTAGGGTAATAACAATACTACCATTGTTGCTACTAACAATATTCCTCCCAATGTATTTTTTTTAAGAACAGTTATGGCTGTTCTGTTCTTCCAAAATTGATAGAGAAACATTCCTACAAAGATGTAAGCCAAAATAATGGTAAAAGCAGGACTAGCACTGGTTATTTGTAAGGAAACAAAAACTGCTGTTAGCAGTATGTGTTTATGTTTTTGTGTTTCGAAAAACCGAAGCAATGCCCAAATGCACCAAGGCAACCATGCTACACCAACTAAAAAAACCATGAGTTGAGCCGAACCTACCATAAAACCAGAAAGAGCAAAACTTAACCCCAATATAAAGGCTGTTTTTTTACACTGATGAATGTAGTTGCTCAGTTTATACATACCCAAGCCAGCAATAATAAAACAGCTCAACAACTCGATAATAAGCGAAGTAATATCGTATTTGCCAAACAACATCAGCACCCAAACCAGCGGATACCAACAACCGCTTTGTAAATCGGCATAACCAGGGTAACCAAACCGTTGAAAAGCATTCCACAAGGGTAAATGCCCGTTCCATAAATAATCGCTGATAAAGTAACGATAAGGCAAATAACCGTTAATATTATCCCACTTCGGAATGTATTGAAATAATGAGAAAGGATATAACACCAACAAAATTAGCAACACCAAAAGCAAAGGATATTTGTTTTGGTGATAAAAATTGGTTGCTTTTTGCAGTAATCCGTTCATTATTTTTTATAGGTACGATGTATCTTTAAAAACTCCAATGGCAATTTAAACAATGCTTTTCCGCTAATGCTTGAAGGGCCTCTTTCTATCAATTTGTTTAGCGGAACTTCTAACGTATGTAAGGCAAAATAAGCTCGGTTGTATTGGTTCAAAATTCTCCAAAAGATTTCAATATCAAACAACCAAGCACTAATAAACGAAGTATTAAAAACAACTTGTGCAATTTCGCGAGTCATTAGTTTGCAACCGCATTGTGTATCGTAAATGGGCAATTGAAGGCTCAATCGGTTCATAAAAGCCAACACCCTACCAATAAAAAAACGTTTAAACGGTTGTTTTACCTCAGCATCTCTTCGCGGAATTTTTGACAAATAGGTAAATTCATAATTGGGATTGGCAATGGTGATTTCAAACAAACGATAAAACTCTTCTAAAGGAATTGCTAAATCGGCATCTAAATACGCCACATAACTTATTTCTGGATTTCTTAAAGCAATTAAAGCACCTGTGCGAACAGCTTCGGCTTTGCCTTGGTTTTTAGGTAACGAAAAACAATTAATTTTTGGGTTGTTTTCGCACAATTTTTCGAGAACTGCACGTGTATTGTCTGTACTGCCATCGTTTACAAAAAGTATGGAGAAATTGGTTTTGTCATCAACAAATGCACGAAATTCTGCCGATAATAGTCGTTCAGCTTCGTTGTAGCATGGAATAACAATACAGCACTTTTGCATGGTGGCTTTTTTGTGTAAAAAGAAAATAAAAACGCTTCTTTTATGCTGTAAATCTAATTATTATTTTTACCATTCTAAAATAGAAATTGCCTCGTGAACCACAACTTGTTATACTCTATTGCTTTAACCGCTATTCCAAACATTGGCGATATTACCGCCAAAAAGCTCATTGCCTACTGTGGTAGTGCAGAGCAGGTTTTTAAAGAAAAGAAAACAGCCTTAGAAAAAATTCCTGGAATTGGCGAAGTAAATGCTCAAAACATTATCCAAAACAAGGCGTCTTCTGTAACCCTTGCTGAAAACGAGTTGGTTTTTATCGAAAAACACCACATCAACGCCTACACTTTTTTTGATGAAAATTACCCCAAACGATTAACCCATTGCGAAGACGGACCCTTGGTAATTTTTGCCAAAGGCGAATTTAACTTTAATGCTCCAAAGGTGATTAGCATAGTTGGTACACGCAACGCTACCGAATACGGCAAAGTTTTTTGTGAAAAATTGATGGAAGAATTGGTTCCGCACCGCCCTTTAATTGTAAGCGGATTGGCTTTTGGTATTGATATTTGTGCACACAAAGCTGCCATAAAAAACAATTTACCAACCATTGCCGCTTTGGCTCACGGATTGGATAGAATTTACCCCAACATACACACGTCAACAGCCAAACAAATGATGGAAAACGGTGGGTTGATTTCCGATTTTAGAAGCGGTACCAACCCCGACAGGGAAAATTTTCCAAAACGAAACCGCTTGGTAGCAGGCATAGCAGATGTTACCATTGTGGTAGAATCGAGCAACAAAGGAGGTTCGTTAATTACTGCCGAACTTGCTAACAGCTACAGCCGCGATGTGTTTGCTTTGCCAGGCAGGGTTACCGACTCGCAATCGGAAGGCTGTAATGCCCTAATAAAAAGCAACAAAGCCCACCTCATACAATCGGTTAAAGATTTGGAATACATTATGGGTTGGAAAGCCGAAGATGCTGCAAAACCAAACCAAACAAGGCTGTTTGTAGATTTAACTCCTGAAGAAAAAGGGTTGGTTGATTTATTAAACAAACAAGAAAAAATAGGCATCGACGACTTGGCACTTTTAGCCAAATTACCCATGAGCAAAACAGCTAGTCTGTTGTTGGAAATGGAGTTTAAAAATGTGGTAAAAGCCTTACCAGGCAAAATGTATAAGCTGGTTTAACTCACGTATTCTGCATTAAAATTGAATTAATGACACTTAAAACCCTACAACTAGAAAGAGTAAAACATCAAAATGAAATGAGATTAGTTGTTCGTTTTGATTTTGACGACACGCTAAAACATTTAGTAAAGCAATTGGCAGGAGCTAAATGGAGCAACACTTTAAAATCGTGGTATGTTGATGATACCAATGAAAACTTGACTAAAATTTATACGCTTTTTGAAAACAAAGCAGCTATAGATGAAAGTTTGTTGGTGGAAATTGTTAAACTATCAGCAGAAGCTGAAGAGAATATCATTCGTTTTGTGAGTTGGCTAAAATCGAAACGATACAGCCCAAACACCATAAAAACGTATGTTGATGCCATTAAAACATTTTTAAAATTTTACCACAACAAACCAATAGCAGAAATTACCAACCAAGATGTAATTACATTTAACAACGAATACATTTTAGCCAAAAACTATTCTGCATCTTTTCAAAATCAGGTAGTGAATGCCATCAAGTTATTTTTTAGAACAGTACAAAACAAAACCATTGATGTTGATTTGGTGCATCGACCAAAACGACCAAAATTGTTGCCCAATGTATTGAGCAAAGAAGAAATAAAAGCAATACTAGAGGCTCCAATAAATGTAAAACACAAAGCTATGTTGAGTTTAATTTATTCCTGTGGATTAAGAAGTAGTGAATTAATAAATTTAAAGCCTAACGATATTGATTCAAAGCGAAATATTGTTGTTATTAAAAACGCGAAAGGGAAAAAAGACAGAATAGTTCCTCTAAGTCCTAAGATACTTGAATTATTAAGAGAATATTTTAAATCTTGTAAGCCTATTTATTATTTATTTGAGGGTCAAAATCCAAGCGAAAGATATTCGGATAGAAGCCTGCAATTAGTACTTAAGCATTGTTTGAGTAAAACTAAAATAACCAAACCAGTAACATTACATTGGCTGCGACACAGCTATGCAACACATTTGTTAGAAAGCGGCACAGATTTAAGATACATTCAAGAATTACTTGGGCACAACAGTAGCAAAACAACTGAGATTTATACCCATGTTAGCACCAAAAGTTTGCAAAACATTAAAAGCCCTTTTGATGATTTATGACATCTATTTTTTTTGTTATATTTGAAAATGAATAAACCGAAACTTTTTATCGGTTATCTACCTAAAATTGGGTAGATATCCGATAGTTTATATCGGATATAAACAAGTTAT